>JAVEWJ010000001.1:447542-673799 GCA_034004605.1 Candidatus Altimarinota bacterium | reverse complement strand
TGGCAGAAATGGGAAAACAAGAAATAAATATATTTGAAAAAGAGGCCTCAATAGCGAGGTCTCTTTTTTTATGATAAAAACTTGAAAACATAGCAAATGTAAACTAAACTCTCGAATGAAATTTGAAACAGTCGTGCACCCGTAGCTCAACTGGATAGAGCATCGGTCTTCGGAACCGAGGGTTACAGGTTCAAATCCTGTCGGGTGTACCACAAATCAATTTTGCAAAGCAAAATTGATTCAGTTTGCGTTAGCAAACATTGGCCCTCCGGGCCAATAAAGCCTCAAGGAAAACCACAACAATCTTAGACCGCAACTCCTTAACTCATAATTATAAAATGAATTTTCGTCTACCAGTTTTTTCTCTTTGCGAAAATTTTGATTTCCTTTAGTCCCAGAAAACCCAAAAACCGTGTTTTAGAAAGATTGAGAGTTATAATAAAAATATTGTACAAAATTTATAAAAAGTATGGTCTAATAATTATTGCTTGATTGGAAAAAACAAAAATGCTAATTTTATTTCGCTTAAAAGGATGGGTCAGTAGCTCAGCTGGTAGAGCAGTTGGCTCTTAACCAATTGGTCCAGGGTTCGAGTCCCTGCTGACCCACCAAAATTTTCACAAAGCGAAAATTTTTGTCTGCGCTATGCAGACATTGGCACGAAGTGCCAACAAGACCACAAGGAAAGACCACAAAGAAAGTAGTCTGCAATTTCTGCTTCATAATTTCAAAAATGAATTTTAGTCTGCGCTATGCAGACATTCGTACAAAAGGCCAATAAAACCAAAAGGATATACAACAAAGATAATAATCTGCAAAAATTTCGCCGCTTCATTATATATTTTCACAATGAATAGGGCCGGTCGCTTTTGGCGACCGGCCCTGACGGAGTCTTAGATGAACGCCTTGTTGAAGAACTTCTTGGCCTCGTTGATGGGATCATCGGCGTTGCGGATGTTGATAATCTCGGTACCGAGATTATTCTCCGAGAGAGCAATGTAGAGATCCATGTGCAAGCCGGCGATGTTCGCATCGTACCGACGCATGTTCATCTCGATTCCGGCCATCTCCACACCGAGGGTGGCACGACCAGCCTCGAGCTTCGAGATCTCGATCTCTGTAGGAATGGCCAGCATAGGCTGGCCGATCTTGTAATGATTGTCCCGCTCCACTCGCAGGCCAGCGATCTGACCGTTGACGCACTCGATTTCTTCGGCGATCTGCCTTTGACGCGAGATCTCCTTTTGATACGCAATCTCGGCATCTTCCTTCGCACCAACGATAGACGACAGCACGATCCTGAAACTCTTCTGCTTCTCGTTCATCAAGTCTCCTCCTTTTGTATCACCGAATGAGGAAAACCGAAATGGCTTCCAGCCTCGGCAATAACAAAAGGGATTTTACATAAACAACATTTATGGTCAAGACATTTTTTAAAATGAATAGGGCCGGTCGCTTTTGGCGACCGGCCTTGTTTTAGAAACTCTATTTTGAGGCATTGATAGCCCTCCAAAGCAGAGTTTCAATTCGCACCACTTCCCCAGAATTACCCTCATCGAGAGCTTTCTCGAGAAGGACCCGAAGAGTGTCAATCCAGTTCACTTTTCCTCCATGTCACAAGGTCCATCTACCGCCGAAATTAGCTTATAGAAGACCCGTGAAACTAAAACAAAAATAAAAGCAAACACGCTCTTTGTCAAACACAAAAAATCATTTTTAAAATTGTTTTAAAAATAAAAAAAGGATATGAAAGAAGCAAGAACTAAATAATTGGGGCACATGAAAATCTCAATCGGCACAAAAAACCAGGGCAAAATAGAAGCTGTAAAACAAGCCCTCTTAATCTATCCAAACTTCTCAAAAGCCATTATTGAATCGTTCAACGTGGATTCAGGGGTGAAAAATCAACCCATGGGACTCGATGAAACAATCACAGGCGCTAAAAACAGAGCAAAAGCAGCTTTTGAACTAAACACCGGCGATTTCGGATTCGGACTTGAATCAGGAATTTTTGAAGTACCGCACACAAAAAGCGACTATATGGACACAACCGCCTGCGCGATATTCGACGGAAAAAACTTCCACATAGGCCTTTCAAGTTGTTTTGAATACCCCAAATCATTAATTCAAAAAATCTTAAACGAAGGAAAAGAAATAAGCGACATAGCGGTCGAACTCGGCTTTGCAGAGGATCGAAATTTTCGTGAAAACCAAGGCATGGTGGGCGTTTTAACAAAAGGAGTAATTACTCGAATGGAATATTCAAAACAAGCCGTAATCGTAGCTCTTATTCATCTTCTAAACAAAGAACATTACTAAAACAAAAAAGACGATCTAAAAGTATCGTCTTTTTTGTTCCCATTTTCCTATATTATTTTCCACCCATTCTTCTTTGTCCAAGTTGTGGAAGCTCAATTCCAGAATCATTAAGAAGTTTTTCAGCACCCTCAATATCACCGTTTCTTCTAAGCTCACGAACCTTTTCCATCACTGTTTTTTGTTCATCAGTCAAATTATTCAGCATTGGAGCATCTCCTCTCATACCGTGATCTCCTTTTCTCATTCCTTTTCCACCGAATCCCGGCATTTTTACACCCATTTCATCAAGATTACCTCGAACCTCCTGTTCCTGATTTCTTAATTTATGAAGCTCCAAAATTTTTGCGAAAGCTTCATTGCTAAGATCTTCCCCTGTCTTCTCTTTATACAAAGAAGCGTAAGTATCAAAATCTTGATCCTCAAGAGCTTCATAAAACTCTTGATTTGGTCTGGAAACCGTTGTTGAACCGACCGAAGTCGTGTCGTTCGTAAGAGCGTATGCCGCGGAAGATCCGAGCATTAGAAGCCCCACACCTAGTGTAAGTACTTTTGAAGAATTTTTCATTTGTTTTTGATTAAAAATTATTTTTTAGGCGCCTGACAACAAGTAATACGCTTATCAAAAAAATTTCTTTCAAAATTCAACGATAAATTTCTTTTCTGTGTCCAACATCAATTACCCAAAAGATAAAATCTGAAAAAGTTCGGATTTTTAACAACAAAATAATTCTTATATCTCCGACACGAAGTCTAAAATAATTCCCTCCATACCCTTTCAAATGTTTTAAAACAAAAAAAATGTCAGAATGTGATTTTAAATCCATAAGCTTTCTTGCTACACGATCTCTATCTTGCAAATTCAAATTATAAAATTTTTTTAAAGCGAATTTGGTAAAAACAAAAATATTCATATCTTAAAATTACTTTCTCCCGATTTAATCGATTCCTTAAACCGTTTTTTTAAATTTTTACGATTCACATACATTTCATAATTTTCCTTATATTCAGTCATAAACTCATCACATCCGTCAAAATAAGGAAGAATTATCAACTTTCCTTTTCCGTTATTTGTAACGATAAAAAACTTTTCGCCTATATCCCTGCTGATTTGACCAATGTTTTTTTGCAATTCCGAAGTGGTTATTATTGAATTCATAGCTTAAAATTATATATAACTACACATATAATTATATATACAAAATCCCTAAAATCAAGCCACCTCAAAAAATAGCAAAACTACATTAAAAATTCTTGAATAATTCCTAAATTATTTCTATCCTATTTCATCGCCTCTTCAATCCGTCGAATAGCAAGAATGAAAGCCGAATTTCGAAAATCCGTTGAAAACTCCTTCGACACGGCACTTACATCCGCAAAGGCTTTTTTCATTTGAACAGAAAGCTTCTGCATCACCTCATCACGAGTCCATTTTTCACCCGAAAGATTTTGTTGCCACTCATAACAACTCACGGTAACACCTCCCGCATTGAACAAAATATCAGGAAGAACGACAACTCCCTTTTTAATCAAAATCTCATCAGCATCGGGAGAGATTGGACCGTTTGCAAGCTCTAAAACATATTTCGCCTGAATTCTGTCGGCGTTTTCAACAACAATCTGATTTTCAAGAGCGCCAAGTATAAGAACATCAACCGATAGTTCCAAAAGTTCGGCATTAGTGATTACCTTCATTCCATCTACTTTAAAATCCACCACGCTGTTTCCGTTTTCTTTAAACTCAAGAAGGCCGTCAACCGGAAGTCCTTTTTCCATGTAGACTCCACCTTTCGAGTCGCTCGCGCCAACTATTTTCACACCTTTTTCACTAAGAAGTTTCGCCATTGTACCACCGGCATTGCCAAATCCTTGAATTGCCACCTTTAAATCACCCATATTAAGACCTTTTTCCTTCACAAACTCTTCAAAAACAAACACACCACCCTGAGCAGTAGCCGTATCTCTGCCTTCACTGCCTCCGTTTGCCAAAGATTTCCCCGTCACAACGGCACCGGAATTGTCCCCTGTAATCTTCGAATACTCATCATCAAGATAATCCATTATAGTGGAATCGGTATACACATCGGGAGCTGGTACATCTTTATTCGGGCCGATAATCGGAGCAATCGCACGGGTATAACTCCTAGTAATCGCTTCAAGATCAGCATTTGAACGAACACGGGGATCAAAAATCACACCACCCTTTCCACCTCCGAGCGGAATATCGGCAACGGCACATTTCATACTCATCCAAGCCGAAAGAGCCATCACTTCACCCATATCCACCTGCGGATGAAAACGAATACCGCCCTTTGCAGGACCTCGAGCTGTTGAATGTTGGACACGAAAACCCTTCAAAATTTCACTCTCACCTTTATCGTTTACAAAAGAAAAATTCACTTCAAGGATTCTTTCCGGAACGCGAAGACGCTCCATTGTTTTTTCCGAAATGCTTGCGGTACGACCGGCCTTTTCAATCTGTTTTAATGTGTTTTCGAATAGCGACATGTTTTTGAGGGTTAGATATATAAAATCTATACCCGAATTTTTCAAAAGCAATAAAAAATCTTAAACACAATACAAGACGCTCTCAAACGCCACTAAAAATTTACAACAAAACAAAAATTCTATAAAAATTCATTCAATTTTTGTCGCACCATAAAAAGTAAACGCTGGACTTGAAATGACAATTCATTTCGATCAAGAGAAAACTTTTTTGAAGCTTCATTCAAAAAAGTATCAAGAGAAATTTCTTCACATTCTTCGCTAAACTCAGGGACAATTCTTATTGCTTCTTCGATGGCTCCCGAAGGTTTAAAACGAAAAACCTTCCGCTGCCCAAGACCGTTATACAAAGAAAAAACAAATGTATAACCATCACCATATCTATAAAACTTATATTTTGTGCCTTTAAGTTCAGCCATTATAGCTTTAAATTGTTTTTCGAGTTTTGATTCTCCGGGTAAATCTTCCATATTTTTTTGTTTATTGGTTATTACTTATTTCGGAAATCGCCTCACCTACACTATCTCTCACTACATTTCTCAAAGAATAACTTGAAAACGCATCAAGATTAAGTACGCGATTTAAAGCGATAAGTTTTGTTTTAAATACTTCATTTTCAGTAGAACGAATAAGTTCATAAAGCCTATGACCGTTTATGGTAATAGCCGAATCATTATTTACAAAATCAGGCGAAATTGCCATTAATTCGTTTTTCGTAAATCCAAAATCTTCAATTTCCTTCTTAGAAACAACCACCCCATTATGATTTAAATCAAAAACCTCCTTCACATGAACTTGCACCTCAATCGTATTATTAGTTCCCGTCAAAGCCAATCTGGCAAAATATTGACTAAAACCAGTGGTAGAAGCTTTAATACCTTCCAACCCAACCTCTTCTGTTTTTACACGCACACCATCTATGCCTTCAAACTTAATCGAATTAAAAAAATTGATAAATTCTTGCAACTGAGCTGGAGTATCAACTACAACAATCATTCCTCTAATATCATTAATTTTCATTTCATCCATATCAGTTTCAAAGATATATTTTTCAAGAATCCTATTCGGGTCTTTTCCTTTTCGCGTATGAACAGATACCCCCTCTCGATTTTCTATTAAGGCATTAACTTGAGCGGTTACATACTCAAAAGCTGTATTCGTCCTCTCAAGATATTCCGACTGATATCTATTAAGTTTTTCCTCGTATTTCAAAATTAAATCTCTATACTCCCTAAGCATAAGCTCTTCCTCTTGGTTAAAACCTAGAGTTTTACTGTTTTCAATACTATCTTGTAACTTTTTTGAAAATTTAACATTTCCCTCCGAAATTGGTCCCGGAATTTTAATTCTATTATTAAAATACATTGCCAATTCTTTTAAGCGAAGCCTCTCAACAACTGTCTCATTTGCGAGCTCAATTGCTTCATTTTGCTCTAAAGCATCAGGCTTTTTTAAAGACTCCTTTTTCTTTTGACCGTCAACAAAAACAAGATTTTTATCCTCGGCATATTTTAAAATGATTGGATGATAACCGGATTGCTCCATTCCAGAATCGACTTCTGAACTTGTAGGCGACAACATAAACTTCACTTTTCCATCACCCGTGTTTTCAATATATAATTGTGGATAATTTTGTGAAACAAAAGGATTTTTAAGAGAAATCAATTGATTTGCTTTTGGACTTAAAACACGCACAGTTTCGTTACCCGACACATCAATATAAACGAGTAAAGTGCTCTTTTCTTTCGGAATAATTCTCACACCTGCACCTTCCCCCATTCCTATAAAAATTCCGTTATTAGATAATTCGGCGGAATACATTTGAGAAGTTGACAAAAGAGACCTACTGTCTATTGCGACAACATTTGAACTTACTATATCAACTGCTTCTTTTACAAAATCCGTAGATTCCGAAGGTTTTTCTTTGTTTTCAAAAGAAGATTCCTCGTTGTACTTTGCCGATTCAGCAAACTTTAAACTTATATCACTGAGTTTCTGTAAAGCGAAAATCTTATTTTGAATTGTACCAAAAGCTCTAACAGACAAAGAGGAAATAAAACCCGTCACATCGATGATTGTTTGCTGAAGATGCAACAACTCAAGCAAAACATTGGATTTAAAACTAAGGCTACTTACTGTTTCTTTATTATTTTCAAAATCAATATTCTGAGGCTTTAAAGTATATTCCACTTTTGAAACTTGCCCTAACGGCTCAACCGATCTATCGGAATTATTTATTAAAGCATCTTCGTTATCCAATACTTGTTCTCGAATACCACCTTCATCAAATGTAGGACTTGAAGAAGATGATTTTTCCCGAATAATAGGATCGTTCTCAGTCGACTGAACTCTTTCTATCAAAGTCGGACTGGAAGACGAATCGACAGCGACGACATCTTGAACTGGACTTGAATTTATTGGCAAACCTATATCGGTATCCCCACGCTCATCAAAAGTAGAATTTGAATTTGAAATCTTAACATTAACTGTAGGCGTTTCGTTCTTTTGGAATTCATTATTTCCATCACCTTTAACCTCTAAAGTTACCGTTTCTCCCTCCGAGACACCAAGATTTTCCGAGCCAAGATTAACATTATTATCTACTAAAATTTGGGTATTATTACCATCGACTGTATTTACTTTTAAACTATCCGTTTGATTATTCGCTACTCCTATAGTTTCATTTTCTGTTTGAGCTTTATTTTCCGTAGCATTCTCGGATGATTCTTTTAACACTTGTTCAAGTTTCTGACGAGTAAATGGATGTCCGTCCTTTGAAGGAATGAAAGTGTTGGTCATTCCAACAACTAATTTTTTTGTTATCCAATCGCTCAGGACTGTTACTGGCTTATCAAAGCCGGGATATTTGGAATCCTTCGAAAGAGTCCGTATAACCGAAACAACATCAGGTGTTTTTTCAGCTCGGAATTTAAAAAACCCATTTGAATCAAGGGATCTAAGCCCGATCGATAATTTATTTTCATTATCTAATTTTAACGATACCGCAGTAGAATTTACTTTTTTTGTTTTATCAATTTCCGAATTCACAAAAACCAATTCTTCACCAGGCAGAAGGATACGAACAAACCCATTTGAGACAACTAGCAATGTTGCGGGAGTATTATTAACCTCGTGCCAAAGAGCATCAAGAACCAGGTCTACCGTATTGAAATCAACTCCTTCTATATTCATACCTTCCAAATCAACATACATCTGAGATATATCTTGAATAGTTCTTTTAAGATTAAATTTTAAAAAATAATTTTGTATCAATTCTAGCGTTTTAGTATCAGCCTCGGATTCACCAGAAAATCGTTCTTTCAAGGTATTAACAAAACCCGAAAGGTCAACAGTCGTATTGGGAGATTTTAAAATTTTCACTTTTTCACCTGAAGGTAAATTAAGTAATAACGAATTGGAAAATTTAAAATCAAAATCATAAAGCCCCTCCGGTCTATCAAAAGAACCTTCCGACTCCAAAGTTTTTTTGTATCCGAGCTCAGTTTCTCGAGATCGGAAATCAATAAAAGCATTTTCTTTGTCAAGACCTGCCATAACTTCGGAAGAAGGTAAGGAAAACCCGGTTAAGAAATCTGATTTCCCCGCATTCAGGACTTCCATAAGCTCCATAAGTAAAGGAGATTTTTCTGCTTTCAATTTATCAATGTAATCAAAAATTCTATTATAAGATTTTCTAGGATATACTTCGGAAATCTCTTTTAAAGCTTTTTCAAAATTCGCCAATTGAAAAAATGTAATAAAAGGAGAAGAAACCGATTCCCGTAAAACACCCATATTGGCTTGAACAGATTCAGACAAGGAAGATTCTCGTTTGAGTAAACCATATACGGAATCGACAAAGGAAGACAATTTCTCAGTCCCATAAAGTGTTCTCTCTACTGAGTCCGACTCAATCGATAAAAGCATTTCCGACTCCTTTGATACTGAATTATTAAGCGCAACATCTACAGTTTCCGAAATAATTGAAGAGCTTTGAATAACTGTAATTCCTGAAGAATCTAAAGAATTTGACAACTCTGAAGAAACGTTTACGGACTGAACTTCTTCAAAGGCATTATCGGAAACAAGCGTTGGACTTTCCACAAAAGATAGTGCAGATGAAATTTTCGTTTTATGAAAAGAAAAATATTCTTTTACTTCACTCTCAAGCCTTTCACGCATTTGAGTCAAAGAAAGCAATGTATCGGTATCCAAAAATCCTGTAGAATTTTTTTCTTGAAGTACTGATAATTGATCATTAATGAGACTTAACTTAACAGCTATTTGATTTTCGAAAGCTTCAATTTCTCCCAAATTCTCAAAATCCCGATTTTGTTTAAGTGAGCTTGAAATTTCCCTTGCTAAATTTTTCACAGCTAGCAGTCTGGAATTAAAAACCACGAGCATTCTTTCAAGTTTTTTTAATTCTGAAACCTTTTTTTCCAACTCAATTTGTCTATATTTTTGCTCATTTTTTTCCCTGATTTGCTCTTCGCTTCGATTAAAATTATCAGCATTTTTCTGCCAACTTTCAAATTCGTTTTCTGCTTTTACATCAAGCGCACCCTGCTCCTCTAAAGCTGAT
Organism: Candidatus Altimarinota bacterium; assembly: GCA_034004605.1. Lineage (GTDB taxonomy): Bacteria > Patescibacteriota > Gracilibacteria > UBA1369 > LOWO2-01-FULL-3 > JAVEWJ01. Next base: position 664,393 of record JAVEWJ010000001.1, on the reverse strand, counting down.
TCAACCTCCGTCTCAATTTTTAGAGGTAAATCAAAATCCGGCTTTAAATCACCTTCAGACAAAGCATCAATGAAACCACCTTGCATCCTAGCCGCATTTTCAAACTTTCTAATTTCAAATATTGTTTTCTTTCCAAGCTCCGCCTTTAATTTTGCAAAATCCCTGAGCAAATCCACCATTTCTTTTTCCGAGAAAAACATAGAAGAATCAGACTGCACCAAATCTTTAAATTTTCCCTCCAACTTTTCAAACCTGCCTTTTAACTCATCAAGATAGTCGTTTAATTTTTCGGCAGAGGAAAAATTTACATCTACGAATAATGATTCCTCAAAATCCTGATAGGTCTCCTTAAAATAATATAGTTTCTCTTTAAATTTCAATCTTGATTCTTCTTGATTCAAAGACTTCGCCATTTTTCTCATCTCAGCAATTTTATACTCATTCTCTCTTTCTTCATTCAACATTCTCTCCTCATTATTTAACTCTTCCGCTCTTATTCGCATTTCATCTTCATCAACCACTCTTTTAACCATACTATCATCCAAAATTTGAACATCTTGCTCCCGTGCAAAATCAACCAAAAACTTCGCTTGCGCTTTTTTTCGGGTTTCTAAATCGCTGGATTTAAGCTCAAGATAAGTAATATAGTCCGCCCACTCAATCACAGGAACCAAGAGCAAAGGATTCACGGATTTAGCAAGATTATAAATTTTTGCACCGGCTTCAACATAAAGCTTTAAATCCCGAGAATAAGAAGTCATAAGCTCAAAATATTTTTCTTTCAAATCATTTTTTAATTTTCGCGCCTCAAAATCACTTTCATGTAAGCTATCTATTCTTTTTAAAGCCTCTATTAAATTTGAACCATAGTTTTTCGAAAGATTTGCTTCAATAAATTGTACTGATTTTCCTTCTTGAAGATAAGCGCCAATTTCACTTTGCAACTCAAACCGTTGCCCCATAAAAATATGTTCCAAATATGAGGCAAATTGACTGTAAGAATAAATACCTTCTTCGTGGTTTTCAATCGCCTGCAAAAACTCACGTTCCGCAAGTAAATCTTCCGACAAATATCTACTTCGAGCGGACTGAAATAATTTTTCAACACCATGAAACGCCTCATGCTGAAGTAATTTTTTTTGTTTATCCCGGCTTAAAGTTTCAAAATAACTCTCACGTATGACCGTAATATTTCCAGCCGGCAAATCTCTAAAACCGATATCAAGATTGAGTGCATTTACACTATTATTATTACCTGCAAAATTCCTAAAATCGGCATCACTTAAAAGTAAAAACACATGTCCCAAATTACCCTCGACACCCCTGATAAACTTAACCTCATCTTCAAAATTTTTATTTTTTGATAAAGTCAATTTTAAAATATCTTGTTTTAATTCTTCTCTTAAAACAGGATTATTAAGCAAAGAAAGAACAAAATTCATTTGTTTAGTGTAAGCCTCAATAAAATTCAAAGCAAACGCCATCTCTGGAGCCCCAAGCTGCAAACTCATCGATGCCAAAATTTCTTCAGGACTTTTTTTAGCCAATTTTACCATCTCATCACTGGAGATTTTTGAAAACTTATCCATAAAACCAGAAAGACTTTTCTGAGCCTCTCTATACTTAAACTCTTCGGTTTCTTCAATAACCCCAAGATCATCGACAATATTCGGCTCCAGCTTTGATTCAACTTCAACAACCGACTCCCCCGATATTTGAGAATCCATGTGAGCACTTGCCTTAAGTCCTCCGATTAAATCTTGCGGTCGAATTTCTCTTGCATATCCGGCGCTTTTATCTTCAGACAAAGATTCTACTTCAACTCCATTTCTTGACAAAACATCGATATGAACACGACCTTCCATATCAAGACTAATTTCAAAATGACTACCTGACACTCCTTGTTCTCTAGTTCCAATCTCATAAAACAAAGAATTTAAGCCCGTACTTATGTCACTTCCGATTATTATAGATTGACCTTTCTTGATATGAAATTTTTCACCCGTAGAAGTCTCAAAGAATAAAAACTCCGAATATGGAGTTTTTTTAAGACTAAGATAAGAAACAATTCCAAATTGAATTCTCGTTAGCCCTTCGGACAAATTTATTTCCGCTGTTGTCCCTTGAGGTAAAACTTTCTCGGATATTTGAACCGGATTTCGATTAATTCGTTTTACCTCATCTCGATAAGAGGTGTCGTAATATTTATTCAAATGAGTATTTTCGGAATCAATTATTTTCTTTTGTGCCCTTCTTGCATATTCGCGCTTACGTGCTTCACGCAAAACAGCTTTTCTTTCAGGTGAAACCTTGGGATTTAACACTTCCATTACTTCTTTCGGAAGAGAAAAACCTATAACATCTCCATTTTGATCAAATTCAACCTGAAAATCATTCAATGCTTCTTCCTTAATACCCTGATTTTCAAGTCTCTGCGCAATAAAATCTTTATATTTTTGATCCTTTTTCACATACTCACCAAGAGTTACTGTTCTATCGGATTCTTGAGTGATTTTCACATAACCATCAGATTCATATTCAACTAACAAATCAAATCCATAGAGAACTTTTTCTCCTTTTTTTATCATTCGAGAAAAACCATCATCACTTTGTACCACTAAGTACTCACCATTTTTTGTGGTCTTAAGTTGAACTGCGGTTTGATCTATCTCAACAACATAAACTAAGTCTTCTATTTTAATCTCTATTGGCTCATTCTTTGACAAAGGGACCAATTCCGAAAGCAAGACAAATTCATTGTTAAAACGAATATCCGAAAAACCTTCTTCAACTAAAACTTTTGCCTCCCCTTCATCCATCTTCAATGTTTTTTGTCTAACAAAATCCGAGCCCATTGAAGCACTGGCCTTAAGCCCTCCCTCAAAACCCAAATCACTTCCGGAATCATCTTTGACATAGTATTTTTGGGAATCTAAGACCACATTAGTTGCATCAGCCTTAAAGGCCTGACTTACGGAAGGCTTAATTGCAACCACATTATCAACACTGGGCGCAGATTCTACCTCTCCCTCTAATGAATCATCTTTGACATAGTATTTTTGGGAATCTAAAACCACATTAGTTGCATCAGCCTTAAAGGCCTGACTTACGGAAGGCTCAGTTGAAACCACATCATCAGCACTGGACGCAGATTCTACCTCTCCCTCTAAAGATTGTCTTTCCAATTCCGCCAAACGAGATGTATCAGAAAAGACACCTGTAACATCAGATTTAAAAGACATACCAACTCCAAGATTGTTCGATTTTGAAGCGTCATTTCCGATATTTTCACCGGTAGAATTAGGGTTTGAATTTTGTGTATTTTGTTCTAATTGTTTGTTTTTTCCTTCACTTAAACCCTCTTGAAAAAAATCAGCAACTTCACTTTTGTTTGCAATATCAGTATAACCAACCGCCGTCCCCAAATCTTTTACAGAATTATCAGTAACTTTTGCCGAACCACCAGTCATCCCCAAATCTTTTCCAGGTTTATCCGAAACTTTCTCCGAACCAACAGCCGTCCCCGAATCTTTTCCAGGTTTATCCGAAACTTTTTCCGAACCACCCGTAAACCAACTCGCTTCAGGCGGTTTATCCCTAACAAGAGATTTCTTAAACTCCACTAATTTAGCTTTGTTATTAGTAACTCTAAGTGTGCCTTTAAAATTATTTCCAGCTTCTATACCTACTAAACCGAAATCATAAAATCTTATAACGACACCATTCTTCAAAGAATGAGAAGGATTTTCTTTATTTAAAATAAAAGGTTTCGGATTTCCATTTTCTATATATAATAAAGTATCTCCATGATTTTTAATTACACCATTAATAGGGATATATTGCAACTCATCCGAAAAAGAAAGACCAATAGGAACATCCATCTTAAAAATTCGCTCACCAACAATTGCTTCTTTATAAGTATCATCATTTATAGTACTCCAATTCGGAAATTTTTGCTCTTTCCATCCAAAACTATTCTTTTGATTCTTAGCATGAGATATATAAACCGATTGCAACCTTCGATTCGATTCACTATCACTATAGTCGGAAAAGACACGAATCATTTTGCTATTTGTTTTTCTTTCTTCAACCGTTTGTTCACTCAAATAATTCATCTTCACTTTTCCATTCTCGAAAGACAAAGATAAATCTGTTTTGGAAGCCAACACCTTTTTTCCTAATAATTCAGACAATTTCACAGTGGTTCCCGCTTTCAAAGTCTTTATATCAGTAAAAACATCTTTTTTCATTGATGAAACAACAAAGAAATCTCCATTCCTTTGAATTTTAATTATTGCATTTTCACTATAATCATCCAAAGTGACAAATATTTCTTCATTTTCATCCAAATCAAAACTATAATCCGTATTTTCTTGGAGATGATCTCCTGTATATTTTGCAACTTTTGAAAATCTTTGATCCATGTCTGTCCCACGAACAATATCATCGGACAAAATAGGATAATCGAAAAATTCATTTTTTTCTTTCGCAACAAGCTCATAACTCGAATTTGAATCTTTTCTCGCCTCAAAGAATATTTTTCTACTAGATAAATACGTATTATAATCATATTGAAGCCGAAAATAATTTCCATTTTTTATAAAAACTTTTTCACTTGAATGAGTCGCTCCAATAGCTGAAAAATTTTCATTTTCAACAACTTGAAAATTCACTTTTTCTCCATCATAAGAAATCCTATAAAAAGCTTTTTCCGTACCAAGAGCCACATAAGAAGCCTCCCCAATAGACAAGCTTAATGTTTTTTTAATTGTAAATTGAGAATCACCAGACAGGTCTTCAGTATCTAAAGAATATTTTTTTTCAGAAAATTGAGTACCTAATTCAATAGAAACGCTATCTCCATTTTTCCGAATTTTCGCTTTATATGTAGAATCAAGACCTTCGGATTGTTTGTCACTCTTTTTTTCTCCTAAATTTTTATTAAAAACATCAATCCTATTTCCAATTTCAAAGACTGACTCCGAAGCCGGCAAAACCATTTCAACAACATCTTCAGAAACAAAAGCGCTTCTTTCAGCCAATACATCGTTTTCGACTGAGCGAATAAAAAGCGAGTTTTCATACGGAATGATTTCATATAAATCACCATCGATGGAAATATAATTTTCCCCATTCACCGCAAGTTCATACCTATACCCCGGGGATAAAGTGGAATCAAACATCTCCAAAGATTCAAAAAATTTAGAAGAATCTTTTCCGGAAAGCAAATCATTTCCATATTTTACAAAATCAGAAAAATCGAATTCAAGGCCCAGAGCAAGGCCTACAAACAAATCAAAATCTCTTTGAGTTTTTCTATTTTTTATTTCGGCCAAAACCGAAAAAGATTCTTTAAACTTTTCGAAATCTCCATTTGCCAAGTGTGAAAATTCACTAAATTTTTTTAACAAAACAAAATCTCGACCCTTTGGATCGTTTTCTATGAATTCAGAAACTCGTTTTATAAATTCCAAATTTCCGACGAAAAGTTTTGGAGCAAATGTCATCGGCATTACAAAAAGTTCACCCTTTTTAGACAAGCGAACAATTTCTCCGGAAAAAAATTTCATTTTTTCCAAGTCATTTCCATATGCAACTTTCAAACTACTCAAAACATCAATCGCAAACGGACCACCGTTTTTCTGAGTTTGAATCACAATCGAAACCATCTCTTTCGCAATTTCTGAATCCCCCGAAACCATGTCTTTATTAAGATGAATCAAATCTCTCATATGTTTCGGCAAATCGGACACCTTAAATACAGTAGATGTATTTGGAAGCTCGACCTCGGAAGAAGATTGTTCAGCAATTTTCGCCTTCTCTTTTGCTTCTTCCAATCCCCCTTCCTTACCTTCAATTTCAGGCGAACTCACCTCTGATAAGCTTGTATCCGTTTTCTTTGAGGAAGAAAATTTACTTTCAAGATATTTATTCTGAAGAGGAACAATACTCACTTCTCCCGTTTTCATATCCTTAAATTCAAGATTCACCTCTCCAGTATCGGGATTAAAATCATGAACTTTTACACTTTCAAGTCCGGACTGCTCAATCATCTGAGCAAACTCCTGCGGAGATTTCGCATCATATATAAGTTCGCCATTTTTCCCTTGAGTTATTAGGGAACGACGATTTAGACTTGTCGCAAAGGCCGTGGAAAGTAAAAAACTTGCAACATTTCCAAATCCTCCAAACTTATTTCCAACCTTCTCAACAACATCTTCTGCCACCTCTTCTCCCGTTTCCTCAGCAATTTCTTTGATAATACTTTTTTCAGCACCTGACTCCAATGTTTCCCTCAATAAAATCGTATCTGCCTCAGTTAAAGATTTTGATGCCGAAGCAAACTTTGAGAAAGTACCACCGAGAACCCTTCCGGCACCAATTGCAGCAACCGATATTCCCCATCCAACCAAAAATTCTTTTCCCATAGCCTGCGGATCAAAAACCTTATTCATATCATAATTCGTAAGGCCGGCGAAATTTGTACCAACCATAGCCACTCTGCTTCCAATTACACCTCCTGCTGACATAAGTGCAGTAGTCGTTGCAAATTCAGTAGCGGTAAATGCTGCATTTGCTGCCGTGGAGGTAAGAAGCTTGGACATCGAAACTCTTGCCGCACCAAAAATCGCATTTCCGGCACCAGCAAAAGCCACACCACCAGCAACAGCAGTCACCAAAATAATTGCCTGCGCCACATTTTCATTAAATTTCGCATCAAGATTCTTATTGTAATTATCCAAAATATTTGCGCTTGTATCTCTTAAGATTTTGATTTTTTCTTTATTTACAGGCGATTTTTCGGAATTCAAATATTCATCTATATTTCCTACAATAAGATCGATTCTCCTTAAAAAAGCATCCTTAAATTCCGGGCGCATATTATATTTTTCAAGCATCGTGTCAGGATTTTTCTTAAAATCCTCAAGTCTAGCCTTCGTATCTTCAAGGCTTCCACGAAATCGTTCCATAGAATCGGCCATTTCGTTCATTGAATTTGTAAGCCTTCTCGGAAAATTATACTGAATCATCTCCTCTATAGTACTAAGCTTACTCATCTCTTTTTGTTCGCTTTCAATAACGGATTGCATTGAAACAAGATGATCCGTGCGTGATGAAAAATCCGATACTTCCTTTTCGAAAAGTCCGGCAATAAGCTTATCGTTTACACCGGTCAAAGCCTTATCATCCAAATTCTCCTCCTGAGGAGCGGAAATATTCAAAAACGAATTCACTATTCCAATTTTCTCACTCGCCTGAAAATCATTATTTTTAATATCAGAAACCCATTTCTCATGTTTTTTAAGTTCCTCACCGCTTAAAACTCCTTTCTTAAGAAGCTCATCGGTATATACAATTCCGAGAAGTTTAGACTGTACTTCTCTATAATTTTTAGCAAGCAACAAATATCTGCCAAGTTTTGATCCAATTTCATTTTTAAGGTCATCAGGAACCTCGCTTATATCCTTATAGGAAGATATTTGTTCAAATAATTTCAAATATTCATCGGAATTTAGAATTTCATTTAATCTGCCCGAAAGCTCAACCAAATCATTGGTTTTTTTCGACATATCCTCATAAATTACTTTTGCTCCTGATTCGCTCACATAGCCCAAGTCCAAATAAAGCCCCCAGCTGGTTTTAAGCTGTGATTCCTTTGTAGAATCCTCAAACCCAACCATTGATTCACCAATTGAGTTTTGTGAAATCAAATAATTTATTTCGACACTTTCGAGTTGTGAAATAGACAAAATTTCGCCAAGTTGTTCTGAAACGGAAAATTCACGAAGGGCACTACTATCAGAAAGTCCATATATTTCGTTTATTACATTGCTTACCTCCTCATGATTTTTATTTTTAACGACCTCAGATTTCGCAACATACCTCTGAACAACATCATCGCAAACCGGAAGCACATAAGTCATAGAGTAATAAACATCAAAAGCTTCCTTTTTCTTTTCGTAAAGATTTTTGTCCACACTTGCCAAAGCTTCCTTTTTCTTTTGAACACTTACAAATTTTTCAGAATTTAAAACAAAATTTCGCTTAGCTTCAAATTCGGAAAGTTCTTTTCCAAGCTTTAGATATTTTTCAGATAATTGTTCTTGTTTTTTATAAAACAAATTATCGGCAAAAACTTTTAACTGTTTCTCTCTGTCCAATGAATTCTCTGAAATTGAAGGAATCAAATCGAAAGCCAAAAAATTTAGGACATCGGGGGAATCCAAATCTTCTTTTTGAAGAATAAGTTCATTTCTTTCAGAAAGAAATTTCTCAAAATAACTATCCAAATCATGTAAACCCATCCCTAAATTGTCTCGATAATAAGCCACAAGCTTAAACGTATCTTCGGGGGAAATATTTGGGAAAAATCGCCTTATCTTTTCCGAAAAATCCTTGGCGAAAAATAATTTTTCACGAAAACCATCAAAAATTTTTAAAGACTTCGAAATATTCCCAGACACAGAAATTTCAAATATGGAAGAGGCCAGTTCCTCCTTTAATAAAGGACTTCCCTTCAAATATAAATCTAAAAACGGATTATTATCACATAAAGAAAATAAATCCGAAAATCGTTTTGACAAATTTGAAAGATAAAACTCCTCCAGATCAACATTTCTCTTTGAAATATTCTCCGGATTTTTCAAAATTTTGGAAAGATTCACCTTAGAAAAAGCATCCATCAACTCTTTTTCATTAAGTACAAAATTAAAACGTTCACTTAAATCGGTGATCATTTTACTTAAATGAATATTTGCATAATCCCTTACGACTTCTTTATCTTTTCTAAACAAATTTTCAGTCACAAAAAGAAGGTTTTTTTCAAACTTTTCCACCCTTAAATTTTCAGTACCATATTGGCTAACTGCAGATTTCCAAACATTTAAAAATTCCCCTGTTGAAACTTTATTGGTTTTAAGAAGATAAGAAATTTTTTGAACATTTGAAGCCTTTCCATAATCAAAATTTTTCCTTAAAAAATCTGTATTTTTTGTAATTTTATTATATAAATCCAAATATGAATTCAAATTATTTAAAGAAAAATCCAAGGTTGAGATGTCTCCGACACAAAGATTTGTAAATTCTTTAGATAAAATTTGCTTCACAAAATCATCTTCATTCAAAAAATATTTTTTTGCTTCTAAATCGTAATCAAAAGCTGAGTTCAAAAAATTATTCATCTTTTCAAGAGCGCCTTGGTCTCCTTTCGAAACAAAATCTTTAAGCGTATTTTCAGTTAAATATTCTTGAAAAATTCCTGTCCCAACCTTTTGGACTGTAAAAAAATCATCAAAAACACTAATTTTTTGTCGGATTTTATCATTTTCAGAAATCAAGTCCGCGAGCGAATCCATCGCCTTATTTGAATCGGGAAACTGTCCATTTTGATTTTTATGATCAAGATAATTCAAAATAATATTCACAGCTGAATCCGACATTTTTATCAAATATTCATGGGTAAAATCAGGATCAATACTTTTCAAAGTCTCTCCCAAATAAAAAGAATTCAAAGAATTAAACCCCTTCGTAAGACCTTTGGCAAAAGATTTTTCTTTTTCTGAAGCATTAAAAACTTGACCTAATACAGTATCCAAATTTTTAGAAAAAATTTCGGTATTTGAAATTAATTTGGAAATCTCGGTTTGCTTTTCATTTGAATCACTTGGTTTTTCAAGCCCTCCGGAAAAAGTTTCTTTAAACGAATTTAAATCCTTAAAAATCATTCGATTTTCGAAAAAAATAGTATTTTTTAAATTTTTATTTATATTCGTATTCAAACCCTTTTTTGTTTTTATTTTTAATAATCTCAGTATTTTAGCACAAAAAAGCCAAAAAAATAAGACACTAGAAACCTAGAAAAAACAAAACACACAAAAAAAACAAACAAAAACCGCATAAAAAAGACAAAAAGACCTAAAAAACAAAAACAATCTTTAACTTGACAAGTTTTGCATAAGTATTATTATAAAGTGCTTATAAACAATCCCAAATGAAAAAATTATTAGCAATATTGGCGACTGCATCACTCATTCTCTTAAATTCATGTTCAAAAACCGATGACGCAACGCCTCAAGCAAAAATCTCAAGACACATAAACGCAAAGCTCACAAAAGAGGAAATAATTGACCTTAATCAAAACCGATTCTATCCGGAGTTTTCAAAATATGCGAATTCGGAAGCCAAAAACTCAGTAACAATCATAGCTCAAAGTAGTGGAATAATTACTTCTTTACCTATTTCAAGCGGCGACAAAGTAAAAACCAAGCAAACTATCGCAAAAATCGGAAACTCACTCGCAAGTGACATAAATCAAAGCCAAATAAATGCCAGCGAAAACTCATTGGAACTACTGCAAGAAAGCAAAGAAAATGTTTTAAAAGGAACAAAGCTATCTCTCGAAACAACTGAAATCAGCGTAAAAACCGCACAAGAAAGCTATCAAAACGCAACACTACAAAAGAAAAACACTGAAGATCTTTTCGAAATACAATACGACAGCGCAAATACTTCATACAAAACAGCAAAAAACGCCTACAACGATGCTTCAGACGCACTCGAAGATTTTAAATTGAACAATTTCGACCCCGAAAAAATCGCCGAAAAGGAAGCCCAAGTCAAAGCTTTAAAAACGGCGTACAAACAAAGCAAATACGCTCTCGAACAAGTTGAGGAAAACCAAGAAGCTCAAAAAGACCAATTGGACTACGCTATTGAAGTAGCAAAAAACCAATACGAATTGGCAAAAAAACAATATGACAGCATCGCCCTTTCAAATTCATCCCAACTTCTTGGCATCGAAGGACAAGAGCTTCAATTAAACGGAAGCAAAGAACTTCTTGAAATAAACAAAAAATACAACACAATAACAAGCCCTATAAACGGCATTGTTGAAAGAATCCATGTTTCCGAAAATTCTTTTGTGGGAAGTGGTCAAAGTATAGCCACAATTGAGGATCCGTCGGAAATAATATTAAAAACATCTCTAAACGAAAACGAAATAAAACTCATCAAACTATATGACTTGGTTGAAGTATTTAACGAAGACGAAGTTTTTAGCGGTAAAATAAACAGTATAAACCACACCCCCGACCCGTCTACAAAAAAATATGAAATCGAAATATCACTACCGAAAAACACTAATATCGTAAGTGGTAAATTAATAAAAATTAAGTTCAAATACACGGAAAATGAAAAAATTTTCATTCCCATTAATTCAATAGCCATACACAATGGTAAAAAAAGCGTAAAAATTTTAGATGACAAAAATTTCATAAACGAACTGGAAATTGAAACGGGCGAAATCTTCGGGAACCTTATAGAAGTCAAAAACGGACTTTTCGGAAACGAAAAAATACTTGCACAAGGACAATCATTCCTTGAAAACGGAACAAAAATCGTAATCGCCGAATAATGAAAATTAATACAAACTCACTTTGGTTTTTTCTTATAAACAAGCGTCCCATTGCAATCATAATAACAATGGCGATAATTTTGCTCGGCTCTTTTGCGGCAATTTCATTACCCAGAGAACTACAACCCGAAATTGAAATCCCCTATGCCGGTGTTTCCTGCGTACTTCCCGGTGCAAGCCCTATTGATATTGAAAAATTGATCACGGAACCCCTCGAAAAAGAAATCTCAAATTTAAACAAAATTCGCACATTAAGCTCTCAATCAAACTTTGGAGTTTCAACGATTTTTATTGAATTTGAGACCGATGCTGATATCGACGAATCGATTAACGATCTAAAAGACGCAGTAGATAGAGCAAAAAATCTACTACCTGAAGATGCCACAGATCCGATGGTTGCAAAAGCGGAAGCAAACGAAATGTCCATTCTCTCATTTTCAATCACAGGCTCTCGTCCGCTTTACGAAATCACGGAAATTGCAAAAGAACTAAAAGATGAGCTAAAAACCATTCAAGGCGTTTCAAAAGTTGAAATTCTGGGAGATGAAAACAAATCGATTTTCATACGAATAGACAAAGAAAAAGCCAACATTTTCGGAATCGGATTAAGCGAAATTTCATCAATTATAAAAAGTTCAAATCTTAATTTCCCGATTGGAATCATCCAAACGGACAACATGAACTATTCCATAAGAATAGACAACGAAATAAAATCGATTGAAGAATTATCAAATATTCCTCTTATAAGTATTCAAGGCACAACAATTTTCCTGAAAGATATCGCAAAAGTGGAATTTGATTATCCTCAAAAAAATTCAATTTCAAAATATTCAAAAAATGCAAAAACGGCAACGGAAGCAGTATCACTGATCGTATACAAAAAGACAGGTGGAAACATCATAAAAATCGCAAATGAAAGCAAAAATCTTGTGCAAGAATTAAAAGACAAGAAAAAAATTCCAAACGATATTCAAGTTGAAGTCAGCAACGATAATGCGCAATTTATTGAAAAAGATCTCGGCACACTTATAAACAGTGGCCTTCAAACCGCATTAATAATTATTATAATCCTTTTCTTCGCTCTTGGATTAAGCGAAGGATTTTTAGCAGGACTTTCAATTCCATTATCATTTTTGATCACACTTTATGTAATGCAAATTTTGGAACTATCCATAAACAGCCTTTCACTTTTTTCTCTTGTAATAGCATTGGGAATAATGGTAGATACGGCAATCGTGATTATGGACGGAATCCACAAAAACATGGAAAAAGGCTTATCAGCGATAGATTCATGTAGAGAATCCGTAAACGCATATAAATGGGCGCTCATTTCAGGCACCTTCACCACAATTTTTGCATTTTTTCCGATGCTTCTTGTTGATGGAATTATCGGAGAATTTTTAAAAACACTACCAATCGTAATTTCATCTGCACTTCTAGCTTCTCTATTTGTTTCACTCACTTTAATACCGGCTATTTCAAGCAAATATCTCAAAAAAAGAAACAAGAAAAATCTACTTAAACCTTTTTTCAATTTCATTGGAACAAAATTTGAAAAAATCATAAAAAACAACCTTGCACAAAGAAAAAGACGAATAACTACTGTAATTGTTTCAATTGTTTTATTTATGTTCAGTATGGCACTTCCCTTTTCGGGACTTATCAAAATGGAACTTTTTCCAAATACCGATGTACAATATTTTTACATAGATATCGAAGCACCAAAAGGTTCCACAATGGAAACCACACAGAAAACTGTTGAAAAAATAGAAGAAATTCTCTACGAAATACCCGAAATAGACAATTTTCTAAGTGTTATCGGACAATCATCAAGTTCAATGACATTAGGATCAACAGGACCTTCACAAGACTCAAACCTTGGAAACATTACAGTAAACTTGGTAGATGAAGAACTCAGAGAAAAACAAAGTTTTGAAATAGCTGAAGAACTCAGAGAGCAGTTCAAAACTTTTCGAACAGCAAAAGTCACAATACAAGAATTATCGGAAGGACCACCCAGCGAATCCGCAATCACTATAAAAGTAAGCGGAGAAAGTTTTGAAGAAATTGAAAAAATTATAGCACATATTAAGTCCGTTCTTTCAAAAATCCCAAATACTTATAATGTTAAAGACAACAAAAAAGCGGGATTAAGTGAATTCGTTTTCCAACTTGACCGAGAAAAAATCGCATTGCACGGACTAAATACAAGCCAAGTTGCACTACTTCTCAGAAACTCACTTCAAGGAATCGAAGGCGATGAAATTACAATCGAAGATGAAGATTTTGACTTACACATTTTGTTTGATTTTCCAAAAAACGAAAATTATAAAACCAATATCTCAATAAGCGACATCGAGAATTTAAAAATTAAAAGCCCAAAAGGCTATGAAGTGGCGATATCGGAACTCGGAGAATACGTTCTTTCAAGCAGCCTTTCAAACATAAATCACGAAGATCAAAAAAGAGTTTTAACGATAACAAGCGACATAAGTGCGGAAGGAAATTCAGTAACCATTACAAACGAACTCAAAGAAAAACTTAAAGACTACGAAATAAAACCCGGATATGAAATAAATTACGGAGGTGACTTGGAACAAATAAACGAATCCTTCAACCAATTATACCTATCGATGATCGTTGGACTCATACTTATAGCATTCACTCTTGTCCTCGAATTCAACTCATACAAACAAACGTTTATAGTACTTTTAACCCTACCCTTAGGAATAATAGGAGTATTTCCCGGTCTTAAACTTATCGGCTTAAACTTTTCGTTTCCCGCATTTTTAGGACTTGTAGCTCTAACAGGAGTAGTTGTAAACAACGCCATTGTTCTGCTCGACAGTATTAATTCAAACATTGAAACCGAAAAAATGCCACTTAAAGAAGCTATACTGGACACGGTAAATACAAGAGTTAGACCGATATTTCTCACAACAATCACGACAATAGTAGGTATTTTACCGCTTGCCTTAACAAATCCGTTTTGGGCCGGACTTGGATTCACCCTTTCTTTCGGACTGGCTGCATCATCAATCACCACGCTTATCGTCATTCCGACAATTTACTATTCGCTTGAAAAAAAGAAATACGAATAAATATCGCAAGAAATAAAGAAAAAACTGTGTTTTCAGTTTTTTCATATATTTTATTTTCAAGATAAATCATTTTCTAAATTTCCACTTAATTTACACCCGATTTTTCTCTATTATGTGGTCATGAAATACGCAGAAATACTATTACCGCTCAAATTCAGTTTTGACAAAGAGACCCTAACTTACAAAGTACCGGAAGATTTACCGCTACAAGTGGGAGATTTGGTTTCAGTTGAAATAAAAAACAAACTCAAAACGGGCCTTGTTGTTGAAATTCACAATAGAAAACCATCTTTCATCACAAAAGAAATTCTAAACAAAACATTTGAAGACCTATCCCTTTCAGCAAATCAGGTGGAAATCTTAAAATGGGTATCCAAATATTATTTTTGTCCTTTGGACAGAGCACTAAAACTGTTTGTCCCGGGAAAAATATTAAACGGAAAATTACCCAGAAAACCTAAAGAAAAATCTGAACAATTTTCTAACACAGATGCCAAGGTTTTAAACGAAGAACAAGCCAATTGCGTGGAATCAATTTTAAGCTCAAAAAAGAACAAATTTATTATTCAAGGCGTTACGGGGAGTGGCAAAACGGAAATCTATGTAACACTGGCAAAAAAAGAAATCGAAAAAGGAAATCAAGTGCTTATTCTTGTTCCAGAAATCTCATTAACCCCGCAAACCGTAGAATATTTTGAAAGCGCCCTTAAAGAAAAAGCAAAAGTGTTTCACTCAAAACTCGGCGAAAGCGAAAAAACAAACAACTGGTTATCGGTTTGTAAAAATGAAGCAAAATTAATCATAGGATCAAGATCTTCTATTTTCGCCCCATTCAAAAGCCTTTCACTAATAATAATCGACGAGGAACACGATGGTTCATACAAACAAGAGACTTCTCCAAGGTACAACGCAAAAAAAGTAGCTGAAAAAATATCGGACACTTTAAACGCAAAACTTGTTCTCGGAAGCGCAACACCTTCTCTGGAAACTCTGGAATCAAACAATTTTGAAAAACTGTTGGTCACAAAAAGAATCAACAACTCACCAATGCCGGAAATTGAAATAGTGGACCTCCGAGATGAATTTCACAAAAGAAATTTTTCCATATTTTCCGAAAGACTAAAAGAAGAAATCCTCACCACTTTACAAAAAAAAGAACAAGCAATTCTCTTTATAAACAGAAGAGGAACGGCATCTTCGATGGTTTGCAGAGATTGCGGACACACAATAAAATGCGACCACTGCGAAATGCCAATGACCTTTCACGAAAAAAACTTTTCGTCCCCTCTTATGATTTGTCATCACTGCGGCAAAATCGAAAAGCCCAAAAACACATGCCCAAACTGCAAATCTCCATTTATAAAACAAATCGGCATCGGCACCGAAAGAATAGAAAAAGACCTCATCAAAGAATTTCCCGGGATTAGAGTGCTTCGAGCAGACAAAGATACCACTTCAAAAAAAAACGGATTCAAAGACATCTATGACAAATTCAAAAAACAAGAAGCCGACATTCTTGTAGGTACTCAAATGATCGCAAAAGGCCTTCACCTTCCAAAAGTAAACTTGGTGGGAATAATTCTCGCCGACATAGGTATAAACATTCCGGATTTCCGCACAAATGAAAGAATTTATCAACTCATAACACAGGTTGCGGGTCGTTCCGGAAGAGAAGAAAGTGTGGGAAAAGTAATAATACAAACCTACAACCCGACACACATTTCGCTCGAAGCCTCGAAGAAAAACGATTTTAATTATTTCTTGGACTACGAAAGAACACAAAGAAAAATCTTGAAAAATCCCCCATATTCTTCTCTCGCAAAAATCATCGTTGAAGATAAATTTCAAAAAAATTCAGAAAAATTCTGTGAAGAATTGAAAAATTTATTGGAAAAAACTCGCACACAAAAAGACCTGAAAGACATTGAAATAAGTGCTTATCCCGCCTTCATTTACAAATTGAAAAATAAATTCAGAAACATAATACTCATAAAAAATTTAAACCCCGAAAACGAAAACATTATTAAATTATTGGAAAATATTCCGAAAGAATATAAACTTGATGCAAGAATTAAATTTGATATGGATCCTTTAACAATAAGCTAAAATGAAAAGAATAATATCCGGAGTAAAACCCACCGGCAAAATACATATTGGCAACTACTTCGGCGCAATGAAACAACACGTGGACATGCAAAATGATTTCGAAAGTTTCATTTTTATAGCTGATTTACACTCACTCACAAGCGAAAAAAATCCCGAAGCACTCAGAACACAAAGCCTCGAAATCGCAAAAAATTATTTAGCATTCGGCCTTGATCCGAAAAAGACTTTGCTATTCAAACAATCGGATATCCCCTTGGTCACGGAACTTGCTTGGACGCTAAACTGCATTACCCCCATGGGACTTCTCGAAAGAGGCCACGCATGGAAAGACGCAAAAGAAAACAAAAAAAGAGACCCGAATGTGGGACTTTTCGATTATCCGGTACTTATGACAGCCGACATTTTACTCTACTCAGCAGACCTGGTTCCAGTAGGAAAAGACCAAAAACAACACATCGAAATCTGCCGAGATTTGGCAAAATCTTTCAATAATTTATACGGCGAAACCTTCAAAATTCCCGAAGAACATATAGTGAAAAGCGTCGAAACTGTACCCGGCATTGACGGTCAAAAAATGAGCAAATCTTATGGAAATACTATTGAAATTTTTTCCGACGAAGACATACTCCGAAAACAAATTATGAGCATAGTGAGTGATTCAAAAGGCATCGAAGAACCAAAAGATCCGGAAACTTGTAAAATTTTTGCGATTTACAAACTGTTTTTAAACGAAAACGAAGAAAAATCACTCCGCGAAAGATACAAAAAAGGAAATATCGGATATGGAGAAATCAAAAAAGAATTGTTCAAAAAATTCATGGAATACTTCGCAGATTTCCGAAAAAAATACCAAGAATTATCCACGAAAGAATCATATATTCTTGATATCCTGGAAGAAGGCAAAAAGAAGGCTTTACCAATCGCAGAGGCCAAAATCATAGAAATTCGAAAGAAAGTCGGAATATTGTAAAATTCCTCAAATTTTCAATACCAAAAACCTTAAAAAACTTGCAAATTTTAAGGGGTGATTTTACACTCAATTTTGAAGATTTTTCACAAAATAATCCCCATAAAAAATGGCAAAATTCATCTTTGTTACGGGAGGTGTTTGCAGTTCTATTGGCAAGGGCATAGCAACAGCATCAATCGGAGCCTTGCTCAAAGCTTCCGGACTTAAAGTTTTCACTCAAAAACTCGACCCCTATCTAAATGTGGACCCCGGAACAATGAGCCCTTTCCAACACGGCGAAGTTTTTGTCACAGAAGATGGAGGAGAAACGGACCTTGACCTAGGCCATTACGAAAGATTCATCGACACAAATTTAAGCAAACTCTCCTCTGTAACAACCGGAAAAATATACAGTGAAGTCCTTGAAAACGAAAGAAAAGGAAAATATCTGGGAGGAACAATTCAAATAGTCCCACATATCACGGAAGCTATCCAAAACAAAATCCTAAAAGCCGCCGAAGAATCAAAATGCGACATCCAAATTATTGAAATAGGAGGAACGGTAGGAGACATCGAAGGACTTCCTTTTTTGGAAGCCATAAGGCAAATGAGAATTCGACTCGGCAAAGAAAACACATTTTTCATCCACCTAACACTTCTTCCATATCTCGGTGCCTCAAAAGAGCTTAAAACTAAGCCATCTCAAGCATCCGTAAGAGAACTTCGCTCCATTGGAATCCAGCCGGATATGATTCTTGCAAGAGCCGACAAACACATAAAGAAAGAGCACATCGCAAAACTCTCATTATTCTGCGATGTACCGGAAGAATACATAATCCCCGCCCCCACAGTTAGTTCAATATATGAAATCCCTCTGAATTTTGAAAAATACAATATTACGAATCTAATCGCCGCAAAGCTGGATTTAGGGCCTCGAACACCCGACCTTAAAGACTGGGAAAATATAGTTAACCAAATAAAACTAAAAAAGCCATCATTAAAAATCGCACTTGTCGGAAAATACACAGGACTTGTGGACGCCTATTTAAGCGTAATCGAATCCTTAAAAATAGCATGTTTGTCACAATACTACGACCTTGAGTTGGTTTGGGTATCAGCGGAAAAATTGGAAGAAAACGACGAAGAAGCCTGGGAAAACTTAAAAAGCGCACACGGAATTTTAGTACCGGGAGGTTTTGGAAAGCGCGGCATTGAAGGAAAAATACTTGCTGCATATTATGCTCGTGAAAACAAAATCCCATATTTGGGACTTTGTCTGGGCATGCAAATAATGACAATCGAGTTCGCAAGATTCCATCTCAACGATCCGAAAATCAATTCCGAAGAATTCGACGAAGAAGGCGATCTGCCCAAAGATAAATACATAATTCACTTTTTGCCCGGCCAATCAAACGAAAAAGACAAAGGAGGCACACTTCGCCTGGGGGCATACAAATGCAAACTCACAGAAGGCACGCTGGCCCATTACCTATACAAAAAAGACCAAGTTACGGAAAGACACAGGCACAGATACGAATTCAACAATGATTTCAAGAAAAGACTCGAAGAAAAAGGAATGGTTTTTTCCGGCACAAATCCCGAACAAGATCTTGTGGAAATAGCCGAAATAAAAGATCACCCATTTATGCTTGGTTGCCAATTTCATCCTGAATTTTTATCTCGTCCCGGAAATCCGCACCCTCTTTTCAAAGGTTTTATAAAAGCAGCCAAAAAAATGGTAAAAGAAGAACCCGGAAGTAATAATAAGACTTAAAAATTTACTGTTTAAAAGCATAAAATTCTGCTATATTTTTTTTGTAATTTCTCCTCAAAATTATGAGTCTGTTTAAATATACAGTCACAAACAAAGAAGGTCGTCGCCTATCAGGAACGATCGAAGCAAATTCCGAACTTCTCGCTCGAAAAGAACTGAACGACATGGGTTTTTCCATACTCGATTTTTCAGAATTCAAAGAAGATCCAAGTATATTAAAAACCGACGGGCACGAAAAGTTTGAATTTGAAGCCATAGATGTTCACTCAAAAATTGTAAAAGGAACAATCCCAGCTCTCAATATCGATGTGGCATCAAAAAGACTAAAAAACGAATACGACCTTACAGTCCTTGCGATTTGGAAAGAAAACGCAAATCCAGCTGACATTGAAAAAGCGAAACAAGAAGGCAAAATCGTTCTGCAAAATTTTCTCGATGAAATTGCTAAGAAAAAATTAGAAGAATCCGCTCCTCATACCGACGAAAAAGAACAAGAATTTGTAAAAGAAAAAGTTGAAACACTAATGAAAAAAGTTCTCATTCTACTTCAAAAATACGACAAAGAATTCGATAACGATATAAAAAACGAAATCAATAAAAAAATCGACAAACTTCTTCGAATCAAAAACTCAAACAACACGGACTATATCCAAAGCACGGCAAAAGAACTTCTTTCCTACATTGAGTCCCAAACGAAAACACTTGAAGAAAAAGGTTATCATGACAAAAAAATCGAGCTTAAAATGGAAACCGGCTCACTCTTGGATGAACTTAAAAAAACACAAAGTCCAAAAACTTTATCAAAGGATATCACCTCTAAAATTGAAAAATGGCAAAATAAATACAAACGAAAGTCCGAAATTCAAAACTCAATTTTTACTAAATATCTTACAAAAATTTTTGATTATATTGGCGAAAAACTTAAAACACCCGAAGAAATAAAAAAAATCAACGATGAAATTTCCGCTTACAAAAAACAAAGATTTGATCTAATAAAGTTAATATTTAAAGAACCGGCGAAAGAATACCGCAATAAAATTCTCTCAAATATAAAACTTATAAACGAGAAAATCAAAACAGCAAAAGACAAAAGAAAGGTTTTGAAAGGCGCATCCGCACCAACACAAAAACAACCCGATGAAACGACTCAAAGCAAAACACAAATCAAAGAAAATATTTTTTCGGAAATTTCCACTCTATCTGGCTTTATTTTAAGCGTCTATCTCTCATATTATTTTTTAGCATACTTGATCGGAACAGAAAAAATATTCGAAATACAAAAACTAAAAGGCCTCGAAATAAACCCAAACGGCATATTCAAATATATGTTAGTTTGTTTTTTTCTTATTCATTGCGGAATTTCACTAAAACAAAACTACTTCGAAAAAAATAAATTTGCCGGCCCAATCATCACAACAATTTCGATTTTACTTATTCTTCTAACAATATTTAATTTATAAAAAATGCATCCGATATTATTTCAGACAAACAGCATTACAATTTACACATTTTGGTTATTTTTCGGAATAGCGGTAATTGCAGGCACATATACACTCATAAAACTTTCCAAAATATATAATTTAAAGATCCAATTTTTAAGCGACAATGTTCTTTTGATTATTTTAATTTCACTTCTCGGTGCAAGAATCGTCTCTATAATCGAAAATTATCAAAATTATTTTTACGAATTAAGCCTGCAAAACATTCTTTCCACACTTTATATTTGGGACAAAGGATTAAACCCATGGGGAGCAATTTTGGCATTTCTCATTCTATTTTATTTTCTATGTAAGAAAAATGGCCAAAGTTTCAGCAAATGGATGGACATTCTCACACCTTCAATAATAATCATTATTGCGATCACCTCCCTTGGAGCCTTTTTCGACGGCATAAACTACGGCAAAGAAACGAACCTACCCTGGGGCGTCAACTTCGAAAGTCCCACAATAAAATACACCGTCCCCATACACCCGACACAAATTTACGCATTCATTTATAATATCGCAATCTCCATATTTTTAATCGTATTGGGCCAATCCAGAAAAATAAAAGAAAAAACAAGACAAGGATTTATTACTCTTCTCGGAATTATCATTTTCGCATTTTTCAGATTTCTTGAAGAATTCATGAGAGGAGACGACACTTGGCTTCTTTTGGGAATAAGACTTCCACAGATTTTTGCCGGGCTAACAATACTTGTTGCTGGAATTTTTCTGGTCAAAAAGTATACTTCTCCCGAAATTTTATTAAATAAAGAATCTAACAACCAAAAAAATGACTAATCTGCTAAACTACTTCATTACAACAACACCCGGACCGGAAATGAGATTTTTTATTCCACTTTTCGCATTATCTGTACTGTTAATCGTTTCTTCAATCGCCTTCTCAATCATATACAAGAAAAAGAAAAAAACAGACCTTGCGTTCAAAGCCGGTTTCAGATCTCTCTCAAAAAACTTAATGTTTTTAGGTGTGGGATTCCTATTTCTCACAGTTGTAAGATATGAAAACATTCCCTATTTTTCGATGAGACTCTGGCTATACATACTCTGCTTGACAGCTCTATATACAGCATATTATTACCTCAAAGAATACAAGACTTCATACTTAAAACAAATCAAACAAAAGCCTGTAAAAAATTCATCGGAAATCAAAAAATATTCGACGGCAAAAAAAAGAAAATAAATCACAACTGAAAGGCTTAAAGAAAGACACTTTAAGCCTTAGTTTATTCGTCCACAAAAAAAGACCCTTTAAGGATCTTTTTTTATTTTTTTACTAATCGATTTTCACGATCTGATATTCAACAGTCCCCGCAGGAACAATCACTTTCACTTTATCACCTTTCTTTTTCTCAAGAAGCGCCATTCCAACAGGAGATTCGTTTGAAATTTTACCTGCAAACGGATCAGCCTCAGTGGATCCCACAATCACATACTCGCTCTCTTCGTCTTTATTAATATTTCGGATTTTCACTTTAGACCCAAGTGTCACAGCTTTTGTATCACCGGACTCTGTGATTATTTTGGCGTATTTAACTTTTCTTTCAAGTTCTGTAATTCTTCCTTCAACAAATCCTTGCTCATTTTTCGCTTCCTCATATTCAGAGTTTTCAGAAAGATCACCAAAAGAAATGGCTTCTTTAAGTCTTTCAGCCACTTTTTTTCGACCTTCTACCTTCAAATAAGCAAGCTCTTCTTTCATTTGAGCAAATCCTTCTTTTGTCACAAGAACCTCTTTTTCCAATTTTTCATCAGCAGCCTCCACAACTACAGTTTCGAAAAAATCGACATCTGTCTTTTTTGTTTTCTTAACTTTTTTTGTATCTTCCTTTTTAGCCATATTTTTAAAGATTAAATTTTAATATTTGGGACGAATCTTTACCGAAGTCGGATGCTCTTTAAGTTTTTGTAAGACTTTCGCTTCAATTTGTCTTATTCTTTCACGAGTGACATTAAATTCTCTTCCCACCTCCTCAAGAGTATGGCCAACACCATCTTCAAGGCCAAAACGCATCACAATGATTTTTCTTTCTCTAGGCGAAAGATATTGGAGCATTTCGTGAATATTTTCCTTGAGAAGTTGTTTGTTTGTAGACTCCATTGGAGACATTACATCATCGTCTTCAATAAAATCACCAAGTTTCGAATCTTCTTCAGTACCAACAGGCGCCTCAAGCGAAACAATATCTTGAGAAATCTTCATTATATGACGAACCTTTTTCTCATCCATATCCATTTCAGCCGCAAGCTCTTCCAATAGAGGTTCTCTTCCAAGCTCCTGCACAAGTCTTCTTTGCGCATGTGTAAGTTTGTTTATCGTTTCAACCATATGAACAGGAATACGAATCGTCCTTGCTTGATCCGCTATAGCCCTTGTAATAGCCTGACGAATCCACCAAGTGGCATAAGTTGAAAACTTAAATCCACGATTCGGATCGAATTTTTCAACCGCTCGAAAAAGTCCGATATTTCCCTCCTGAATCAAATCTAAAAGAGAAAGACCGCGTCCAATATATTTTTTCGCAATAGAAACTACAAGTCTAAGATTGGCTTCCGCAAGCTTCACTTTTGCAGACTGATCTCCCTTATCGATTCTTCTTGCAAGATCAATTTCCTCACGAGCCGTAAGAAGACTTACTCTTCCAATTTCAGATAGATAAAGTCGGATAGAATCGTTTGCAATTTCCTTAAAATCCACTTCTTTTTTCTTTTTCTCCTCCTTTCGTTTTTCCAAAGCCGGTTCTTGCAGGTCAAATTTATCTTTATCCGCAAGACCTTTAGTGGTCTTTTTTGAAACATCCTTTTCATCGAAAATCAAACTGTCTTTTGTATCGATTATCTCGATACCCAAATCCAAAAAAAGACTGTAAATCTCATCGAGCATAATCACATCTTCTTCGATATGAGGCATCGCTTTTAGAAGATCTTGATGAGTAATAAAACCCTGTTCCCTACCCTTTTTCACCAAATCCTTCACCTCATTGGGAAAATTGGCGAGCTGATCATCGGTAGGCTGTTGAATAAATTTATTTGTTCTAGCCATGACAAATATTATTTGAATAAAATTTCATTCTTTGGATAAAATGTCAGTTTGCTCTTTTAATAATTCAAGCAACTTTTCTGTATTGTTTTGGGCTTCCGCATTGGCAATTTCTTTTTGTAATTCTTTTAGGCGGTTTTTCTGGAAATCTTTTTTCAAAGTAGAAAGTACCTTAAAAACTTCGTCTTTTAATACTTCTTTCGAAAAATTTCCATATTTTTCTTCGCCATATAGGGCCAACAAACTAAGCCTTTTTTTCAAACTTTCCGCTTCAAGATCGGAAAAATCCCATTTATCCAAATCACGGTTTGCATTATACTGAGTATCAAGCACCTTGTAAACCGATTTAAACTCTTCAGAAAGAAGTTTTTCCAAGTTTTTATCCTTTAAAAAACCGAACAAAAACGGATATTCCAATATCAAAGAAAAAAGCACCTCCGAATTGTCAAAAGAAGAAGCGGATTTTTCACTAATATCTTGAATCCCCGAAGCCACTCTAAAGGCATTTTCATTTGTCAAATAATATGACTGAACCTCATCATACAAAACCTGCTCCGTAAATCCCAAAACAAGGGATAATTTTCTAATATAATAATCTCTTTCAATCGGAGAAATTTGCTTTAAGTACGGAAGGAAAACAGACATTACTTGCTTTTTCTTATCGAAAGATTCAATTCCGATTTTAAGAATTGTTTTTTCGATTAAAAAATCTAAAAAAGGTTTTGAATTTTCTAGTTCCGAAATAAAACCAGAGGCATCGCTAAGCACAAAATCAGCCGGATCTTTACCTTTCATCTGGGGCAAACAACGCATATTCATGGCTTGCGAAAGCAAAAGTTCGAAGGCTCGAGTAGTCGCGTTAAAACCGGCATCATCAAAATCAAAGGCTGTGATCACATTTTTTGTATACCGAGAAACAAGTTTAATGTGCTCTCCAGTAAGGGCCGTACCAGATGTTGCGATCACATTTTTTATACCCTCCTGGAAAGGCATAATCATGTCAAAATATCCTTCCACAAATATCGCCTTATCGGATTTTTTTATTTCATTTTTTGAAAAATAAAGCCCGAATAAAGTCTTAGATTTATTATAAATCACGCTATCAGGCGAATTTAAATATTTCGGCGATTGATCCTGTAAAAGAGCTCTTCCTCCAAATCCACAGACTCTTCCAAAAATATCATGAATTGGAAACATAAGCCTTCCACGAAATTTATCAAAAACCCTATCTGCATTTGTTGTCTTACTGGAAACGAGGCCGGACTTAAGAAGCATATTTTTGGAAATTCCTTTTGAAATCAAATAATCCGTCAATGATTCGAAGCTATCTTTAGCAAAACCTATTTTAAATAGCTTTATTGTATCATCTTTTATCCCCCTATCATGCAAATATTTCAATACCGGCGCACCCTCATTATCCTCACATAAGTTTTTATGAAAAAATTCCGTTGCAAGTTCATGAGCGCGAAAACATTCTTCTTTTTCACTTTTAGTTTCTTTGCTGATTTTAGGCCCGCTACGATATGCATCCACATCAAGACCGGCCTTATCCGCCAAGATTTTTAAAGCCTCGGAAAAATCGACCCCTTCAAATTCCTGAACAAAAGTAAAAATATCACCACCCTTTCCCGTGGAAAAATCATGCCAAATTTGTTTTTCGGGACTCACGACAAAACTGGGGGTTTTCTCAGCCTTAAACGGACTTAGTGCCTTATAAGACCTGCCGGTTCGTTTAAGCTGTACATACTGGGAAATCAAACTAAGAACATCCAGTCTGGATTTAATATCCTCAACCAAATCAGCCATAGTCATTAAAATTAAGCCCTAATTTCCTTATCAACTTAACAAATTATTTTGGATTTGTATAATGATTTCAAATAAAAAAACTAAATGAACAAGAAAAAAGCTTTACTGACACTAAACATCCTTTCAATAATGGGTTTTGCCCTTGTTGCGATTCTTACAAAGCTCAACATATTAAAAAGTCTGGACTTATTAATAAGCCAAAAAATCGCAGAAGTACACACTCCGGATCTCGACAAATACATGACAATTATCACAAACATCGGCGACAAATATATCCTCACGGCATTTTTCGCCTTTCTAATTACCTTTCTTCTTTTTCAAAAAAACAAACCCAATGTATATATCGCCCTACTTAGCGCATCATTAGGATTTGGGCTCGTTAATATCATAAAAATCACGATAGGAAGAATTCGCCCGGAAAACGGAAAAATTTTTGAAACGGGACTAAGCTTCCCAAGCGCGCACGCCACGATGTCCACAGTTTTTGCACTTCTATCCGCCTATTTTTTTTCAATAAGATTTCCAAAACAAAAAAACAAGATTATTGTATTATCAATAGTCTTTTTCGTTCTCATCTCAACAAGCAGAGTTATACTCAATGTTCATTATTTAAGCGACATTCTCGCCGGAATTTTTCTCGGAATTTTTTGTTTCTCCGTCTCGATTCTTATTTTTTCCAAACTTTTTCCCGAAAACAAGTAAAGTTCCCAAAAACACCATCAAAAAAAGAAGGGCAATCAACATAAAAAACTTCTGCGCACTACTTACAAAAGTAAGAGCCAATGCACCGAAAACCAAAGAAATCGTGCCATAAATCAAAACGACCTGTCTTTGAGAAAAACCGTAATACAAAAATCTGTGGTGCAAATGAAAAAGATCTCCTTGCCAAAATTTCTTTCCTTCGAGAGTTCTCCGAACAACAACCCAAATCAAATCCAGAAGAGGAAGTCCAAGCACCAAAAAAGCGGTGGCAATTTTTCCACCTGAAAGCACAGACAAAACGGCAAGCATAAAACCGAAAAAAGTGCTTCCGGAATCCCCCATCAAGACAGCTGGTTTTGGAAAATCGAAAAACAAAAGAGCTAAAGCTGAGAATCCAAGCATCAAAGACAAATACGAAGTCACAATTTGCCCAGAAGGGTCAACATGAATTCCAGGATGCACTGAAAGGAAAAAAATCGTAAACGAAGCAATTGCGGTAACGGTACTGTTTAATCCCGGAATTCCATCCAAAAAATTCATCGCATTAATAAGAAGCATAGTCCAAAAAATCAAAAAAAGGGCTGAAAGAACATAAATTCCAAAAACTTTTATTTGATCAAGCGGAATCTCACCGATAAAAGGCAAACTAAAAGACAACAATTCAATTCCAGAAAACACCACAAGCACACCAGCAAAAAACTGAAATACAAGCCTCGTAAAAGGCTTTAAATTAATTTTATCATCCACAAAACCAAGAACACTGATTAAAAAACCCGAAGTTAAAACGATAATCAAGGAAAAATTCAAAGGCACAAAGACAAGAACGGAAATAACAAAAGCCAGCATTACTGAAATTCCAACGGAATACGGAATTGGATCGCGTTTAAATCCCCATTTTTTCGGATTATCCATAAATCCGAGTTTTGGAAAAATTTTTATAGTTAAAATCAAAAAAAGAACCGTCAAAAAAAACGAAAACACGGCTTTCGAAACATACAACGAGATTATTTGCAAAAAAGTCATAATGTTTTACTACAATTGTTTCTTTAGTTTTATACCCGAAACCCCAGATTTTTCAAGCACTCCGACGAATTTACCCTCAAAAAAAGCGAAAATAAAATCGCAATCAAACGAAATACTACGAGCAGAAAGCCTTTTTCCATTTTGAAGACCTTTGTATTGCTCTTCGGAAAGTGAAACATGGGAAAGATTTTTTATAAAATCATCAACAGTTACAACCACACTAGAAGCATCACTCAAAGAAAAAGAACCAATTTTAAGCCTTTTAAGCTCCACAACATAAGCGCCCAACCCACTTAATTCGCCCAAATCATTCACAAGAGAGCGAATATAAGTACCACTGCTACAGTTAATTTTTAGCCTTACATAAGGAAAAGCAAAATCCAAAATTTCACAAGAATAAATAACAACCTTTCTTGGCTTAAGAGTTACCTCCTTTCCACTCCTAACTAAATCCGAAGCCCTTCTTCCAGATACCTTCAAAGCAGAATAATCCGGGGGAGTTTGCAAGATTTCACCTGAAAAATTAGCATCAATAAGAGCTTTAAGATGTTCCCTGGAAACCGTGTTGTCGCTTACAGCAACAATCTCCCCATCACCATCATAAGTCGAAGACTTAAAGCCAAATTTCAAAAGCACCTCATACTCCTTATCAAGCCCAATAAAATATTTTAGCAACCTCGTTGCCCTTCCGAAAGCATAAAGCATAAGGCCACAAGCTCCTCTATCAAGCGTACCGCTATGCCCCACCGATTTTTCATTATACTTTTTCTTAAGTACACGAAGAAAATCGTTTGAAGTAAAATCCTTGGGCTTATCACAAAGCAAAAATCCATCTACAGCCATATTGTTAACTTAAAACAACCTTAAGATCCCTTTTCAGAAGCGACAGAATAACTTGTTTATCGTTCCACTTATGAGGGCCATCTTTAAGCACAATCACCTCCTCAGCCCCTTTTCCAGCAACAATCACAGTATCATTTTCACGCGCTTCCATTAGAGCAAGCCTAATTGCCTCCATTCTATCAGGAATTTTCCAAAAATTTTCACCTTCCTTCCTTGGAATCGCCCGAGCAATTTGTTCAATTATCGCCATTTCGTCTTCTTCATAAGGATCATCATCTGTAAGAACAACATAATCCGCATATTTATGCGCAATTTCTCCCATAATAGGCCTCTTAGCCTTATCACGCCCCCCTCCGGTACAACCGAAAACAAGAATAATCCGCCCCAAGGAAAGTGGTTTATACAAAGCTAAAAGCCCTTCCAAAGACTCAGGAGTATGAGCATAATCAACAATTACATTAAAATTTTGCCCGGCATAAATATGCTCAAAACGACCTGGTATACCTTGCACATCGGAAAAAGCAGACACAATTTTTTCAACCGGGACATCCAAAGCAATACAAAGTGAAGCCGAAGCAAGAGCATTGTAGATATTAAAATCGCCGGGAATATTTAAATTCACCTTAAATCTGTTGTTCGGAACGTTTATAAAAAACGAAGAACCGGATGCGTTTTTTTCAATTTGATCGGCAAACACAGTAGCATTTTTCATGCCATAACTAATCTTTTTATCAGCAATAAACTGATTGAAAAAACCATACTCTTTATCATCGGCATTAAGAACAAGAACTTTGGGTATATTGGGCTTTCTCTTTGCTTTCATCACCTTCTTAAAAAGCTCTCCCTTTGCCCTAAGATAAGAGTCAAAACTACCATGATAATCAATATGCTCTGGACTAATATTGGTAAAGACAGCGCAATCAAAATTAATTCCCCAAATTCTCGACTGTGTCACAGAATGCGAACTCACTTCAATAACAGCATATTTACAACCTTCTTTGACCATTTCAGAAAGGAGCTTATTAATTTTAAAAGGACTAAGAGTTGTTTGTTTTGTATCATTTACCCACCGTCTATCTCCTATTTGAAAATTTATAGTAGAAGTCATTCCCACCTTATATCCGGCTTTTGTAAGAATAGTAGCGATTAGATTTGTGGTCGTGGACTTTCCTTTCGTACCCGTAACTCCTATAACAATCATTTTATCTCCAGGAAATCCATACAAAAAAGCGGCAACAACAGCCTTAATTTTATGAAAAATTAACCTTAAAGGATGAGTATCGGGGAAAAGTTTTTTAAGAAAAGAAAACATATTTTTTCGTTTAATTGAAAAGATTATACATAGTGAAAAAATTTAATACCATAGACAAATACACGAAAAAACTGTACAATAATATAATTTATTAAATAAAATTATGGAAAAAATAGAATACAAAAAGATAAGACTTTTCTCAAACAATCCAATGCCACAACACATTCTGCTTACAGCAGATTTTATACTGGAAAAAATAAGAATTAATCCAAAAAAAGATGAAGAAAATGAGATAAGTCTAATAAGACAAGCCGTAGGCACCTACATTCCGGATGAAGATTTTGACGCCGATCACATCAGATACCTATGGAAAAAATTAAAGTTTAAAATAAAACCAAAAAAGGGACATAAAATTGAAGACCACGACAGAATTTCATTAGCCAGAGCAATTTATGTCTATGAAAATTTTCTCGAAGTTCGGCCCGAAGGGAAAGACAGACTTCCTCTTGACGAAGCCATTGAAGAATTTATGGGCAAAGAAAAAAAGGAAAGCAAATTTATAGATGAAGCAAAAAATATTTTTTACGAAGCTAAAAAATACTCGGAAAAAGTCGGAAAAAGACTGCTTCCTTTCGATTTCAAATTTTTCATGAAAGACTTATCTTATGACGAAAAAGACACCCTTTCAATCATTAATTATTACAGAGACTTAAGAGAATCAATTCGGCCCATCAATCTTGAAAACGAAAATGAACTTACAATGTTTTCAAAAGCTCTTGAGTTAAACAAAACAAAAGGACGATACACCTCTATAAAAGTCGTGCACATAGGCGATGACACAAGACAAAATGTAATGATGTTTTTGACGGCGCCCGAAAAGCCCAAAAAAAAGCCGGATCAAAAATAAACTAAGCGAAAAATGACAAAAAAGCCTTCTTGATATAAAATCATGGAGAATTTTAAGCAATTCCATGAAAAAAACACTTCGCTCTCTTCTTTTTATAAATTTGTTTTTCCTTCAGTCGTATTTAATCCGCTTTAATATTGGAGGATTTCCCACAAATCTCCAAGAGATATTAATCGGCCTAAACTTTATTCCCCTATTTGTTTTAATCGTTAAAAAAGAAATTAAGCTTAAATTTCCGAAAATATTAGCAATCTTTCTTGTTCTTTTCATCACAGGATCCTTGTCTGCACAAATATACGATTTAAGATTCTTCTTAAGCTACTGGAAATTCTTCATTTTCGCCTCAACGCTCATTTTTATCTTCATTCACACACTTCAAACCGAACAGCAAAAGGAAGAAGGCCTCAAATACTACACTTACGGGGTAATCGCATTTGGACTTTTTTCAATAATTTTCAATTTATCAGGCCACAATGTCACCTTTGACCATAGACTTACGGGCCCCTTGGATTCAGCGGTATACCTAGGCGTTTATATTGTACCCGCACTTTTGTTCAATTTTACAAAATTCATAAACACCCTAAAAAAACCTTATTTCAAAAACCGATATTTAATTTTCACAATTCTTCTCGGAATCTTATTACTTCTCACAAAATCAATGGGAGCAATTACTGCAGCATCAGCAGTTTCGTTTATATTTTTACTGAAAAAATTCGGTAAAAAACTTTTCGACTCAAAATTAAAAATTTTAATTTTATCAATACTGTTTATCGCTTTATCCTCAGTGGTATTTTATACGAAAATATTACCAACCATAAACACCACATGGTCAAGTCTAGATGAACGAAACGAAATATATATCACATCAAAATATCTGCTTAAAGAGTCAAAGAATTTTATATTTGGCTTAGGCCCTGCACAATTTCAATATCACTACGAAAACAATGTGGAAAAGGCCATAAACAATAAAGCTCTGGATTATAAAGTACTTCAGCCTCACAACATATTTTTCTTATTTATCTTTAACTACGGCATTTTGGGACTTTCGACTCTATTTGTACTAATATTTTATACAGCAAAAACGATAATCAGGAACAAAGCCGATTCATTTAAGTTGGTGTCAGGAATAATCGTGTGCTATTTTTTTATTCACGGTCTGCTCGACACGCCATTTATGAAGAACGATTTGCTATTTCTCTTTCTCCTCTTTCTTGAAGAAGAAATTTAATCAACTTTTAAAAGCGCTTACAAGTTCCCGAAGTTTTTTCTCAGGTTCTTTTGAATTTACTACTGCATTTGAGACAAGCACACCGAAAGCTCCTCTTTTCAAAGCCTTTTTAGTCTGCAAAGAATTATTTATTCCTGCCCCAAGCATAAAAAGCTTATCTCCAAGAACTTGAGGCACTTTTTCGATTAATTCCGGCTTCATATCGACAATTGAAACGCATGACCCCATAGCATCACAATGTTCAAAAATAAAGATATCCGCATCAAATTTTTTATATTCACGAAGCTCATCCAAGTCACTACACACAAGAAGCACAGGAAGATGAACTCGTTTACATTCCTTTACCGTAATACCCAAAACTTCAGCTGAAATAGGCTTTTCAGCGTGATTCAAAAGCACGCCGTCAGCACCATGAAACTTTGCAAGCTCAGGAAGCACTGCCCCCGTATGCGCACCAAAAGAAAAATAATCAGAGTGCTGAAGAAAAACCGGAATATTTATCGACGCCTTCACCTCGGAAAAATCCAAAGAATTTACACAAACTCCAATTGAAAAACCTGTATCCAAAGACACTTTTTCGCATATTTTAGCTAAAGAAATGGCGGACAAATACGTCCCTTTCTCGTAATTTTTAAAATTTATAATGAGTTTTGGAATCATTTTTTGTTTCTTAAACCAACACAATTATACCCAAAAAGCAAGAAACTTACAAGAATTAGCTGGAATTGTTCAGATTTCAAAGCTTTATTTTGACTCTCTCACATATTTTGTGCTAAAATATAAGGATTTAAATAAAAATAAAAACAAAAATATGGCAAAATTACTACCTTCACTCTTCAAAGAAAAAAATATCATAAATTTTTCTGCCTCTCCGGAACAAGCAAAAGTTACCGTTTCAGAGAGCATAGAAAGCAAAGATTTAAGCAAACTAAACTTGCTCGAAGATTTAAGTGGAGAATCTCTTTCCATAAGTCCAGAATTCGGAGATAATCTCGCAACAGTTACAAAAAACGAATTCGAACTTCTAGGCACTGAAATTCATTTCAAAACAAAACTCGAAAACGGCAAAACCGTAAGAAGAAGCTTTATTCTAAAAGAAAACAAAGTCTTCGCAAAAGAACTTTTCGACGCAGTAAATAAAAACGATTCAAACAAAGTAAAATATCTTTGCTACAAATATCTCCTTGAAGTGTATTCAAAAGGAAAAGGAGAAAACTTAAAGAGTAAAAGCAAAAAAATAAGTAAATCCAACAGCCTTATGTGGGACTTCGTTGAAGATTATGAAAATAGAACGATAACACAAACACAAGAGGAAATTCCCGAAACAAAAACTGAAGAGGAACCAAAAACGACCCAAGAACAAGAAAAAGCGGAAACTGAAAAAACAAGAGACTACGAATATATGGGAACAAAAGCCTCAAAAGAAGTCGCAGACGAAGTAAAAAAACGATACGACAAAGCCCTCGAAAACGCTATCGAAGATGACAATACCGAAATGACAATTCCCGGCGAGGTTCAAGGAATGGACGAAGAAGAGCTTGCTCTCGCTTTTAAAGACATGGACGGAGCAAGAGGTGTGGAAAACTTACTCAGACAAAAAAGTCCGAACATCGATTCAAACAAAGCCGCAAAAATCTTCTCGGAAATATTTTATGCAAAATGGGCTAGCAACCATTTCACATTTGAAGATGTATACGACACTCTGAAAGAAAATAAAATTTTAAACTACAACGAAGATTTTGAAGACTTCGCCATAGCGGTTAAGAAAAAACCACAATTAAAAACTTTAAGACAAGACTTTGATTTCGTAGTTGAACTCGGCGAAAAAATCAAAGATCTAAGATTAAACACGGCAAAAATTGAAAAAGCGAAAGAAACTAGAGAGGAAAGAGAATATAGCACCGAGGACCAAATATTTATCGCCGATTTATACAAAGCCCTGAATTTTTCAGACACCGAAAATTCTGTTTTTGAAAACTTTATAGGCTGGCTAAACGGAGCCGAAAATGCAAAATCAATTACGATGGCGACAATGGACGGCACAGTCTATTTAGACGAAGGCTATTTCAGAAGACACGCCACCCCAGAATCGGCATTAAACAATATTTTAAATACAAAAGGACTTTACACAATTGACAAAAACGGTTCAAAAAAACTTGATAAAAATGCCATTACAAACAAGCTAAACGAATTTATTAAAATAGGCTTTGTGGCTAAGAAAATGACAGATCAAAGCCCGGATAGACTTACTCAAAACGAAGCACTACAAGAATCCGCAAATAATCGAATAGTAGACTTAAGCCTTGGACTTACTGATGACCAGAAAAAATACCTACAACTCGGTTACCTTCTAGACATTTCGGAAAAAATTCAAGGCGAAGAAAAAGAGGCTAAAGATGCACTAAGTGAAGTCGAAAAAGAAAACCCCGAATTCATAAAGCAACTTGAAGAAGAATTAAAAACAAAAAATGTACCGCCTAAAATTATTGAAGAAATTAAAAACAAAATGCTTTTGGCCGTAGGCACTACAATAAAATTCAAAGACGGAAAATTCGAAGGATTTGAAGAATTTGGAGCAGGCGGATCAATAGATCTTGGGGAAGGTTTCACCCTTTCACTCGGACTTGCCGGAAAAGATTTAAAAAGCTTACCGACACTTGGCCTTGGATTATCGTTAAACTTATACAAAGATGGCAATACAATGGTAAATCTATCACTTGGCACATCCTCAAAAGGAGCTCTTGGAACAATGTTACAAGCCGAAACCGGTGGAGAAGATTTATCCGTTGGCGGAAATTTCGGTATTGGAATCGATTTCAAAACAGGAAAACTAATTCTCGGAGGAGGCGCAGAAATCGGATTCAAGCTCGAAGGCGCTATGAACGAAAATATTGCAGAAGCAAAAGAACAATCC
Source organism: Candidatus Altimarinota bacterium (assembly GCA_034004605.1). GTDB lineage: Bacteria > Patescibacteriota > Gracilibacteria > UBA1369 > LOWO2-01-FULL-3 > JAVEWJ01. The sequence continues at coordinate 629,833 of JAVEWJ010000001.1, read as the reverse complement.
CCTTACGCAAAGGCTTTCGAACTTTTTAAAACAAATGACGACCCGGAACAACAATACAAGCTCTTAAAAACAATACCCGGCCTTTGGGCTACAGTATCAGAAATTCAAACACAATACGAACTTTCAAACCTCGACATGGTAAATATCATATCCATGATTGAAGAAGAAATCACCGCTCGTGCTGTAAGAGACACTTCCGTATGGGAAGCGCCACTTGGAATTATCAGCAAAGTAGGCGTCCAATTTGTCGGCCCCATTCCGATACCATATATAGGTTTCTATCTTGGATCAGCAACGGTATTCGCCCCAAACAGAAGTGAAATATCAAAACTGAACGCCACAAGATCCGCAAGAAGAATCGCTGAGGATAAAGAAATCACAGCGGAATTCGACAACGCACAAGTTAAAGAAGTGGTAGTTTTCGATAAAACGGTAAAAGAAGTCACTTATACGATTGACGGAAAACTTGCAGTAATAACAAAGGAAGAAACAATCAATTTTGCAGAAGTTAGCGACGAACTTGAAGCCTATAACAAAGCTCTCGAAGAAGTGGAAATGAAAATCGAACAAAACGAAAACGGAAAATATGAACTCAAGGTTTTCAACACAAACGGCAAAGACTTGGAAATTTTCATTGACCCGGTTCTCAAAGACCTTGCTCTTATCAAAGACGGAAACCGCCTTTGCCTTGAAGGAAACATTAAAGATATGGTCATTACAAGAGAAAGACTTATGCTTCCGTTTAAGGAAGATGAAAACTCTTCCAATATCAGAGAAGTGGTAACAATAAGATCAAAAAAGTCCCTCGAGGGAGGAAGAGATCGAAACTGGATTCTTGGCCAAACAAAAGGACAATATCTGGAAAAAAGATCAGGAGAAGGCTTTAGAGCAATGGAGATCGGCACAAATAGAGAAGGAATGTGGGGACAACAAAACTTAATTGACGAAAAAGGATACCTGGAAAACAAAAACGCAACCAGCAGAACTATCGAATTTGCAGATAAAAGAACCACCCTTCAAAAAGGCCTTTCCGAAGAAGAAAAAATGGCAAGAGACAGTAGTGGGGAAAGAGCAAAACAAGTTCTTGGAGAAAAAATGGAAGACGGAGAACAAATTAGAGAAAACCTTCTCGATCTAATTCGAGAAAAAATGAAAGACGAAAAATTCGCAAAAAAAGTTGCTGAAAATATCGACAACACAGATGGTCTTCTCAACTTGATAAAATCGGAGACATTTGATCCAGTCTTAAGCAACAAAGAATTATCCGAAGCCCTAAGCATGATTCAAGATGAATATTTCACAAGTAGACTTTCAAAATACGATTACGAAAATCTCGATGAAAAAGGTAGAGACCGTGCAAACAAAAGGCTTGCAGAGCGTATGAGAAAAGCCACTGAGAACCTGTTTAGAGGAGAAATTGAAAAAGACTTCAAAACAACCCTCCTCAACATGGATAAATCCGAAGAGGAAGCAACAAAACTTTCTAAAAAATATACCGAAACAGTACTCAACGATACGATTTACACATTAATAAAGCGCCTCCAGTTTGAAAAAGGCTTCGACCTTTTGAAACAAGACCAAGTCACTCAAATTATGGCCGGCTCAGTTTTTTACTCTGTCACAAGAGATGAAAAAGGAAGAATCGTTTCTACATCTACGCTCAACAAATCAGGTAGACAAATTGATTACATCCTCTCGTCGGGAATTTTGAAAGCAACTGAAAAAAAGTACCCGGCTACAAGTGAAATTGGAAAAGTGATACTGGAAACATTAAGCCCCATAGAAACTCTTACAGAAGGAGACACACCTAAATACGAAGAAATTTTGTCATCTCCTATGGCACTAAAGCTCCTATCTTTCAGCCCTGCAATGCAAGACTATCTGGGGACACGCTCATATAATATGGTGTTGGCCTTTGTTGAACACCCAGAAAAGCTTTCGGAACTGGAAAGTCCAAGCATGGAAGCAAGGAAAAACGCACTTACAAAATTTATAAACCTATTAAACGAAATCAGAAAAGCCGAAGTAGAGGGAAAATCCTTCACATTTGAAACTGATACCGGAATCCTTTACACAATCGATGTAAAGACGGACATTATCGCCGGAAGTTTCAGTAAATGTTTAAATTCAAGCTTCCTTTTGACTGAAGAAATCACCATTAAAGGTGTAAGAAAAGAAAACGGAAAACTTGTATCAAGATATTCCGAACAACACGACCAAGTGACAAGCTCGATGGGCAAAGCCACAATGTCTGTTGGAGCGGGAGTTGGAATTGTGAGTGAAGAAGGAAACAAAGAAGGAGGAAAAGATGCAAGTAAATCTTACAAAAAACCGGAAGTACGAACCGACAAATCAGGAAACCCAGGACAAATTAGCGGATCGCAGTCTCAAGTTTCAGACACATCGGTAATTGCAACAGGAGGCACCGGAGGCACAGACCAATTCAAACCTGAAAATTTATAAATATTAAAAATAAAAAAATATGAAAAACAAAAACATCTTTCTGAAAATCGCATTAGCCACCTTTATTTTTGCGATAATGGGAAATACAACCTTTGCCTCAGTATTCACCCCTCTTCGGCCATTCAAACAATATGTTCAAAACATCAGAGGTTATGCATATCCTTCATTCAATAATTTTAAATATGCATCCGATGATCCATACGATAAAGCCGGCGATTTAAGAAACAACGACGAAAGAGAATTTCTATTGATAAAAAATTGTACGGATAATACTTGTGACGACGATCTTTTTTATGACTCCATAGATTTAAAAAACGCAAAAGAAGGAGACATTATAGAATTTGAAACATTTTTTCATAACAACGGCGAAGACGCATATGACGGAGACCCGGGAAGTCCAGATGCAAAAGACGTTGCAATTGGAATTGATGTTAGTTCAAGAACAGACATTAAGGGTTTCATATTCGCAAATAACAATGAATACAGAACAAATGAAAACGATATAACAACAAGGATAAAATACAAATCGGGGGACTATATTTTCGAACCCGGTGGAAAAATCGGAGATAACGCAAAAACCGCATCGGACAATGCAACAATCACAAACTTACCATCCGATATGTATTTAGAGGTTATTCCGGAATACTCGATTTTATATATGGCATACGGACCAAAAACAAACGCAGAAGAAATTGCTGCCCCCGACCCCTTCACAGCGGATAATCTTAACACCTTTTATTTCAACAGCGTACCAAATACCCTAACTCCAATAGACATTAAAACGGTCTCTCCCAGCAAAATTACTGTAAATGTAAAAGAAGTAAAATATTCTGATAGTAAAATCGGAATCTATTTCGACAAATTGCCGGGATGTTACCGATACAGTGGGTATATAACTTTTCACGCAATCGTCAAAAAAACTCCCAAACCACTAGTTTGTAGCTCACTTACAATGACTACAAAGAAAATCAACAACAACTATTTAGATAGTAACGAAGAGATGCACGAACTTAGTGTAGAAAATATTTCTTTCAGTCCAAACGGCACAGCTGTCCCAACCGACACAAAACTAAAATGGACAATAAATGACCCAAGTACAGGTAAATTTTATTTAAAAAGACCCGGCACTCAAATATTTGACGCAATACCCACATCAACTTACACAGATCCAACTCCATTTAAACCAATCTATTTTGTAGGACATGGAACTGTTACAGTTGACGCCCTTCAAGCAGATAACAACCCCTGGCCAAACTGCAACGCTTCAACAACATTCACACCTCCCGATGAACCAATTTGTAAAGCGCTTCTCGTAAATCACAATCAACCTATCGAAGCCGGCACTGTCTCCGTTTTAAATTCAAAAGCAATGGATACAAAAAACGAGACATTTGAAGAAACCATTACTTACAAAGTGGATGAGGGCTACGGATTTTTCATGACAAACGAATGCGAGGGGCTTAAAGAAAACCCAAACGAAATATCAGTGGAATTTATGGAAAGTAAATCTTCGGCGACAAATCCGAAAATTTTCAACACGAAAAAGCTACAAGCAAACACATTTATTTCTCTTAGTACAGACCAAAAACTGGACATCCTAAAAAACCAAAAACTATCCCTCCCCGCTCCTCTAAAAACAAAACTTCTTCTTGAAGGAGATTTAACAGTGCAAACTAAACAAAGCTACATAATAGACAAACTCAAAGAAACAACAATCACAGACAAATTGGAAAATTTCAATTTGACCCAAAGCAGATGCGAAGGAGTGACTGAAATCACGGTAGACGCCGAAACACCGGTTTACTTCTACGCTACGAAAGAATCGCAGAACAAAAATGTTGTTCACACTACCACAAATAATACACAGGTGGACGATTGTGAAAGACACTTCCCTATCGGACCGGCTCCCGTTATTCCGGAAATGCCCGTTTGTACCGATCTTTCTCTTGCAAACACAAGTGCGGTAATAAACGGTCAAGTGGGGCTTAAACTCACTCCTACACACACATTTACTCCAAGATTCGCAAGAGGCACAGACACTCTTCCCGAGGTATACACAATGTGGACCACGACAGACGGTCTTGGAAAGTTTTATACTAAAACGGGAAACACTTTCACAGAACAAGGCAATTCATACAAACAAATCGCCGATATAATCACGATTACCACTCAAGGCAAAGCCTATATTTTCCCCGAAGTATATTATGTTGGAGAAAATCCGCTTACAAAAACAATTACAATCGAGGCAAAAACATACGATTCAAATAATTCACTTTTCGTGCCTTGTGTTGAAAGACTTACATTAAATCCGTCTCCGGAAAATCCGGTTTGTATCGAGCTTGAAACATACGATTACTATGATACGGAAAACCCAAGCATTCTTCGCTCTCTGGAAGCCGGAAAAGTATATGTCCTTACCGACGATACAAGATATTCAAAAGCGGTTCCAAACGCACGCACCACATATTCCTCATCGGAGGGTGCATTCTTGGCGATTCCAAAAGTGGCAAAAAATCCGAACCTACCGCCGGACATTCTCACAAATACGCTACTTATAAACACATATAAACAAATCGGAGAAGACCTTGTTGAAAGCGGATTCAACGAAAAAGTGGCGATTTCAGCAAACATGAGAGAAAATCTCACGGTTTCATCCGGACAGTTCGTTCTCTTTATCACCTATGAAGACGCATCGGAAAGTACAAATGCGCTTACGGTAAGAGCAACGGACAGAACCGAAACAGAATGTATCAAATCATATCCGCTTACAAAAAACCTTGTATGTATAGAGCTTGAAGTGATTGATTGGAACATTCCAACATATCCGATCGATTTAAGGTCTCCTCTTAAAGAAAATTCACTATATGAACTAAGCTCGGTTATCACAATGTCAAAACCGACAAAACTCACACAAACCACATATTCCTCAACACAAGGAGTATTCCTCGTGGTTCCGTTATCAAATCCGCTTTACCCATCCTTAGCCAGAGACACGGTGATGGCAAACACATATAGACAAATCGCATCCGACCTGCTTGAAAGTGGTATTTCAAGTACCGATACAGGCAATTTGCCAAGAAGTGTTACGGTTAATTCCTATCAAACAGTATTTTTCATCACATTTGTCGACGCAACAACAACACAAAATGCTCTTTCGGTAAGTTATGCACCGGGAGGATTTGAAGCCTGTGAAAACACATATTCTTTAGATAGAACTCCTGAAGTAAAAGAATGTATAGAGCTTGAAATCGTTCGCCCTCAAGGTGAATGGGAATACGACGACTTCACGGACGACGAAGAACAAGAATTCGAAGTTCGAGTGACAACAAATCCACAGGATTATAAAGACGAAATTGAGTATAGATGGACCGTTCGCCCATCCGATGCAGGTTCATGGTCTAGAGGAGAAACCACTGAGGAACTTAAAAATATTCTTCGAAATATCGACGAAGAAGAGGAACCGAGGGTGGTAATCCAAGCCTACGACAAAAACACAAACGAAGATTTGCCATATTGTAGAGCAACTCTTACGTACGACTACGAAGAGACACCTCCTGAAATTGAAAAATTCGTTTACGATGTAAAAGGAGAAGCCTTCAAAAATTTAATAAACATCGGAGGCAAGGCCACAGACGAACAAGCTTCTTGGCTTTCAAGATGGCTTGATGAAGACTTTCAATACGTAAATTACCTGATTGAATTTACACCGGGCTCCGCAAAATCCGCTGAAATATATGAAGAATATATGGATGATGGAGCAATTGAAGGAAGCCTTGATGGAGAATTAGACTTCCTAGAAATGGCAATTTTGGTTGAACCTAAGGGCTCCGCCGATCCTTATGTGATTTATGTATCCGAAGGATTCGACGAAGACAGATATTTAAACGAAAGAATCGGAGAAGAACAAATCGACGACTATGAAAACTTCGGCGACGATCCGGAAGATTTTGAAGACGACTACTTCTGTGAAGACGCTTCAGATAATGTTGTTTGTATCGCAAACGATTTTGACGACATTGAAGAAGATTTCAAAAACGGAGAAAAAATTACACTCGGAAATCTACACAAAGCTGAAAAAATCTATATCATCGTTCAAACTGAAAATAACACAGTAATAAACGACGATAGATGTAAAGAACTCACAACCACGGAAGGATGTGGTGAAGAATTCGACAACACAATTCACTTCAACGGCTCAAGAAGACCGCTGGATGAAGACTTCGACCTTGAAGACAAAGAATATGATGGTGAAGATAGCGCAAAAGTAATCGTTCTTTGCCCATATATTATCACAAGACAAGGCGGCGATGTGTTCTTCAGAGACATTATCGACACAGGTGTCGATGTAAATTATTGCAGTGAAGTTAAAGGTGGAGATGTAGTCGTTGTGGAAAAACCGGACAAACCATTTACACCTTCCACGGGTGCCGGTGACGAAGAAACAATCATTTACAAACTCCCAACACACGATGTTTGTAAACTATCAAACACTGAAGAATCCGAACTTGAAGAATACAGGAATGTACTTAAAAACTTCTCTTCTTCCGTTTGTGAAATGCAAGCCGAAGTATCCGAACTTTGGAAAGAAGAAAACATAAACAAAGCCATTAAAGCGAATATCGATAAAATTTCAAGATTCGGAAAAATAAGCGGAAATATCGTTTTAAATTCGCAAAACGATGTGGCGCTAAAAGGCTTTGGAAACGTAGCAAGCGGTGTATTTGTTATTGAAAACGGATCACTCACTATCGGTGACGGCACAAATCCGTACAGGATAAGCAAAACCGACACACTTCCGGCATATCAGACATACATAGTATTAAACGGCGACATAAATATCAAAAGCGATATCCTTTATGATGACTCCGCGGTAAATCCGGCACAACCGAAAAGCTTTCCGTCCGCCGCATTCATAGCGATAAACGGAAACATCAATATCGCAAACAATGTAAGCCAAGTAAACGGCATCCTTATGGCAACTGAACAGGATGAAGGAAGCGGCCAAATTAAATCACTTGAAGGTCGCCCGACATTCGACACTCTTCTTACGGTAAACGGTTCTCTTATCGGAGATGTATACGATATATTCTTAAACAGAAGAGCAATCGGCGATCCATTAAAAGACCAAGGTTCAATCACGGTGAGATACGACCAAAGAGTACTTCTAAACACTCCTGAAGGCCTAAACCAACTCATCGATGTCACACAACTAAAAACTGCGGACTAAAAAAATAAATTAGAGGGCCGGTAGCCTAAGGCTACCGGCCCTTTTCTTTTCCTTGCCTCTTTCCCCAAAAGTGCAATATATTTCAGCTATGAAAAATATATTCTTGATTCAGGGCGAAAACGGTCACAAAAGAAAAACCGCGCTTCAAAAAATCATTTCCGACTTTCCCGAAGCTGATTTAGAAAAAATCAAAGCCTCAAATTTGGATATTTCAAATTTTATCACAGACATTCGTACAATTCCGTTTTTATCCGAAAAGCGCCTAATCGTTCTCGAGAATTTTTTCAGAAACAACGAAGAAGACAATGAACTCGAGCCTGAAAATCCATACGAAGAAAAATCCTTAAATCCAGTCGAAATTCTTCTGCCCATTATGGAAAACCTCCCCGACTTTATTATTCTCGTTTTCATTGAAGAAAAGCCCCTTGATAAAAGGCTCAAGCAAACAAAAAATATACTCAAAATCGCAGAAGCGATAGACTGCACTTCTCTGGACGAAAAATCGGCACCGCTTTGGCTTAAAAATTATATTTCGGAAAGCAAAATCAAAGTCGCCCCCGGTTTTGAAAAAGATTTTTTGACTTACATCAATAGTTTTGACGAATTCAAAATCAAAAACGAACTATCAAAACTTCTGGCCTACGCAGACGGCTCCCCTCTCACCTCAGAAATAGTAAAAACCCTAATCCCCGAGCCCCTCTCAATCACAATTTTCAATTTCACCGACGCCATATCGAAAAAAAACGCAAAAAACGCTGTAAAATTCGTAAACGATTTGGTAAATAAAGGCACTGAAATTTTTTATATTTTCAGCATGATTGTGAGGCAATTTCGAATCCTTATACAAGTCAAAGAGCTGCATCAAAAGGGCATGAACGAATTTGAAATCGGCAAAAAAATCAGCCTTCACCCCTACCCCGTCAAACTCGCAATCCCTCAAACGAAAAACTTCACATTCGAAAACCTGAAAGAAATTTATGCAGAACTTCTCGAAATCGAAATCTCCACAAAATCAGGCAACATAAAAACCTCCATAAACGACTCCTCTGAGCTTACTCTCGCCATCGAAAAACTCATTATCAATTTTTGCAAAATTTAAAAAAGCCTTAAATTATCATCCTTTTCATCCTTCTTTTCATGACTTAAAGGCTTTGACATCTCGGAAATCGACCTTGCAAGCTCATCACCGGAAAGCGGCTCAAACATCTTGTTTTTAATCTCAACGGGATCAATAGAAACAGGCCCCTTCCCACAAAATTGCCACATCATCTCAAACATCGAAAGAAAACTCTGCACAATAAGCCCCGACTCAAACACAACCCCCGTAATTTCATCACCCAAAGACACAATACAAGCCTTACCTTTATATAAAAGGATATTGCATCCCGAAAAACGAAAGCCCTTTGGAATAAGCCTCGTTTCCTGATAAAACTTCGAATCCTCGGCCATAATCTCTAAAATATCGCGCGTATCCACGCTCACAATTCTCGAAAAAATCTGTCTTTTAGCCTTTTTCTTAAGATAATCTTTTTCAAACTCCGGCCAAAGTTCATAAATTTTATCATTATTCAAAATCGCAAGAATCTCACTCCCCGTATCTCCCGACACGGAAAGACTCTCCATATAAATTGACTTCACCCCATCAATCCCCTCAAGATGCCGAATTTTTGCCCCCGTCTCTTCCCCCATTATTTCACGAAATTTCGGAAGCGCATTTTTGAGATCCTGCGCTCGTTTCTCAAAATCACTCACCACAATATCCGGCTTTGTAGCATTAAAATACCTCACCTTATTTTTCACAAACGAAGACGAAAGCCCCTTCTTTTTAAGCTTATCTAAAATATCATAAGTGGTGATTCGATTTATTTTCGCAAGTGCGGCAATCTTAGACACCTGCGCCTGACCGGCTTGCACAAGGGACAAATACACCTTTGCCTCCTTTGAATTAAGCCCCGCCCTTTCAAGAATTTCCACAAGTTGAGTGTTCATATTTTTTGTTGTAATAATTTTCGACAAAAATATATCAAAAAACAATTTGAAAGAAAAATGATTTAAAAAAATTTAATGTATTTTTAATAAATTTTTCACAATTTTTTAATGAAGATTTGCTATAAATAATTCGAAAATAATTTATTAGACCTTTGTTAAATTATACGATATATTTATAGTGTAATTTAACTATAAAAATTATGAATATGGCAAAACTACTCTCGGAAGAAAAAATCATATCAATGTCCGAACTTCAAAAAAACCCATCAAAAGCACTATCGGCAAAAATAGTCCGAATCGTTAAAAACGGCAAAGAAATCGGCATATTTATGAGTAAACAACAATTCGAAGACCTAATAGAAGACTTTCTTCCATTCACTGAAGAATTCGAAAAAGAATTAAAAGAGAGTGAAGAAGAAACTAGAAACGGAAATTATACCCCCCTAAAACTCGACTAAAATGTTTGAATTCCACGAAACCCCGAAATACAAAAAAGATATGGAAAAACTGGACAATCAATTTCAAAAAATTGCAATTAATAAGCTCAAACAAATAAAAATTACCGAAAATCCTTTGTTTTTAGCGAGAAAAATTAATGGAAAGAAAAACAAATTTCGCTTTAGAATAGGAAGTCTAAGAATCATATTTGAAATTATCGAAAATAAAATAATACTTCAAGCTATAAAACATCGAAAAGAAATCTATAAAGATCTTAAAAACCTATAATCCCCTTAGCGCCTCCGCCACAGAAAGACACCTTCCCTCAGAAAGAAACGGCGCAATTACCTGAAGCCCCACGGGAAGACCAGCCTTCGTAAAACCAGAAGGACAAGCCATCGAAGGAATACCGGCCGCATTCACTGGAATCGTTAAGGCATCAGCCGTATACATTTTCAAAGGATCATCAATAAACTCACCGATTTTAAAAGCCGGATAAGGAGACCCCGGCCCAATAATCACATCACAAGCAGAAAAAGCCTTCTTAAAATCCTCTATAATCACCCCACGCACCTTCTGCGCTTTTTTATAATACGCATCCATATATCCGGCAGAAAGCACATATGTTCCTATAATAATTCTTCGCTTTATCTCAGTCCCAAAGCCCTCACCCCTTGCCTTAAAATAATAGTCCACAATATTTTCCGCCTCACTTTCGGGCTTATGCCCAAAACGAATTCCATCAAACCTTTCCAAATTTGCGCTAAGCTCAGCCGGCATTGAAATATAATACACACTCACAGCATACTTTGTCGAAGGAAGCGACAACTGCACCACCTCGGCACCCGCCTTTTCGAGTTTCTTCACACTTTCCATTACCAAAGCCTTCGTTTCTTCCTCGATTCCCTCAGAAAAATATTCCTTTGGAAGCCCTATTTTAAGCCCCTTCACACCTTTATTTAAAAACGAAGTATAGTCTTTCTCGGGATTATCAAGGCTTGTCGAGTCTTTCCTATCCTTGCCTGCAATTTTATTCAAAATCATCGCCATATCTTCGGGAGTTTTTGAAAACGCACCAACCGTATCCCAAGAGGAAGCCAAAGACACCACGCCCGATCGAGACACAAGCCCATAAGTTGGCTTTAGTCCATAAACATTGCAAAACGAAGCCGGCTGACGAATCGATCCGCCCGTATCCGTTCCAAGCGCAAAAGTACAAAGATTCTTAGCAACGGCAAGCGCCGATCCCCCAGAAGACCCCCCGGCAACTCTTTCTTTTTCATAAGGATTGCGACTAACTCCGAAATACGAAGTCTCGGTGGAAGCACCGCAAGCAAACTCATCGGTATTAGTCTTTCCCATCACCACAAAATCCTCTTTTTTAAGCCTTGAAACAACACTCGCATCATAAGGCGGTACAAAATTCTCAAGCATTTTAGAAGCGCAAGTATTAGGAAGACCCTTCACACAAATAATATCTTTCACGGCACACACAGCACCGGCAAGATCCCCAACCTCTTCGTTTTGAACAATTTTTTTATCCAACTCCTCCGCTTTTTTCAAAGCACCCTCTTCATCAAGCGTAATGTATGCAAAAAAATCCTTTTCCTCCTTGCAAGCGGACACAGTATCTTTCACAAGCTCACTGCAAGAAAATTTCTTTTCTCGAACACCGTTTACAACGTCTTTAAGGCTTAATTTATTTAAATTTGTCATTATATTACTTTTTTTACTTTAATTTGATTCATATATGTTTCATTCGAACTCGCTGAAAGAAGCGAAGAAGGCTCACAATCCGCAGGCAAAACCTCATCGTCTTCAAGCACATTTTCGCGTCCGTTCACCTGGCTTATTTCCGGCAAATCATCGGTCTTCACCTCCGAAATCACCTCCATATACTCAAAGACACTACTTAAATCCTTGGAAAGCCTCTTTGTTTCCGCCTCCGTAAGCCCGATTCTAGAAAGCTTCGCCAAATGCGAAACAACCTTTTCATCAACCATAAATTTAATTTAGAAGACAAAAAGATATTATTGAAAAAACAAAGAAGCGTCAAATTATGGAAAAACGCCTATTCAAGAAAAACTAAACTCAACACTATAATTTTCTAAATTGATCCTTAAATCGTGAATTAATTTCCTTAAAAAAGCTATTATCTGGAGGAACAGAATCTAAAACTTGTTTTTTAACTTTAGTAAAATCAGATAAGTTTACATCATCAGTAAAATCCAAAGCATTAAGTTCAGGTTTTATAGAAGAAAAAGCTTGAAATAATTTTTCCGCCATTGTTTTGGAAACTTTTTCAATATTCGCATTATTAAATTCACTTAATGGTAATTCACCAAAAGATTTCTGAACTTCACTCATATAAGAATATACATCTTCAAAATTTTTCTCATAATCAACCAAAAGCTGTTTATAATCTGTACCTAACAACGAATTTAGATAATTGGTACTCAATGATTCGAAATTTCTCAAAGCAAACTCGATACTAGGCTCTATTGTTTCAACTGAATTATCATCAAAATCAAGGTCTTCCAAATATTCTTTTAATTTTGCCAACGTTTTTGGTCCAATCATTCCGTCAACTTCTTTGCCCGAAAACCCCAAGACCTTTTGCAATTTCCTAACATTAGCTTCATTATCATTTACACCCAAAATTTGCCAATTTATCGCAGCCCACTCACCAAGCTCGTAATTACGTATCATAGAATCAATCACTTTTACAAATTCTTTTGATTCACCTGGAAAGCTAATTCCCGAATCTGAAACTTCTAAATTCAAAGGCTCAAAAGTCATCATTTCGGCAGTCTCAGTAGCATCTGGAGCTTTAGTTTCACCAACTTCGATTATAGGCGCTATTTTTTCAGATTCAGAACCATTAGACCTCTCGGGACTACCCGCAAAAAACACAAACTTTTTTTCCATAAAACTAAACATTTCCTTTTTCATTTTTATTTTTGTTATTTATTCCAGTAATTATACCACACCCACCCCACTATTTCAAGCCCTGTCAATTCAAATTCACCACCCCAGCCCTCCGCACCCGAACTCCCCTTTGGCACAAAGCCACATTTTTAGTATAATCGGAGCATGAAAAATATCGAAAATATCAAAAAAGTTTCGCTCATTTTTTTTATAACGCTCGGATTTGCGCATATTTTAGCTTTCCTACTTCTTTCAAACGGAATTGAAATCAAGCTTACGCAAATCATTACAAAAATTCTTCTCGTTCCGTTTATCACTACCGCCCTTATTTACGGCCTTTCCTCGCTCCGCCTTTTGATTCTCCCCGAAGACCGGCCGCGAAGATCCCTCGACTACTCTCTCGCCGCCTTTACAGGTATAATCACACTTGTTACTATCGTTCTTACCATAATTTACTAATATGACCGACAAAAATTCCTCGACATCAAAGCCCTCCAAAGAAAAAACAGTAATGATCTTCGGTACATTCGACCTCCTCCACGCCGGCCACGAAAACCTCGTAAGACAAGCCCGCGAACTCGGCGACAAAGTAATCGCAATAATCGCAAGAGACAAAACGGTAAAAAACATCAAAGGACACCTCCCCGATGCGGACGAAAATACAAGGCTTAAAAACCTAAAAAACACAGGTTGGGTGGACGAAATTTACCTCGGCGACATCAAAGACAAGACAAAATTCATAAAACAAATAAAACCTCATATTATAGCTCTCGGATACGACCAATTCGCCTTCACTTACAACCTCGAACGCTTAATTATCGAAAACCGCCTAAACACAAGAATTGTTCGTCTTACACCTTATCGCCCCGAGATCTACAAATCCTCACTTCTTAAAAAACAAATGAAAAATGAAAACAGTGAAAAGCCCCAAAGAGAAAACCAACTCAACTCCATCACCCTCGAAAAAACAATCTAAAAGCCCAAAAACCGGCACAATATTAAAAATAAGCCTTCAAAATATCTGGCGAAACAAAGTACTTTCCTTAGCCACAATATTCGTAATGGCAATTATCCTTTTTATTTTCAATATTATCCTTTCCATCAATTTTCTCGCAGAAAAAGGCCTTGCCACACTAAGTGAAAAAATAGACCTTGTTGTATACCTCAAAGAAAGCGCGCCGGAAAGCGACATTCAAAAACTCATAAAAAATCTCGGAACCCTCAAGGAAATAAGCCAAATAGAATACACCACGAAAGAAAAAGCGCTTAAAGACCTAAAGGAAACCCACCCCGATTTAAGCCTCGCTTTCGAAAAATACGGCCTTTCAAATCCGCTTCCTAAATCCCTAAGCATCACCACAAAAAACCCGCAGGATCATGAAAAAGTCCTTTCTTACCTGGCAGATGATAAATTTTCAAATATTCTTGCCTCCACAAATCAAAAAAGCGAAGACCTAAACACCCTAAATTCCATCTCGAAAAATCTAAACCACCTTTCAATCTTTGCAAGACAAATCCTCTTCTGGATAATCCTCACCTTCATTATCGGAGGCGCTCTCATAATGATAAATGCACTCCAAATTACAATTTTCAGCCGAAAAAGCGAAATCGAAGTAATGAAAATAATCGGCGCTAGTCATAGTTTCATAAGAATGCCGTTTATCATTGAAGCCGCCATCTACGGCACATTATCTGTTTTATTCTGCTTCCTTATGCTCTTTATCCTTTCACTCAACCCTGCAATAAAAGAAATCGGCCTAATACACACAAACATTTACACACTTTTGGGAGCACAACTTCTTGGAACATTATTTTTAAGTATGGTAAGCGCTTCCCTTGCAGTTCGTGAACATATCTAAATGAGAACATCAAACACAAAATTAATAATATTAGGGCACAGAAACATTCGCGAAGCCGATAAAATGCTTTTCGTTTACAGCGAAGAACACGGAAAACTGCGTCTCATTGCAAAAGGTGCAAGAAGACACAAAAGCAAATTTTTAGGCCACACACAATCACTTATAGTCGCCGATGCAAGCCTTTACTTCGGCCCACGCAACACTCTCCTCACAGAAATAAAACCCATTTCATCTCCAAAAAAGATTAACGATAGCTTGATCAAAACAATTTGCGCGCTTCAAATAGCTGAAATCACCGAAAGATGCGTTCTGGAAAATCAAAAAATACCGGGACTTTTTGACCTTCTCGAAACCACTCTAAAAAACCTAAACAAATCACACAAATCAAGACTCATAGTCACCACCTACACCATAAAATTTCTTCACCTACTGGGCCTTCTCCCTGATTTCAAAGAAATTCGCACAAAACTCCCGGAAAAATACAAAAGATTTTTTGAATATGTGAAAATTGAAAATTTCGACAAACTACTAAAAATCGCGCTAAACGAAAAAGACGAAAACATCATCCAAGACATCACAAAACGACTAATCGAAAATCAAAACGGCACAGAGATAAAAGCACTAAGCCCCTCAATGAGTTTCGCTACTTCCACTCCGAAGTCATTAATCTCTTTTCATCAAGATTTTTAAGATGCTTACATGTTTTTTTGTGAACGGTAGTAAGCATCGTGGCTTTCTTAAAATAAGCTACAATTTCATCGCCATATTTCGGATTGCAACACTTGGCTATTTTTAGAGGCAAATTGGATTCACCTCCAATCACAATTCGATCGATAAGGTCTCTTCTTTCCTCATGATTCACTTTTTTCACAAAATCATCTTTCTTTTTTATCACTTCAAAAAGCGATGGAAAAACCTTTCGAATTACATCACCGGCTTGCTGTGATCCTTTTCCTACTTCAATTATGAGTTTTTCCCTTTCTTCAAGCGTCAAATTTTGTCGATTGTAATCCTTCAAAACCGAATAATTTTGATCAAGAAAATCCTTCGAAAGTAGCTCAAGTTGTTTATTTATAGCCTTCTTCCCCTCCTTTAAATAAAAATCAACATTCATCGCATTGAAATAGGCTTTGATGGTTGACTTAGCAAGGGGTGTTTTAACAAAAGAAAGCCATTCCAACTTCGGTGTATTGGAAGGGTTTGTAGTGATATACACCACATCTCCGTTTTTAAGAGGATAATTTAATGGCACCACTTTATCCGACACTTTAGCCAAATATGCACGATGCCCAAGCTCTGTATGAACACTGTAGGCAAAATCAATAGGAGTTGCCCCCACCGGCAAATCCTTTATCTCTCCACGAGGAGTAAGCACAAAAATTCTATCTTTAAAAACAGAAAAATCACCAGACATATCTCCGGAATTAATTTTCTGAATCTCTTTTAACCAATTCGAATGAGCCTTCACTTTTTCATTCTCCGGATCACTACCTGCATTTTTATAAAGCCAATGCGCCGCAACACCATATTCCGCTTCATTATGCATCACTTTCGTACGAATCTGAATTTCCACAGGCTGAAGGGGTTCTTTTGAAAGAAGACCGAGCACAATTGTATGAATACTTTTATAACCATTCGGCTTCGGATTCGCCAAATAATCTTTAAAACGATGAGGAAGCGGACTCCAACGATTATGAATTTCACCGAGTAAAAAATAAAGTTTCGAAATATCTTCTTCCGTATCAAAATCCTTTCCATGATCCACAATCACTCGCACAGCAAAAATATCGTACAAATCAGCCAAATTGTTTAAATTCTTCTTTTGAAGTTTCTTATGAATACTGTATACGCTTTTGATTCTTCCAGACACCTCTGCATTTATCGAAAAATCCTTACAAATATCCTCAAGTTTTCGTTTTAAAATAGCGATAATTCTACTCTTACTTTTTCCAAAAACTTCAAGCTCTTTCTCAATTTCATTAAATTCCTTCTCGTAAATATACTTAAACGATAAATCCTCAAGCGTAGTTTTCATCCTATACACGCCAAGTCTTCCGGCTACAGGCACATAAAGCTGCAAAGTTTCTTTTGCAATCATCATTTTATCTCTCACAACTCTTATTTGCGAAAGATTTTGCATTACATAAAGTCTTTGAGCCAAAGCCACAAAAACCACCCTTATATTTTTCGCCATTATCACAAAAAGCTTTCGAAGAGCGTCAAGCTGAGATTTTTCGTCGTTTTCCTCAAATTTAAGCGAATGAATTTTTTTAATCGCATCCACAATTTCAAAAACTTCTTTCCCAAAATTATTAATTATCTCTTCCTCAGAAATAAGTTCCGACTCATAAATAGGGCTTATCACAGCGGAAACAACACTCGAAATGTCGGGTCTTATTGCCAAAAAAGATTCCAAATCAAAAAGGCCGGTAAGATTACAATTTAGCGACTTCGTTTTCTCTGTAGCGAAATTTAAAGCTTTATCCAAAATGGAAAGATTTTTTTCATCGTCCTTAAAATAATCACTTAACGCTTCTACATAGTCCATAAAGAATCTTTAAGCCTTTTCAAAGATAACAAAAACACAAAAATTTGTCCAATTTATCAAGAAAATTATTTGAACAATATTTTTACTCAAAAACCCACAAACAAAGTCTGTTCAACCCGAATCATGAACAACATTTTTACACACTATTCTCTATTCAAAGGTATAATCGCTTCAATATCGCTTTCCGGAATATCAAACACCCGAATACCCTTTATCAAAGCCTCTTTGTTTACCACAATATCATCATACCTCGGAGAAAGCAGAGAAACCATTTTCGAAATACTATCGAGTATACTTGAATAAGCGCTGAAATAAGCCTTCACAGCGATAGCATCCTGAGAAAATTCTATAAAAAATTCAAGATTATCATAAGCTTCAGATCCCTTGAAAGTATCCACGGAATTGAAAAAAGAATTTTCATAATTATCTCTCTTTTCAAGAAGCGGCTTGTAGGAAGCATCAAGATTATTTAAAGTTCTGTTTAAAGCGACGATCGACACATCAGCATCCTCAAGAAGCCCCCTCATATCATCAAGCAAATCATTAAGGCTTTCTCTCCTCTGTGAATTTCTATCCAAATAAGAATAAACATCCACTCTATACACATTTTGCATTTGGCTTAAAAGCTCTAAATAATAAACCAAATCAACTCTTCTGCTGTTGTATTCATCGCCTATAACAAAAGATGCGCTCACACCCGAAAGGCTACCGTTTAAATACGCGTTATCTGAAGAAACTTCACCAACATCAATCGCGCCAATCAAAGAAGACTCATCCCCCACTACACTCTCACTTACAATCGGCTTATCCTCGGAAGGAGTGTCATTATTTTTCCCGAAAATCAAAGAATATCCTCCAAAAATAAAGAAAACTATTGCAATAATAATCACAAGAAAACCGCCGACTATCCAAAAAAACAAAGACTTTGAAATACCTGCTTCCGCAAGCACATCAAAAAACCCCTCACCCGAATCGAAATCATCAAAAGTTTCAATTTCCGATTTTGCATTTTCCGGCGCTTTGTTTACCACTTCAGCCGTAATCGGTGAGGAAGTTTTAGGAGCCTCGTTTACAGATTCTTTCGGAACAGATGATAAATCAGGAGTCTTCACAGAAAAAGCCTCCTTTGAAGGTATTGAAGAAGGAGTCAAATTCGGACTATGGCCTGAAAAAGGAGTTGTAGGATTGATTGAAATTTGACCTGCAGATGGTGAAACAGGAGGTTTAAATGAAGTATTTTGAGAAAAGGACACCGGTTTTGCACCGCTTGAAGGAGGATTCTGTGTCTTTGCAAACGGATTCCCGGAAGGCATCGAAGAAAGAGGAGCCACTTTTTCACCCGAATCAGATTTATGAAAATCTCGAGTAGGCGGATTAAAAGGCTTCAAGGGTTCGACTTTGGATTTTTGAGAATCACCGGATCCGAAAGAAGCAGGCTTTAAAGGTTCGACTTTGGATTTTTGAGAATCACCGGATCCGAAAGAAGCAGGCTTTAAAGGTTCGACTTTGGATTTTTGAGCATCACCCGATCCGAAAGAGGCAGGCTTCAAGGGTTCCACTTTGGGCTTTTGCGAATCACCGGATCCGAAAGAAGCAGGCTTTAAAGGTTCGACTTTAGGTTTTTGAGCATCACCCGATCCGAAAGAGGCAGGCTTTAAAGATTCGACTTTAGGTTTTTGAGCATCACCCGATCCGAAAGAGGCAGGCTTTAAAGATTCGACTTTAGGTTTTTGAGCATCACCCGATCCGAAAGAAACAGGCTTTAAAGACTCTACCTTGGGTTTTTGAGAATCACCCGATCCGAAAGAAGCAGGCTTTAAAGACTCTACCTTGTTTTTTTCATTATCTTCGGAAGTATTGTCTTTAGAAACCGAAACCGGCGTCTTGTTTTCTTTCAAATCTTCTGAAATTTCTTTTGCTTTTTTATTTTTATTCACATCTTTTTCCCCTTCCAAAAGCTTGTCTCCGTGTTTTTGTTCATCACTTTTTTCTATTGAAGAATTATCTTTTTTAGGAGAAGGAAGACCACTGTCATTTTCATTTGTAATATTTTTCGATTCTTTTGGTTTTATTTCAGCCTTTTCAGAATTCTTTTCGCCGTCATTATTTGTCTCAATTTTTAATGGCTTTTTATCAACCTTTTCAACATCTACTGCCTTTTCAAGTATTTTCTTTTTCTTTTGTACCTTTTGCACTCTGATTTTTTCTTCCATTTCTTTTTCCTGATTTTTTGCATCCATATCGGAGTTAGACTCTCCCTTAGTTGTTTCTTTATTTTCAGGAAAATCGCCACCTTTCAAATCTTTATTCTTACTTATTTTTTGCCACATTTCTCTGGTTTTCTTCATTTCATCACCCGAAAAAGTATCCTCACCGGATTTCTTTTTTATCTCTTCTTCCTCCTTCCGACTATCCGCATTTTCTTTATGACTATCAACCACCTTCTCTTGTTCAATTTTTTTACTCTCGCTTTTGCCGGCAGAAATTGCCATATCAAGCACAGACTTTTTCTCTTTCTTTTCAACTTTTTCAAGCACTTTAGACTCACCTTGAGCAATTTTATTATCCAAGGTTTTCTTTAGTTTTTTCTTATTCAAAGAGGATATTTTTAAATCATCCCCTTTAGCAACTCCACTGGTTTTACTTTTATCTTCAGGCATAAATATAATTTTATCAAATTATTATACCACATTTAATGGCTCGAAGTAAACAAAAACAGGCATAAAAAAAGACCGCCTCTCTGAAAAAAAGAAACGGTCTAAATATCATTAAAAAACAAATCCCATTCCATAAAAACTACCAAAGAAAAACTTTCCCAAAATCGAAAGAACCAAATAATAAGAAATGCCTGTCGCAACCGAGATAATAATTGCATCGTTTTGCTTAACCTTAAGCACATTGAATAGATAAAAATACTGAATCACAAAAATCCATAAAATAAAAAATCTGGTAAAAGAAAACAGACGCGCAATTCCGTAAAGATTAAGAAGTGTAAAAAAAGAAGGAATTATCATAGGCCAAGTCACAATTGAAGCATAAGAGAAAATCCTAAAAAGAGGACGAATCGAAATTTTCGTTTTAAAAACTTTATCCGCAATAAGCATTGCTGAAAAACCAGTGGAAGCAAAAGCAAGCACTTGAATTAAAATCAAATAAAGAGCGTAGCTGAAAACAAAATAAGGAGTGGTAAGAAACATAAACAAAGTGGAAACAGCAACAGGCAATAAAAAAATAAGCGCTCCATACACTTCCGATTTCTGATTTAACGAAACGGATTTCATCGAAGCATCCTTCATTGAAATTACATCCACCGCCTTTTTCACCTCCTCAATTATTCCATCTTTAGACACCTTGGAAAGTTCCTCCTTTATCATTTCCGCGCTAAATTCCGTATTTTTTTTATTCGCATTCATGTGAGTTGATTTAGATTCATTTGGCTTTGAGGAAGCCGTTTCCGTTTTTTTCACCTCAGCTTTTTTTGATGTTTTGTTTTCCATAAAAAATTATTTTAATTAATTCCCCGAAATTATAATTCAAACACAAAAAAAGCGCGACCCATTTTAAGATCGCGCTTTTTTAAATAACTTAATTACAAAATTCCTTCAGCTGTAAATACCACAGCGAAAATCAAGGAAACAATTGTCATTAGCTTAATCAAAATATTAATACTCGGACCGGAAGTATCTTTGAAAGGATCACCAACGGTATCACCTACAACAGCAGCCTTGTGAGTATCAGATCCTTTTCCACCGTACATTCCTGTTTCCACATATTTTTTAGCATTATCCCAAGCACCACCTGAATTTGCCATAGAAATAGCCATCATTACACCAGTTACAAGTGCACCAGCTAAAAGACCTCCCAAAGCGATTGTTCCAAATAAATATCCAACAGCAAGCGGAACAATTACAGCCATAAGACCAGGAATCATCATCTCTCTAATAGCTGCTTTTGTGGAAATATCAACACATTTTTTTGTATCTCCTTTAGCCTTTCCTTCCATCAATCCAGGAATATCTCTAAATTGTCTTCGTACCTCTTCAATCATATCAAATGCAGCTCTTCCAACAGCGGACATTGTAAGAGCAGAAAAAAGAAAAGGAAGCATACCACCTACAAATAAACCGATAATCACTTTAGGATTCATAATATCGATACTTGTAAGCCCTGCCGCTTGTGTATAAGCGGTAAAAAGCGCAAGAGCCGTAAGTGCGGCCGAACCGATTGCAAAGCCTTTTCCGATAGCTGCAGTGGTGTTTCCGGCACTATCCAAACTATCCGTTCTTTTTCTAATTTCTTCTCCAAGCTCGGACATCTCAGCAATACCTCCGGCATTATCAGCCACAGGTCCATAAGCGTCTACAGCAAGTGAATAACCGAGAGTAGAAAGCATACCTACAGCGGAAATAGCGATACCAAAAATCCCACCGAATTTATAAGAAACAAAAATACCAACACAAATCACAAGAACGGGAAGCGCCGTGGATTTATAACCCAAAGCAAGACCTTGAATAAGGTTTGTAGCGGCTCCCGTTTGAGAAAGATCGGCAAGTTTTTTGACGGGATTATAGTCTCCGGAAGTGTAGTACTCGGTAAGAAGTCCCACCAAAATACCCACAACAAGACCTACAGTAATTGAAATAAAAACTCCCATAAACTCTGCCCCGATGAAGTATTTTGAAAGGAAATAAGCTCCAACAACGACCAAAGCGGAAGAAATCCAAAGACCGCTCATAAGAGCTTTTTGAATATTCCCTTTTTTCCCCACTCTTACGAAGAAAGAAGCAAGTATAGAAGCCAAAATTCCAAGACCTGCAAGCGACAAAGGAAGAATTGCACCATTCGCTTCAAAAGCTAAAAAGCCAAGAAGCATGGCAGCGATTATCGAACCGACATAACTTTCAAAAAGATCGGCGCCCATTCCTGCAACATCTCCCACGTTATCACCAACATTATCAGCAATTACAGCGGGATTTCGTGGATCATCTTCCGGTATTCCAGCCTCCACTTTACCAACCAAATCGGCTCCCACATCTGCAGCCTTAGTAAACACACCGCCACCAACTCTTGCAAAAAGAGCGATTGAAGAAGCACCCAGACCGAAAGCGGTCATAATGTTTAAAGCCACATCTTGAGGATATGACAAAAGATCCACAAATACATAAAATAAAAGGGATACACCGAGAAGTCCCAAACCAACTACGCAAAACCCCATAACAGCACCTGACCTAAAAGCCACCTCAAGGGCTTTTCCAAGGCTTGTTCTTGCTGCATTAGCAGTCCTAACATTTGCACGAGTAGCTATTTGCATACCGAAAAATCCGGCAAGTACGCTTGAAAAAGCGCCGTAAATAAAGGAAATCGAAGAAGCAAGACCCTCATTTACGAAAGTTGTCTCCTCTTTATCCAAGAACAAAAACAAAACGATAGCAAGTACCACTACGAAAACTGCGATTACTTTGTATTCACGAAACAAAAAAGCCATAGCTCCCTCGTGAATTTGGTCGGAAATTTCTTTCATTTTGTCTGTTCCGACAGGTTTTTTCTGGATTAAATAAGCGAAAACTCCCGCCATAAGAAGGGCAAGAACGCTTATCCCCACCATTAGAATCGGATAATTCATACGGTTTTTATAGGTTAAAATATAAATGACTTCAAAACGAAAACATTTTACTTAAAATTGTGCTTGAATAAAACATTATTACTCAACATCTGCGCTTGCCAAAAACACTATTTCATCGTAAAAAGCTCTAATTTCAGAAATTTCAGGACTTTCTTCCCCATTTGAAAAAGAAATAAATCGATCGGCGCAGTTTCTATACTTCATAATCACCGAAAATTCCTTGATTGGAGGGTTTTCGCTCATATTTCTAAATATTTCGCAAAGTTTCAAAAATTTCGCAAAATTCTCATCGCCAACCTGTGCAGTCACCGTGTTCCCCGCTTGAGTCAAAGAAAAATCAAGCACCTCATTTTCAAGATCCGGAACCACAACCAATACGGTGTCCCCCATATTATAAGTCAACGACTCAGGAATGGGGTCTTCGTTGAAAAAAGAACAAGAAGTAAGACCGATTGAAATCATCAAAACAAAAACAAAAATAAACTTTTTCATATTCTTTTTTAAATTTGCAAAAATCTTACCCCAATTTTTTCACCAAAGCAAAAAAAAGGCCCAACCCCTTGAGATTGGACCCTTTTGAATTTTTCAAATGAAAATCTAATCTTTCTTTTCTTCTTTAGAAGTATCGGCAGATGCGCCTTCAGTAGCAGCCCCATCAACAGCGACTTCAACAGCTTTCTCTTCTTCAGCTTTTGGAGGCAAAACTGTACAAACCGAATCATCTTCTTCATGCATCAAAGTCATACCTTGTGGCACCTTCAAATCCTTAATTGTAATTTGAGAATTGAAATCCTCGAGAGCGGAAATATCAACCTCAATAAAAGGAACCAGATATTTTGGCAAACATTTAACCTCAACTTCATCAAGATTGCTCATAAATGTACCGGAAAAATCCTTAACAGCAATCGAAGTACCAACAAACTCAAGAGGAATTCTTGTTTCAACCTCCTCATCCATTTTAACAGCCTTGAAATCAATATGGATAAAATCATCTGAAACAGGATGCTGATCCAAATCATGAACAAGTACAGGGTATTTCTTACCTTCACACACAAGCTCAACTACGGTATTGAAACCGGCCTTCTTAAAAAGTCTTCTAAAATCACCGGCATTCACCTGAAGCGACAAATTTTCGACACCGTTTCCATAATATTCGACGGGAATTATGTTTTTCTCAAGCAGATTTTTTGGTTTCATGCTTTTGTCCCTAAGCTCAGCATTAAGTATTAGATTTTCCATAAATATAAATTGATTACTTGAATAAGCGTGGCTAAATATAAGAGAAAAATACGAATCTTGCAACATATTTTTTCACTTTCAAGTCCCTTGCAAGATTTTAAGGAAAACCTTAATATCACATCACAAATATTTTTTTAATTAAAGCAAATGTTCGAAAAAGCAAAAGACCTCTATAAACTGCAGAAACAAGCCAAAGAAATCAAGAAAAAACTCAAAGCAACACACATTGAAGCCGAGGAAAGTGGAGTAATCGTTACCATAGATGGAGAACAAGAAGTGCAAAACATCGAAATTTCTGACGAAGCGATGCAAAACAAGAAAAAGCTACAGGAATCAATAGTAAAGGGATTTAACAAAGCCATAAAAAAATCCCAACAAATCGGAGCCGACCTAATGAAAGAAGTGATGGGCCCTATGGGATTTCCCGGCGCTTAAACACACCATTATTATGAATTTTCAAACAAGAAACCTCAGGATAAAAAGGAAAAAATCCGGAACTTTTAAAATATTTTTACTATTAGGGGTAATATTTATTCTTGGAGCCTTTTTCTATATCCCCACACTAGCTCATCCCATAGACGAAAACGACTCATCGGTAGTGAATTTCGATGTAAAATTGGGCCAAGGATTAAAAAAAGTCTCAGAGAATCTAAAAGATGAAGGACTTATCAAGTCATCTTATTTTTTTATATACCTGGCAAACAAAGAAGGTCTTGAAGAAGACTTAAAAGCAGGGCGTTTTGAGCTTTCAAAATCCTACGACGCGAAGAAAATGATTCAAACTCTAAAATCCACTCCAAAACTTTCCGTTGTCACAATTCAAGAAGGACTTAGGATAAAAGACATAGACAAACGCCTCAAAGATCTCGGACTTTCAAACGAAGGAGATTTTATTAAAGCCACTCAAAATTTTAATGGATATTCCTATTATACCTACTTAAACGAAGGTCAAAATCTTGAAGGATTTCTTTTTCCTGACACATATTATTTCGACCCTGTCACTTTCAAACCGGAAAAGTTCATCTACGATTCCATGGATAATTTTGAAAAAAAGCTTAATTTAAAAACAAAGGAAAGTGGCGAAAAAACTCTTTTCGAAGCTATTAAATCTTCCGGACGAAGCCTTAACGAAATAATAATTATGGCTTCAATCATTGAAAAAGAAGTCTTTGGCGAAAAAGACAGAAAAATGGTATCTGGAATACTTTGGAAAAGACTGGATAGCGGATGGTTTATTGGTGCGGACGCGACACTCCTTTATGAAAAAGACGACAATAAAATCACAAAACAAGATCTCGAAAAAGACTCACCTTACAACACTAGGAACAAAAAAGGACTTCCCCCTACAGCCATTTCGAACCCAAGCTTGGAAAGTATAATAGCGGCAATTTTCCCCATCGAAAGCGAATATTGGTACTACCTAAACGCACTCGACACGGGAGAAACAATCTACGCAAAGACAAACGAAGAACATAATTTAAACCGGGCGAAGCATTTGTAAAACTGCGCGGAGCAACTGCGCGACACAACTGCGCGACACGAAGTGAGCGCACTGCCTTCAAAAAGTAGAAAGTAATACACCAAAAACAAAAAAACTTCCGTAAAAAAACCTGCGCGGAATAGAAAGAAGCGCAATGTATTGAAACCAACTCTTCTTCAGCAACGACCTCAAGTAGAACGAAGCGCAATGAACTAAAAACGAGAATACTTTGCGCTCACTTCGTGTCGCACAGGGTTTACAACCAATCCGGCATTTCTGAACTCACTTCCTCAGTAGCTTGTGTAGTAGGTGTTTCAGTTGTCGTTGTCACCACAGGCTTTTCCGAAGACCCCGTAGACGACACAGCGGGCGCACTCACCACCGGAGCCGGTTTGTAAAACACTTTCACTGTAAGAACGTCGGATTTTTTACCATTTGCATCTTTTGCATACACATTGTAAACATTCTCGCCTTCTTTCATCAGATTGTATTTTGCATTTGCAAAATATGTCCAAGTATCGCCACCTGAAACAAATTTTTGAAGTTTATAATCGTTTACATATACCTCACTAGCACCGGAAACCGTTCCACTCAAAGTAGCCAAATAATTTGTCACAACATAAAATCCGTTTTCATCCGTCTTTGTAACACCGGAAACCCCTGTCAATTTTGGCGCGGAAAGTGTACCCGAAACCAAATTTTCTTCCGGCTCATTCTCCTCAACAACATTAGTTACCGTAGGATTTTCTTCCGTACTCGAAACCATACTTTCTTCACCGGTTGAGATTAGTAAGTCCTCTTCTGAAGTGCCCACCAAAACATCCGACTCCAAAGTCGACACGTCCACATTACCCCTATCGGCTTCCATATTGAAATCATAAAAATCCCCATCCCTGAAAGTATCAGAGCTTGCAACAATAATTGATGGACTTTCATAATTCCAATATTTCTGAAGAACTTCTTTAGAAAAATAAGCTTCTTGACCCACACCCACCATTATAGTATCGACTACTTTGGATTTCGACTCATTCAAAACATCAACCGAAGCAGACGCTCCGGAAACCACCCTCACAACCTCGTCCATTTTGTTTTCCAAAGCCAAAACGCTTATGTCGTTGCTCTTTACAACAACATTCCCGAGTGAAACTTGAAAATTTGTAGTACCACTCTCCGAAGTCATTTTATTTAGCCACACTTCACCGTTTACAAGAAGTAATTTCACAGAATAAGGCTCTTTTTCCATATTCAGTTCTTCAACAATCAAATCACCACCACCACCCACTCGAAGAATCGATCCCTCCGGAAACTTCAGACTCATTAAAGAATCCGAAGAAGTGGTTATCTCATCTCCTTCCATCAAAAAAGACCCGCTCGGAATATCGATAAACTGCTCCGTTCCCCACGCTTTAAGCTCAGAAGAACCGGAAAGAAGCTCGATTTCAATACCTTTATCTGGTTCTTTTTCAGACAAAGAAGAAAAAAGTTGAAAACCGAGAACGCCGATAAGACCGACACAAATCAAAATAATAAACGGAGTAAAAAGCGAAGTGGATTTACCGGAAACATTTCGAAGACCACGACCGGGCCTAAGTGAAGAATTATATCTCATAAAAATAATAAGGTTACACAAAAAAATCTTACATTTTTTTCAAAAAAAAGGAAACAAAAATGACAAAAAAAATAAAAAAACCAAACTTTTTTTAACAAATTAATTAAAGACATAAATAAAATATTTTTTTAAAAACCCAAATCTAATTTTTTTTCAAAAAAACAAAAAAAACCTAATAAAAAACATTTAAAACTAAAATTGAATTTTTCTAAAGCCCCATGTCCCTCTTAATAGCGTTTATATCTCGAAGAATTTTTGTATCGTTTTTAAGTAGCTCATTTACTTTATTACAAGCATGCATCACCGTCGTGTGATTTTTTCCGCCAAAACTCGCCCCGATTTTCTCATAAGAATGACCAAGTTCATTCTTAATCAAATACATAGAAACCTGTCTCGCATTCATCAATTCTTTATGTCTATCCGATCCCTTCACTCTATCAGCGGAAATTCCATAATATTCAGCAACAAAAGAAATCACACTTTCGATATCAAGCCCTTTGTTTTCTCTTTTTTTCTCAATATCAAAACCGATAATTTCCTGGGCCTTATTAAATCTTTTGATAATTTCGGCAACGGAACGAATAGTCGGCACCCTGTTTCCAAGCTGACTTTCAGCAATCGCCGCTTTAAGCACACCCTCGAGCCCTCGAACAGATCCTTCTATGTTTGTAGCGATAAAATTAATCACCTCCGGATCAATCAGTACCTCGAATTCTCTGCATTTTTGTCTCAAAATAGCAACCCTCGTTTCATAGTCGGGCATAAGAAGTTCTACAACCATTCCCATCCCAAACCTTGATTTAAGTCTGTCATCAAGACCATCAAGCTCGGAAGGTGGTCGATCACTGGTTATCACAATTTGCTTATTTTGATCGTATAAAAAATTAAATGTATGAAAAAGTTCTTGTTGGGATGAATCTTTTTTTGCAAAAAATTGCACATCATCAATCATAAAAACATCAATATTTCGATATTGATCCTTGAATTTTTGCATATGTCTTTTACCGATAGCCTCAACAACATCCGTCACAAATCTTTCAGCCGTAAGATATTTCACCACCAAATCAGGATAACTGTGAACAATTTCGTTTCCAATCGCTTGCACAAGATGAGTCTTTCCAAGACCCGTAGAGCCATAAATATAGAGAGGATTGTAGATACCGCCGGGCGTATTGGACACAGCCATAGCCGCAGCATGCGGTAGCCTATTATCTCTACCCACCACAAAATTTTTAAGACTGTATTTCGGGTTAAGCATCTGACTTACCACCTTCACATTCGAGCCCTTCATCACAGTAATTTCATTGTTTTTCGAATTTCTTCGCACTTTTTTCTCATCTTCAAAAACAAAACTTTTTTTCACATCAACACCTCCCCCATCGGTTTTATCCATAAGCCTGGAACAAATATCAAACTCAAGAGAACTTACACTTTCATCAATTTCCTTTGATTTGGCCAAAATAATATCCGAATATTTTCCCGAAATCCAATCCCTTGCAAAAGAAGTGGGAACTCCCACTTTAAGAACACCGTTTTCCAAATTAAGTACAGTCGTACCGGAAAACCAAGTCACAAAATTTGCTTTTTTTACTTCGGGTTGAATCTTTTTTAAAACTTCAATCCAGAAATCTTTTCTTATCATAGGAAAAAGAATTTATTTAGGAAAAATCTTCGTTGGCATATTAAAAACTTTAATACAATCAAACAAGGAAAATCTTTTTCCCCACCTTTTCACTCACCAAACAACAAAATAAAGGGTGAATACCTACGAACCGAACACAATATGTTGTGGGTCTAAAATTAAAAAATAAAAAAACTCAAACAATAAAGTTCTATTCCAAAACAAATTTGACAAGTTATTCAAGTTCAATTCAAAACCATTTAACATAATCAAGGAACCACCAGGCAAGAACAACTGTCGAAATTTCAAACAACAATATCTTGACGTGGAAATATTCTTTACTTTAAAACAAAAATCCGGAAAGAATATTACACCACACCTTCCGGATTTATTACTATGAACAATTTTTTAACTCAAGTAGTATATTTTTTTTATACACCCCCTTATTTCCCCAAAATTCTCATTATATCAGAAAACGTCACAAGAAGTATAAGACCGAGAACAAAAAGATAACCTGCCAAATGTATATAACTTTCCACCTTTTGATTCACTTTTTTTCCGGTAAAAAGCTCTACAATGATAAAAAGAAGCCTTCCTCCATCAAGAGCGGGAATCGGCAAAATATTTATCACAGCAAGACTCAAGGAAAGAAGTGCCACAAATCGAAGAATAGACATAAAACCATCCTTCACAAAGACATGTGTCATTTGTGCAATTCCAACGGGACCAGACACACCCTCCGGAACCTCGCCATTTGCAAAAAGATTTTTCACAAAACCAACAAACATAGAAGCCGTAACTTTAGAAAGATTGTAGGAATGTTCAAAAGCCTTAATCGGTGCGATATAAAAAGGATATTTTTCATCTTGCACCTTCAAAATCGAACTTAGCGCATCCCCTACATAAATCGATATTCCGGACAAATTCTCGAAAGAATACAAACTACCGAGAACAACCCCTATTTTTCCGTTTTCAGGTGTAAAAACAAGTTCCAACACTTCACCACTTCTAAAAACGGTTAAATCAAGATCCTCCGTAGTGGAAGAAATTTCCGATATCAACTCCGAAACATCAACTACGCTCTTGCCATTTACAGCCCTAACCACATCACCCTGAACAAGTCCACCTTTTTCCGCTGGAGATTTCGACAACACAAAAGAAGCAACGATTGATTTTGATTCACCGGAAGCCACCTTCAACACTTCACTCTTACCATCGCGAACTATCTCCAAGTCAAATTCCGAAAGTCCGGAAATATTACTTGAAAAATCTTCGACCCCAAATATTTTTACCCCATTTACACTTACAATCTCATCTCCCAACTTCATTCCTGCCTTTTCATAAACACCTCCCACAGAAACAGCAGTGACTTTTATTCTCGGATAAGCGGTAAAGGAATAAAACTCAAAGCCCAAATCGGAAATCGACTGCTCTTCGGGAATACTTACAAGCAATTCTTTACCATCGGACTCAAAAAGATAATTTTCAAAATCACCCGACAAAAACTCACGAACATTAGTAGTGTTTACACTTCTTCCATCAACAGACTTAAGCCGTGCTAAAGGAGAAACCCCGTACTCCAAAGCCTTTCCAGAAACGGACTTCACTAGCACACCATCCGAGACTTCAATCACCCCCTGCGCGGTTTTTGGCAAAATTTCATCGGGAAGAAGAAGAGGCTCCATACCGACAATAAGCCCAAAAGTAATAATTGCATAAGCGAGTAAAAAATTCATCGTCACACCTGCGACAATCACCTTCACCCTGCTTCTCATTGGCTGAGCTATAAAACTTCTCTTATTCTCGAGCATTTTTTTATCCCTACTATCTTCTCCAAGCATTCGCACAAATCCACCAAAAGGAATAAGGTTTATCGAATAAATTGTTTCACCTTTTTTCTTTCCCCAAATTCTCGGAGGAAGTCCAAAACCAAACTCCTCCACTTTGATTCCGGCCCTTTTCGCCATCACAAAATGTCCAAGTTCGTGAATCAAAATTAGCACCGAAAAAATCAAAATAAAAACGATAGCGGTAAGTAAATATGACATAAATTTTTGTTAATTATTTTTCAACTATATCTTGTTTTCCTCTACGAATATCCCACTCGGTCTCCATTTCGTTTATATGCATTTTAATTAAAGGAAACTTCTCCACGATGGACCTTCCCATTTGCTGAGCCCGAACACGAAGAGTGGGATGAACGGTGGTATCGCTTCTAAGCTCGGAAACATAAATCGCAGCAGGAAGCCTGTAAGTAATGTCAACGCCAACGGTGTAACCCATCGCGATATAATATTGTCTAACGAAATCATCGCAAGGCAAAGCCGAAATTTTCGCCTCTTGTTCTGCCAAAAAAGCCTTAGCTTTTTCCTTAAAAGATTCAGGAAGCATGGAAATATACCAAGGATAAAAACCGAGTTTTGTTGTTAGAAGAGGCATTAAATTTTCTCCGTTTCTATGCCTTTGAACATCTCGAAAAGAACCGAAATCAAGCAAAAACTTAAAATTAAACTGTCCAAGTTTCCCCATAAAAGAAGGCAAATTGGTCTTGATAGGACGACTTAAAAGTATATCCGAATACATTTCCAGATCCTTAGCGCTTACATTTGTATTCATCTCAAAATCGGAATGTTTTTCATCAAAAAAATAAGTATATTTTTGTGCGCATTTTTCAAAAAACGCCTCCTGCTCGGGATATTGTTTATAAATAAAAGAATGACTGTATTTCTCAGAAAGTTTATTTTTCAAATCCTCCGCAATTTCTCGAATTTCTGTAAGTGGATGGTGCAAAAGAAGCTGGATTTTTTCGTAAGCTTGGCGAAGATTTGTATGCCAGGAAAGATAGGTGGTAGCTCCCGCCGGCAAAAAGCCCCTCATAATGTCAAAAGATTTTGCATTTATCGCGCGGTCATAAACCTTTGAATCCTCGCCTTCTTTAATCGGATAAAGCATCTTCAAATGCTCTACAACAGAAGACTTTCCTTCAACATAAAACTTCATCCACTCATCTTGAATCAGTTTGCCTTCGGCACTTTCTAAAGGATTCAGCACTTCTTGAACGCTGTAATCGAGATACCTTGTGGAAGCCTCCTGCCCACTATAAAGCGGCCAATCCTGTATTGCCTTTGCTGCAAGCATACTCACATTTTCCACAAAAAGAGTGGTGGTACCACAATCGGCAATTGATTTATGGCCATAACCAATATAAAACTTTTCCATAAAAGTACCGGAATCACTTCCCTTCACTTTGTCCAAATGTTTTACTACAGAATTCGGAGACCTGCTATAAAGAGCCTGAAGCATCGAGTTATCTTCGGGATGAAGATCATCTATCACAAATATTTGTCGAACTGATTTCATATCGATAATTTTAAAAATTTTTTCAGTTCAAATAATATCAAAACGAGAGGATTTAAAACACAATAATTCTTAAAAAAATCTTGCGAAATGAAATTAAAAGTATAAAAAACAAAAAAAGGGACTTAAATTATATAAATCCCTTTCGCACAATTTTTCAAAGATTACACAGTCATAATATCCGCCTCTTTTTTCTCAGCCAAACCTTCAATGTCTTTGTTCACCGCATCAACACTATCCTGAAGTAGCTTTTCCGCCACAAAAAAATCATCCTCGGTAATTTCACTATTTGCTTTTTGATTTTTAAAAACTTTTTGAGCATCTTGCCTTACAGAACGAACGGAAATTTTTGATTCCTCTGTCATTTTACCTACGACCTTTGTAAGCTCTTTTCGTCTTTCTTCAGTGAGCGGTGGAATACTTATTCTGATGCAAATACCATCGTTTTTTGGATTTAGTCCCGTACCGACGCCCACAATCGCCTTTTCAATATGGCTTAGAAGCCCCTTATCCCAAGGCTGAATTTGAATTGTTCTAGCATCCGGAATGGAAACGCTAGCCAAAGCCTTTACCGGCTGAGTGGAACCATAGGCTTCAACCGGAATATCCTCGACCAAGACAGCGGAAGCTCTTCCCACCTGAAGTCTTGAAAATTCCGAAAGCAGATGCTCTTTGATCTTTTTAAACTCGACTTTTGCGTCTTCGATTGCCTGAAATTGAGCCATGTTTTTATGATTAAATATTATTTTGAACTTATCAATGTGCCAACTTTCACACCTTTCACCGCCTTTTTTATATTTCCTTTTTTTGTCAAATTGAATACTAACATCGGGATACTTCCTTCATCAAGCAAACTGGCACATGTCAAATCCATAACGCCCAATTTCATCTTTACAACATCGGAAAATTTCAGTGTTTCAAATTTTTTGGCATTTTTAAATTTCACGGGATCCTTATCGTAAACAAAATCAACTTTAGTGGCCTTCATAAGCACATCGCATTTCATTTCAAGTGCACGAAGAGCCGAAGCGCTATCAGTTGTAAAAAACGGACTTCCTGTTCCGCCGGCAAAAATCAAGACCTCACCCAACTCTAAATATTTTTTTGCGTTTGCAATATTATATGTTTCACACAAACTTTCGCATGGAAAAGACGACATCACACGACTTTGCACACCGCATTTTTTCAAAGCCGAAGAAAGTACCACACTATTCATCACGGTTGCCATCATTCCAAGCATATCCGAATCCGTTCGTTCCAAAAACTCCACATTCGAAAAATCCCTATACCTCCAGATATTTCCGCCACCCACAACAATTCCTATCTGAACTCCGCTTTTTCTCACATCTTTAATTTCCTTTGCGAATTCGAGAATTTTTTTAAAATCCATTCCAAAACCCTTGTCTCCTTCAAAAACTTCACCCGATAGCTTAAGTAAAATCCTTTTAAATTTCATATTATTTAAATATTAACCAACTAATTAAAATTCCAACAATAACTCCTCCGACAAGAATCATATAAGGAAATTTTTTCGGTTCCTCGGAAACTTCCTCAAGCTCAGGCGGATTGGCAAGATCTGCAAGCAAATCGGTAGTAATAATAATTTCTTGTGTCGTAAATTTGGACAACGCCGATTCAAAGTCATATTTTGAAAGCAGCGTTATAAATTTATCAAAACGAACACGAACCATATTCGTACTCTTTACGGATCCCATCGAAAAATCCTCTAAATCCACAGGCGTAAAGCCATTTCCTTTTGTTTTCTCTTCCTCTTCTTTTTTTGAAACCGGAGAAACATCGAAATCTACTTCCTCGGATTCACCCCTCAAATCAACAACCGACTCATCAAAAATTTTTATTTTTTTCATATTTTTATTTGAAATACTTACAAAAAAAATTTTAGCATATTCAGCAAAACTTTCATAACATTTTATTTTCCTACGGAAAATAAAATCTATCTACACCCTCACGGACATTGCATCTTTTGGCCAAAAGCAAAAAGCCACTGATTTTAAAATTCATTATTTTCTAAAAATTGCGTTATTAATGATGTATTTTTAAGCACATTTGAGCAAAAAAACATCATACACAATGCAATAAAATTTCAAACTTTTCATCAACAAAAAAGGACCCGTTTTTTTTCGAGTCCTTTTCATTTTCAAATTTTTACATCATCCCATCCATCCCCATTCCCCCCATACCTCCTGGCATATGTGAAGTTCCACATGAAGATTTCTCTTCCGGAAGTTCACAAATAGCACTTTCCATTGTGAGGAAAACGGAAGCAACAGAAGCGGCGTGTTCGATCGCACTTCGAACCACTTTTTTGGGATCAATAATTCCCGCCTCAATCATGTTTACAAATTCATCTTTCACAGCGTCATACCCAAAGTCCTCTTTGCCAGAAAGAACTTTATCAACAACCACACTTCCCTCTTTTCCGGCATTCACCGAAATTTGAAAAAGCGGAGCCGTAAGCGCAGACCTCACGATGTTTATACCTGTAGTTTCATCCAAATCTTCACCTTTCATTTTTTCAAGCTCCTTCATTACGCGAACCAAAGCAACACCACCACCCGGAACGATACCTTCCTGAACGGCTGCACGAGTTGCATTTAGGGCATCCTCAATTCGAAGCTTCTTTTCTTTAAGCTCCACTTCAGTAGCAGCACCAACTTTAAGCACTCCAACACCACCTGTGAGTTTTGCAAGGCGCTCGGTTAATTTTTCTTTATCAAAATCCGAATTGGATTTCTCAATATGGATTTTTATTTCCTCAACTCTGTCCGAAATCTCCTTTTTATTGCCTTTTCCATCAACAATTGTGGTCTTATCTTTATCGGAAACTACTTTTCTTGACTCTCCCAAATGTTCCAATTCTGCATTTTCGAGTTTAAGTCCAAGTTCACTTGAAATTACAGTACCACCTGTAAGAATAGCGATATCTTTAAGCATTTCTTTTCTCCTATCGCCAAACCCCGGGGCTTTCACAGCCAAGATATTGAACACTCCTCGAAGTTTATTTAAAACAAAAGTGGCAAGCGCCTCTCCATCGACATCTTCAGCGATAATCACGATTTCTTTTCTTCCAGTTTGCGCCACCTTTTCAAGAATCGGAAGAATTTCCTGAACACTGCTTATTTTTTTATCCGTGATAAGAATTTTCGCATCGTTATACGAAGCCTCCATTCTTGTAGGATCCGTCACAAAATAAGGCGAAATGTATCCGTTATCAAACTGCATACCTTCCACAATTTCCTTATCAAGCCCCATAGTCTGAGATTCTTCGACCTGTACAACGCCATCTACTCCCACACTTTCCATAATGTCAGCTATAAGATCGCCGATTACTTTATCCTTAGCGGAAATTGTAGCCACCTGTGCAATTTTCTCCTTTGAGTCACCGATTTGAATAGACATTTCTTCAAACACTTTTTCGATTTTTTTCACCGCCTTTTCAATTCCCTTTCGAAGATGAACGGGATTCGCACCCGCTGTAAGATTTCTAAGACCTTCTTTAATAATAGCCTCTGCAAGGACCATAGCTGTTGTAGTACCATCTCCAGCAATATCGTTTGTCTTTGTAGCAACTTCTCTAACAAGCAAAGCTCCCATATTTTCAAACGGATCCTTAAGCTCAATCTCCTTCGCAATTGAAACACCGTCATCAATGATTTGTGGAACACCATAACTTCTAGCGATAGCCACATTTCTTCCTTTCGGTCCGAGTGTCACCTTTACGGTTTTAGCCAATTTTTCTACACCCAAAAGAAGCTTTTGTCTGGCTTCATCGGAATAAATAATTTGTTTTGCCATACTTATGTTCGGGTTAAAAAATTAAATTATTTTTGCATATACATCGTTTACCGCAAGTAGCAGTAAATTTTTTCCATCAAGCTTGATTTCCGTAGGAGAATACTTTGAAAAAAGTACCGTGTCCCCGGCTAGCACTTCCATTTCCCCTCTCTGTCCATTCTCAAGAAGTTTTCCCGGACCAACCGCAATTACAGTTCCCTTCATCGGCTTTTCTTTTGAAGCCGTATCGGGAATAATAATACCGGAAGCTGTTTTTTCTTCAATGATCGGCTCGACAACAATATTGTCGGATGTCGGCAAGATGTTTGTCATAGAATTTAAGTTAAAAAATAAATTTAGCACTCCATAATATAAAGTGCTAAATTTTTAGAGTCAAGACTTTATATATTATTGGGCAAGCCCCGAAGCAGTAACTTCACGAATTACATGCACTTTTACGGGACCCGGACTTTGATTGTCACTCTCAATCTTCCTGGCAATATCGTAAGAAAGTTTTATCGATTGAAGATCATCAAGTTGTTCCGGATCAACAAATATTCGAATCTCTGTACCGGCTTGAATAGCAAATGCGTTTTTCACTCCATTGAAAGACTTACTCAAATTTTCCATTTCAACAAGTCTCTTAATATAACCGTCCAAGTTGTCTTTGCTTGCACCCGGTCTTGCATTTGCAATCAAATTAGCAGCTTGCACCAACTGAGCTTCAAGCGTTGTGGGTTCGGGCTCACCGTGATGTGCCTCAATTGCATGAACGATCGAAGCCGGAAGAGCGAATTTTCTAGCAATATCAGCTCCAATATGAGCATGATGACCCGTAATTTCATGATCAACAGCCTTGCCAATATCATGAAGAAGACCGGCTCTTTTACAAACCGACACATCAGCACCAAGCTCTGAAGCGAGAGCAGAAGCCAAAAAGGCAACCTCCATAGAATGTTTTAAAGCATTTTGACCATGTGTAACACGAAATTTTAGACGTCCCAAAATTTTCACCAAATTCGGTGGAAGACCTGTAACACCCGTCTCAAGCATAGCTTTATCTCCAAGTTCTTTAATCAAATCATTCACTTCAAGTTTCACTTTGGTAACTGTTTCTTCGATTCGTGCAGGATGAATTCGTCCATCCTCAATTAGTCTTTCAAGAGCGATTTTTGCGATATATCTTCTCACCAAATCAAAACCGGAAACCACAATCGATCCCGGAGTATCATCAACAATCACATCAACACCTGTCATCTGTTCGAAAGTATTGATATTTCTTCCTTCTCGACCGATAATTCTTCCCTTCATATCATCACTCGGAAGGTTCACTATTGTAGCCGTAGACTCGGAAGCTGTCTCGGAAGCGCATCTCACAATTGCATTTGCAATAATGAGCTTTGCCTTTTCATTTGCGCTCTCTTTAAGCGTAGCCTCAGTCTTTTTGATTTGAGCAACGATATCCTCTTTTGCCTCTTCTTCAACTTTTTTCAGAAGCAAATCTTTAGCTTCATCTCTTGTCAAAGCGGAAATTTTCTCAAGCTCAAGAGCCTGCATTTTATAAATATTTTCCACCTCCTCGCGAAGAGATCTAACTTGAGACACTCTCTTATCCATTTCTTCCCTGGATCTTTCAAGTTCTTCGGTCTTTTTATCGATGCTTTTTTCTTTTTCAAGAAGTCTTTCTTCAATTTTTGTAAGCTCGGCTTGCTTTTCTTTTTCCTCTTTCTTTAGTGCATCAAGCATCTTGAAAGATTTGTTTTTCGCATCATAAAGGATCTCTCTAGATTTTGTTTCCGCATCATGAAGTACCTTCTGAGCCTCTGCAATCAAAATTTTGTCCTTTTCCTGCGTCTGTTTTTGTTTGTAAAAATACGCCCCGACGCCACCTAAAGCGCATCCTGCCAGAAATAAAACTATTGTTAGCCACATGTTCAATGATTGGTTAGACGAAATATTTTTTCGCCTTAAAAGTAACTGATTTTTAAAAAATTTTTTCCAATTTGTTTTAAAAGAAACATTTGATTTTTCTTTTCTTTATGCCAATTTTTTAAGTTTCTACTCTTAAGGTCTGATTTTTGTATTAAATCATAAGAAATTTACTTTATTTACCTATTCGATGTCAAAATTTTTTAATCTTTTTTTAATCTATATATGTTAAAACTATAATTATTAACAAAATTAAAGATGAGAACAATTTTTTTATTCACACCACTTCTTTTTTTCATCAGTATTCAAAATAGCTTAGCCGAAAACGCCCCTTATATCACCGAAATTATGCCAAACCCCGAAGGTGCAGATAGCGGAAAAGAATGGATAGAAATATTCAATCCGCAAAATTTCCCAATTGACTTAAAAGGATTCGTTTTAAAAAGTTCAAATAACGAACACTTTCTCGAAGACCTTATTGTTGAGCCAAAAAATTATACAATAATCGGAAGCAAGTCATTTAAATTTTCGATAAAAAATTCAAATGAAAAAATTCTACTACAAAGCCCCAGTGGAAAAACTCTATCCGAAGTGGAAATAACAAAATCCGAAAGCGATAAAAGCATAAGTCTTATTAAAGTTTTCAAAAAAAACAAAATTGAAACAAACTGGATTTTAAGCCACCCCACTCCGGGAGAAAAAAACCCGGAGCTTTATGAAATAGAAGGCATTTTAAGCGAAGAAATAACAATCGGAAAATTCGCGGAAATCAAAATCGACAATACAAGAGTAAGATTACCGGAGTATTTCGACATAAAAACACTTAAAGCCTACACAAAAAAAGGCGATAAAATAAAAGCGCTAATTAGCGATATTGAAGGCATTTTGACACTTTCAAAAATAAAAATAATAAACGAAATAAAAAAAGAGGAGACTTCAAGTGCTTTTCCATATTTTCTCCTCTTACCAATAAGCCTTATCGGCTTTTTTTTAATTATTGAATCAAGCCTTTTGCATGCATCGTGTTGTAAATCAGTTGAACAAACTCAGCTCTTGTAATTGCCATGCCACCATTGAATCTTCCGTCTTTAGAAACAATAGATTCTTTTGACCCCAAATACAAATAAGGACCATACCAATCGGAAATTTTGGCATCATTGTAAGAAATTGTAGCATCCTCAGGGACCTCATCAATATCAAAACCGAAGGCCGAAAGAGTGATCTTTAAAGCCTCCGCACGAGTCACATTATTTCCAGGTTTGAAATTTCCATCGGAATAACCGGCGACAATATTATGATTTTTCGCATAACAAACATAAGCGCTAAACCATTCGTTTTTCACATCTTTAAAACAATTCTCAAGAAGCTGACCGCTAAAATCGGCATCGACCGAATCAAGAACAATCGCAAGAAGCTC
The DNA here is from genome assembly GCA_034004605.1 of Candidatus Altimarinota bacterium. Lineage (GTDB taxonomy): Bacteria > Patescibacteriota > Gracilibacteria > UBA1369 > LOWO2-01-FULL-3 > JAVEWJ01. The sequence continues at coordinate 590,311 of JAVEWJ010000001.1, read as the reverse complement.
AGCTCTGTTTAAATTATTTTCAGGCCTAAAAGTACCGTCACTATAGCCTTTTATAAGACCCAAATCATAAAAAACCGAAATGGCATAAGCATTTTTATGATCACTTTCCAAATCTTCAAAATAAATATCAGAAGAACCGTCCTCTTTTGCAACGATACAAAAAGGATCACACAAATTTGAAATAGGAGCCTTTAAGTCCGATTCCGAAGGATTAAAATCGGCAACGGAAGCAAGTACGCTTTCGGCATTTTCGTTCATATAATTATTAAAAACATAAACAGAAATGGCAGAAGTAAAAAGGAAAGCCACAAATAAAGAAACGAATCCAATACTTTTTTTCATATAAATAAATTATTTTTTAAGTACTTTGCTATATTCCGCCTGATAAATGTGCAAAAAGGTAAGTAAAATCATAAGCAAAATCGGACCAACCAATATTCCTTTAAAACCCATAGTAAAGATACCTCCCAAAATAACAAAGAATATGAGCAAAGGATATGTTTTGGCTTTAGAACCAGCACCCTGGATAAGATAAGGTCTGACAAAATTATCAATCGAACCGATCACAACCACTCCGAAAATAAAAAGCCCGATTCCCCCAACATAATGACCGGAAAGAATCAAAATAATCGAGGCTGGAACCCAAATTAAAGCCGTACCAACAACCGGAATAAGCGACGCGAAAGCAATCATCGTTCCCCAAAAGATCGCACCGGATACTCCAAAAATTGCGAATCCAACACCACCCACAATTCCCTGAAGAACGGAAGACATAAGCACTCCAAACACAATCGCCTTGATTATTATATTGAGTCTTTTGAAAAGTTCAATTTCATAAACAGAAGGCAAAGGGCTTAAATAGCCCATCTTATCTACAAGTTTTGAACCATCTTTGAAAAAATAATACATACTGAAAAACATAAGAAAAATCGAAAGAGCGATTGAAGAAATGGCTCCAAGAATTGAAACCGTTTGGTTTAATATAAAGCCTTTCAAATCGTTTGCCACATCAAGAATCGTTTGTTTTAAATTTATCTGATCCAAATCAAAATAAGGCGCGACTTCGTTTTTCAAATCAAAAAAATAGCCACCCTCGGACCAAGTGAGAAATTTATCATATTTACCGGAAGAAATCTCGGTGGAAATTATTTTGTAAGTCTCCTGAGCCTCGGAAGTGATTAAAATAATAAAAACGGCAATCGGAATCACTATGGTAACCAAAACAACAAAACAAGTAATCAAAGAAGCAAGAGAAGCCCTACCACTGAGTAGTTTTAAGATTTTTTTATAAACCGGATAAAACACCACGGTAATCACAACAGCAACCATTAATACAGTGATAAAAGGGCTAAGAATCCAAATTAAAGCGAGAAGCGACACAATCAAACAAGCAATCAAAAAATAGCCCGGCAAATTTTGAATTATTAAAGAACCCGCAAGACCACTTTTTTGAAAGACCTCTTTTGTTTTTTTAGTTTTTTCCATTTATTTTTATTAAACATCCGTTTCATAATACAAAAAAGTAGTTTTTTTCGGAAAACAATCTCCTTGACACCTTTTAAGGAATTTTTCTAAAATCACATTTATGAACATGGAAAAACTCGAAACACTGCTGAAAGACGAAAAAAGCTTTAGAAAAAAACAAATAATTAAAGCTGTTTTCAACGAATTCATTGAAAATTTTGATGATGCAACAAATCTTCCAAAAGATCTTCGAGAAAAACTAAAAAAGGAATTTCCTCTAAAAATAGAGCACAAACTCTTCATAAGCGATGAGGGAAAATCGATAAAAGCCCTAATCACACTTGAAGATGGCCAAAAAATCGAAAGCGTGCTTATGCGACACAAAGACAGAAATACCGTATGCGTTTCTTCTCAAGTAGGATGCGCTATGGGATGCGCATTTTGCGCCACGGGAAAACTCGGACTCACAAGAAACCTCAACGTTTACGAAATACTTGGACAAATTCTTCTTTTTCAAAGACTTCTAAAAAAAGAAAACGAACGCGTATCCTCAGTTGTGTTTATGGGAATGGGAGAACCTCTTTTAAACTATGAAAACGTACTCTCAGCAGTACGGCTTATAAACGATAAAGAATATTTCAATATTGGAATTCGCCATATTTCAATTTCAACATGCGGAATCATCAGCGGAATAAAAAAACTCGCTAAAGAAAACATGCAAATAAATCTGGCATTATCCTTACATTTTTCAGATGAGCGAAAAAGGATAGAATTTATGCCGATAGAAAGAGCAAATCACCTAACAGACACAATGAGTGTGATCAAAGAATTTATACAAAAAACCGGAAGAAAAATAATGATTGAATATTTGATGCTAAAAGGAATAAACGACAGTGAAAAAGACGCACAAAAGCTTGCCGACTTGCTTATAAATTTTGAAACGGAAAAAGCCCACGGAAAAAACAAAGCGCCCCACTATTTTGTAAACATAATCGCATACAACCCCACTGGCGGATTTAAATCATCGGACAAAAAATCAATCAATGATTTTAAAAATATTTTGACTGAAAAAGGAATAGATGTGGTCGAAAGATTTCGTTTTGGAAGAGAAATAAGCGGTGCCTGCGGACAGCTTGCACTAAACAATGTTTGCATAAAATAAAAAGATGAAAGATATAAAAATTTCAATTATTTGCCTCGGTTGCCCAAAAAATCTTGCGGACATGGAATATTTAATGAGCAAAACCAAAAAATCCATATTGGTAAACGAAGATGAGAGCGAAATAGTGGTTTTAAACACTTGCGGATTTTTAAAAAGCGCCAGAGATGAAGTCTTTTATCATATAGAAAGATTGAAAGATAAAAAAATTATAGTAATCGGATGCTTAAGCTCTTGGTTTGATGAAAAAATCAGAAAAAAATACCCGAATATTTTCGCGGTATTATCAAGTGCAAATTATGAAAAATTCGAAGAAACGATTTTGGAAGTGGCAAACGAAAAAAGAAATTTTTTAATAAACGAAGAGCCGGAAATATTCGGAGAATATAAAGGAAAAAAACTACTAAGTTCGTCTCCTTTCGCATACATAAAAATTGCTGAAGGATGCAACAACAAATGCGGATACTGTTTGATTCCCTATCTGAAGGGAAAATATCGAAGCCGAAAAATGGAAGAAATTATTACCGAAGCTAAAGATCTGATAAAAAAAGGGATAAAGGAAATCATTCTCGTAGCGCAAGACTGCGGTTATTACGGAATCGACCTATACAAGAAAAAAAGCCTTTCTGTTCTTCTTCAAAAACTCGAAAAAATCCCGGGAGATTTTTGGATAAGAATTTTATACACATATCCCGAAAGAGTGGATGAAGAACTGATAAATACGATTAAAAATTCAAAGAAAATTTGCAAATACATGGACATTCCCCTTCAACACGGAGACCCAAGTACATTAAAAAGCATGAAAAGGCCGGACAACACGAAAAAATCCGTTAAATTAATTGAAACACTTAGAAAAGAAATACCGGAAATTTCCATAAGAACAAGTTTTATCGTAGGCTACCCCGGAGAAAGCGAAAAAGCCTTTTTGACTCTGAAAAAATACATCGAAAAACTCCGCCTCAATCTTGTGGGAGTTTTTGAATACAGCAGAGAACCACACACTTTCGCTTATGATTTGGATAATCAAATAAAATCCGCGATCAAAAAAAGTAGACGAAATTCGCTTATGAAAATCCAACAAAAAATATCCCTCGAAAACAATCAAAAACTCATTGGAAAAAGGGAAAAAATATTGATTGAAGGCTTTGACAAAGAACAAAATATGTATACAGGAAGAAGCCAAAGATTCGCTCCCGAAATCGATGGAATTATTTTCATAAAAAGTGCCAAAGTATTAAGAATAGGTACTTTTATAAACGCAAAAATCACGGAAGCAAACGAATACGACCTTTATGCCAAAGCAATTTCAAAGAACTAGTCATCCCTATTGCTATCAATGTTCTTCAATTTTTTACTCTTTGCGAAAACAGTAGCGATATAAGTGGAAACTGGAATTGTGAGAATAAGACCAATACTTCCAACAAGCATTCGAAGGATCTCTTCGGAAATCATTTCCATGTTTATAATACTGGAAAAACTGGAACTCGAATCCCTGACAAGCAAAAGGAAAAGAGGAAAAGATGCTCCGGCATAAGCAATAATCAAAGTATTCACCATTGAAGAAAGATGATCTTTCCCTACAGCCATAGCCTTAAAAAAAACTTGTTTTTTTGAAAGCTTGGGATTCGCCGAAACAAGTTGAAAAGTAAGTGAAGACTGATTCACTGTAATATCGTCCAAAAGACCTAAAACTCCCACACATATTCCCACAAAAAGGACATCAACCATATCAATATTAGTAGCTATATCGGACAAAAAACTCGCCTCCTCACTGGAAAAACCTGTCATTTTAAAAACAGGTAAAAACACCAAAGTAAGAACAATTGTTATAAAAAAGCCTGAAAGTGACCCAATATAAGCAGACAATGTTTTTTTATTGAATCCATAAGTCAAAAACATACTCAAAGTAAGTAGCAATACACCGCCCAATATAACCAAAAGCATGGAATTAAAACCGGCAAACACTCCATTGGCTATAATAAAAATCAAAACCGCAAAATTAGTCGCCAAAGCGATTATTGAAAAAAGACCTTGCTTTCCACTTACAACCACAACCAAAACAACAAAAATCAAAGTAAGAAGAAAAATCCCCAAAAGTCTGTCCGGCTCTCCCAAAACAAGAACCGGTGTACCGTTTTCATCGTTTCCTTCATAGGTAACAAAATATTTATCTCCGACAGAAATGGAAGAATTTTTTTGTGAAGCATCAAGATAATCCGCTTTAATTTTATAAACTCTGCCCTTCAAAGAACCATCAAGAACTTTCACAGTAAGATCTTTACAAAGAGTATCAGCCACATTTTCCGACACACAATCCTTCACGTCGGTAATCCGAACCCTCATATCCTCTGCCTCGATATTATGAGATAAATAACCATTCCCCTCTGCTGCAAAAGTAGAGAAATTTATAAAAAGGAACAAAAAAGAAAATAAAATAAAACGAATTTTAAACATAAAGAATTGTTATTTGCACAATAATAATTCTTTTTCAAAAAAAACAAAAGATAATAAGCATTGACAATACACCCCGTGGGGGTGTAAAATTTATGTGCATTTAAAAACGATCATGAGAACACCAACACAAAGACTCAATATAATCAAAGGACAAATCGACGGACTTTCAAAGATTATTGACAGAAAAGGGCCTTGTAAAAAAGTAATGGAGCAATACCAAGCAATTATCTCTGGACTTAGAAGAACAATCGAATTGCACTTCAAAGAAAACATTGGCGATTGCCTTGAAAAAACGGATAAAAAAACAAAAGAGGAAATCACGACTTTGCTTGAAAGTATTCTCAAATCAAAATAATTTTTAATCAAAAAAATATGGCAATCGCAAAAGAAATCAAAGGAAACGATTTTCAAAACGAAGTTTTGAAATCGGAAATTCCCGTACTTGTGGACTTCTATGCCCCTTGGTGCATGCCCTGCAAAATGATGGCACCGATTCTCGATGAACTGTCAGGAGAAATGGAAGGAGAAGTCAAGATTCTGAAAGTAAACACGGAAGAACCGGAAAACATGCTTCTTTCAATGACCTATCAAATTCAAAGCATCCCAAACATGAAGCTTTTCAAAAATGGAGAAATGATTAAAGACTTCGTCGGAATGAGATCCAAGGATCAACTGAAAGAGGAAATCAAATCCGCAGTTTAAAAACAAGGTGATAAAATAAAAGATAATTTTCAAAACTTCGGTTTTAAATTATCTTTTATTGTTTTAAAGTGAAGGCATGTACATATACTTATTATTTCTATTTATCACAGCCAGCATTGCGGGCTGGATAATGGAAATTTTTTACAGAAGCATTCAATCGAAAAGAATCATTAATCCAGGATTTTTAAACGGGCCATATTTGCCCATATACGGAACAAGCGCAGCAATTATTTTTGGAATTTCGAACCTTGAGATCCACGAATTTTTAAAACTCGCAATTTTTACTTTTTTACCGACTATCGGAGAACTCATTACGGGAATATTTTTCTACAATTTTTATAAAATTCGGCTTTGGGATTACTCGAAAGAATTTTTAAACTTCAAAGGATTTATTTGTCCCCTTTATTCGTTTTACTGGGCAATTTTAAGCCTTCTATTTCACAAATTTCTCACCCCCAAACTAGAAAATTTTTTTTTAAAACCATTTTCAACAATTGAAATTCTCATAATGGGAATTATCTTCGGAATAATGATACTCGATATGTGGAATTCCTTTAATATCGCGAACAAAATCAAAAAAATCGTTTTGGAAATCACAGCGGAAGAAAAACGAAAATTTTCACTGGATTATTTCAATCTTAAATCTGAAATTCCGCATCACTTAAACCGCGGACATAAATTTATTCAAAATTTCATATTGCCTTTCCGAAATCTTTCAAACTCTCACATTAAGAATTTTTTGAAAAAAATAAACTCCGAAAAAAATAGAAACTAAAACAAACAACAAACAAAAGAAAAATATTTATATTCTTTTCATCACAAAATAACTTCCTATTATTTTCTCAACATAAAAATTTTTCGATATATATTGATCCAACACAAAAACATTGCTGGAATTACAACTTTCATTAGGCTCACAAACAAAAAAATCCCACAATATCAAATAATTCAAATTCTGTAATTCCTTAACTATTCTCGTTTGTCCCAAATATGTATTTGTAATCCCGGGAAAAAACTCATGATAAAAAGTAGGGACCTCGCGCCCAATAAAAAAATACAAAAGGATATTATTTATATAAACTTTACTATGATCCTTAAGCCCAATATATATTTTTTCATCAAGAGGAATATTCTCCTTTATATATTTTAATAATAATTCAAAATCATTTGAAACATCATTTTGAGCCAAATCATAAGGATAATAATCATACTTTTTAAAAGAAACTTCGTTATTATAATTAAATTTATAATCAAACGATTGACCAAAAAACGACATAGATATAATAAAAATTATCAACAAAATAAAATCTGAAAATCTTTTAAAATTCAAAAGAGTAAAATACAAAAAAGTCCAAGAAAAAACGCCTACGAAATTTAAATGAGGAACATCATTTCTCACCAATAAATATGGTAAACTTAAAACAAGAAATATCATTAAAAATGATATACTAAAACGAAAAGAATCGCGACGATTAAACAAAAACACACACGCCATAAGTAAAAACACAAAAAACCAAAAAAACGCAAGAATAAAATTATTAAAAGATTCAAAACTCCAATCAAAAAGTTTACTTAAAGGAAAACCACGAAAAGATCGGTAATTTCCTGAAAATAAATATAAAATATTTTGATTAAAAAATGGTAATAAAGAATCGTTTAAATACAACCATAAAAACAAAGGCAAAGCCACAATACCAAAACCAATAAAAAAATTAATTATAAGCGTAAAAATGTTATTGGACTTTTTTATAAAAAACAAAGACACAAAACAACAAAAAATAAAAACTAGACCAAAATCAACTCTAGTGAAAAACAAAAAACCGACACTTAAACCTGTCAAAATAAGAAAAAAAATTTTTTTTGGATTCTTAATGAATAAAAAAAAGAAAATTAAACTTAAAAAAACAAAAAAATGTGTAAGTTTTAAAGGACTTGATAAAAATAATAAAACGACAGAAAACAAAAAAGAAAATAAAATTTTTTTAGAAAAGATTCTTAAAGAAAAATAAATTGTAATCAAAGCCAAAAAGGAAACCAAAACAGTAAAAACCCGATACACAAAAAAACTGGTTCCAAAAAATTTAAAAACAAACGACAAAAAAACAAAATTTATAGGAGCATAAACTGAAAAAAAATCTCGATAAGGCATCTCTCCATTCAAAATTCTCATCGATCCAACAGGAAGTATTCCATCATCAAAAACATTAATATAATTAGAAAAAGAATATGAACCGAACCAAAAAAACACAAATGTAAGAAAAAAAACAAAAAGCCAAATTAACGCTAAAGAATCTTGAATATAATATCTTCTAAACGAATCAATTAATTTGAGCATATGTATATATATTTTTCAATAATGATCAAACACTACAAACCACATATTTCCGTCATTGACGGACAATCATTCGCATTTTCCATACATCCAATTTTTTCCTTCGACCAACTTTCACATTCAGACATACAAGAAGAAAAACCCTCGTCAAAAAGTTTTTGATCGACATTCGGAACCCAAATAAGACATTGATTATTGTAATTATGGCAAGCATCTTCACAATTCAAAGACTGTTTTTCAGGAAAATTGCACTGCGAAATTTTCTCGGACACTTCCTCGCAATCTTCGGAAGAAGTGATTTCGTTCGAAAAAGTGAACCCGCAATCTGTGCAGGAACTAAGACACTGATCATAAGAAAAACTTGAACCACAAACATTACTTAGACTTTCACATTTGGTCTCACAAGTATATTCCTTCTGAAGTTCGAAAGCACAGGAATTTAAAACAAACAGAGAAACGAAGAGGAATAGAGCGAAAAATGAATATTTCATAAAATGAAGATTTAAAATTTTGGCTGGGGCGGAGGGATTCGAACCCCCGGTGGTGGGACCAGAACCCACTGCCTTACCACTTGGCGACGCCCCAATAATCTATTTTACGCCAGAAATTTAGTACAAATTTTTAATTTCATCAAGAATAATTTGTTCAACATCGCTAATACACTCATTCAATTTTCCAAAAGGATTTTTCACAACAAAGTCGCAATCATCCTTAATCTTCATCTCTTTATTCATGCTTTCCATCCTTCTCAAAAATTCATCCTCATTCATTACTCCACGAGCCCTGATTCTTTCTTCAAGTTCTTTTTCATCTCCCAAATCGATAAAAATCGAAACCAAATTTTCTTTTGGAACAATACTTTTGATACTCAAAAAACCTTGCACATCAACCTCTCTCACAACAACAGCCCCTCCAGACAAAGCGTCAATAATGGTCTTTTTGTCAGTTCCATAATAATTAGTACCGTGAACAACGGCATATTCCAAAAAATCGCCGGCGTCGATTTTGCGCTTAAAATCGTCAACAGAGATAAAATTGTACACCTCACCCTCCACTTCTCCATCGCGAATAGGTCTTGTAGTAAAGGAAACGGGATAAACAAAACCTCGATATCTCTTTTTTATTGCCTTAAGAACAGAGCTTTTTCCCGACCCCGAAGGACCAACAATAAGAAACAGCTTTCCAATGAGAATATTTTCGTTTTGCATACTTGATTTTATACTTAGATTATGGTATTATATATTGATTTCAACATTTACAAAACAAGTATATTTCAATTAACGCAGTATATCAAAGAAATATGTTGAAATACTTAGCCCAAAGTGATAAAATACTAAGAATTTGTTCTTTAAAAATTCACCTCCCGAAGCGAAAAGTGGGGATCAAAAGAGTAAAACTGAACAAAAATTTTATTCTCCTGCTCCCTACTTTTCGATGGTATTCCAACCGATGCCACCGTAAAGCTCCCTCCACAAATATTGCGAGGGACAAAACAAAAACAAAAACAACAAAAAAACCGTATTCTTTCAATAAAATGAGAGATACAACAAAAACAAAAATAAAAATGGACGATGGAGATTCTCGTCGTTAAATAAAACTTCCAAAGAACGGTAGGGGGGCGCCAAAGTGTCAACTTGACGCCTGGCAATCGCAACACAATTAATGGTTGGTTTGTGTATGCACCCGTCGTTCTATAGAGTTTTCTTGGGTCAATAATAAATCATTGTGCCAATAAGAAACCTATTAATGAGCGATGCGTTGGAGCGCTGAAGTCCACCTCTGCCTATGCCTCAAATTTTATAAGGCCCGCATGTGAAATTCGACATTAGGCGCTCCTTATTTAACAATGCGTAGCGAAGCGAAGCATTAAAAGTAGAACCTCCACTAAAAATCTTCAAAAAATTAAGTAGAAAATTCTAAGTAAAACAAAAAAACTCTAAGCCAAAAGCAAAGAGTCTTTTTATACATTTACAGTTTTTAGAACGGCAAATCCTCAATGGCCACTTCATCCGAATCCGCTGTAACGGTTTCAGCCGTATCAGCTTTTTTGCTTTCAGAAATACCTCCAGCTTCTCTTGAACCTACATCAAACGAAGAAGAATCCCCTTTTCCCCCAAGCATAATCATATTATCCAAATTCACTTCGGTACGAGATCTTTTAACACCATCCTCCCCTTCCCAATCTCTTGTCTGCATGCGACCTTCGCAAAAAATCTTTTGACCTTTTTTCAAATATTGTCCGCAAATATCCGCAAGCTTTCCCCAAGCTACGATATTATGAAACTCCGTTTTTGTTTGTTTCTCACCACTTGAATCATTGTAAGTGTAATTTGTGGCTATTCCGAAAGAACAAACCATTTGACCACTGGGGATTTGTTTTACCTCCGGATCTCTCGTAAGATTTCCGATCAACTGAACCCTGTTTAACGACATTGCCATATTTTTAATGTTAATTATAATACTAAATTTAAGATATATTTTTTGTCCTTCTAGCTCAATAATTATCACTTGCCGATAATCTTAATTAAATTCACTATAATAAACAGGCGACTTATTTGCCTCAAGAAAGACAAATTTTTCGACCATCATTCCAAGTAAAAAAGCAGATAAAACGGAAAAAACTATATACAAAGAAAGAAAAATCTTTTCTTTTGAAAATTGTTTCTCATCAATAATTGGGGGAACTGTTTCAGTGGAAATTTCAAAATGCTTTTTTTGGCTTTCTATTGTCTTTTCAAGATTTTCGTTTAACATGGCGATAAAGTAATAAATTTAGAAATTATAAAACAAGCAAATGTATAAATACATTTTTGAACTAGGACAAAATCCAACGCTATCTGTCGCCGAACTCACCTCTCTTTTAGGAGAAAGTTTTCTTTTTGAGTCACACGACAAAACCGCGATATTTGAACTCGAAAAAGAAATTAACCCGCAAAAATTTCAAGACTTACTCGGCGGCACTATCAAAATAATGGAAGTAGTTGGGGAAATCCCCTATCCGAACGAAAAAGACGAAGAACTCACTATATATTTAAGTAAGGCGCTGGAAAACGCTTTTTCCGATGAATATTTCGATAAAAACAAAATTGACTTCGGCATATCTATTTTTAATTTAAGAAATCGCAGATCTATTAATAGCAAAACATTATTAAAAAACTTTAAATTATTTCTAAAAAATTCATTAAATACTTCATCAAGATTTGTGAATATCGGATTTGAAAACCCAAAAACCGCAACGGTCTACAAGGCGGATTTAGCCCGAAAAGGACTTGATATAAACATAGTCGGCTGTTCAAAAAATATACTCATTGCAAAGGGTGTAAGTATTCAAAATATTGATGCATACAGATTTAGAGATTACGAAAAACCAGCAAGAGACGCCCGAATCGGGATGCTACCCCCAAAACTTGCACAAATTTTAATAAATCTTGCCGGAAAGGACGCGAACACAATTTTTGATCCATTTTGCGGAACGGGCACGATACTTTACGAAGGCTTATTAATGGGCAAAAAAGTATACGGCTCGGATTTAAATCCGGAAATGGTAAAGGCCGCCAAAATAAACTGCCAATTCATTGAACAAAAATTTAGCACAAAACCTGCGGCAAAAATTTTCCAAAAAGACGCCACTTTACTATCACAGAGCGATTTGGGAGAAAAGATGGATGCGATAGTGACAGAAGGTTTTTTGGGCCCTGCGATAAGCAAATCGCCTAATCCCGACAGGGCAAAAGAAAACTACAAGGAAATTAAACGACTTTATGTTTCTTGGCTCAATGCTGCAAAAAAATATACAAAAAAAGACGGAAAAATCGTTTTCTGCATTCCGGATTATTCAAAAACGATAAAAAGTCCGGTTGATGAAATCGTTTCGGAAAGCGAAATTATACTAATCGACAAATTTCTATACAAACGCGCCGATCAAATCGTAGGAAGGCTTATTTGCATCACCCAAGTTTAAAACAAAAAATCAGTTGAAAAATAAAACGGACTTGATTATATTAAACGCGCTTAAAAGTTTTTTACTATTTTAAGCAAATCAAAGACACTCCCGGGTGGCGCAGCGGTAGCGCAGCAGACTGTTAATCTGTTGGTCGCCGGTTCGAATCCGGCCCCGGGAGCCATTGAAAAATCGATGGATGCAAGGCATTCAGCGAATTTTCAACATGTTCACAGGGACGGATGAGAACCGGAGGTTCGCGGAATCAAGTGAGCGAGCCAAGCGGGAAAGTTTGCTTTCTCATTTGCGAGCGAACGCAGATTCCAAGGGAGTTTGCCAAAGGCAAACGACCGCTATCCGGCCCCGGGAGCCATAAACTATCTGCAGTCTCAAAAAGAACTTCAGTTTAAAATTATTCACAGAGAGAAAGATTTAACAATAAGCATCCTCAGGCAAATGTTCCAAAACAGCTCCCTCAAAGACACTTCCTTCCTTATATATATAATTTTTATCCATCGCATACATATAACAACTTGTAGAATTTTGCTCTGACAAAACTTCAAAAGAAGCTACATCTGCACCTATAACTATTACACCTTCAAAATAAATATTATTTTTATCTTTTGCATAACCATCTTCCAATACTTCAAAAGAAGCTACATCTACTTCATCGAGTATAAATCCGTTTTCATTCCAAATATTAAAATAAACATTATTAATATCTCGACTATATAAATAATTCAACTTTTCAAAACTTAAAGAATCCGCACCTTCTAAAATCACCCCATTTATATAAACATTATTTTTATCCTTCCAATATCTTTCTCCCAAATATTCAAAAGAATCAGGATCTGCTCCAAACACAAAATCATCATTAACAAAAACATGATCTTTATCCTTTAAACAAACATCACATTTTAAATATTGCTCCAAATAAAAATCATTATTAAAAATTTCAAAAGTATCTGGATCTGCCCATGACAGAACCTGATCTAACCAAAAAACAGAATTAATATCCTTTGCATAACCCTCATTTCCAACAAATTCAAATGTATTTACATCAGCTCCTTCAACAACAAGAGAACCGTAATAAATATTATTTTTATCTTTAGAGTAAGACATAAAAGGAGCTCTTTCAATAACTTCAAAAGATGTATAATCAACATTCTCAATTAAATCTTTCTTATAAAAAATATTTAACTTATCCTTTCCATAAAAATAACTAAGTAACTTAAATGTCATAGGATCCGCACCTTCAATTTTAATCAATGGTAAAGTGCTCCATTTAGACATCAAATAAACCCCATTTTTATCTTTCAAATAATCATCTGCCAAAACTTCAAAAGACGAATAATCAGCATCCTCATAGACATCTAAACCGTAATAAATATTATTTTTATCTTTTCCCCAGGCCCTATCAATAAGATACATATATCCTAAAATTTCATAAGTAAAAGGATCCGCGCCAATAATGATATCAGCTCCAGAAAAAACATAATTTTTATCTCTTCCAATGTGTTCATCAATCCTCTCAAAAGTTTCAGCATCTGCTAAATAAAGAATAGCGTTCATCTTTGCAAAATATACATCACCCCTAAATTTATAATATTCCATACCTAAATCTTGATATGTTTCATGACCTAAAACACACTTTCCAGTATTCAATTCAGAATATGACTTACCAATAGATAAATCTGCACTATATAAAAGCTCTGCAACCATACCTCTCGTCAAAAATTCATCATATGCCTTCACCTCACAAACATCTACTCCCTTTGCATCTAAAAAATTGACATACGGATAAAACCAATCCTCATTTTCTTCTAAAGGATGTAAAAAACCATAAGGATAAAATGCATTCTTTGTCATCTTCATCGCTTCAACAAAATTAACCTCCTTAGATGGTTTAAAACTTCCATCATCATAACCATTTACCCAATTTACAGATTTTGCATAACAAACATATTTTTCAGACCAATCACCTTTTACATCTTCAAAACAACCTGTCATATTTCCAGGATCAATTTCACTCATTTCAATCAACATCTTCAAAAACTCAGATCTACTTACTCTCCTATTAGATTTAAACTCCCCGTCAGAATAACCTTGAACAACTCCACTATTTTCTAAATATGAAATAGCATCAAAATACAAATCCCCTTGTTGAACATCCTCAAACGCATAAACATTCAAAGAAAACAAACTAAAAACAAACAATAATACAACAAATTTTTTTATATTTTTCATAATTTTTTATTAATTATCAAGAACATAATAACTATTAAATCTTAAAAAACAAATCTTCACTATAATCATCCAACTCATTTCCATATTTCAGAAAACTTTTTATCAAATTATTTGAATCTCACGAAAAATTATTCATATAATTTATTTAAAAGTGAGAAAAATATACAAGTAAAATAACTAGCAAAAAAAGAATCAAAAATTGAAAGAAACACTTAGAGAGGCGCTCTTCAATTTCAATAAAAACTGTCAATTTCGATTGATCAGAGCGTTTACAAAATTCGTCGCAGGTCAAACAAAAGGCAAAGCAGGAGGATATCGTGTTTATGTATATATCGTTGAAATAAAAAATATTCTTACACCAATCGCAATTTACGCGAAAAATGAAAGTAAAAATCTTTCACTGAATGAAATGTGTACACACTTAAATAATGTTAAAGAAGAGCTTTCAGAACTTCTCAAACAATCCCAATCATAATTTTATCTTTAAGTGACAAAATCCCTTCATAATGTTCAGTTCGAAACTCGTACAAGCAGGGAGAGGCACTTAAAAACTCAATAATGCTGAATTAAAATAATGAGAATCTAACATTTCCCTAAAATTAATAAAAAATTATCAAAAAAATATCCCCCCTGGTATTTTTTATAACGAAATCATTGTCTTTTTCACATATTCAATCGGACGTTCATACACTCCGAAACTCACACCAAAAGGTATGACCTTTTCCTCATATAAACGCAATACAAGTAATTTCTCCGCAGAAAGCTTCTTCATTTTCAAATTTCCGCACAAATACCTCCTCAAATCAGCATCCAAAGAAATCCCCGAAAATTTATAAGTCATAACATAAGCAAAAAGTTCATCCTCAAGCCTTCTTCGAACACCATTCACAAAATCGTTCGGCAAAAAAAATTCCGAAAAATCCAAAGCAAAATAAATATCATCCGAAACAAACCTTAAAAAAGGTATCCGTTCCCTCAATTTTATTGCCAATTCGTTCATACAAAAATTATAAATAAAACCCGACATCACAGATAACTCAAATTTTAAACATATTAAAAAAAGTAATTCAACATAAAACACATCCCCAAAATAAACCTACAAACTCTTCGTGATCTTCTTATAAACCACTTTCCTGTGCGCAATAGTAAGAACAACCAAAACAACAAGAATTTTTGTTTTTTCATCCAACCGAAAAATTACTCGATAATCACCAACTCGAAACCTGAAAGTATCAACATCAAAACCTTTTAGTTTTTTTGCCTTCACCAAAGGATTATCCAATCCAATATATTCATTTACTTTTTTCAAAATTTTTACGCTTTGAACTCTATCTATCCTCTCCAAATCCTTTTCAGCAGTACTTGAATAAACTAATTTATAAGCCATATTTTTTCATTAATTCATCCCCACTTATTATCTTACCATCCTTATATTCACTCCAAGAAGCCTCTACTTTATTTTTCAAGGAATCATTCGCATGCAAAGGTTTTAGAACCAACTCGTCAGATTTTATTTCAACAGAAAAATAGCTTGTATCAAACTGATCCCTCCAAGCCTTCGGTAAGGTAACCTGCCCCCTGCTTGTTGTTTGTAATATTTTATTCATAAATTAATTAAGAAATTCTACAAATAGTATAATAAGAAAATAAGAAAATAGCAATCACAATTTATAGATGAACTCGTCAATAATTAATGGTACTGTTTATTCAAATAATTTTTATAAAATTCATGCCAAATAAAATCACTCAAATAAAAGTCCTCGGCACAGGCTGCCCCACTTGCCACAGACTCCACGAACTCACCATTCAGGCGCATAAAGATCTCGAAATAGACCAACCGGTCGAATACATTCAGGATATTCAAAAAATAATCGATCTCGGACTTATGACACTGCCCGTCCTTATAATAAAAGACAAAATCGTCATTGCCGGAAAAATACCCGAATAAAACGAACTAAAAGACTTAATTACAAAATATTCAAACCAATAAATGGACATTTTTTACCCCATACAATTTTTAGCGGATCAATTTACGTTTAACATATTTGGGCTAACCAAGGGCTCATATTTTACAAACGCACTCAATTTTTTCATATACGACACCGTCAAAATCGGGCTACTCCTCGTACTGATAAATTTCATAATGGCCATCGTAAACTTCTATTTTCCGATGGAAAAAGCTCGCGATATTCTCACGAAAAAACGCTGGTTTGGCCTAAATTATTTAATCGCCGCACTCCTGGGAATCGTCACTCCTTTTTGTTCATGTTCCTCAATCCCCCTATTTATCGGTTTCACAGGCGCAGGCATTCCGCTCGGCATCACATTCACTTTCCTCATCAGCTCGCCACTCATAAACGAATCATCGCTATATCTTTTCCCCGCACTGTTCGGACTTAAAGTCACAATACTATACAATCTTTTCGGCATAATAATCGCAGTTCTTGGAGGAATGTTGATACAAAAACTGAAAATGGAAAAATATATTTTACCTGAACTTCTTCGCTTCAAATCCAAAACAAGACTTGAAATGGCGAACGAAAAAATCCCATTTAAAAATTTATTGAAAATTTTCTGGAACAACGGATTCTCAATCACAAAAAAAATCTTCCCATATTTAACTATCGGTGTATCACTTGGAGCCATCATTCACGGCTTCGTGCCACAAGAAACAGTTGAACAAATTTTGTCGTCAAAATCAATCTTCACAGTACCGCTCGCGGTAATTTTAGGTATACCACTCTACGCAAACTCAATAAGCGTCTTACCGATCATAGAAGCATTAGCCCAAAAAGGCGCCCCTCTCGGCACAATACTAGCCTTCATGACAGCAATCGTCACACTCTCACTCCCCGAAGCAATCATCCTCAAAAAAGTAATGCGCTGGCAACTCCTTGCGGTATTTTTCGGAATAAGCACGCTTGGAATAATTTTAATGGGCTACGCTTTTAACGCAATTCTTTAATCACCTATCACGAAGAACCCTCGGCACCACAACTTTCACTCTAAAAGAAGCGAAATCCAGACAACAATCAACAGGCACATCCAATACACCATCATCTCTTCCCATTAAAGCTTCTTCGTTTTCCCTCAAAAAAGAAGGTGTTTGAAGCCAAGAACGGCCTTTCGATTTATAAAACATATTAAAACGCCTTTGATCTTCTTCCGTAAACAATTCCACACCCGAAATCGAAACAATATCCAAAACGTTTCCTTTACAAAAAGATTTAATAACGAAAGAAAGCTTAGAATATGCCTGCGCATCATAAACCAAATATCTATGGGCTTTATCAACATTCTTCACATCCGTCCAAGAAGAAACAAAAATAAAAGAACTCTCATTCTGATCAAAATAATTCATAAAATGACCTTTTGCATCAAAAAAAATAATCTTATCCAACAATTCGGGATTTGCACATAAAGACTTCCTCAACTCTTCAAAATCAACATTATCACTTAAACTTGTGACACCACGCAAACGATTTTCCAAATCCGAAATCATTTTTTTATATTCAAGTTTTTCTGATCCGGAATCCGAAAGCAAATTCGAAACTTCACCGGCTACACCCATCGAAAATGCCGGCAAACCTTCCAAAGCAAAAACACCGGAACCGATACCAACAACTTCGGAAGGAGCATCACCAGACCCAAATTGTCCATTTTTTTCAAAACTCGACATAAAATAAATTAAAATTTTTAAAAAAAGTCTCACACAGCAGTAAATTCCTTATTCCAAATACCAAGTAATATAATTCACAGAAAAAGTATTTTGCATATTTATAGGCTCAAAAACCGAAAACTTCACATCACAACTGCGAGAAACAACAACCCTTCTCCCCTGCACTATATTTCCAAAAGAATCCTCAACATAAACCAACTCCCTGCTCAAAATTTTTTCATTAAAATTTTCAATTAAAAAATCCGTGCGCACATTTTTCCCATCATATTTATTCACAAAATTAAAATCATCTTTTCCAGCCCCCATCTTCGCAAAAACCTCAAAAGCCTTCACGTTCATCGAAAAATAATGCATCAAAAACAAGCGAACATTATTTTCCATAGTTAAAAAATACAAATAAGGAGTAGTATTTTCATCAATCTCATACGATAACACACTTTCATCAATTTCCGGAACCTTCACAATCGGCATATTGTCCGAATAATCCTCTGCTTTCATCATGAATAAATATCTTTTCGCCAACATTACCCCTGAAAGCATCGCAAGCAAAACCAAGGCAATAACCCCAAATTTTCTATCAATTACAAAATCCACACCATCCGACTCATCCAAAACATCATCAATCAACTCAATATATTTTCTATAATCTATCTCCCCTTCTCCCAATTGATTTTTTTCAACCAACTGAACAACAAGATCAAAAACACTCGACAAATTTCGCCCCCTTAAAAACTCATCTTTCGCTTTAGGACCCGACAGCCAATTTTTCTCCTGCAAAAAATTCGCAAATTCCGAAAAATTTTGCCACAATTCATCAATATTAGCCGTCCCCTCCGAAAACATTTTCCCAAAATATTTTTTTAATTCAATATTTCGCTTTTCTCTGGTCTCAATTCTTTGCCCCCGATTTCTCACCACACCTTCCGCCTGAGCGATTTTTCGCTTATCATCCTGAGTCAACTCGGAAACACCCGAATAAGACTCAATCAAAGAAACATTTTCATTAAGCAAATCAGATAAACCTTGTAAAGACTTTCTCGACTCCTCAAACAATAAATCCAATTTTCCAAAACCGCGAACAATAACCTCAAATTTATTTAAACAATCAAGAACACGTTGATTAACAATCAAAGAAATAAAAACCAAACCACCCTCATCTTCCCAAGAAATACCACTATCAAGCACAGATTTTCTCAAACCGTCCAAAATATCATTCAAATTTTCAACAAGAACCGTTTTCTCCAAAAAAAGAGGATCATCCTTCAAGGAGCGCAAAGCTAAAACTTTTCGTTCAAGATCGTCAAAAAACAAAATCACCTGTTCCCTTGTTTGATGCATCATTGACGAAAGAATTTCATCGGAATCCATCGCAACTTCAGGAAGCGCATGAGAAACTATTTCATCGGAAAGAAACATCCCGTCTTTCGGCACTTCAGGAAGAAGGACTCCTTCTTGAATCAACAATCGAGCAGACATAATATTTATTTAGATAAGCGAAGAATCTATCACTTTCTAAAAATAAGGCAAATATTTCGAAAATTAATAAATCAAACCATTAAAATAAGCCTCAATATCGACTGATTCACGAGTATACACATTAAGTCTGTTTCCGTTTGCAATAAAACTTTCCTCGATCAAATCAAGATTCGCATCAGAAACAAGCACACAACCAAGACTCAAAAATTTTCGACCGTTTGCGATTTCGAAGTCGAAATAAGCATAACCGTGAATCCCATAGCCGGTTCGTGTAGCGCCATCATTTAAAAACATTCGAAAAAACTCACCGGAATCATCAAAAGTAATACGATCACTCTTAATGTTTTCCTCAAGTACGACCCAATCCTTTACTGGAGTAGGAGTCCTTTTAGCACCTGTCATGATAGGAAAAACTGTATAAAAACGAGAGTTTTCATTTATCAAATACCCCTGTGCATTTTCGATATCGACAAGAAAATAGTCACCGGCGGAAACGCTAAAATCAGAAGGCTCAAACCTTGTCCAAACAATCTGAGTATTTTCTTCGTGAAAAAGTGACGAATACTGCGAACTTGCCCTGATTTTCACGCTCTGCACCAAAGAATCGTTTTCACCGAGATCAAAAGAAAACAAATCGGAAACGGTAAAATCGACCTGAGTATCATCCCCATCCAAAGCCCTTACATTATGCAAACCTGATCCAAATACTATTGACACAACTACAAGCGATAAAGTCAAATACAAAAATTTCATTCTGTTCATAATAAAAAATTAATGAACGAAAATACTAACAGGATTAAAGCTTCTTGTCAATAGCGAAAACAGCAAGCACACAAAGGCCTGAAATGCTCCAACAGAGATAAAACGCCCCATATTCCCTAAATCGTTGCTCTTAAAAAATCCATAAGCACATCACTTTTCTTTATAAAAGAAAGCATTTTTTCAATAACCTGCCGAGCTCGTTCTCTTGATATATTATATCTCTCGCCAATTTCTTCCAAAGTATATTCTTTTGAGTCATCGGAAAAACCAAATCTAAGCTTAAAAATCTCCAAATCCCGTTCTTTCTTGGAAGATTTGTAATAAAGCTTAAATCTAGTTTCAAAAATTTCCAAAAAACAAGGTTCAAAACTAAATTTATCCGACTCCATAGAAAAATCGGTACCATCAGTCATAAAGTCCAACCTTGATTCACCATTTTCTCTATTTGACGCCCTCACCGGCGCATCCAAAGACAAAGCACCATCCTGTAAAAAAGACCTAAAAAAAATCACTTTTTCAATTTTTTTCAATGAAATACCACTGATTCTTGCCAAAGTTTCATTGTCAGGAACTTCAAAATGCAAAAGTTTATGTAGCTGTATCAAATAATTAATTCGAAGATAAGCAATCTGAAGTTTTCCCGGAAACCTTACAACCCGAAGATTTCTTTCCAAAAACATATCAACAAATTTTCTAATCCAATACTGAGCATAGGTAGAAAAAAACACACCAACCTTAAAATCAAATTTATTTATAGCTGTAAGCAAGCCCAAAAAAGCCTCTTGTTCCAAATCCTTTACAAACCGAGAATCAGACAAAAACCTGCTATATAGTTTATTTAAAAGAAAAAACACCAATTTACGATGTTTCATAAATATATAATCCCTAACTCTTTGATCTCCCAATTCTTTTAATTCCCAAAGCTCTTCTTCGTTTAGAGCATCAAAATCAGGATTTTTTGAAGAAATTCGATCTTTTTCTATAATTGCCAAATTTTCTCTATCCATATAATTTAAAAACAAGTTCTTATCCTATATAATAAATACAAAATAATCAAGAAAGAAAGATATGCCGGAAATAAAAATTCACAACTCATGGAAGACGCTACTAAGCGATGAATTTGAAAAAGAATATTTCAATAATCTAATTAAATTTGTAAAAACAGAATACAAAAGCCACACGATTTATCCCCAAGGAAAAAACATTTTCCGCGCACTCGATTTTTGCCCATTTGAAAACGTGAAAGTTGTAATACTCGGACAAGACCCATATCACGGACCTTCTCAAGCAAACGGCCTATGTTTTTCCGTAAACGAAGGCATCCGAAAACCACCCTCCTTGATAAACATCTACAAAGAAATCGAATCCGATCTAAAAATAAAAATGCCAAATCACGGAAATCTTGAAAACTGGTCAAAACAAGGCATCCTTCTTTTAAACGCCACATTAACGGTTCGAGCAAATCAAGCAGGATCTCATCAAAAAAAAGGATGGGAAGAATTTACGGATGCAATTATTAATATAATTTCAGAAAAAAAAGAAAATATTGTTTTCATTTTATGGGGAAATTATGCCAAGAAAAAAGGAGAAATAATAAACAAAAACAAACACTTGATATTAGAAGCACCACATCCATCCCCACTCTCAGCACACTCAGGCTTCTTTGGATCTAAACATTTTTCCAAAACAAATGAATATTTATTAAAAACTGGAAAAAATCCTATCAATTGGGATAAAATTTAAAATCGAAACAATCATTTTTACTTTTTCTTTACATAAAAACTCTCATTATTTATAATCAAAAACCTCAATTTCAAAAAAATTCCTATGAAAAAATTTAAAATTTTCACAATTTTATTTTCGCTATCATTAATTGTTTCAAACACTGCAAACGGAGCAGTCCCTTTCTATATTGGTGATGAAAAATTTCCCATAAAACAAGAAACCGTACTAATAAATAGCGAAAACTTGCCCGGTAATATGTATATTCAATTTGGCCAAACCTTAAATAAATTATTCGGATGGCTAAACAATGCTGGTTCAATTGGCGGATCAACAAATGGAAATTTTTTCCTTAATGAAGGTCTAGTTATTTACGAAGACAATACAGAAACGACAGCCGGAACAGGACTAACAGTTACCAACGCAGGCACAGGCGACTCACTCATTCAATTACTTTTAAACGGAGTTCAAAGATGGGTTGTCGGAATAGACAACTCCGATTCGGATAAATTCAAAATTGCTTCTTCTCAAGACCTAAACTCAGACGCAAAACTCACAATTGACACAAATGGCAACACAGGAATTAACGATGCGAACCCAAGTAGCGCATTATCACTAAGACCAAATGCTGCAATTGGAGGTTCCGATTATTTATTAAAAGCCTTTCAAACACCAACACAAAATGCATCACAACCAACATTCGGAGTTGTAGGAGACGGAAGCTTTGCAATGCATCTAGATAGTGATCCAATTTGGTTTGGTGCCTACAACGGAGGCTTAATTTTTGCAGGAAATTACAACGCCAACACCGAATTAAACCATCTAGATATTCTTGCAAACACAAACTGGGGTTCTGTTTCTCCAAGTATATATGGCAGTTCCAACAGCACAGCCTCAATAGACGCAGGCACAGGAAATTTTCAAACTGATGGAAATATTTCAATAGATGGAGCAGGCACAAATTATCTTTTAGGAGACACCGGAATAGGAACCAACACTCCCGGCTCAAAACTCGATATAAAAGGCACCCTTAGACTTTCAGGTGCAACATCTGGCTTCGTTGGATTTAATGCTCAAGCTAACGCAGGCTCTACCACATACACTTTACCAGCTTCAGACGGTAATACTGGAGACACACTAACAACAGACGGAGCAGGAACATTATCATGGACACCTTCCGCAAGCGGTTCAGGCGATATTACATCAGTTGGTTCAATGACAACAGGAGACGCATTTACAAATGCATCAGCGAGTGGCCAATGGCTAGGCCTCGGAGCCTCCGCCGGCAGAATCGAATTTGACGATCAATCAACAGACGAAATAAATTTATTGAATGCAAACATAGGTATTAAAACATCTACACCACAATCAGAATTAGATATTCAAACAAACGATGGCGCAATAAGAATTGGCGACTCTTTTCCTAACAAATCAACTTCAACAGACAGCGGAATCTCAATGTATAATGCAAGTGGAGATTTTAAATCAGGACTTTTTACAGAAGTTGATGGGACTTTATTAAGTTACGGAATAAACATCAGCCAACTTGGAGATCGTGATGAAACAAAAACGGGAGGCATCTTTCGACTAGACACAAGAACAGGACATCCATATTTCAGCATAAAAAAACAAGCAATAGGAGGCTCTGCAGAAAGTTCTGACCTTCAAATCACTGAATCTGGAGACATGGGACTTGGCGCATGGCCTAGTGATAGCAATTCTTTCCCTGCAACTGTTTCAATATTATCAAGAGCAACAGGTATTATCGGACAAGTAATTAGAGGACAATCAGGACAAACAGCCAATCTTCAAGAATGGCAAAATAGCACAGCCACAGCTCTAGCAAGCCTCGGAGCAAACGGTTTACTCAGTATATTAAAAACTGGAGAAGCAATAAGACTTGGCACAGCAACAGCCAATGATGTTTATATAAATTTCGACGACGGATCAAGTAGAAATTTCGGCTGGGACGATAATTATTCCGCAAATCACCCGCTCGGAACTATTTCAACATTCAACAACGAATTAGCCTTCAGAACAGTTCAAAGCTCCAACTCTCCAACAACATGCAATTCAACTGTTGCAGGCATGCAATGGTTTGATACAGACACCGGAATGCTTTACATATGCGACACAAGCAATGGAAGAAATAAATGGCTTACTACAAGCGATCACACTATTTACGGAGAAGAATCTGGAACTTGTAATGCGGGGACTGATCCTGGAAGTTCCGTTAGTTGTTCAATCGAATTTGGAGGTGCACTTGGATCTGATGGTAACCAAATGGGCTTATTCTTAGCTCACCCAATTACAATCACAGGATACGGTTTTTCAGAAGACAACGACGCTTGTACTTCAGGATCAATGGATATTGAGCTTTGGTCAACAGGAAGCTCCGTAAACGATCAACCACACACAAAAGAAGTCGACATTGCAACTGGCTTAAACAATCAAGCACACAATGCCACAAATCTAAATATCGATGTAAACGGCAACCAATACATTAATATTGGAATAGACAACAACTGCGGAAAAAACATCGATGATTATAATGTAATTATATATTACAGATACAGACACAACTAAAGCGAAATAAACCAAAGAACAAGGGCATTTAACACTAGTTGCAATACCCTGTGAAAGCGAAGCGAAAAGCAAAAAAGCCCCCCTTGATCACAGAGAAAGGCTTAAGAAGTCGAAAGACCCCCAGAGCTTCAGTAAAATAAAACACCCCCCTAAACGCCAAGCAAGGCTTAAGAAAATTCGGAGTACTACATGAAAATATAGAAATTATAAAAACTGACTCTTACAAAAAAGCACCCACTTCCTATACAAGCGGGCACTTTTTTTAAAATAAAAACTCTTTAAATCTGAGATAAAAGCAAATCCCCTTGCTCAAAAATCCTATCTCGTAAATCCTGTAAACCAGAATTAAAATTTAATCCCTCATCAGCAAGCTTTTTTGCATTCACGACAAATGATTTTAACTCTTCAACATTTCCATTCAATCCAGCCTTATAGGCATAACAAAGCTCTCTAAAAGCATTCGAAACTTTCACGGCTCCTTTTACAATCGATTCTTCAGATTTCAAAGACAGGGCTTGTTCTGAATAAAAAACAGCATTGTTTGAACTAGACAAAGCATTTTCAATATCATTTGCATTTAAATAAACTAAAACCGAAACAAGACTCGATTCAGCAATACTCAAAAACTTCTGGGCATCACCACCTTTAACAGTAATAATTAATCTATAAACAATTTCTGCAACTTCCCCTCTAGTCAAAAATTTTCCAGGCTCAAGGTTGTTATTCAAATCAGGAAATACTATTCCAACAGTTTTCCCATAGCTAAAATAAGGAGCAAACCAATCAGAAGGTCCGACATCTCTCGAAACAGCCTCCGTCAAATTTTTATGTTTTGATAAATCGATTTTTGCTGACAAAAGTAACATTTTCAAAAGCTCTGCCTTATTAACACCTCTACCCGGAGCAAAAGTCCCATCAGGATTTCCGTTTACAATATTATCTTTAATGCCTTTCGCCAAAAAGCCAATATACCAATCATCTTTTTTCACATCGCTAAAATTCGGCATAGGGAAACTTCCATCAAGGCTAATTCCTGTTCCGATTAATACAATTTTCAAAGCCTCTGCTCTATTAACTAAATCATTTGGCTTAAATGTTCCATCTGAATGACCATTGATAATATTGTTATTTTTCAAAAAAATTATAGCATCAAAATAAGGATTATCTTTTGAAAGATCTTTAAAATCAGCCATCACAATTCCATTCAAGAAAAACGAACTAAAGAAAACTGCTACAAATAAAATAATTATTTTTTTCATAAAATTAATTTTAATAACCAAAATAAGTTAAAGCCAACTCTCCAACAAACGGCGATTGATCACCACCATCAAAAGAACCATAAGCTTTAATTGTAATATAAATATAATCGTTAGCGGAAGGATTAAATGCCACTTCGCTAAATTCATCGACATAAGAAGTCCAAGAATTTGAGAACAAATTTTGTCCATCTACTGCAGGAAAAGCATCATCACCATCTGCATCCTGAACTCGAATATCAATCTTAGAATCAGTACTATTAACACCAGTATTTTTATACCAAAAACCAATATCATTAGATACAGAACTAAAATCATCAAATCCACTTGGCAAACGAACCTTTAATTTGATAGTCAAATCCTGCATAGAAGTCTGACTTGTTTTTAAAACATAAAATCTATGAGGATCAACTCCAGTTTCACTATCCAAATATAAATCAGCCAAATTGTTTGTACCATCTTCCTCGATAGTTAATTCACTCATATCAATTATTAATTTCTTTTCAACAGGACTAAGCGAAGAAATTGGAATGTTTAAAAGTGTATTAAAATCACCATCAATAGTAGCACCGGTAATATCACCACCCATAATTAAATCACCACTCAAATCAAGATTTCCATTTAAATCGACAAGCGGAGTGTCGACATTTATTTCATTTAAAGCAATTAAGTCCAATTCTCCAACTGCTGAAGAACCAATCGATTGATTTCCATCTCTGAAATAGATTCTGTTATCATCTGGCATAAGCAAATCATCCGAAAAAGTAAAATATGCCCCATTATAACGAAGATACTCATTCAAGGCTTGACCAAAAATCAAATCGATATTTCCTCCACTGTTATCAAAGTCAAGAATCAATGAATTGCCTTCAATATTGGCAGTTCCTCCAATATTTGCGTTTCCATCAACGTCCAAATCTCCCTGAACATCCAAATCATCAGTTAAAACAAATCCCAATCCAAGTGAGTCCCAATAAAGACTTTCAGAAAGAGCATTTCCAAACTGTAAAACAACATCCCCACCAGTATCATCAGCATCTAAGATTGCTGAATTTGAATCCATTTCGAAAACCTCATTTGAGTAAATGAGAATTTCATCAGCGAATATAGTATTCACTGACAAGAAAGAAGCTAATATTACCGACGACAAAATAGCCGATAATGAAAAGACTTTTCTTGATTTGCAGACAGTTTTTGTCATTTCAATGATTGTCATGAAATATATATTAATTTATAAAAAATTTATTTACCCACATAATTTAAAATCAAATCACTTACAAAGATTTTATTCAAATATCTAGAATGTAATTTAATATTCAAATTAACAACAGAACCAGGCGTAAAAGTAGGAGCTCCAGTAATTCCAATATTTTTCAATATCCATTCATTAGCGACACTCGAATGCAAATCAACAGCATTTAAAAGACTAACAGGATTATTTAAGGAGTCCGTCAAAGACAATTCAATTTTATTTTCACTTGCAAAAATTGTTTCTGATTTTAGTCTTAATTGAATTGGAGTTGATTGAAATGACACAAAATCCTCAGGTAGTTTCAAAGAGATAATTAAATCCAAATCATTCAAAACAGCTTCATTCGAAGACAAAACTAGGTATGTCAAATTATTCAAAACATCATTTCCTTCTTTCAAAGTGACTTTATTAAAACTTCCATCTTTATTGATTACCATATTTGGATAAGTAGGTCGAAGCTTAATAGATTTATTTCTATCCTGAAGTGAATTAATGGAAATATCTTGAAGCGTATTCAAATCTCCATCGATAACTGCTCCAAGAATATTATTTGAATCCAAATCCAAATCACCCTGCATTTTTTTAGAACCATCTATGTTTAAATATTGTGGATGATCATCATCAGTAAGGCCGAGAAGTGAGCCATGATCTGGAACAGTCCCGACAGTTCCAGACGTTCCGTACCCAAAAAGTCTTTGAAAATTTGGTCTTAAGTCATATAAAGAATCATCAAGATTCGTCGCTCCTTCTTGCACAACCACTGAAGCTAAATAAATGACCCCAGCATTTGAAATAGCCTGAGGAAGAATTGGGAGTGATGCCTCTTTTGCCTCATCCTCAGTAGCATACTCAGCTTGAGAATACATATAATGAACAACACCATTCATATCTCGAGCAAGTAAATCTTTTTTCCAAAACCCACTCGACATTTTTTTCAAAGCTTTATCCACAATTCCAACACCGAAAGAACTAGAGCCCGTATATACAAAGCCTAAAGTAATTTGAGTATCCGAATCAACACTTTGGACTAAAGTCTTATAATTTCGACCATCAGCCTGTAAATAAAGATAATCACCAGCCGCAACTTCGGTCAAAAAAGAAGTCGCAACACCACTAACATTCGTTGAACCATTTACAAAAGTAACAGTACCAGTCAAAACATTTACACTATCCCCACTGACATCATTATAATGTCTAGTATTTACCAAATTCAAACCATTCACATCAGGTAGCCAACCAAAATCCGCCGTATTATACCATTTCGTAAAAGTACTAGTGTCGGTAGTTGTAAACATATTCAAATTATTGTAGATCTTACCACTTGAAATTTGCAAAGCCAAACTTGCTGGAACATTAGAAACAATATTTCCAGAAGGAGAAATCGGCCCAATTGCCATATCAATATATGACTGAACCCTATGTTCAAAATCTCCAATATAAGACTTAATAGGTGCAATCGTTCCAACCATAGAATTATTATTTACCGTATATGCATAACCTAAAAATATTTTTGAACCAACTATCGGAGGAACTTGAGTTATAGAAATCGCACCACTTGAATCTATATAAACATAGTTATCTCCATTATAAGGAAGGGCATAACTATTAAAATTGGGCCAGGTAATCCTTTTATTTTTAACAGTATTGTAATTA
The DNA here is from genome assembly GCA_034004605.1 of Candidatus Altimarinota bacterium. Classification (GTDB taxonomy): domain Bacteria; phylum Patescibacteriota; class Gracilibacteria; order UBA1369; family LOWO2-01-FULL-3; genus JAVEWJ01. Next base: position 561,627 of record JAVEWJ010000001.1, on the reverse strand, counting down.
ATATAACCAACCCCGGAAGCGATATTTATAGTATTTCCAGTTGAAGCAGTAATTAATCCACCTGACACCACTCCGGTTGAAAACCTCTCATACAGTACAAGTCCAATTTCATCAACAAAACTCTCAAGATTTGTGGCCTGAGTGTAGCCATTTAAATTTTGTATCAGAATATCCTGTGCTGAAATTTGATTAACACCAAAACCAAGATTTAATTGATTGTCCCCAACAGACCCACTCTGAATAGCAGTTCCATCAACATATCCAAACGAATCTGTAATCTGAATTTGCAAAGAACCTGTATGCAAATGTCCAAGCAACTCCATTTCCCCTTCTACTCTCAAATTATCATTAAATACAAACAATCCATCAACCTCATCCCAATAAAGTCTTTTCGCCAAAGTATCGCCAAATTGCAAAGCAACATCCCCTCCGGTATCATCATTATCAAGAGTAAAAGTATTATAAGTCGTGCCGGAAATATTATTCGAAATAATGTTTAAATTCGTAATTTCCGCATCCAAATCTTCCAAAACAGTCTGAACTTCCCCACCATTTGAGAAATCAAAATTATCCTCAACCGGAACATCCATTGCATTTGTTTGATCTGCTCCAAGCCCAAAATCAATTGCAGTATCCTTAACTGAATCATCAATTAATTTTGTACCATCCAAATTTCCTAAACTATCAGTAATTTGCACCTGGTTTGAGCCACCAATTATAACTCCATCAATATTTGCATTTCCGGATAAATAAGTATCTCCATCAACCGCAAGGTCTCCAGAAAACTCTCCATCTCCAGTAACTCCTAAATTCCCCGAAGTATTTAAATCTCCACCGATGTTTGTTTCTCCCAAAACATCCAAATCACCATCAATTAATAAATTATCATTAAAAACAAAAGTCGAATTATCATAATCATAAGATAAATATTTTCCCAAATTCTGACCAAACATTAATTTAATCGAACCGGTAGCCGTATTTTCAACAGTATTATTAAAATCTAAAATAAAAATATCCTCCAACGATCCGATTGAATAATCGCCAAGTTTCGAATATGGGACAGATGAAAGCTCTTTTCTATCAATCAAATCAAGGCCATTGTCACCTGTTGGATCAAGAAGCTCATAGGCAGTGTCAGGATCTCCAACAGCTTTTACTTCAACTTGCAAAAATTTATGAACACTCGGATCGAGAACCGGCAAAGGAGAAACCAAGCCAAGCTTAACACTATAGGTTCCGTTCGAATTTGGAGTAACTAACTGAACTTCTTGCCAACTGCTATAATTTGGAGCAAGTACATCAATCTGCCCAAGACCATCTATATCGCTAACAAGGAAATCCGAAGAATCCCAAAAAGAGAACCTAAAACTATGAGAACTTGAAAGCGGAGCACCAGTAGAATTTAAAAGTCGCCCTTCATATAAAAGATTTGACAGAGTATTAGCAAAAACCAAAAATGGCTGAAAAACTCCAAAAAACAATATTAAACTAATTAATAAAGAAAAAACTCTAATCATAAAAAATATTTTAATTAGAATAGCAGATTATAATTTACAATCTTGAAAAATATTTTGACAAAGTTCTTCGAGGTTTTATAAGTCGTTTTTTCTTTAAAAAAGCTAAATAAAAATACAGGAATAATAGTAATAATAAAGAAATATAAAAAAAACATTTATAAAAATTTTTCACTTTAATAAGTTCAAACTCAAATTGAAAATCATCAGAAATCGTATTGTCTGAATAAATTTGAACAATTCTAACAGAATGTTTTCCCAAAGAAAGCTCATTTGGAATCTTCAAATAAAAAGCACCATCTTCATCAGAATAGGTCAAAACATGATATATCCTAGACTGAAAGAAAGCATCAATTCTTGTATTTGGAGCAGTTTTTCCTGAAATAATCATTTCTTCAGTTTTTAAAACTTCTCCTAAATTTAAAAAACCGTCTAATGCCAAATCTGTGTCAAGATTATTAATACTTACAAATTTTTCGATTTCAAACATAGGGTATTCTTCCTCCACAATCTCAAACTCATAAGAATAAATCATATTTTTTCGCTCATCAAAAAGCTCAAACATATAGAAACCTATTGGCAATTTTTTATCATATTCAAAAATAATATTTCCATTAATATCTGATAATACTTCTGTTTTACATAAGACTTCTCCATTTTCCGCATCTTTCAAAAATAAAATATAATCTTCTTCAATATTTTTTTTATCTACGAAAACTGGATTCTTATCAATAGTTCTATTTATGCCCCATTCAGTAAATTCCGGAAAAACACTCAAATATTTTTGTTCCTCGGAAGATTCAGACTCTTCGATTATCCCGTCAGTTACTTCCGCCGTTTGAGTATTAAGCTCTGATATTTCTTCTATCAAAGAATTGTCAATATTAAGGGGCACATAAAAATCAACACCATCTTCTAGAGAATCAACAACCTCCTCTTCATCTAAAAAAGCGGACTCATGAACTTTGTCGAAATCGTCAACTTCATCATCCACAGAATATTCTTCCCCTTCTTCCTCTTCTTCCCCTTCTTCCTCTTCGACTTCATCCGAACCAACAGGATTCAAAAAGATAGGTAAAACAGACCCCCCGGCTGGAGGATCTGACGGAAGAGGATTTGAACAATTTACAGTTGAAATGGTATTACAATCAATACAAGTCAAGGCACCAAGACTAAAACCAAAATCATTACAAGTTTGTCCCAAAAAATTATTTGTATCACAAGGTTCCTCACCTTCAATAACACTATTTCCACAAATAGGAAATAAATTAATTGTCGCTATTTGAAAATTTTGAGAAAAAGAATTTGTCTCAATTGAAGAAAAGCCGGATTGCATCTCATAATCATCGGATTTAGTATAGTCAGAACCAGTAACAATTCCTCCGAAGTCTAAATTAAAACTTTGGCTAGATTCAGCTAATCCGATCAACGATGACTCTACAAAAAATATACCGCCAAAAAAAATCGCACTTATTAATATTAAATTTTTAATTTTTGTATTTTTCATTTTTTTGACACAAATCCCTATATTATAACAAAAAATCGAACAAAATTCAAATCAAACACCACTAAAAAACGATCTATAAATCATTCAAAACCAAAAAAAATGAAAGAAAAAAAATCCAAACTTTTTTCTAAAAAAACTTAAATAATTTTCTTTTAAAACTATTATTAATGCGAAAAAACAAAAACAGACAAAACACGATAATCGATAAATAAATACTCGGATAAACAAATTTTAAAACATAGTCTGGATAATTAAGCTCCCGAAAATACATATTCACCCATCTAAAAGCGGAAAACAAAGCACCACAAATCAAAAACACCGTTCCATCCTTAAATTTTCGTTTCAAAGCATAAAATGCGAAAATTACGCATATTAGCGCAAAAAAAAGTTCATAAAGCTGGGTCGGATGAACGGCACGAACGGTGGCCGAGCCAAAAACTGAACCGTTTAATTGATGAATATGAGCCAAACTGAACTTAGGGAAAACAACTCCAAAAATTGAGTCAGTCTCTTTCCCAAAGCAGCATCCGTTTAAAAAACAACCGATTCTCATCAACACAATGCCAATTCCCACAAAAGGAGTCATACTGTCAGCAAATCGCATCAAATTAATTTTCCGTTTATACGAAACGATAAGTCCGGACAAAACAGCTCCAAGTACGCCTCCATACAAAGAAAAACCACGAGTTGAAAATTCAAAAATCTTAAAAAAATTATTCTCGTAATAAGAATAGTTTACGAAAAAATTTAAAATTCTTGCACCCAAAAAAGTTGAAATACTCATAAAAAACACCATCAAAAAAGCATCTCTCTTCGAAAAGCCACGACTTAAAGCGAAAAAATATCCACCAAAAGCCACTACCACAAGAGCAAGTATACTAAACAAAGTATATGCGGGAATTTCAAAACCGAAGAAAAACAATTTTGGATGCATAATATTAGAATGATAATTCTCCGTTCAACTCCACCTGGCCTTCAAGATATTCAATATGCAAATCGCCGGTTGGCTTACCCGAATTAAAGTCCATATTTATTTCCACTTTTGCACCTTCATTATTTGAAGACCCCTGTATTACACCGTCTTCATACACAAAAGGCACATTTATTTCTTCACCTTGAGAATAAAGATACATAGTTCCAGTGTCTTCAGTTTTTGGCTGTAATTTTACCTGAGTTGGACTTTTTGTTCCCTCTTTTTCCTCAAGACTTTGAACATCGCACCCTTGAGCCGTTAATTCTCTTCGAGCTTCTTCAGTCACATTTACCTCTGTAATCGTAAGCTCTCCTTCCAAATCTTTTTCCACTTCGGACAAAGGAGGAGCACTATCATCACAAACATCACCTACTCCATTATCGTTTGAATCTTTTTGATCACCATTATCCACATTTGGACAATTATCCACCTCGTTGCACAAACCGTCATTATCACTATCTGCGCTGCAATCCGGATCACAGACATTTCCAATCGCATCTTTATCCAAATCCCCCTGATCGGAATTCGATTCCTGCGGACAATTATCGTCTTCATTACCGATTCCATCGCCATCAATGTCCAAAATATTACCTTTTGTTCCATCTTTATTTTCTTTTTGCATTGAAGGAACACCCTTTACAATTTCCACCAAAATCAAATCGGCTTTTTCTTCCTCCGAAAGTCCCGGAGTAGCCAAAATTTTAGCTATTGCATCCACGGAAGGATCGGTCGGTTTTTCCTTTTTCTTTACTTCTTCTTTTTTAACCTCTCCTCCTTTAAGCTCTTCTTCAAAAATTTCAGTAAGTTGTTCTACAAATTTTTTCTCCTCATCCTTTGAAAGCCCAAGCTCTTTTTTTGCCTGCTCTTTAGCCAATTCAATCAAGTCGGGCATTTCCACATTCACATATTCCCCCTTCTCGTTTTTTACAGCTTTAAGAGCAGTATAAATATCAATCAAAGCATTTCTTGTATCTTCCTTACTTGTTTCCGGATGCATCACAATCGCCAAATTTTTCGTAAAATCGGTAGCGGTATCAAGCACTTTTTTGGCCTCATTTCCGACACCTCGAGTCACATTTTTTACAAATTTTCCAACTTCCGGTCTTGTAAGAATTCCCGTCATATCACCCGCAAAATCAGACATATTGTTGATAAAAGTGCCTGTATTTTTTTGAAACTGATTTACCTGGTGAATCATTTCATCGTACTGATCTTTTCCAAGTGTTCCCTTCAAAAATTTCTCATAAAGCTCCTGTTTTTCTTGTTCGATTCTTCGCTGCATATCCTTAAGATCCGTATCTCCAAAATAAATTCCCTGAACTCCATAAATTGTCACTTCAACACCTGAATTCACGATCTCAAGACCTCCGTTTACAATCTGCGCACCATCTTTTATCGCCTCATGAGCCCCGGAACTATCATAAGCCTCTTTTAATTTTTTACCACTAACCCGAACAGCTGCAACAGTCATGTCTTTTGCAAACTTAGCAGTCTTAATGGCATCTTTAATTTTTTGCTGAAAATAACTAGCCAAATCATCAGCATAAGCGGTTGGTAAAATACCATTTTTATCATAAGAAACGGGCAAAGCTTCAATCTGCAAAACCAAAGGATCATCTTTCAACTCATCCAATAAAGTGGAAATTTCGTTTTTATATTCTTCCAAATCGGAAACCTTTTTTTCAAAAAGCTTAGGCATTTCAGCATTTAAATAATCATTTCCACCCGTATAACTCGAAAGCAAATTTTTTACCTCAAGAAGTTTTGCGTCTACGGAAACCAAAGCCTTCTTCGCAAAATCAATGTCCCCTGTCAAAAGAACTTTTCTTCCATAAACAAGCATCGCATTCTTATGATAAAGTTCAGCGATTAAATCATTCACATCCTCACTTACAGGATTAATTTTTGAGACCAAAGAGTCGGAAATATTTTTAAATTCGGGATTGCTTTTATCAGATTCAAGTAAATAAGAAATCGACACAGTTCGATGAACGAGACTTGCCGCTTCAATGGTATAAAGTTCCGTTAAAGAAAAAATCGATGAAAGTCTTTCAAACTGAAGATAGCCCCACACAGACCCCAAAGGTGCCTTGTCAGCACTGTTTTTCAAAGCCACCAAATCGGAAAGCGCGCTTGATAAATTTGAAATGTTTGTTGCAGTCAAAAATTTATTTGTATATCCCTTCGCTTTTTTTTCTATCTCTTTGATTTTCGCAAGATGTTCGGCAAAAATCTCTTTTTCCTCTCTAAGTTTTTTATCCACTTCTCTCATAAGATCAACCGATTCATCCATAATTTCAAGAATTTCATTCACTTTTTCTTCACGAGCTTTTGAATATTCAAAAGCTAAAGGATCAAAACCCTCAAAATTTCCAAAATAAAAAGGTCCTGCAAAAGACATCTCCGCATCAGTTTCTCTATTTAAATAAGCCGAAAGTTGTTCTTGAGTGCGCAACTCCGACTCAACTTTTTTTGAACCAAGTGAACAGGAAGAAAAACTCACAATCAAACACAGGATTGACGACAGAGCCAAAAACTTTTTCATAAACAAATAATTTAAAATTTAATTTTGCGAAAATATAACAAAAAGAAAAATTTTTGAAAACAAGAAAAAAAGTGTATCTTTTCTTTACGAAATTTAAATCAAAAGAATGAAAAAAATATTTAAAATTTTATTTTTAACGACTTTTCTACTAACAAGCGTGAACTTCTTACCCAATACAGCTTTTGCAAACGATATCGAAGAAAAAACCGTGAACTTATATTTCTTTTACGGAGAAGGATGTCCTCATTGTGAAAAAGAAAAACCATTCCTTAGAAAAATGGAGGAGAAATATGAAAACCTTAAAGTTCACTCCTACGAAATATGGTACAGCAGTGAAAACAGAAACTTATTTATGGAATTTGGCAAAAAACTTTCCGCTACGGTAAACGGAGTTCCCTTTACCGTAATCGGCGAGAAATATTTCACCGGATGGCTTGACGAAGAGACTACTGGCGCACAAATCGAGCAAGAAATAATCTGTGCTGTTGAAGAAGGTTGCAGGGATGTTCTCTCCGAAATAAACGGAGGAATCGACACAACAAATCAAGACAATAAATCAAATCTGTCCCTACCCGAAACCTTAGACTTACCATTAATTGGAGAAATAAAAACAAAAAACTTATCCCTTCCCCTACTCACCTTAATTGTCGCTGCACTGGATGGCTTTAATCCATGCGCTATGTGGACTCTACTTTTCCTAATAAGCCTTCTCTTGGGCATGCAAAACAAAGTACGAATGTGGACACTCGGCACCGCATTTATAATAGCATCGGCAGGAGTATACTTTCTTTTTCTCTCAGCCTGGCTCAATCTTCTTCTTTTCATAGGACTCATTTTCTGGATAAGAATAATTATTGGACTCGTCGCCCTTGGTGGAGGCGGATTTTACTTAAAAGAATACTTTAAAAATCCACAAGGAACCTGCGTTGTCACAAAATCGGAAAAACGAAAAAAAGTCTTTGAAAAACTAAAAGCGTTAACTCATCAATCAAACTTTTGGTTGGCGCTAATTGGGATTATCCTTCTTGCAGCCGCCGTAAACTTAGTGGAAGTTATTTGCTCGGCTGGACTTCCGGCGGTTTATACGCAAGTATTAAGCCTCAGCGACCTTAAAACCTGGCAATATTACGGATATTTGCTTTTCTACATTTTTATTTTTATGCTCGATGACTTAGTCATCTTTTTCACAGCGATGATCACCCTTCAAGTCACCGGAGTATCTGGAAAGTATTCGAGATTATCACACCTTATCGGAGGAGCACTAATGATAATCATCGGTATTCTCTTGATTTTCAGACCCGAATGGTTAATGTTTGGATAATATAAAAGCCAAGATGCAAAATTTCCAATTTAAAAAAATCGAAAGCCCTGAAAACCCCAGAATAAAAAATTTAAAAAAACTCGGTCAAAAAAAATTTCGAAAAATCGAAAATAAATTTCTGGTGGAAAATTTCACCACAATAAAAGACGCATTTGACGCAGGAATACAATGGGAAGAACTATTTATAACCGGAGAAATTTTAAATAAAAACAAAGATTTTTTCGATTCGATACAAGACGAAAATATTTTTCTAATAAACGAACGAACAAATTCTCACTTCTCAAATTTAGACACTCCCTCGGGCATCTGCGCCATTTACGCAAAAGAAAAACGAAGTCACGACAAAGGTCCTGTTGTATTTCTCGACAACATAAAAGACCCGGGGAATATCGGCACGATTCTTCGAAGCGCCCTTGCTTTCGGTTATAAAAACATTGTAATAGGAAATACCTGTGCCGAACTATACAATCCCAAAACGATACAAGCCTCAAAAGACGCAATTTTCAAATTAAACATTTACGAAAACGGCGACATTTCTTGGTTAAAAAAAACGAACTTACCGATATATGCCACAAGTTCTCATAAAGGAATCTCACTAAAAAGACTCACCCCTGAAAAAAGCTATTGCTTAGTTTTTGGAAGCGAAACCTTTGGAGTAAGACCGGAAATTCTTTCATTAGCCGAAAAAAACATTAAAATCGAGATGAAAAACGAAATGGAATCGCTAAATGTAGCCATTTCAGCCTCCATAATATTCTACGAACTTAGCGAGAGGTAGTACTTTTTATTGACGAAATGTCAACAAGGTGTAAATATACAACCTTTAATCAATTATGATTTGAAGGATATTTACGAAATCCACAAAAAATTCAAAAAAAGCAAATACGGCCAAAAGTTGGCTGGAGAAATAAGGTTTTCTTGTTTTAAGCCGGAGCACATTTCGAACGAAGAATGGGTAAAAATTTTAGGTGCCGATGTTCAGAATCTATACCACATGGATCTAATGAAAGGCTTCACTAAAGCTCTTCTTGAACAAGCATCAGACGTTTCAGAATTTGAAAAAGAAATATTAATAGCTTTAGCCCAAATTCACGATTGGGCGGAAGCGATTGTAGGAGACAAAGCAAAACCGAAAATAACTAAAGAAGATGAAGAAAAAGAAAAAATAGCATTTGAAGATCTTTTGGAAGAATTTCAAATTGACAATCCGGATAGAAAAATAATCCTTACAATAATTTACGACACAAACTCAAGACTTTTCAAAATTTTCAAAGAAATTGAAGAAATGGGATATTTAAGAACTGCACTTATAGCATGGCAAAAATCAAAAACGGCTCAAGACTCGAAAACAAAACAAAACCTTATTGACTTGGCAACATGCGTAACATCGGCCCAAATTCCTTCACTCATTGAAAAATCAAAAAATACAAGCCAAATAGCTTATTTTCTGGAACAAAACGCAGAAACAATAAACGATCTTTTGCTAACACAAACGGATCCTTCAATCGCAACAATCAAACAAGAATGGGATTCTTACAAAAAAGGGAGACCTCTTAAATTAAGAAGAAATCTCCCTTAGAAAACTTTTAGACCAAATCCAATAAATACAAATACTCATTATTCATCAAAGAACCAGTCTGAAGGCCTAAAACACCGGAAGAATCTTGCCCGTTGTCTCTTTGAAAATCAAGCAAAGCCCTTCTTGTAACCTCGCCGAAATAACCAGTAGCACCGTCTTCAAAATAGTAATATCCCAATTTTTCCAAGATGATCTGCAAATTTTTCACATCATCACCCCTCATGCCCAAAGACAAATCTCTTTGAAAAGAAAACAAAGAGTTCTCATAAGAATATGGATTAAATGAAACTATTGCATCCTCTGAAGGAATTTTGGAAAAATCCACTTCATATGGAATTACAATTTTTTTAAACTTCTTATTTCTTTCAGTCTCCCAAAGCTTCTTCTTTTCTCTAAGTTTTTCCAAATTATATTTCACCCTCTCATTCATTGATAATTTTGAAAAATCAACTTTATCCTTTTCATCGGCAGAATTATGCAGCACCGGTGATCCATTTTTTTGTAAAGACACATCTTTCCGAATGACATCCGAATTAAGACCAGAATTTGATTTAAACCTGAAATAAAGAGTTTTATCACCCAATTCCGAACCTACCCTATATACAATTGAATTTGAAAACGCAGTCCAAACGGAACCTTTGAAATTCGGATCCTCTGAAATCAAATAAGATTTAACATCCTTAAATCCGTCAAAAATAATATCGATATTTTCGCTTTGCAAATTCATCGGATCATCAATAACAACGCTCCCACCGGTAATATTAAAAACCAAAGCACTTGGCAAAATCGCTCCCCCGCCCCCACCACTACTACTTGGAACAACCGGAGCCGGAGCAATTACGGAGATTGTTTCAGCATTTGACAGGCCTCCACCAGGAAGACCTGTGAATACTTCAATTGGATAATTACCAACAACAGCCAAATCCGCCGAAGGAATCAACGCGGTAAGAGTGGTTGAGTCCACATAAGTCGTTGCCTTATCGATTCCATTAAATCTCACGACAGAAGTATTCATAAATCCACTACCATAAACCGTCAAATTTAAATTAGCACCATTTTGAGTAGCCGTAGCAGGAGTAATAGAAGTTACCGCAGGAACCGGATTTACAACATCAAACACCTGTGGCAAAGACTCACCCCCACCGGGTAATCCCGTAAAGACAGTTACATTATAAGAACCAACCGAAAGCAAATCCGAAGCTGGAATATCAGCTTCAAGAGTATTTGAATCAATAAATCTTGTTACTTTATCTGAACCGTTAAACCTTACAACTGACCAAGAATTTCTAAAATCCGATCCTGTAAGAGTCATTGTAAAACCAAGAGATCCTAAAACCGCATTATTGGGATTTATAGTTGTAAGTATAGGTAAAGGAAAATCAACAGAAAAGTTTAACCCATTTGAATTACCACCACCGGGAGCTGGATTCCTCACATATATTTGATAAGCCGGCTCAGCACTTGCCAATAAAGCTGCAGGAATTACAGCAGTTAATTTTGTGGAACTTACATAAGTAGTCACCAAATCTGTAGACATATCAAAACTCACAACAGAACTCGTAGTAAATTGTTTTCCGAATACTTCAATCGTTGTGTCCGGAGAGCCTTCAACAACACTTGAAGGATTAATCGAAGTCAATACAGGTTCAAAATTTAATTTTGTACCTGTCACAATAATATCATCTATTCTATTAGTTCCAGCACTGGCAACAACACCTCCACCTACTGAAGTATTGCTTGTCTGTAGCCATCTTAAATACAAAACACTTGAATCGTTACATTCAGCAGGCAAAGCAACATCGGTCAACACCCCACTTGTAAAATTATCTCCAACAGTGATAGTACCTCCAGAAACATCATTCCAAACTAAAGGCAGTCTACCAGACACAGAATATTGAAGCTTGAAATCCCGAGGACCAGTATTTGAACTTCTTTGTTTAGAACTTACCTTTAAGTCCTGCATTCCTTCCGAATTTAAACTAACACGATAATAATTTACATCAGCACCATCAACCCAATTTCGATTAATAGGCGCATTCGTACCGGACCCTCCACTTCCAACACCCCATAAATAAAATTCTTGTCCACCATACAATGAAACACCCGTAGCATGTCCTTTATCTGGATAATAGTCATGCAAAGGATTAGTAAGTGGAATCACTTTTGATTTTTTAAAACTATCTTCAAAATCCCAGTTTAAATAATTTCGAACAACAGGAATAGGCCTTCCCAAGGCCCCATTATACAAATGTGAAATTTCATCATCAGTTAAAGTTCTTTTCCAAATAGCTACATCATCGATATACCCATCAAAATACCCAAGTCCATAGCCATTATCACCAAGAGTAGTAAAAACTCCATCATTACTTAATTGCGTTGGAACATTCACAGTATCTTCTAAAACCATCACTCCATCAAAATATATTCGCACATATTCCGAAGCTTTTACATTTAGGATAACTTGATGCCAAGCATCAGCTACAATTGGAACATCAACTTCATAGACAGTTTGAGCATCTAACCTATCCCAAAGAGAAAGCCTAAGAACTCCTCCAAAATTTACAAATAATTCAAAATTATCTCCAAAACCATCTCTTTGTGAAACTAATGCATAATCAGCTGCCTCCCCACTAGGAAGCCTAAACCAAGAAGAAAAAGCCATTTCAGTATCAAAATTGTTTAAGGTAGGATCATCGGGAATTGAAACTGTACTTAATAATGATCTATCAAAAAATAATGACCTACTCAACCTGCCTTCATTACTATAATAAGCAGTAGTTGTATTGGCATAATTTACATTTGAAGAATAATCCCACATATTATCGTCAAAAGGCCAATAAGCACCCAGATTGTCTAACAAAGAAGTATATTCAAAATTGGTGGGTGCAGGAAGAGCATTCGCTGTATTGTCGGATATAGGAGCCACAACACTTGATACCAGAGAGATGCTTAAAACAAGCATAGATACTAAAAACTTTTTCATTTTTGTTTTTATATTAATAAAAATACATTAATTCATAATACAACATTTTTACTAAAAAAGCAAGAAATTGCAAAAAATGAAAAAATATTTCGAAAGCAAAATTAAAAAAATCTAAGAATTATTATTTAGTAAAAAAAGGGAACTAATGGCAACAGATGCTGTCTCTGCACGAAATGTCCTTTCCGAAAATTTTAAACAATAAAACCCAGATTTTTTTGCTTCAATCATCTCATCTTCAGAAAATCCCCCCTCAGGACCTATAAATAAATCGATTTTACTAAAATCCAAAAAGTTTCCAAAATCAATTTTCTCACCACTCAAATGTGCAAAAACAGGAACAAAACCTTCTCTATCAGCTAAAAACTCTTCTTTTAAAGATCTTTCTTCATGTAAAATCGGAATTTGAGATCCTCCCGATTGTTCAGTTGCCTCTTTTAAAATTCGGCAAAGCCTATCTCTCTTCTCCAAAATGCGTCTTTCTGTTCTTTGACTAATCAAAGGGAAAAATTCGCTCACACCTATTTCCGTACATTTTTGAAGCACAAATTCCACCTTCTCCATTTGCTTTGTCATCGAAAAGAAAAGTCGTACTTTTCGCTTTGATACTTGTAAATTTTCCTCAATCTTCTTTAACCCCAGTCGAACACTTTTCTTATTCAATTCCAAAATTTCATAATAATAGTTTTTCCCATCATCATTAAATAAAACCAATTCTTCAGAAATTCTAAACCTTAAAACTTTAAAAACTTGAAAAACAAAATCCTCATCAAACACAGTAATTTCAGGATTTCCAAGACCTTCATTATTCAAAAAAAATCTATGCATTTATTTCGCTTTGTAAAGAAAATATTGAGTACCATTTTTTATACTAGTACCCAAAATCTCAAACCCGGGCAAGTCAAAAAAAGAAACTATCACATCCCCATTTAAACTCTCCAAATCCACCAAAAGCTCAGTCTCTGAAAAATTTCTTACAGAATTAATCTTATAATGGTCATAAGCCATAAGTTTCCAAAAATGCATCAAATCCTTTTTCTCTCCGGTAACAATATAATCAATACTAAGTCCCGGATGACTAATAATATAATCTGTGAGAGAAGTATCCCATGGCACCTTAGCGATTAAACGAATAGAAAAAACAGAAATGAGAAGAAGAAATCCAATCAAAATATTTCTCACCCAAATAAATTTATTTTTCAAAAACAAATAGAACAAAGAAAGATAAGAAATAATTAAAGGATACTTGAAAAAGTACATAAATGCTGTTCGTCTGTTTTCATCCGCAAAAACAGCATAAAAAGCCGACAAATCAACATTCTGAACTCTCTTGCCATTCTCGGATAAAAAGAAAAAACAAAATATCAAAACAAAAAACACTATAAGTTCACCGTATTTAACCTTATATTTTTTATATTTCGAAAGAAAAATAATTGAAGAAAAAATCATAAAAAAATTGGATAAAACAACATATCTGGAAAGCAAGTTAAGTTCTTTTCCTTCAAGATAATAACCGTAAATATGTTGAGCGCTCATTAGAAAATTAAGAAAAACAAATACTGCGAAAAACCATTTTATATTATTCCAAGGTTTTGCGTCACGCTTTTTCAAAAACAAATAAAAGACAAAAACCGGAATTGCAAAAGTGGCTATTACAAGGCTATTTATCTGATTAACAATCGAAATTAATAAATATTTATAATTTGATAAAACAAGAAGTGAAGAAAATTTTTCTCCGACGCGAAGAAGTCCTTCTCCCGCAAAGAAGTACAAAAGGCCGAAAGAAACCAAAATAGTGAGTATCAAAATCAAAATAAATTTTTTCTTTTTATAAACAATAAGCTCGTTTACAAAAACAGCCATCGGAAAAATAAAACCAAAAGGACGAGTAAGAGCACAAAGAATACTGAACAAATAAGCCAAAATCTTATTCTTCAAATATTTTTTCCCAAACGAATTTAAATAAAAATAAAGAAACCAAACACTCAAAATTACAAACAAAACTTCACTCATCATTGTTTTTTCATATGCAAATATCTGCGGTACGAAGAGCAAAACGGAAGATAAAAAAATCGCAGTGGAATTTTTCGCAAAGAATTTTTTAAAAATATTGAAAAGCGGAAAAATAAGGGAGGCGGAAATTATTGATTGAAAAAACATCAAAGCATAAAAACTTGCCTTACCTCTGAGGAAAAAATAGATTGGTGAAATAAAGAAAATATAAAGAGGAAATTCACCTCCCGACTCAAAACCACTCACTTCTTTACAAGAACGAAAAGAAAAATGATCAACTAAATCCATTGCTTTAAGCGCAAAACAAGCCTCGTCAGGAAAGGTGGTCGGACCTTTTAAAAAAATTGAAAAAAATATTTTCACAAAAGAAAAAAATAAAAACAAAAGAATAAGTGTCTTTTTTGGGCTTGTTTTAGGCAAAATATTGATTTTAATTTTTCTATATTATATCAAAAAAAATAAAAAAAATCTAATTTTTCATTGATTTTTATTTTAAAAGATAGATAATAAAAACTGTTTTAATCCTCATAACCTAAAACACTATGCCAGCCAAAAAAGCTGCAAAAAAAGCCGTTAAAAAGGCTCCTGCAAAAAAAGTTGCAAAAAAAGCTCCTGCAAAGAAAGTTGCAAAGAAAGTTGTAAAGAAAGTTGCAAAAAAAGTTGTAAAGAAAGTCGCAAAAAAAGTTCCTGCAAAGAAAAAAACAGTTGCTCTTAAGGCTTCAGCCAAGAAGACTGTTGCAAAAAAACCGGTAGCGAAAAAAAAAAGATAATCGCAAATAGCTGTAAAGGATGCAATTGCGGTTGCGGACCCTGTAGATAATCTTCTTTAAATCGGTAATAATCTGAAGATGGAAAATCTCTGTAGTTGTGGCAATAATTGCCCCAGTTGCGATTATTGCGGAGAGGCGATATGTGATTGCGAATGCAACATATACGCATACGACACTGAAGATGATGAAATGGAAGAAATGACAGATGACAATGATAAAGACACAGACTGGTAAAAAAGCGGTCGCCCAAAGCGCCCGTTTTTTATTGCCCCATAATTTCTTTTTCCAAAACCACTTTTGGCTCTTTGTAAATTTCCCTGACCTTCTGCACAAAATAATCCTTCGCAAAATATTCAAGCACCCTCTCGGTTTTCGGTGTCTCTTTGGCCGGAAGAAGACCCGATTTTTTACTTACCCAAATAGGCAAAATCCCCGAAGGAATAGGAAAAGGTTCAAGCGAATCGTTTTTCATAAGCTCCTTCATTACGGCGGAAAAAATAGGACTTGCAGTATAATAAGCCTCCGCCGAATAATTAAGCCCTTTTCCATCGGTATTTCCAATCCACACGCCTGTCACATAGCTTGGACTATAGCCAATTGTCCACAAATCCCCGGGACGAACAGCTCCGTACCCCTTCGATCTTTTTGTACTAGTACCACTCTTTGCAGCGGTAATTTTCCCGGGAACAAATAAATTTCCACCAATCGAAGAAGACCTGTCCGATAAAATATTGTTTATTAAAAAAGCTATCGCGGGATCAAGGACTGTACCAACAGAAGACTTATTTCTTTGATAAATAACATTTCCTTCACTATCTGTAATATAATTTATTCCGGAAATCGGAATTTTTTCTCCATTATTTGCGAAAACACTGTAAGCAGAAACCATTTCAAAAAGACTCACCTCACCCGACCCTATTGCAAGCGGATAGCCATAATCGAAATCATCTCGCAAAGAATTAATTCCCAATTTTTTTACAAAAGACACGATTTCACTTTCCTCCCCAGCCAAATAGTAAGCACGAATAGCCGGAATGTTTCTAGATTGCCCTAGAGCAGTTCTCACACTCATTTCCCCCCTAAAATTTCCATCAAAATTCTGAGGATATTTCGAGGCGATTTTCATCGGAGTATCATAAATTCTACTTGAAGGAGAAAGTCCGTTTAAAAAAGCTTTTGCATAAACAAAAGGCTTAAAGGAAGAACCGGGTTGTCTTGGACGAAAAACCACGTTCACATTTCCATCGATGTTTTCATCAAAGAAATCGAAAGAACCGAGCATCGCGAGAATTTCCCCCGTTTTTGCCCGAACAGAAAGTATCGCCATATTATCAGCTCCGGCACTACGAAGGACAGAACTTCTTCTACTAGAAGCCATATTTTCCACGAAATCCTGAACATCCGGATCAATACTGGTGTAAATCGAAAGTCCTCCAGTTCTTAAAAAATCGTTCCCATAAATTTTTTCAAGCTCCGACATCACATAAAAAACAAAATGCGGATACTTAATTTCCTCTTTATATTTTTGAAAAACGATTGATTCAAGCTCTAAATAAGCCTTCGATCTTTCGGCCAAATTTATTAGACCGTTTTCATACATCTTGTCCAAAATAAAATCGGAACGGCCCGAAATCCAAACTTTTTGCCCCTCGGATATTTCCACATTCGTACCAATAAGCCCGACGATATATTCATTATCAAAAAGGTCTTTCTGATCGAGAATTACTCGCCCCTTAAAGGGGTTGTTGTCTAAATCAACAACAAGTCTTGAGTGCAAATTGCCCGAATATGGATTAAAACTGCTCGGGGCCTTTGGAAGTGATGCAAGTACAACACTCTGTGCAAGCGTAAGGTGAGCAGGCAAAGTGTCAAAATACTGTTTGCTCGCTCTTTTTATACCAAAAGCATTATTGCCATATGGAATTTCGTTCAAATAAAATTCCAAAATTTCATCTTTCGAAAAGTTCATCTCCAAATTCAAAGCCAAAGCTGCCTCCTTTATCTTTCTTTCATAAGTTTTCTCAGAACTTAATACCGCATTTTTAACGAATTGTTGAGTAATGGTCGACCCGCCCGAAGAAACTCCCACTCCAAAAAAATTTGACAAAAAAGCTCTCGAAATACCTTTCAAATCAAGGCCATAATGAGAGAAAAAATTTTCATCTTCAGCAGTCACCGTAGCGTCAATCAAATACTTGGACACCTCCGAAATCGATACCTTTTCACGATTCTCCCCTTCAAAAATCGTATAAAGCACATTGCCTTTACTGTCATAGATTGAAGACGAAAGTTTCGGCATCAGGTTCTCAATTTTTGAGACATCCGGAAGACCGCTTAGAATAACGAAAAACATAAAAACAAAAACAAGTCCCGAATAAAAGACCGCCAAAAATGTTCCCACAATTATCTTAAAAAACATAGACCTATAAAACTTCATCACAAAAATTCATTAAGTTTAGAGTAAACCTTAACAAACAAATAAAAACCAAGTCAATCAAAGACAAAAAAATCCATCTCGACATAAAGTTTTTACTATTGTCGAGAGTAAAGCCCGAAAAAGGATGATTTCTCTAAAATATGGCCTAAGATCGCCTCTCGAAATTCTTTTTTTCCAGCATTTGCATCAAGTGCAAGTGGGATATCAAGCGCAAAAAGCTTGAAAAAATATCTGTGTACCCCGGAAGGTGGACAAGGCCCCTTGTAGCCGTTTACACCAAAATCGTTTTTCAAAAAAATCGCCCCCTTTGGTATTTTCCCTTCCGAGATTTCCGCACAATCACCGGGAATGTTTATAAGAATCAGATGCACAAAATCGCCGTTTGGAGCATCTGGATCCTCCACTATCAAAGACAAACTCAAAGTATTATCAGGTACTTCAAAAAAACGAATCGAAGGCATTTTATCTTTACCCTCGCAAGTAAAAATCGGAGAAATTGGAACACCTTCAGAAAAATCGTCGCAAAAAATTTTCATAAGAACAATTTAATTCCTTACAAAAATATCACGATAAATTAAAAACCATAAGTCGAAATATTCGGACTTTCTCCAAAGGCAGCCATGCTTTCTATATAACCCCTGGACCCCGAAGAAGAAAATCCCAAATTCTCCAAATATCCGCTTTGGGATGAAGTCCAAATCACATTATCCAGATAGTTTCCCTTTCTTTGCCAATTACCATCATTCGCAACTCCATCGTCATTAAAATCGCTTACGAAAGTATTCTCCAAATATCCTTTTTGAGAGTTGAAATTCTCCTCAGAAAGAGCCTCTAAGTAATTTTTCGACCCCTCGGAATTAAGTCCGTTTGGAATTTCGGAAAGATAACTGTTCGACGAATAAGTAGTATAAGTCCTTTCACCGTTTTCCTCTTCTTTATCCTCCAAATAATTGCCCGTAGGCGAAGTGGGCGCCTTTCCATATTTTTCAGTATATGCCTCTATATATCCCTTTTGGGAACCAAAAAAGAAACTATCAGCATTATTTTTATCCTCGTACTCCGTCCTTTCATAGTCGTTTTCAAAAGAATCATCTTCATAAGCTGCCTCCTCCGAATCCTGCATACTCTCAATATATCCCTTTTGATAGCCTTCTTGATCGATTTTCGCGGATCTCAAATACCCCTCTCGAGTATTGTACGTAACTCCCAAAACCTTTTTCGAAGTCGGATCCGTATAGTAAGAATCGCTTCCATAAGCCACCGGATTATCCAAAAAAGAAGAAATCCTCACAGGACTTAAAGCCGCATAATCAATATTCGATTTTCGCGGATTAATAAGTAAATCCTTTTGGCTCTGCCCCAAAAAAGTCTCAGTTCGCATCTTTATTCCATATCTATCAAACAAATTATCATCCGCATTTGTATAGAAAGTATAAGACCTTTTTTCCACTCTTTCACCCTTCTTTTTAAAAGGGACAACGAATCTAAGCACTTTCTCTTCACTTAAAGGTTTTCTTGCTATTTTTGGCGTGTCATTATTGACATCAAAACCGACATCTTCAAGGCCACAAGCGGAAAAAAGTAATAAACCAATCCCAATAATTGTAAATAAGCCATATTTTTTCATAAGAAATTTAAAAAAGAACTATATTAAAGCACCAAAGACAAAGACTGTCAAGAGCTAAAAACCCCAACTAAAAAAACCGTACAAGAATATTTTTACCAAAAGTTATCTTGTCACCCTCTTTACAGGTGCGTCTTCGTTTATTTCCTCGTTTGAAAAAGTGCTCTCCCCTGCCTCCTCAATCAAATTTAAAGCCGGCGGAGCGCTTTCCTCAAGCGATTCCACCACTTCCGAAAGTTCGGGCGCCTCTATCACATCAGCGGGAACATCTTCCCCGCTCAAAGTGTCTTCTATAACCTCTGAAGCGGAAAGTTCACTCGTAGACTCTTCGTTTTCAAAAGGAGAAGTCACGCTCGGCGGAGCGCTTTCTTCAGACCCCAGTTTATTTGAAGGCGTAGGAACTTCATCATCCCCACCAGATGTGAGCATAAATATTATTCCAAACCCCAATGCCAAAACCAATATCGAAAGAACCCCGACTAAAATCCATTTTTTCTTATTAATTCCTTTTTCTTGAGGATTTTCCATAGGCGGAACTGTCATTTCAGCCGGATTTTCAACTTGAGAAGGTTCATTTTCAACAACAGGAGGCATAACTTCCCTCTGAGCCATCATAGATACAGGAATCTGTGAAGGAACCGGATTTGTAGGATTTACAGGCACAGCTTGTGTAGGAGCAGGAGCCCCCATCCCGGTATTCAAAGGATTAGCGCTCAAAGGCATATTTGGACTTGAAGCGGAAACATCTGCGGAAACTGGCAAAACAGGAGAAGAAACCGGAGCAACAGAAGCCAAGGGAGAAGTTGGCTCGGAAGGAGCAACAGAAGGAGTCGCACCCGCCGAAAGCGGATCTGCGCCCATTGAAACCGGCTCAACCGGCATAGAAGAGGGCGCACCAGGAACTGCAAAAGCCCCCGTCTGAGGCTGTGGAGCGGCACCCGAATCTGTATTTTGTAAATTTTGTTCGTCCATATTTTTATTTTTGTTTTTAAATGATTATACTAATCGATAATTTCTTCACTATCTTTCGGAAGAATGTTTTCAATTGCAGCAAAATCGCTATCTTCAATTTCGGGAATTATTAATGTGACCTTGTCCCCAATTTCACCTTTAAAATAAGTAACTGAAGCAAGAAGCACTTTATAAGCCTTTCCATTTGCAATCACCTTATATTGTCCGTCTTCGTAAGTAAGCACACCCACCACTTTTTTCCTTTCAATAGGCCCGATTTGTTTATACAAATAGGAACCATCCTCAAGAATTGTAAGCTTAAGCACATCGCCTGGAATAAGCTTACTCTTGCTGGCATAATTAGCTGGAACGGGATACACTTTGCCCTTCGAATCAGTCATTGTCTCACCATTAAAAACTCCTTCAATAATTATAGAACCGTCATCAATACCGTTTTTGGGAAGCGGATCAATCTCTTTTGCCAGTTTTGCATACACATTTTTAGTGGAAGAACCAGTAAGCTCGATCAAAATCTGCTTAGCGGATCTAAGATTGGATTCGGCGGATTCAATCATCTCTTTAATTAGAGCCAATTTGGAAGCTTGGGACATTTTATTTTTATTTTATTGAAATTATTTCCCTAAATTATATCAGAGATTTTTAAAAATTTCAATTTTTATTAAGTTGGACTTCTTTCTGATCATGTATCTATCAAGAAGAGCCCTGCGAATTTTGCCCACATTTGTAAAAATACGAATAGTAAAAACCACAGTCACCGCAAGATACAAATCAAGCCCCAAGTGTTCGCCCAAAAAGGTGATAAGACAGGCGAAAACTATATTTGAAAAAAGCCCGGTCAAAAAAATCAAAGGATTATATTTGTCATCGTTCAAATCTCCCCTCACTTCGGCCTTTCCGGCACCAACCAACGAATCTATGATACCCAAAATCAACACAGCCGTATATTTGATAAGCTCCGCAGGAATTCCAACGCTAAATTTAAGACCTGCAATTACTCCCAGCAATATGCCCAAAAGTGCGTAAATCATAAAAAATTGGTTATCTTCTCTTATATATTATTCTATCCCCCACGCTTCCCGCAATCCTTAAATCGATATACAAAAGATCTTCCTTGTAAATATCCAAAATAGTAGCCGCTTTTTTTAATTTTTTAAACTGACTCTCAAAATCCTTCTGAATATCAAGCCAAATTTCAAAATTTCTCTCGGTAAGCAGGTGTACTTCCCTAGCATGTGGCTTATACACGAGCTCTTTAACATTCATCCCAAATTTATCTTCAAAATATGTTTTAGACTCCAAAATATAATTCAACTTTGATTTTTCGATCAAAGTTTCCTCCACATTCACAGGCTCATCCCTTTGAAGCCTTATAAAAGGCAAATTCGGCTTTTCAGCATCACTTTTCACTACCATGCCAATTGTATTTATAATAAAAACAGATCTCACCGAAGGGCTTTCATAAATCACATTCGCGCTATCCGGAAACCTCGAAAAGCCCACTTTCACCGTTTTGGGAAAAGATTTATAAACGGTGATTTTTTCAAAATCCGGAAATAAATCCATAAGCCTCTTTTGAAGATTATTTGTGTTCAAAAAAACAAGATTTTTTCCGCGTACATCACTCAAAGATTGGACAATCTTTGAAGAAAGAACTCCTCCATCGTTTATTTCTCCATCGGTTTTAATACTCTGAACAAGAAAAAACTCGGAAAAAAATACAAAATAAATCACTACACTTAAAAAAATTAAAAACAAAAACTTCCCCAAAAAAGAGCCGGATTTTTTATTTGAGGAAATTCGAGAAACAGGTCTTATTCGACGAATTTTTTGTCGTCTTAACATTAATTATTTTTGTATTATTTTGCCTCCCTTGATGCTTTTAAAGAAGCCTTTCTTTCACGAGCCAAGGCCTTGTTTCGTTTTTTACTGTCTTTCGCTTTGGGTCTTGTTTTTCCGACCAAACAGTGTCTTTTCGATGCATGTTTATTTGTCATGTTCTTAAACCATTAATATTTTTATAGGGAAAATTTATTTGTTTTATGGCGACAAGTCAATGAAAAACGACTTGTGTTTTTCAAATTTGACCGCTAGAATCGACTCACTTAAAAAATATAACATCAAAAATATGTCAAGAGTATGTGCAATTACAGGCAAAAAGCCTTCAACCGGAAACAACAGAAGCCACTCAATGAGAGCCACAAAAAGAATTTACAGACCTAATTTGGTCACAAAAAAACTCATAGACCCGGCAACAGGCAAAAAAGTTAAAATGAAGGTGTCCACAAGCGGACTTCGAACACTTACAAAAAAAGGTCTAATTTAGAAATATCCACACAAAGATTTAAAAAAGCGGAAGCCCCGAAGCTACCGCTTTTTTCTTGTCCAGAAAGCGAAAATCTGATAAAATAAGAAGAAACAAAAATAAAAATGAACTTATCTTTTATCACGGAAATTCTTACGGCGATTCTACTTTCCGGCCTTGTGGGCCTTGAAAGAGAAAAAAAATCCCAAGCCGAAAACAAAGGCTACTTTGCGGGTTTTCGTTCCTTTATTCTGATTGGACTTATAGGGTATTTATCTTTCAAAACAGGACAGTATTCCACCTACATCTCGGTTCTTCTTGCCGGAGTGGTGCTCGCACTAATCGCAATTTCGTATTTCGTCACAGCAAAAAACTTCAATCAAATAGGAATCACATCCGAACTCTCGGGAATTTTAGTGTTTGTAATAGGATACCTTTCCGCAAGCGGAGAAACAATACTTGCAACCCTTATCGCACTCACTCTGGTGGCTCTTCTTCACTTCAAAACCGACCTCCACAATATCGCAAAAAAAATCAAGGACATAGAGCTTATTTCCACTCTGGAATTCGTTTTTATTGCATTTATAGTGCTTCGAATTTTACCGAATCAAAATTTCGGACCCTTCGATTTTTTCAATCCATTCTTTATTTGGCTTATGGTAGTCTTTATTTCAGCAATTTCATTTGCAAGTTATATCGCCATTAAAATTTTTGGAACCAAAAAAGGCATCACTCTTACAGGCCTTCTCTCGGGATTCATCTCCAGCACTGCCCTCACCCTAGCCTTCGCAGAACAAAGCAAAAAGAACAAAAACATAATAAATCCCTATGTGCTTGCGATAATTATTGCACAAAGCGGTATGCTTCTTCGAGTATTTATAGAAGTTGGCGTATTAAACAAAGAAATCCTTCCCTCCCTGCTTATTCCCTTTCTCACGATGCTTTTTGTGGGAGTGTTTTTTTGCGTATATTACAACAGGAAAACAAAACAAAACCTTGAAGAAAGCCTAAATGAAACCGAAGTCGAACTTAAAAATCCTTTTGATCTTTGGCCTGCGATAAAATTCGCAGCAATATTTTCAGGAATTCTATTACTCGGCAAAATCGCAAACTTATATTTCGGAGACAGAGGGCTTTTCGCATTAAGTTTTATTACGGGAATTTTCGACGTGGACGCCATCACTATTTCATTGGCAAATTTTTCCAAAACAAGTCTGTCAACTGAGATCGCTACAAAAGGTATTATGATAGCGGTTTTCACCAACACAATATCCAAAGCTGTACTTTTTATGCTTCTTGGAAACAAAAAAACCGGAAAAAGAATTCTTTTCGCTTTTACGATGATGATTATTTTCTCAGGAATAAGCCTTCTATTAGTATAGAAAAATCTTGTTTATAACAATGCTATATGCTTAAATAAAAGCGGTAATTTTTTATTTCATAATAAAAACCAATGAAAAAAATTCTGGCAATTTCGACTTTTTCGCTGGCGCTTTTTCTAAACATGATGAGCGCAAGTGCATATGTCGATACAAACCCGGACGAGACTTCGGGAGATGCAGTCACAATTTCCGGTTTTCAGAAAGCGGACGGTACTGTTGAACTCAGCTGGACAAAGTACATCGGAACAGATTTTAGCGGATACAAAGTTGTGCATTCCACAACGGTACAAGAACCCGTATATCCCGACAATGGCTACCTTACTTACATTACCGATGTAAACACACTTAAGTATGTACACACGGGAGTTAAAGAAGGCAAAAACTATTACAGAATTTGCACACTCACATCCTCAAGCACACTTTGCGGAAACACAATCACAATCGAAAGCGATGCAAGCCTTGAAGAAGAAGTGGAAGTGGTTGCTGATGAATACTCCGACGATCCTTCGATAGAAATCACTTTGACAGCCGTAAAAAACGAAGACAACACAAAAACAAACCTCAACTGGTCAAAATACGAAGAAGGAGACCTCAAATGGTACAAAATCGTAAGATCCGCCACAAACAAAGTACCATACTACCCAAATGATGGATATATCGGTGTAAATAGCTATGCAAACGAAACTTCTTTTGTGGATGAAGAGCCACTCGGTGGCACAAACAACTATCGTGTTTGCGTTATCACAACAGCAAATAAGAGGGGTTGCAGTAATGTTGTCACTTTAAATTTTCAACTAGTGGGAGAAATGCCTTTCACAAACTATTTCCCCGACATGAAAGACCACTGGGCAAGAGAATACGCGAATGTTCTCGCATCAAAAGGAATTGTAAAAGGAATCGACGGGCAATTTATGCCGGATAGAAACGTGCTTAGAAGCGAAGCTCTCAAAATGATTATGTATGCTTACGAACACGAAGGAGACAATTGCGACGCATCACTTTTCACGGATATGAAAGCCGGTGATTGGTTTTGCACTGTCGCTACAAAAGCTAAAATTATGGGAATAATAGCCGGTAGCGACGGAAAGCTCCTCCCTACAAGAAACATCACGAGAGCTGAAGCCGTAAAAATCCTCATCGAAACACGAGGAGACAAAATGGCTATGGTATCGGTAAATCCGTTCACAGATGTAAACAAAGACGCTTGGTATGCAAAATATGTATATCACGCAAAAAGACTCGGCCTCGTAACTGGAATGGACGGAAAATTCTACCCGGATAAATACATCACAAGAGCCGAACTCGCAAAAATAATCAGCATTTCGCTTGATAAAGAAGTCAGCGAATAATAAAAATTAACAACAAAAAAATGAAAAAAGTAATCCCGCTACTAACCCTTCTCGCACTTACAATTTCCGCATGCACCATCTCCACCGCAAATATTAGCGAAGCAAAAATTTGCTCATCTGTAAGCGGTGAATCGATGATGTGTACTAGCGATGAAACTATGTTTGCAACTGATACTCCAGAAATCATTGTCACAACAAAACTCGACAACGCTATGGAAGGAACAAAAGTGACTTTCACATGGAGATATCTTGAAGGCTCAGAACCGGAACTTATCGATGAAATCACTGTTGAATCACCGGACATCATGCCTTCTTATCCAAACTCCACAATGCCTATTCCTCCAAGCGGAATGTGGCCAACGGGAAAATATGATGTAGTAATCACACTCGACACAGACAACTTTGAACCGATTGTTAAAGCTTTTAGCGTAAAATAAACGAAATAAAATCGAAATAGGCGGAAGTTTAAATCTTCCGCCTATTTTTTTCAAAAATTTTAGAAAGAACTTCTCGCTTATCCGCCTAAAAACCCTTTTATTTAAGAGCTTTTTTTGATATAATATATAGATTAAAACAAAAACAAAAAAATATGTTTAAACTCGATAAAATATTTCGTACAGCCGTGCAATATGGCGCATCAGACATATACATAGCCACGGGGTCAAAACCAACCCTTCGAATAAATGGCGACCTTGTGCCTATCGCTGAGCACCCCGAGCTTACGAAAAAAATGGCAGAAGAATATATTTTGGAAATTTTAAACCCAGCCCAAAAAGATACTTTCGCAAAAACTCTAGACTTCGACTATTCGCTTGAAGTGGAAGGAATTTCAAGATTTCGTGTAAATATTTTCGTTCAAAAAAAGGGAATTTCGGCTGTATTTAGGCTCGTATCTTCGGATGTTCGCACAATGGATCAGCTGAATTTACCGAAACAAATGAAAAAGGTCACAAAGTTTAAATCCGGACTTGTGATTGTGACAGGCCCTACGGGATCAGGAAAGACGACCACTCTCGCAGCAATGATAAACGAAATCAACAAATCCGAGAAAAAACACATAATCACAATCGAAGATCCAATCGAGTACACACACAAAAATCAAACAAGTTTAATACAACAAAGAGAAGTACCAATTCATACGCACAGCTTTGAAAACGCATTAAGATCGGCCCTTCGTGAAGCCCCGGATGTAATTCTCGTGGGAGAAATGAGAGACCTTGAAACCATGCAACTCGCAATCACCGCAGCGGAAACAGGACACCTTGTCTTCGCCACACTTCACACTTCGGGATGCGCAAATTCGATAAACAGAATCATCGATGCCTTCCCGGTAAACCAACAGGGACAAATCAGAACACAGCTTTCAGAAAGCCTTGCGGCTGTATTTTGGCAAACACTTATCAAAACAAAAGACAAAAAAGGCCGAATCGGAGCCATTGAAATAATGTTTGTAAATAGCGCCGTCGCAAACACAATCCGAAAAGGCACAACCCATCAAATAAACTCAATAATCGAAACATCCACAAGAGAAGGCATGCAAACAATGAAAAAGGCCGTCACGGATCTTTTCAACGCAGGCCTCATCAGCGAAGAAGACGCTCTCGCAAATATTCCTAAAGAATTTGAAGAAGACTAAATGAAACATATTTTCTCAAACATATCGAAATTTCTGGTGATGGGACTTATTATATTAAGTGGTTCTTTGTTTTTTTTGAACGAAACAGGCTTTGCTACACTGACTGAGGATGATTTATTAACAGCCCAAGAAGAACTAAAAGACGCACAAGAAGCTCTTATACCTTTGCAAGAAGCTGAACAAAAAGCCCTTGAAGCACGTAACGCGAAAAAAGCGGAAATCGCAGCAAGAGAAGAAGAATTAAAAGAAAAAGGTGAAGCATTGGCTACTTTACAAAACCAAGCGAAAGAACTCGAAAACAAAGATCCAATAACCGAGGAAGAAAAGCAACAACTTAATACAATCAACAACCAAATCACTTCATCACAAAACGAGCTAAAAACTATCCAGTCATCAATTAACAACACAAGAAATGAACTTACTAGGCTTGAAACTGCATACAATCAAGCCCTGAAAAACACCCAAGCGACCGAACAAAAGGTAAAAGAATTTGAAGCAAACGTAAAAAATATTGAAGCTGTACTTTGCACAGGAACCGAACAGGAATGTGCGCAAATGAAGCTCAATGCGGATAAAGCGAATCAAGACGCAAATCAACAAGACTACGACAAAGCAATAAATGTATACAATGCTTGCGTACAACAATGCGACGACGACTGTGAACCGGACGACAATGGAAGCACTCCTTACTGCGATGAAACTTGCTATGAACAATGCGAAAAATTAAAAAACGATTCAATAATCTATGATTACGAAAAAAATCAATCTCAAATCCTTTCCGCCGAACAAGAGCTTTACAAATACCAAACCTTAAAAGAACTCACCTTCGATGTGGAATCGATTTTGAATATCGACCCGATGGTTGTTGGAGAACAAAAATATACTGCTCAAGAAAAACCATACTTCAGCGACACGAAGAATACACCGATATTTAGTTTCATACTTAGGGTAATCGACTTTGCGATAAGGATTATCGGCTCTATTGCCGTTCTCATAATCATAATTGCAGGCTTTATCCTCGTAGTCTCCGTAGGCAACGACACAAGAATCGAACAAGGCAAAAACGCAATAAAATACGCGCTCATGGGCCTTGCAATAGCCTTTATGTCATACACTATCGTTTTATTCGTTCAAGCAATATTCTCAAATTAATGAAAAATTCACTCAAAAAATTATCGGCAACACTACTACTCGCGACAACACTATTTTTCAATATTGCCCAAATTGCAATTGCGGATGCCCCAACGTCTGAAGAAACAGGTGAAGCAGCCGCTCAATCTAATCCAAGCACCCCCGCCCCTATAGCCCCTGCAGCAACACCCCCCCCCAGCACTACCGCCCCCTCCCCAAAAGAAAAAGCCGAAGAAGCCAAGACAAGCGATCCCGAAAGCATTGAGCTACAGAAAGCCTTTGACACTATAAATAAAAAAGAAAACGATTGTCTCCCCGAAGATCTACTTCCCGGCTATTTCTACACAATCATGGAAGAACCATTAATATTAAAAGAACCTCTCACATACGAAGAACACAAAGCCCTTGTAGATCAAGGGGCAAGATACATAAGCAAAATATGTTTTCGAAATACGCTTCAATACAGCATTGATTATTTGGGAGAAAGATTTACCTACTCGCTTGAACCATATCTGGGAATTAAATGTTCCGAGAAGGCTCAAAAATTACAAAAAACTTACGCATACACAAAAGACCCTACGGTTTTATACTACTGCGACCCCGTTCAAGTGCTGATTTCAAAAGGTGGGACCTCCCTACTTGAAGGCTACATAAAAACACTTTACTCATACGCAGCATCAATCGCCGGAATTATCGCGGTATCAATCATAGTGGTAAGCGGCATACAAATTTCAGCCTCGGGTGGCGACAGCGGAAAAATCGACGAAGGCAAAAAACGCATCATAAAATCCGTAATCGGAATAGTAGTACTTTTCCTCTCAAGCCTTATCCTTTACACAATCAATCCGAACTTCTTTGTAAAAACAACATCACAAAGCACGATTTCCGAAGAAACAAAACAACCATAATGAAAAAAACAATTCTCTACATATCAGCACTGATAATTTCACTGAATTTTGCACTCAACATTCAAACTGTTTTTGCAACTACCGTTGAAGAACTAAACAACACAGCAGAAGAATTAGCCACACAAGTTGAAGAAATTCAACAACTCTGGGAAAAACAAGAAAAAGAAAGAGAAGAGTTGTTGGCAAAACACAAAAAAGAATTGGAAGAAGCAAATAAAAATAAGGCTACAGAAGAAGAAATTAAAGCCTTAAAAACTCTACAAAACAAAGAATTTAAGGACCTCATAGAATACCAAAAAACATATATGTCCACGGAAGTAATTACCGGATACAAGCAATCATTAATCCCAAAACCCTCAACACTCCCCGGCCCAACAATAGCAGTCTCAAAGCAAGAAAGAGAAGTTGTCACTACAAAAATTCTTCCAAGAATCGCATCGTTTGTTATCGGTTTTGCAGGAGTGCTTGCACTTGTTTCTATCCTTTTCTCAGGTGTCAAAATGATGCTTTCAGCCGGAGAAGAAGATGTATTTACCGCTTCCAAAGCAAGAATACAATGGGCGATTTTGGGCCTTCTCGTTTCAATTCTCGCCTTTATAGCTGTTCAAATTACAATAAATATAAATTTCGAAGAAAAGTCCTCGCCTACTCAAACTGAAGAAAACAACTAAATATGGAAAAACTAACAAAGCACATACTCAAAGCCTACCTTATAATCACGATACTTCTCGCATGCTTTTCACAAATCGGATTTTCCGCAACAGTTGATGAACTTCTTCCTCCACCAAGCCAAGGTGAATCTACAATCACTGGAGGCTACGAACAAATAGAAAATGTAAGAAACCTACCGGATGTCAGTATCGAAGGAGCCGCAGCTACTGTTATAAAAACTGTTCTTGGCTGGTCGTTTATCATCGCACTTGCCGGAATAGTGCTTGCTGGAATATATATGCTCGCATTCGAAGGAGACACAAGCAAAGTGGATAAAGCCAAAAATATTCTCTACTACCTAATAATCGGCGAAATCATAGTTTCAATCGCATACGGCATCGTAAACGGAATAATCCAATTCAAATTTTTCTAAATGAAAACACTACTTAAAACAATACCGGCGACACTAAGTCTTTTAGCACTAAAACTAAAAGCTTTCGCATATACGATTCCGTCCGAATATCGCCCTGAAAATATGCCACTTGGTTTCACAAGTGAGACCTCGGCCGGAGAAGAAGCCATTAGCGGAATAATTGTACTTCTTCAAGTCCTTGAAGGCTCTTTGCTGTATTTTGCGGCCCCGATTGCAGTAATCGTAATCGCCTACGCAGGTCTTCAAATGATAATGGCCGGTAATGCCGACGGATACACCACCGGAAAAAAGACAATATCATGGGGACTTTTAGGCCTCCTTGTAATAATCCTCTCCTACTCAATCGTAAGAATCGCAATCACCCTTCTTTTGGAATTTGCGGAATAATACTTTACTCCTCCACCCTCATAAACAAAATTTCACCGGCATTGATTTTGCTTCCCGTTTTAATCTCTCCGTATTTATAAGGTCCCAAATTTTCCGCACTTTCACCAAGAAAAACGAGAATTTTTTCAGCACTTTGCGGAACAATCGGATAAAGCATGTATGCGATAAGACGCACAAGTTCAAGAAGTTTATAAAGAACGGCGGAAAGATCTTCTTTTAACGCCAAATCTTTCGCCATTGCCCAAGGCTTTGTCTCATCCACAAATTTATTTGCAAAATTAGACACTTCAAGCGCAATTTCACAAGCCTTTTTAATATCAAAAGAATTAAAAGCGTTCACGAAATTAGAATAATAATCGTGAATTTTTAGTTCAAAATCGCTATCGTTCACTTTCTCGGGAATTTCCCCAACAAATCGCTCAGTCATCAT
Source organism: Candidatus Altimarinota bacterium (assembly GCA_034004605.1). GTDB lineage: Bacteria > Patescibacteriota > Gracilibacteria > UBA1369 > LOWO2-01-FULL-3 > JAVEWJ01. The sequence goes on along the minus strand of JAVEWJ010000001.1, from coordinate 530,783 downwards.
CACTACACGATTCACGAGATTTCCGATATTGTTTGCAAGCTCGCTATTTGCCACTTCCATAAACCTATCATGACTAAAATCTCCATCCGAAAGTGTCGGAATTTCCCGAAGAAGATAATATCTCAAATAATCCGTGCCGTATTTTTCCAAATATTCAAGCGGATCAACCACATTTCCAAGACTTTTACTCATCTTTTCACCGCGACTTGTCACAAAACCATGAACGGCAATCGTTTTAGGTAATGCAAATTTCGCACTCAAAAGCATTCCGATCCAAATACCGGCATGAAAACGAAGAATGTCTTTGCCGATAAGATGAACATCCGCAGGCCAAAGTTCACTATCAAGACCTATTGCGGTAATATAATTCGACAAAGCATCACACCAAACATACATCACATGATTTTCGTCACCGGGTACTGGAATGCCCCAAGGAAGAGCACTTCTCGGTCGTGAAAAACTCACATCTTTAAGCCCCTCTTCACCGATAATCCCGAGCATTTCATTTTTTCGGCTTTCCGGAAGAATTTTTATCGTGTCATTTTCAATAAGTTTACGAATTTCATCCGAATATTTAGAGAGTTTAAAAAAATAATTTTCTTCTTTCACACTTACGGGAGGCGCTTTGTGAATTGCGCAATTTCCATCCGGATCCATATCCCTTTCAGTCAGATAAGCCTCACAACCCTTGCAATATTTCCCCTCATAAGACCCCAAATAAATATCACCATTTTTTTCCAAAATTTGCCAAATTTCCAACGCACCTTTTTTATGTTTTTCAGAACTTGTGCGAATAAAATCATCATATTTAACATTAAGCTTTTCATCGATATCCACAAATTTTTGAGCAACTTCATCCACAAAAATCTGAGGATCTTTCCCAACGGATAAAGCCTTTTCATAAACCTTAATTCCATGTTCATCGGTTCCGGTTAGAAAAAAAACGGAGTCACCCTGCATTTTTTTAAACCTGGAAATCGCATCTGCCTGTACCGCTTCAAGCGCGTGCCCAATATGCGGCGCACCGTTTACATAAGCAATCGCAGTTGTAAGGTAAAATTTTGACATATCAATATTTTTTTAATAATTCATAAATTAATTTTGAAACTTCGAAATATTTTTTTATTCTCAAAAACAAAGCTCTAGCCATATTTTCCGAATACAAATGAACCGACACATTTCTGCTATCGCACATTTCAAGACAAGTTTCAATATCTCGTTCGGATAAACCCAAAACACCTCTAAGCTCACGAAAACAGTTTTTCGGGTAATCGCAGTTTATATTTTTTTCTTCTCGAAGAAAAATTTTCACGGATTTCCAAAGTAATTCAAAAGTAAATTCGAATCTTTGAATTGTCGCATCTCTCACGATATTTGAATATGGCTCAGTTAAAACAACTTCGAGAGATTTTAAAGCCTTTGCAAGTAGTTTTATTTTTTCCTTGGAATAATGCATAAAATTTTTCCTTTATAAACTTTGTCTCGAAAAGCACTTTTTGTCTTGGAGAAATCCACCAAGTCAACTTTATAAGGCAAATTCGATGTTTCAAAAGCCTCCTTCATTTCGGCAAGTCGACCTTTTTCAATCTTTTCAAAACCCAAATCAATATCGTCAAAATTATCACTTATTAAAGAGGATCCGAAAACAAACACACCGGATTTTCCATCCGAATGCTTCGAGACTATGCCTTCGATCATGTCCAAATATCTTTTTTTAATCATAAAAAAGCGATAATTCCAAAAAAAGAATAGCAAAATTTTTCAAACTTAAAAACAAAAAAACACCTAAAAAGAAGGCGCCTCTTCACTCTGATAAGTGCTATATACCGAAAAATTGAAGACCGGAAGATAAGATCCCCTGCGCATCAAAACTTTAAGACTCTGTTTTAAAGAGCCACTATAACCATTTGAAGAAATCTCCGCCTCCTCGCGCACAACTTCGTCGTCGAAAGTTTCGACACGAAAATAAAGGCGGCTTAAAGCTGCTCTTTCACGAATTGTCGGATACTTTTCATCATCAAAAACGGAAGGATTCATCATATTGGTAAGCGTCAGATAATTAAGCCCCGTTGAACCGTTTACTCCGGGCTGATGTTCATCCAAAAATTTTCCGATACTATAACAATCATAAATGGTACGCACCTCTCCATCCACATAGCCCACAAAATCCCTAGCCTCAGTATTTGTGCAAACTTGGCCTTCCTCCGATTGCAAAATTATACTTTTATCATAATCCACACATGAAATTCCCGAAATGCCACCTGCACGACTACCCATTTGGTCGCAATCCGCCGTACCAAACCAAGAAGGTTTCGCCACATTAGCAAAAACATTTCCGCCACTCGGCGCACTACCACTCGAAAAAGCCGTAAGATCGCCAATCGACTCAGTGATATATTTTTCGCCCTCCTTCCTCATTCCAAAAATCTTATAACGAAGTATATCCCAACCGCTAATAGACTTGATTTTCAAATCCGTTGAAGGATCAAAAGCGGGAAAAAACTGCACGGAAAAATTCTTCACAGGCTTTATTTCCCCATCCGACAAGGTAAAAAGCGGAATTGTGATTGTCTCGTTTAATTCAAGAACATCGTAAAAATTTTCAAGAGGCACATTCGAAAGCTCGTAGTCCTCCGCATCATAGCAAGGATAACTGTTGCAAGTATTTTTTAGAGAATATTCAAAAACGGAATTCTCATCGGTTTTTCCGACACTACTCGAAGTGGAATATCCGGGAAGCTCAGTATTCAAATAATATAGCGCCTCCTCGATTCCCGATTCCGCCGCAAAATAAGCCTTTCCCGATGAAAGAAGCGATTTGGTAAAAGTCACTTCTCGCATTATCAAAGTGGAAAGAGAAATCGAAACAGTCAAAAACACACCCATAATCAAAATCGCCACAAGTAGCGCACTTCCTTTCACCTCGCCAAATTTTAGAAAGTTTTTTTTCATTTGATACAGGTTATATCAATATCGGGAGTAGCCGCATAATTCCTCAGAGAAACGGTCGTCTGAAAAGGTATCTCGTATCTATCCTTTTTCATTTTCAAAAACACAGTCACTTTCGGATGAAACGCCAAAGAATTAAAGACTGAATTTTCCGCTCTATAAGGATCAAAAGCCGGAGTCACATAAAAAGAAAGACCCGAAATTTCCACCCGTTCATCGTTTAAAGTGATGCTTTTCTTTTCCCTTCCGCAGCCGATATTTTGATCCACTTTAAGATTTCCATTTTCAAGAAAATAAGTACTGGCACTTCTTCCGTCTCCGGAAATAAGAGTAATTTCACTTACACCCGAATTAAATTTACTCGCCACATTGTCGCCGAAATATACGGTGTTTTCACGAAATTCGTTCACAAACATATCCATAATATCGCGCGCCTCCGAATAAAGCAGTCTGTACTCGTTCGTACCTCTCTGCGTATAAACGATATCGGCATATGAACGAATCACAATCCCCGTAAACATCACAAAAATCGCCATTGCAATGAGGAGTTCCACGAGTGTGAAGCCTTTAACTGAAACCTGATTTTTGTTTTTATTTTTCATAATTATTTTTTCAATCGATTTCTCGAACGGTAAAACACCTGTTCGTAATATCATGCCCGTTGAAAGCAAATCTTTCTTTAAGTGGCACAGGTGCTTTCCCGGTAAGATATTTAGGTCTTAAATAAGCCCTAATCATTGGATAATTTGAAATCGCTCCATCATCATTCGGAATAAGAATTTTTTTAATTCCCCTCTTTTTTGCCGTTACAACCAATTTATTCACAAATTTTTCAAAAAACTTTCCCACATCAAACATTCTTTCGTTTGGAATATTAATAGGACGAATCAACAATACTTTTTCACCGTTTAAAGACTCAAGCTCAAACACAAGCAATGAACCCACAAATTCTTTATCCTTCCCCCCTCCCATTACAAATTTATACGGGACAAGATTAGGAAACCGACTCAATAATGGATTTTCAGCGGAATAACAAACATTTCCCAAATAGGCGGACATCTCCCCTGCAAAACCTCGATCGGGAATAACCGATATTTTTTTCACCGCATCAGTCTCTTCAATTTTAATTTTTGAAACAGCCAGCCTCACCTCTTCTATATCTTTAGAAAACAATTTAAAGAAATAAAAACCGCTCTTTTTTGATTTTTTAATTTTATCCCAAGCTGATCTCGACCAATAATTTTCTTTATTGTCACTTTCTTTACTTAAAACATGATCTTTTATATAGTTACTCAATATATTATCCAAAGCCATCAAACCTGAAACAGTTATTTCTTCACTTCTCAAACCGGAAAGCATATCATTTGAAAATTCATGTTTTTCAAATATTTTTGCAAAAACCAAAACACGCATAATCGGCACAATCTCACTCAAAACTGGAGTAATGGAAAGAAGAATCTCCAAAAATTCATCGATATTTGCCACCGCTTTCAATTTTTCAATATTTTTCTGAAACAATTCAATTTGCCTCGAAAAAAAATCAAGTTTTGATTTTTTTTCATTTCCAGAAACGGTTAATACTTTTAATTCCGAAAGTTTTCTTTCAAAAACCTCAATTGCCTTACTCGACACCAATTCCAACATATTATCATCCTGAGCCAACAAAACTTGTTCTTTAAGTAAAAAATACCGTTCCTTCACTTCTTCACTTTGAAATTCCATACGCACTTCATTCATTTTAAATACCATGGAATCGTATTCCTCGGGGACCTCTGCAATTTCACCGTTTTTCATTTGCAAATTGAAATAATCTATAATCTGTTTCAAAGAAGGTCTACCGCTGTCATGTGAATGAACGCTTTTTCCTGTAGACAGACTCAATATTTCTAATTCCAAATCCGACAAAATTGGAATTTCTTTCAATGATTTTGTTGAAAATAAACCGTTTTTAAGATCCTTGATCTTTTTCTTTAATTCTCCAATCGTACCGAAATTTATTGAAACTTGCTCATCCGGTAAAGAAGAAATCAAACCGGACTCAAAAAGTTTAATATTGCGATAATAAGAGTAAAGAATCGGAGTTTTTGAAAGTCCGAAATCTTTAATATATTCCCTCAAAATTTGAAAATCCAAAGCTTCGACAAAAGATCCGCAAACACCACTCTCGGTCAAAACCTTCACCAAAGCTGAAGTTCTATCATATTCGTTATGTGTAAAAGCATTTCTTTTTTCATCAAGCAAATCCGACTTGGGTAAGGCTTCCAAAAATTCCTGAAAATTTCTTTCCCCAATCAATTCTTTCAACATTTCTCTATTTGCATAATCAGAAATCATAGAAGGTAAACCATTCACACAATCTTTACAAAGTGTTTCACCAAATCGAACACAACATTCCTTATATTTCTCACAAAATGTCTTGATCAAATTAATATATCCATATTGCTGGGCGAGGAAAATAAACATTTTAATCTTTGCATCATCAACTCCATGAAACTCTTTAGATTCAACTAGTGATTTAACAGCATAATAATAATTACTACTATCCACCACTTTCGCAAAAAATTTAAACCAATCTTCATTATCGCCATATAGATCTTTTGCTTCAAAAAGTTTCCTTACACCTACTACAGAATACCTCTTTGCCAATTCAAAAAATGCCTGAAACCTTTCGTCATTATCTCCATAAACATCTTTAACAGCATAAAGTACATTTACTCCTTCTGCACCATACCTCTTTGCCAATTCAAAAAATGCCTGAAATCTTTCGTCATTATCTCCATAAACATCTTTAACAGCATAAAGTACCTTTACTCCTTCTGCACCATAAATCTTTACCAATTCAAAAAATGCCTGAAACCTTTCGTCATTATCTCCATAAACATCTTTAGCACCATGAAGTGCATTTACAGCACTTAGAGATTGCCAAGGACTTTCAGCCTTCAACAATATATCATAATTAGTTTTATTTTCTAAGAAATTCAATACACCACCAGAGCTATAATTACACGTCAATACATCCACAAACGCCTGAAACCTTTCGTCATTATCTCCATATACCTCTTTCGCACCAGAAAGTGCCTTTATTCCTTCAACACCAGTACAATTCCAAACTTCCGTAAATGCCCGAAATCTATCTTCATCATCTCCGTATACAGCTTTAGCATCATAAAATGCCTTTACACCTTCCGCACCATTATTCTTCGCCACTTTCACAAATACCCGAAACCTATCTTCATTATCTCCATATACATCTCTTGCACCATAAAGTGCCTTTATTCCAGCAACACCAATACATTTAAATACTTCCACAAATTCCCGAAACCTATCTTCTTTATCTCCATATATCTTTCTAGCATCAAGAAGGACAAGTTCCTCATAAGCACCTTGACTATTATCCAATTTCGCAAATGAATTTGGGAAACTTTCTTTATTCGGAAACAGATCAATCATTTTTTCCCTTATTAACAAATCTACTTTTAGAGGATCCGAAATAGTCAACTTATCACTATACGCAAAAACTTTTTCCACCTTTTTTTTAATAGTCCTCGTATAATCTTCGATTTTTCTATCTCTAAACACTAAACCACCAAAGTCAGATTCTCCCGACTTGAAGTTCAATTCGTCATAATTTTCTCCAAACGATACATGTTTCAATTTATTTTAGATTATATAATATTACCACTACAGCGCCCCGCCCTTCCAATCCGTAAGTACGGCGGAAAGAGAAACGAATTTTTCTTTGTCCGAATCGAAATAAGAAACGATACTTTCCACTTTAAACGAATCCACGCAAAGAGATTTTCCTGCAGTGTCGCAGTAAGGCTCGATTTTCACGACCCTTCTAAAACCGCTATCTTTACCAAAAACTCCTTCACAAAGTCCGAAGTACTGTCCTCCATCTTCATCAAAAACACAAAGTTTATCGTTATCCCCGCTTTTAAGAGACATATTCCAAGTCTTAAATCTTGAAATATCAGAACCACTGCTTTTGACAGATGACTTCCAAGCCATGGAATTAAGCCCCACAACCATCTCCGAACCGTTTTCAAGCATACCCAAAAGATCCAATCTTCCCCTAAAATCCACATTATTAAGCCAATTTGTATCACGAATATTTCGCACCGCTTCGACGCCTTCTATTGCAAGAAAATAAGCCTGTTGCACCTGTACCACATTTTTATTCGTATTTATAAGCCCGACCAAAATATTTGTCGCCGTCACAATCGCAATCGTTAAAATCATCATACCGATAAGTACTTCCGTAAGAGTAAAGCCCTTATTCGACTTCGTATTTAAAACCAAATTTTTAAATATTTCCTTCATCTTTCAATTTTAAATTTTTCGGTCAGTGAATCGAAACGAATTTTCCTCATATCCTCACCGTATTTAATCAAAAACGATAAACCGTTCTCCGCATATTTAAGCCCACCATCAACACTCACCTCGCTTTCTCCCGATGGCGGGGCAAACCTCAAAAATAAATTATCCAAAGGCATATCATCGCTTTCAAACACAATGTCATTTTCCACATTCAAATCAAACTCGCTTCTCTTTGAAAACTCATCGCAACCGCTATATTTAAAGGTTTCGCTAATCACATCATATTTTTTCAGATTTAAAAACGGAAGAGAATACGCTTGCAATTTATGTTCACCGTTATCCCCCCTTTTAAAGTAAAAACCGAAACAACTTATGCTCTCATTCACGCTTTTGACCTCATTACCGTTAATCCGCTCCGAAATTTCATCAAATTTTGCGCTACCAATGTCTCCAAATTTTGCCCTAGTTCTCAAGTTTTCAAGCTGTGAAACAATATTATCCGCACTCAAATCGAGAAGTGAATTTCTTCGAAAATCCATGTATCCACCTATCGCCAAAGTGGAAAGAGCGCCGATTATGGCCATCACTATAAGCATCTCAATTAGTGTAAAACCTTTTTTCATAAAGCACTCGAACTTAAATTAAATATCGGACCCATAATAGCTAAGGCAAGAACAGCCACAAAAAGCCCCACAAGCACAATCATCATCGGCTCAAAAACCGACACGAATTTTTTAAGACTAAAGTCCACTTCTTTTTGATACTGCACCGAAATTTTTTCCGAAACTTTCGAAACCGAAGCGGAAGATTCACCCGTTCTAATCATCTCCACCACTTCAAGAGGAAAAAGAAGTTCATATTTTTGCATCAAATCGGAAATCTTTTCACCATTTTTCACCCCCAAAGAAATATCCTCGACAACCGCTCTATAAGCGGTATTGTTCAAAGAATTTCTCACAATCTCAAGCACTTTAACAACCGGCACGCCCGCTTCAACCAAAATCGCGAGCATATCCACAAAACGAAGTACATAAATTTTTCTAAGAAGCACTCCGAGATAAGGAATTTTTAGTTTAAAAATATCAAAATTCACTCTTCCCGACTCTGTGCCAACATAAGCCAAAAACAAAATATAAATTACCGAAACAGCCCCCAAAATCGCCCACCAAAAATTCACCACCAGATCCTGCAAGCCTACAAGCATTCTTGTCGCAAGTGGAAGTTTTGTAGTGCCGAGCCCTCCTTCCTGAAAAAGACCAAGAAGAGTTGGAAACACGAAAAACATCATCACAAAAGCCACAAGCACAAGCACCCCGAATACCACAAGAGGATAAACAGCTGCAGACCAAAGTTTTTGCGAAAGTTCATATTTGCTATCGAGTTTGGCCGAAAGCTTAAAAAGCATTTCATCAAGCCTTCCGATGGACTCACCGGACCTTACAATTCCCACTTCGAACTCATCAAAAACATCTTCAAAACGAAGAAGACAGTCCGCGAGAGGAAGACCTTGCTCTGTATTATAAGCGATAGTATTTAAAACTCTCGCAAATCTTCTGTTTTCCGTGCGCTTGGACAAAGACTTTAAAGCCTTCACAAGGGGTATTCCGGCATTCACCATCACCGCAAGCATATGAAAAAAATACGATTTGTCCTTAAGCGTAATTTTCGAATGATCGATCAAAAAATCGTTTAACCTCACACTTAAAGGCAAATTCACATTATTATAAATTCCATAAATCACATCATCGTTTTTGTGAACCTTCTCCGAAGCGACTCTTTCAATTATTTTAAGATCGGCCATAATTATTCGTTAAAAAAATATGTCTCCATCGAAAGCGAAAAATTGGCTTTTCGAACACCACCTACGGTAAGAGAGGCAAGCTGTACACTGATCGAATTCACGGTAAATTTTCGTTTACTGCTTTCAAGCCCCTCAAGAAAACGAATCAAATCCGAAAAACCTCCATCAAATCCTGCATTAACACGAAGCACAAAGACCTCATTATCAAGACTTCCACCTTTTCCAAAACTAATGGAGTTAAGCGAAACCTTGTTTTCATCACTTATAGTAATAAGACTTCGAATCACTTCATCTTGTTGCATTTTGTCAGGAATGGCGTTTTTGAGCACATTAAGCGAAATATCGGAAACGCCTTCAATATCGGCTTTTTGCTCTTCGATTAAAGTAAGTTTATTTTCAATTTCCATCTTTTTGGCCAACAAATCGCCTTTATCAGCCATAAGTGTTTCGTTTCCGACTGAAATCGGTTTATACAAAAACACAAATCCCAAAATAGAAAGGAGAAGAAACGATAGTGAAATGATTGTTTTTTTATTCATAAAAATAATTATTATCTAGATAAGAGAGGTACTTCTTCCACATAAGTCGTTGAAAAAGAAAACGACAAAATCTCCCTTCCTTCAGCCGTTACACCGCTTGAAATTGAAGGAACAAAATTATCTTTAAATTTTGTAGAAGAATCAAAAGCCTTAATAAAATCCGCGACATCAAAAAATGGATTTTCCGAATCCGGAAGTGTACTTACATTGAGAGTAAGCGAAGAACCGCCTGCCCCCGAGTAAGCCACGATATCAAGCCTGGAATTGTTTTTTGTGTCTTTTGGCACAGTTTTATTGATTTCCTTTATCACCTCTGACCATTTCAAAGAAGACTCGTCGAGCTTAGAAATGATATTTTTCGCAGAAGCAAGAGATAAAGTATCCGCAAAACCACTCTGAGAATATTGATTTGAAAGCTCTTCATACTCAAAATTAAGTTTTTCAATTTGAGTGCTAAGGCTTGTTTTTTGATAAAACGAATAAGCGCAGAGGCCTAAAACCAAGACTAAGGCAAACGTACTTATTCCAAATAAAAAAGATTTTTCTTGCATGTTTTTTGTTTTTATTTTTAAATCTATCTATTATAGCATAAGAAAGCATAAAATACCAATAAGAATTATGAAAAATTTCATTGTGATAAACGAGGAATTCACATGCAAAAATTGCGGTTTTAAAAACGAAAAACACGAGAATTCCTGCAGAAACCATTGCGCGAAATGCTTATATTCCATGCATGTTGACGATTTAGTGCCGGGCGACAGAGCCTCAAAATGCCAAGGACTAATGGAGCCAATAAGCCTTAATTCAAGCGCAAAAAAAGGATATATTTTAATTCACAAGTGCACAAAATGCGGTAAGATAATTCAAAACAAATGCGCCCCCGATGATGACCGCGAAAAAATGATAGAAATTTCTTTAAGCCAAAAAAGCCAGTGAACAAGCAAGAAACTAAAAAACTTGAACAAAAGATTTGCTCAAAAATTGAAAAGCAGAATCCCGAAAAAAAACCTCTAATTTTAGGCCTTTCCGGAGGAGCCGATTCAGTTTTTCTTTTTTATATGCTTATTATTTCCGATCAACACTTCATTTGCGCGCATTTAAACCACAATCTTCGCGGTGATGAAAGCACCGACGATCAAGATTTTTGCACAAAACTTTGCAAATCGCATAAAATAAAGTTCGAACTCCTTTCCGAAGATATCAAAAAAATTGCACGGAAAAAGAAAATAGGCCTTGAAGAAGCCGGAAGAATTGAACGATATAAATTTTTTGGAACACTTCAAAAAAAATACAAAGCGAAATATATCCTCACCGCCCACCACGCCGACGACAATGCTGAAACCATCATTAAAAACTTAAGTCGAGGCGCCTCCCTAAGCGGACTTTCTGGAATCAAAGAAGTTCAAACCGACATTTTTAGGCCAATCCTTGATGTTTCAAAAAATGAAATTACGGAATATCTAAAGGCTAAAAAAATAGATTTTCGTACAGATAAAAGCAATTTGGACACAAGATACCAAAGAAATTTCATTCGCCACGAAATAATGCCTTTAATGGAAACACTCAATCCTTCATTTTCATCAACCCTTGCAAAAAACACAAAAAACCTCAAAGAAATCGAAAGTTTTCTAATTGAAGAAGCTCAAAAATATCTGAAAGAAAATCTAAAATCGAAAAATAAAGGCACCGACACTTTAAACAAAAAATCCTTTAAAAGCCTTCACGTCGCCCTAAAAAAAGAAATCATAAAATCCCTTCTCGGACAAACCGACACAGAAAATGTATACATTGAAGAAATTCTCACTCTTATCGAAAAAAATATTGGCAACAAATCAAAAACCCAAAACGGCAAAAAATTCACTCTAAAAAACGGAGAAATCGTGATCACGAAAATCAAAAAAACGAAGTAAAAACAATCTAAACCTGACAATAAAATATTTATAAATTTGGTCGACTTGTCGATTCGAAAGAACCATCATGATGGTTCTTTCTTTGTTGCTTCGTACATGTTAGAAGCAACAAACTATCGACGGAGAACAAATTTTAAATATTTTATTCACCACCATAATCAAAGATTCTTCCCCTCCCAAGAACCTGAATGTTATTTATTGTTGTGCAAAATTTTTTAAAATTTTCCTTTTATTAATATTTTAAATAGGAAATAAAATGTTTATAAATTTGATCGACTTGTCGATTCGAAAGAACCACCTGCCTTCTTCCCCTCCCAAGAACCTGAATGCTATTTGTTGTGCAAAATATTTTAAAATTTTCCTTTTATTAATATTTTAAATAGGAAATAAAATGTTTATAAATTTGGTCGACTTGTCGATTCGAAAGAACCACCTGCCTTCTTCCCCTCCCAAGAACCTGAATGTTATTTGTTGTGCCAAATATTTTAAAAGTTTCCGACTTTATCGATTCTACAAGACCAACATGTTGGTCTTGTATTTGTCCGTCCTAGCATGTACGGACGGACAAACAAATCGATGGAGGAAAATTTTTAAATATTTGGCACTAAACAAGCACAAATAACATTGAAAAAAATCGTATTTTTCTCCATTATGAATTGGAATTAAAAAACCAAAACATATATGGAAAAAAACATTAGACCCCCAAAAAGACCAAGTTCTTACGCCTACGTTTTAATTATAGCCCTGATTATTACGGGTGTTTTACTCTTTTATCCAGGCTCAAACGCAAACTCAACGGAGGTACCGCTTAATACCGTTGTGGAAAACGCAAGATCGGGCAATATCAAAGAAATTCAAGTCGCCGGAAACAAAATTTCACTTGAGCTTGTAGACGGCACAAAACAATACAGCTTCAAAGAATCCGGCACATCAATTTACGAAGTGCTTCGACAATCGGGAGTCTCCGAATCTGTTGTTTCTTCACTACCTATTAATGTCACAGACTCCGAAGGCGGAAAATTCTGGACGGATCTTCTATTAAGCCTTGTACCATTCCTTCTTATCGTGGGCTTTTTCGTTTTCATGATGAGATCGGCGCAAAGCTCGAATAATCAAGCAATGTCTTTTGGAAAATCCAAAGCAAAGCAATACGATAAAGGAAAACAAAAAACCACATTCGAAGATGTCGCAGGTGTTGACGAAGCCAAAAACGAACTTGAAGAAGTCGTAGACTTCCTTAAAAATCCGAAAAAATATTCGCAAATGGGTGCAAAAATTCCAAAAGGAGTAATCCTGGTCGGCCCTCCTGGAACCGGAAAAACCCTTCTTGCCAGAGCCGTTGCCGGCGAAGCGGATGTTCCGTTTTTCTCTATCTCAGGTTCTGAATTTGTCGAAATGTTCGTAGGTGTAGGTGCTTCCAGAGTAAGAGACCTTTTCAATAAAGCAAAACGAAACGCCCCCTGCCTTATTTTCATAGATGAAATTGATGCTGTAGGCCGCCATAGAGGAGCTGGAATGGGAGGCGGACACGACGAACGAGAACAAACACTAAACCAAATTCTTTCCGAAATGGACGGATTCGAAAAAGACACCACGGTAATCGTTATCGCCGCCACAAACAGACCGGACATTCTTGATCCCGCACTACTTCGCCCGGGACGATTCGACAGAAGAGTTGTCGTGGATTTACCCGATGTAAAAGCCAGAGAATCAATCTTAAAAGTTCACGCAAGAAACAAACCAATGGAAGAAAGCGTAGAACTCGATAAAATCGCCAGAGGCACTCCGGGTTTTTCAGGAGCCGATATTGAAAACTTACTCAACGAAGCCGCGATTCTCACGGCAAAAAGAAACAAAAAGCGCATCGGCGAAAACGAAATCGAAAGTTCAATCGAAAAAATATATATGGGCCCTGAAAGAAAAACAAAAGTTCTTTCTCCCAAAGAGAAAAAAATTGTTGCCTACCACGAGGTTGGACACGCAATAATAGGACACCTCCTCCCCGGTTGCGATCCGATTCAAAAAGTATCCGTAATTTCCCGAGGGATGGCTCTCGGAGTCACATGGTCCAGACCTACCGAAGACAGAAATCTCACATCAAAATCACAATTTCTCGATGAAATTTGTATGGCCCTCGGAGGTTATACCACTGAAGAATTTTTCTTCAACGAAATGACAAACGGCGCATCCTCAGACCTAAAAAGAGTGAAAGAAATAGCAACAGCGATGGTTACTAAATATGGCATGAGCAAGCTCGGACCTGTGATTTTCGGAAACGAACAAAAGGAAGTATTCCTTGGAAAAGATTTGGGCCATGTAAAAGATTATTCCGAAAACTCCGCTTCCGAAATCGACAAAATCATCACGGATATAATTCAAGGTTCATACCAAAAAACACGCGACTTAATCGCAAAAAACAAAGACCTGATTGAAAAAATCGCCGGAGATCTTATGAAAAAAGAAACACTTTCAAAGGAAGAATTCGAAGCATATTTCACAGGCAAAAAAGCTGAGCCAAAAAAAGAACAAACCCCAAAAACACCTAAGAAAAAGAAATAAAAAACACTTATGGAAAAAAATGAAATCAAAGTAAGTCCGACGAAAGAAAATAAAGAAAAAGGCCCCATCAAAGAAGAAGGACAGCTCGCCCTTGATATCTTTCAAAGCAAAGACGAATTTGTGATAATAGCTCCAATTGCAGGCCTTCTCCGTGAAGACATAGAAATAATGATAAACGAAGATGTGCTTGTAATAAAAGGTGAACGAAAATATCCGGGACAAGTGAAAGACAAAGATTTTCTTGTGAAAGAATGTTATTTCGGCCCATTTTCAAGAGCCATTATTCTTCCCAGAGAAGCCGATTTAAAAAGCATAAAAGCCACTTTTGAAAAAAATATTCTCGAAATAAAAATCAAAAAGGACAAATCTTTCGGCAAGCAAATAGTCGAAATAGAATAATTTTATTTCCTTAAATCCGCTCCCCCATGACAACTCAAAAAATCACAAAAGCCGTAATCCCCGTCGCAGGTCTTGGCACAAGATTTTTACCGGCCACAAAAGCCCTCCCGAAAGAAATGCTTTGCATCGTTGATAAACCCTGCATCCAATTTATCGTGGAAGAAGCCGTGGAAAGCGGAATCAAGGAAATCGTTCTCATTACAAGCAATATGAAAAGAGCTGTGGAAGATCATTTCGACAACTCATACCAACTCAAAAAAGAACTCGAAAAATCCGGCAAACTGGCCGAAATCGAGGCACTCGAAAAAATCGAAAAAATGGCGAAATTCATTTTCGTTCGCCAACATGAACCTCTCGGAGACGGCCACGCAATCCTTTGTGCAAAAGAAATTGTAAAAGACGAGCCCTTTGTAGTCCTTTTCGGAGACGATATTTACGATTCAAATCCCCCGGCAATAAAACAACTAATTGAAGCCTACGAATCACTAAACGCCCCTGTAATCGGTCTTCAAGAAGTTCCGAAAGAAGACACTTACAAATACGGAATCGTAAGTGGCGAAGTGCAAGAAGGCGCACTCGATAATTTATTTTTATTAAACGGACTCGTTGAAAAACCGAAAGTGGAAGACGCTCCATCAAACATGAGTATTGTCGGGAAATATGTAATAACCCCGGCCCTCCTTCACACCCTTATAAACACACGCAAAGAAGAAAAAAAAGAGCTACGCTTAGCTGACGCAATGGCAAACTTCCTTAAAGAAGACCGCCTCTACGGAAGAGTCCTTAAAGGTCTAAGGTTCGACACAGGCGACAAGCTTGGATTTCTAAAAGCAACCATTCACTTCGCAAAAAAGCACCCGGTTCTAAAAGATCAAGCTGTAAATTTATTTTAAAAACAAAAAAAGGGCAGTGATTTTACTCACATACCCTAGTTGAGATGATTCAAAGATCAGATGATTGAACCTTCAAGAGGCTTTTAACCTCCGAAAGTTTTCTCTCAATCTTTTCTTTCTCATACGGCCGAAGCCTTATGGCTCCGGACATCTCGAGATCTTTAACCAACTCTCGAATAAGTTTCTGCACCTCCTTTTTTTTATCGCTGTTTTCGAGTCCGCCATTCTTTGCCCTCTCTTTCAAGAGAGCAAAAGTTGAACCCCATTCCTCTCGAATACCTGACCTTCTTGGAGCCGTGGTAAAAACCCACGACTCTTCGAACCTCTTCGTCAAGGATTCAAAGAAATTGGTTCCCAACTCCGACGAAAGAGTAAGGAGAGCAACCCAATACGTAAAGAACTTGTCATACATCGCGTTTCCTCCTTTTGTTAGCGCGAATGTAAACGTTAAACATAAAAACACTTTGCACTAAAAAAGTCAAACACCTTTTAAAAAACCTTCCCAAAAAAAACAATTTTTCAAACTCTTTGTTTGATTTTACATCCGAAATAAGCTATAATTATAAGATTTCAAAAAAAATCAAAACAAAAACAAAAATAAAAAATGGAAGAAACATACGATAATCCTCTGATTTCGGAGGCCGATAAAATGAAATTCGAAGGGAAACACACGCAGGCAATAAAGCTCTGTGAAAGAATCCTTTTAAGCGACCTTGATTGCACAGAAGCATACGAAGAGATCGGAGACAATTATCTAAGTCTTCGAAAATACGAAAATGCGGAGAAAGCTCTAATTCAAGCAGTAAGAAAAAAACCCGACAGCGCCAATGCAAATTATCTTTTGGGTTTCGTTTATTCATGTGTAAATAAATTTAATGACTCGGTAAAATATCTTATTGAAGCCGACAAACTTTTCCCTAATCACCCGGAAATTCTTCGTTGCCTAGGCTGGAGTCTTTATCACGATAGCGACAAAACAAAAGGCATAATCCTTCTTGAAAGAGCACTATTTATGTCCCCAAACGATCCTCTAATTTTAAACGATCTCGGCGTTCTATATTTAAACGAAAAAAACTTCGACAGAGCGGGCCTGCTTTTTAAGAAGACACTTCAAATCGAGCCTACAAATCAAAAAGCCAAAGAGTGCCTCAATGCCGTGAAATTTTTTGAACGGGAATTCAACAAACTAAGCGACAATAAATAAATTCAAACTTGATTTAAGAGCCGTTTTTATTAAAATGGGCTCATGAAAAAGAAATATTTAATCTTTGCAGCAATCTTTTTACTTCTCCTTGCAATCGGCATTGGCATATTTTTGTTTTTAAACAAAAAAAACAATTCCGCAACCGAAGAAAAAACTAATCCAAACGAAAAAAACGCCTTCATCAACGCGAATATCGAAACAAATTGCAAAATGGAATTCGAACCGATTTTAAAAACGAATACCGAAAAATTAAATCCGATACTTACGGAAAGTTTCAAAAAATACGGATTTCCCGTCGAGGACAACGAAACAATGCTCTATATATTAAGAAAATACGAACACGACGAAGAAATAAAAGCGATAATCACTTCGTTTAGCGAAAAATGCAAAGATGGAGTCCCCACGGAGCTTTACGAAGGAAAAAGCCTTGAATAATCAAAGAAAAATATTTATTATTGGTGTCAAGCCATATAAAAGCGCTTGAGTGATCGCCAAGTCATTTTGACTTGGAGGAAAGTCCGAGCAGCATGGGAAATGACAACCGCTAACGGCGGATCACGGGCGATATATCTAAAACGCACCGTAGGGAAAGTGCCACAGAGACAATACTAATTCGTTTCGAAAGAAACGAGTGAAAGGTGAAAAGCCCGGGCAACCCGGGATCGATAAGATCGGCAAACCCTGTCAGCTGCAAGGAGAGATGGAAGGAAATTTTTAGCCCCAATTCTAAAGATTTTCTCTCTCCGCTTGAGTCGAAATCGACCTTTAGAAAGATGATCACGCGTCCGAAAGGACTTTACAAAACTCGGCTTATGATAGCGCTTTTATACGACTTATCTACAAACACACACCCATGAAAAAAATTGATATACTACTGGGAAGCATAAAAGTACCATTAGACTTTCTTCTCACTGTAATTTCGGTAATGGCAGCCTATCATTTAAGAATCATCCTCGCTCCTTATACCGTAGCAATCGCGGAAGGAACGCTTCCCACTTTTTTTGAACAACTATTTTTTTCTTTCAAAGCCGGAGCTCTTTTAATCGCAATATTCGCCCTTGGAAAAGCCTATTCCTTCAAAGCAACAAAAAAAACAAGCAAAGAAATCTCAAAAATATTTCTTCTTTGGATCGTTTGGGTAATGGCGATAATTTCCTACTATTATTTCATAAGAAATTTTCCATTTTCAAGGATCACAATAGCCCTTTCCTGGATTCTCACGCTATTTCTGGCTATCTGTCTTCGAATTCTTTTGAAACGATTTGAACAATTTCTCAAAAAAAGCCTGAATATTGGAAAAACGAGAACCCTTATCTTTGGAAACAACAAAATCAGCGAGGAACTGATTGAAATCCTCAAAAAGGACCCTTCTTATAAAATTATCGGTGTAATCGGAGGGAAAAACTCAAACACAAGAATCGTTCCAATAGCTAATAAAAGCCAAATAAAATATATTTTAAACAAGAGACGAATTGATGAAATAATCATCACCAAATCCCTTTCTCCGGAAAAAAGCGAAGAACTTCTTTTCCTCTGCGATCTAAAACACATCACTTATAAATTCATTCCGAGCCTTAGCGATATGCGAAGAGCAAGCCTTGAAATTGATGAAATAAACGGCATACCTATTATATCTCTCAAAGCCACACCCCTAGATGGCTGGGGGAAAATCGCAAAACGAATTCTTGACATTTCCGGCGCACTTTTTGGACTTACTTTCCTCTCCCCAATTATGATCGCCACAGCCATAGCCATAAAACTCGAATCAAAAGGACCTGTGCTTTTTACCCGGCTTGATAACGGTTCAAGAGTAAAACGAGTCGGCGAAAAAGGTCATTTATTTAATTTCTACAAGTTCCGTTCAATGAAAGACAAAACGGATACTCTAAGATATACAGCTTTGGCAAACCAAAATATCAGGAAAGAAGGGCCTCTGGTCAAAATTCAAAATGACCCGAGAATCACGAAAGTGGGAAAATTCATCAGAAAAACATCAATCGACGAGCTTCCACAGCTTTTCAGCGTTCTCGTTGGAACTATGAGCCTTGTAGGCCCCAGAGCGCATCTTCCGGAAGAAGTGGCGAAATACGAAGACAGACACAGATTTGTGCTCACAATAAAACCGGGAGTCACAGGACTTCCTCAAGTATCAGGCAGATCAGATCTTCATTTCGAAGACGAAATCCGACTGGACAGATACTACATTGAAAACTGGTCTATTTGGATGGATATAAAGATAATTTTTAAGACCTTTGCGGTGGTTTTCAAACCTTTTAAGGAATAATATAAAGAAGCCATTCCTTTTTCTAAGAAATAGCTTCTTGTTTTTGTTGAAGTGATAAGCAGATTACTCACTCATCACTATCCTGAACTTGGTCTTCATCCTCCTCCTTGGTCTTTTCGATAACCGCTTTTATCTCACTCTTTGTCTCCTTTTGAATCTTTTCAACAGGAGACAAAGTCACCCATCCCCCGGCTTCAAAGACATCATTCACAAGATCACCTCCTTTAAAAGGGGTACACAAATCGCCTCCTTGCCACCAAATATTATTACAAAAAAACATTATGTCAATATCCCCTTCAAATTTAAGTCTAAAAATGGTATAATAAAAAGAATTTAAAACAAAAAAATGTTTAAAGAAAATAAAATCATATTTAGAATCTTTCCCTCGGCAGATTTAAATTTGCCATCCAATCAAAACGGACATATAGAAGAAACTAAAAATAAAAAGGAAACTAAAGAAACACCCGAAAAAAACCTCGAAGAAACCAAAAGATCCAACGAAAGAGAGCTTAAAAGACTCGAACAAAGAGCAAATGAAATATTTAGAAACGGTAAAAACTTACTGGAAAAAGATTCACAAGATGAAATGGATTTACTTGTAGAGGATTTTAATAAAGCGATTACCGATGGAGACATAGAAACCGCTATTTTAAACATGGAAGCCATTTCAGACCTTATCGATTTCGCACCGGAAAGTGTGGAGTCTCACGCAAGAGCTATCCAAAAACTTAATTCGGCAAAAGAAGTTGGACTATTTGATGAAAGTAAAATATCTATAATAAGCTCGGAGGAAGACAAAAATATTCCGGAGAGACAATTCAAAATTATAACCGAAGAATCCGGAATGTTTCCAGGAGGAATAATTATGAAAATGGACGACCTAAACTCCCTTCTTTTTCGTAAGGGACTCACAAAAGAAAATCTCGAAAGAACATACCTTGAAATGGCAAGCAGAGAAATAAACAAACTTTTTGAAAGAAGCGAAGAAAACCTACCGGGTGAACACAAAGAAATACTTAGCAAAGCGCTCACAGAAACAGAAAAAAAAGAAAAAATAAACAAACCGGCTAATTTTCTAGACACAGCAACCCTGTTAGATCAACAAATCGACGAAGAAGCGGAAAAAGAACTCTGGGAAAAATATGTAGAAACACATAAAATAAACATAGAATCCGGGAAATATAATGGAAAACCCTTGAAATTCACAGATGAACCTATAAAATATGAATTCCCCTATGAAAACTCATCTCCTTCAAGTTCTGCACCAAAACAAAACCCGGAAACCCTAACAGAAGAGAAACCCGACACTTCCCTACTTTTAAAGCTGACTGAAAACAAAAAAGAAATATCCCCAAAACTAGAAAGCAAATTAAAAGAACTTTTTACGGAAAAGTATAAAGAATTACCACTTGAAACAAGGTCTGAAACAATAAATTTAGCCCTTCGCCAAACACTTTTATACTACTCCCGAAAACTCACACTCGCACAAATAAATACAACAAAAAGAGTCTTTGAAACAAAACAAGTTCCAAACTTCGTCATTTACTAAAAATTACACAAGCTCAATATAAAACCTTAGACTAACTAAAGTTTTAAAAAGAAAAAATCAGGAATGTTAACTTATAAACTACATCCCTCTTTTTTTTGACACAAAACACACATTGACAAAAAAGCCAAAATATGATTAAATTCTACTTCGATAATCAATAAACAAAACAACTATGTTCCAAATTATCTCTAGATTGTCCGGAGGATCTGCAGAACACGAGCTTAAACCGGATACAAAAATAGCAGAAACCGAATTCAGTCGTGATGATGAAATCACTCGGGATCCCGAAGGAAACTGGTGGGAACAACAAGCTTCTCTAGATGCAGAAAGTATTTCCAAATTACAAGACGAATTTGAAGAAAGACAAATGTACAAAGACCTGGAAAAAGAATCGCTCGAAATAGCAAAAACACAAAACCAAACAGGAAAAGAAGCCCAAAAAGTAATAATATTAGATGCCGAAGGTGGCCTTTTGGAAGTTCCAAAAGGATTCGGAAAAATCGCTAGATGCATAGAAATAAACGAAAAAGGAGAAAAAATATACGACACAATAGAAGTCTAAAGAAAAAGCCCCCTTCGGGGGCTTTTTTTAATACTTTATTTTATCCATTTTCCCCTTCCACTTCGAAAAAACATCTTTCATTAAAACCGTATCCGCAAGTTTTTCAAGTTTGAAAACCGGCTTTTTCTTGCCGGCCAATACCTCATAAATAAAATTATCATCAAAGCCAATTTTAGATGCATCCTTTCTTGTAAGAACAAAATATACTTTCTTATACCGCGCCCAATGCAAAGCCGAAAAACACATCGGACAAGGCTCGCAAGACGAATAAATTTCGCAATCCCTAAGATCAAATCGTTTAAGTTTTTTTGAAGCCTTCATCGTAGCCACAATTTCCGCATGCAATATGGGATTATTTTTCGAAACCACCATATTATGCCCCTTTGCGATCATCTTTCCATCCTTCACAACCACCGCTGAAAAAGGCCCACCATCCCCTTTTCGAATTCCCAAAAGCGCTTCTTTTTTCAAAACCTCCAAAATATTTTTCACATTATCCATTTTTGCTGTTAATGTTTCTACGAATTATATCACGAAAACACTCAAAATGACAAAAAACAAAAGCCCCATTCTCACATTAACCCTTCTCGTTTTCCTTCTTATTTTCTCATATTTTAATTCAAAAACACCCGAAAACAACCAAACTAGCACCCTCAGCCAAACCTCACAAACAAGCGAAAAAGTCGTTGTTGTAAACATCGTCGACGGCGACACGATAGACGTAAAAAATCAAAACAACGAAACCGAAAGAATCAGGATCATAGGAATAAACACTCCCGAAAAAGAACAATGTTTTTTCAATGAAGCCAATAAAAAAGCGGAGGACATTTTGTTAAACGAAGAAATAACACTCGAAAACGATCCCACTCAAGACGAAAAAGACAGATACGGACGCACCCTCGCGCATATAATAGTTAGTGGCGAAAACTACGGAGAAACCATGATAAAAGAAGGTTTTGCAAAAGAATACACATATAAAAAACCATATAAATACCAAGCCACTTTTCAAGAAGCCCAGGCTTTCGCAATAAATAACGAAATCGGCCTTTGGGGAAACTGCAATTAAACACAGTCAAATTTCTTATTATTTTTGCAACTCAAGCCAAAGGTTTCTCCCTTTTTGAGGAAGTAAGACAAACTTAAGCACCTCATCAACAGAATATTTCTTTTTATAAACAAGATTTACATCAAAGCCCAAGTGCCCTGCAGTTCGAAGTATGCCAGATCCTTTCCTTCCGTTAGTATCATAAAAGTCAGCTATTGTTTTTATGTCCTCGATAGAATATTTTTGCGTATCGTTTAAACCAAGAAAAGAAATCATTTGAAAACGAACATTCTGAAAAAGAGGAAATTTTGAAACTATCCAAATTAATCTATCAGAAGGTTTCATCAAAGAAAAAGAGAGAGCGGTATCTGCAGAATAAATTGGCTTATCAACAATGTTGAAAATATAAAAAATATTCGAAGTCTCAAAACCTTCAAAAATATCATCTAAATATGGAGAGAAAAATGAATCCGCCGTTTTTGCGAAAGAAAAAATATCTTTCATAGAATAATTTCGAGCATCCGATATTTTCAACTTCATCATAATCATACTTTTTGAAGCCAAAAGAAGTTGTTCATCTGAATATGTCACTCCCTCAAGCAAAGGAAGTCCAAGAATCTTAGACAAAGCATCTCGTTCAGCATCAGACAAGGATAAATTTTTTTCATTATCTAAAGAAGAAATTCCAAAACCTAAAGCGATACATTCAAAAACTTTCCTTCTGGCACTTTTTGCAGAAATTTCAAATAAATGTTTGGAAATATCATTATTATCAAACGAAGACTTATCCGAAGACGAAAGTTCATCTGTTGGGGAAAAAAACTCATCAAAATGTGATACCAAAATTTCAGGCGACTCCTTTTTTGACTCTTTTTCACTTAAAACGGATTCAACAGAATGACGTAACTCTGGATCCAAAACAAATTCCCAAGAAGAATCATCAAAAGAAACAGATGAAGGAGATGGCCTCTTACCTCCACTCTTATCTCCTACATTAAGCTCCTTTTGAAGTTCTTCAAAATCCTCCCAAACAGAATCAGGAACATGTCCAAACGAAGGTTTTCTACTCATAAAATCAATTATTAAGCTACAGGGAAAGATATTATCAAAAAAATTTAAATCTTAAAACATAATATTATTCGGCGTTCTCGGATAAGGAATCACATCGCGAATATTTTTCATTCCCGTGAAATACATCAAAGCTCTTTCAAAGCCAAGCCCAAAGCCGGCATGCGGGAACGAACCGAATCTTCGAATATCCAAATACCATTGATAATCTTCAGGCCTAAGACCGTGTGCCAAAAGTTGCTCTGTAAGCACATCCACTCTATCCTCCCTTTGACTTCCTCCAATAATTTCACCAATTCCAGGAACTAAAAGATCCATAGCTCTTACAGTCTTTCCATCATCATTTCTATACATATAAAAAGCCTTAATTTGAGCCGGATAATCCGTCACAAAAACCGGTTTTTTGAAATATGTTTCAGCAAGATACCTCTCATGTTCACTCTGAAGACCATCGTTCCAATTCACAGGATATTCAAAATCAACACCGGATTTCAAAAGAATCTCAATCGCCTCCGTATAAGTCACATGTGCAAATTCAGAATTTTTCACCAAATTAAGTCTATCAATAAGACCTTCATCTATAAATTTATTAAAAAAATCCATCTCCTCAGGTGCTTTCTCAAGCAAATCATTAATCAAAAACTTAATCATCTCTTCAGCAAGTGCCATATCGTCTTCAAGTGTGGCGAAAGCTATCTCCGCTTCACTCATCCAAAACTCATTCGCATGTCTTGCAGTATTGGAATTTTCAGCTCTGAAAGTCGGACCAAAAGTATAAACATTTCGAAAAGCAAAACAAAAAGCCTCAACAGCAAGCTGACCTGATACCGTCAAAAAAGCCTCCTTACCGAGAAGTTCTTCATTAAAATCAATTTTTCCATCTATCGTTTTTGGCAAATTCAAAAGATCAAGTGTTGAAACATGAAAAAGCTCACCAGCCCCTTCACAATCGCTTCCGGTAATAATCGGCGTATGTACATAAGTATATTTTTTCATTTCAAAAAAACGATGAATCGCTTGTGCCAAAATAGACCGCACTCGAAAAACAGCCATATAAGTGTTTGTTCTTGAACGAAAATGCGGAATAGTCCGTAAAAACTCAAAACTATGCCTTTTTTTCTGAATCGGATTATCTTCGGCGGCAAGCCCAAGAAGTATTATTTCAGAAGCCTTTAATTCAAGAGATTGCTCGCTACCCGGAGAAGCCACCATCTGCCCTTTTATTCTAAGTGAAGAACCGATTGTCGCCTTTTCAATTTCAGAAAAATTTGGAAGACTATCTTCAAAAACCACCTGCAAATTTGTAAAACAACTTCCATCATTAATCTCAATAAAAGCCACATTTTTTGAAGAACGAAGAGTTCGAACCCACCCGGAAATCGAAACTTCTTTATTTTTAAAACCTTCTCCCCCATCAAGAATTTCTTTCACTAGAATATTTTCCATATTTTTTATAATTAAAGACAAAGAAAATTTAATAACAAAAAGGCGAAAAGTAAAGAAAAAAGGGCTTAAAAATTGTTTAAGCCCAACTCCTGAAACAATGAAAAAAATCAGCTCATCTTTCGAAAACCACACCTAGGACATATTATTACAAACCGTTTTTTTTTAACTGCTGTGCAAGGTCGACATTCATTATCTCTCACCTCTTTGAGCTTCATCACATTACGATGGAGCCTCAATACGTCCTGAAGGCTCGACTCATAAATCATGATTCCGTCTCGCTCATCCTTCTCAAGATCTTCCATGGCCGAAATCACCACCCGCGCTAAATTACCGATGTCGGCATAGTTGCTCCGAAGCCCCCCCTCTTTCCAAATGATCGACCTTAGATTAATCACGGTACCGATTGGACCAAAGTGCCGTTCCATGAGCTTCTCCTTTTTTTCAATTGTTCGATTTTGTTTTAAATTCCGCCCACGACCGAAATCAATCGAAGCGAAATCAAGCTCACAAAACATAAAAGTAAAACAAAAAAATTTCAAGCCCCATAAGCATTACAAAAAAACATTTTATCAAAAATCGCAAACGAGCTCCGGGATTTTTGACTAAAACAAAGCAATAATTCTACTCAAAAAAACCCTTCACTTGCATATCGACCATTTTTTTATACCGTCCTTCGCTCTTCATCAATTCTTCATGAGTTCCTTGTTCTACAAGTTTTCCTTTGCTCATCACGATGATATTATCCGCCTTTCGCACAGTCGAAAGCCTATGAGCAACAATGATTGTAGTTCGCCCTTTCATCACCTCGGAAAGAGCTTTCTGAATCAATTTTTCTGTTTCACTATCAAGAGCGGAAGTGGCCTCATCCAAAATCAAAATTGGAGGATTTTTCAAAATCGCACGTGCAATAGCCACTCTTTGTCGTTCTCCACCTGAAAGTTTTAGACCTCGTTCTCCCACCATCGTCTCATATTTTTCCGGAAGCGACATAACAAACCTATGAATCTGCGCTTTTTTAGCAGCCGCAATCACCTGCGCCCGAGATGCCTTAATATTTCCATATTTAATATTATTAAAAATGGAATCATTAAACATAGTATTATCTTGCAAAACCATTCCAATATTTTTCCGAAGCGAAGACAAAGTAAATTCCTTAATATTTCGTCCATTAATTATAATCGCACCGCTATTTACATCATAAAAACGATTTAAAAGTGAAACAATCGTCGATTTTCCCGCACCGGAATGCCCCACAATTGCACACACCTGTGCATCAGCCACAACAAAACTAAGACCCGAAAAAAGGTTTTTTCCGGAACCAAAATTAAACCCAACATTTTCAAATTCAATCTCCCCCTTTTTTAAATAAATATTTCGACAAGAAGGCAAGTCCTCAATCTCAATTTTCTCCTCCAAAGCATTATAAGCACTTTCAATCTCAGCTTTAAATTTATAATATCTCCTGGACATCGAACCAAAAATCAAAAGCGGAGAATAAATAAATTGTGACAAACTCAAAAACATTATTAAATCACCAACGGAAATTTCATTTAATGAAATCAAATAAACACCACCACTGAAAATTATAAATTTATTCAAAATATTTAGAGACATTTGCGCAGTATGAATATAAGCCCAAATTTTAGAAATTCCTTTTTGCAAATTAAATGAGCTTCTTAGTTTTTCAGATAAAACCGAAAACTCATGTTTTTCCATCGCAAAACTTTTCACGGCAAAAATATTCGCAACAAGATCAAAGGCTTGCCCCGTTATTTTTTCAAAAATTTTTGTAGACTCCCTTTGCTTATTTGAAGCCTTTTTTCCAAAAACCACAAAAACAAGTATATAAACCGGCACAAGACTTATGCTTATAAAAGCCATTTTCCAATTTATATTAAAAATCAAAACCATCACAGAAACAAAAACCAAAATCGAAGGAAAAAGATCGAGTGTTGTTTGATACAACAAATCAAACATGGCCCACCCACCATTATCAATTTTTTTAACCAATTCACCGGACCTTTTCGACACATGTTTTTTAATATCCATAGCAAGCATTTTCGAATAAGCATATTCAAAAAATTCTTTCACCAAACGAAGATAAGTCTGATCCGAAAAATAGCGATAAGCAAGAAAGGCAAGAGAAGTAAAAATGCTTAAAAAAGCCCAAAACATAAGAAGCTTGAGAACATAAGACATCTGAATAAGTTCACTCGAAACCAAATAATCTACGGTAATTTTATAAATCACCGGCTCCACAAGCGTCCCAGCGGAAATTACAATCGAAAGAAAGAAAAAAACAAAAAGCCTCTTTTTAAAAGGCTGTAAAAACCTCCAAATATATTTTATAAATTTATACGACATGAAAAAAATATATTACAAATAAATTCAAAACAAAAGTCATATAAAAAATTAAAAAAATCACAAATCAAATTCCTCAAAATCACCGTTTTCCAAATCCTTAATAACATTTTCAAAATTAATTCTCAGCAATTCAATTATTTTTTTATTATTCATCGACATATTCACTCCAAACTCCTTATCTTTTTTCAAACGAAGAAGCAAAGGAACAATTTTACCTTTTCCAACATAAAGAAAAACAATCATTCTTTCTTTTACAGATCTTCCAAGCCTGATTTTAAAGAAACGCAAATTAGAAAACTTAACAGGATTTTTTATAGATATTCCAAGATTTTTATCAATTCTTTTAGCCCCTTCAAAAACATCTTTAAGATTTAACTGATTTTTCAATGGTTTAAGCTCTGACCTAAGAAAAAACTTTGTAATTACAATCATAAAAACTAATTCAACAAATCAGCTACTCTCTGAGCTTTTTTCATCAACTCCGGATCATCAAAAAAAAGCTCTTCAATCAATGGCTCTTTATCTTTTGAAAGAAGACGAAAAGAAAGATCTCCTTCCACAAAACTCTTCATGGAATAAGTAAGAAGTGCTTTCAAAGTGATTCCTTCAATTTTTGCTTTTTTCAAAGCCTGTTCTTTCAATTTTTTATCTGCAGTAAAAGTGACTTGTGAAATCATGAAATTATATTTAAAAACTACATACAGTATAGCTAAAAAATATATGTAATTCAAGAAAAAAACCTTATCCTTCTCCTACCACCCGCCACCGCCTCCACCTCCGCCTCCACCACCGGAAGATCCACCTCCGGATGAACTTGAAGAAGAAGAGCCAAGGCTTCCACCGATATCCGAACTAATCGAAGAAATGACTCCGTTTAAAGAACTCAAATCGGAAAAATTCAAATTATTTCCAATGAGCCAATAAGGCGCGTAGTTGTCATAATATTTCGCACCGTATATTTCTTTGAATTTCTTTATCCATTGTTTCGTGATTCCAAACATCACCGCATAAGGCAAATACTTTTCAAAAATATTTTCCTTTTCGTTAAAAATCTGTCTGTGTTTTTCAGCGGTATCCATATACATTTTAAACCCTTTAATTTTCGCCACCATCTCATCTCCTTTCACAGTTCTTTGGGGCATCAAATATCCAAAAAACAAAAATAAAGGACCAACTGGAAGCATACTCAAAGCAAAAACTAGAAACAAATTTCTATAAGCCTCATTCACGCTAAACCCAAATGATCCCCAAAATATCATTGAAAAAAGGAAAATTGAACCAAGCACATAAAAAACTGTCTGAAGAGTAAGACTTTTTTTACTCAAAAAACCATCTTTATCAATTTTTGAAATAACATCTTTGGAAATATTTTTGTAAGAAATATAAAAACTCTCGCGAATCTGCGAAAGACTCACGCTTTTTTTACCCAAAAACAAAGCATCAAGAATTCTTCGTTCAATGTCATTAAGGGAGTCTGTCTTTTTATCGGTAGCGGAAAGAATGTATGTTTTACCAAAAATCCAAAATAATTTTTTCTGCTCAATCGTCAAAAAACCTTTTACCGCAAGATTAATAATCTCCGCCGACAAAAACTCCTTTTTGATTTTTCCGTTTTTTAAAACCGCACCCATTTCAAGAATACTCATGTCTTTCGGTGGATAGTACTGCGGCATTATCGCCTTATTCACTCCAGAGTCTTTTCCATATTTTTTCCAAACACTAAAACAAAGCACAAAAACTAGTACAGGCAATATAATAAAAAAAAAAGCAAAATTAAAACCGGAAACTTTTTCAACTGTAAAAATTCCCTTCGGCATTTTCACAGACACAGTAATTCCCTGCCTTTTTCCAATAGCGGAAGCCGAAATTTCAATCGTATTATCTGAAACAAAACTAAACTGTGCATCAAGCAGATTTTCACGCGAACCAACAAACCCGGAATATACGGAAACCGAAGCATTACTCTCATTCACGCCCTCCGGAAGATTAATTTTCGCGCTAAAATTATCGATTTCAAGATCAAAAAAACCACCGAGAACATCCCAATAAAGTTCATCTTCATTTTCACCCAAAGTATAAACGGCATTGCCCATTTGATATTCAATCCTATATTCGTTTTCTCCCTTCACCGTCTTTTCCGCATCGCCAATTTTTAAAATCTGCGTATTATCGGTAAAATTAAGGCTCGAATCATAGGGGTGCTTATTTCCGGAAAAATCGGTAACGGACGAAATTTTAAGCGGTAGAGAAATCACTTTTCCGGCTCTCTCCACGCTTTTTGGAATGATTCGAAAAATTCCGTGTTTATCCGGAAGATTTCCACAATCCGCCAAAATATTTTCCACGATATTAAGTGAACGATCGGCGTTTACTGTAATTTCAGTCTGAAAATCTTTTATATACCAATCAGTAATATTGCTTCTATCGGGCAAATCCGCAGCATTCACGGTAAAAGAGCCAAAAACGAAAAGACACAGAATAAAAACTATTTTTTTCACGATTTTGAAAGTTAAAAGATGAACACTTCAAAAATATCTTTGCCACACAAAAAGAGCAAATATTTTTTATTAAAACATTAATTAAAAAACTATGAATACATCAAAAGCAAGCGATTCGCTAAAGCATTACTTATACTATCTGAAAATCTTTCATCCTTCATTAACTCATCAAGTTCCTCAAGATCAAACCATACAACACCCTCCTTTTTTTCATCAACTTTTTTTAAAAATTCCTCATCCACTTGAACAATCCGAGACAAAATCTGACCGGTCATTCTGTTAAAATCCGCTCTTTGAGGTTTTTCATACAAAGAATCGGAAATTTGAGAAAATACCGATTTTTCAGGATTAGACAAAGAAAACCTAGGCGCACCGAAAGCCACCTTTCCATAAGTACCAGGAGGAGAAAAAGAACGAATTCCCGCAAGAACTCTGTCCACACTGAATCGTACAGGAAGCACAATTTGCCCGATAATCTTATTACAAGAACGAATATCATATTGATCACCTTCCTGAATAATAAAAGGACGAATTACTTCCCTTCCGCTGGATAAATTTGCCTCCTTGATTCCCACTATTTTCAACCAACGATTAAGCTTCTCTTTCACTGAAAAAGACCCGAAATTCCACCCGGATTCCTTGGGAATATCTTTTGTTGACTTATATTCGTTACTATCAACACTATCCTCAAGTAGCCTAATCTTTTGAAAATAAGCTTCTCTATCAAAAAATGAATCTTCCCGATTTTCATCAAATCTATCCATATTTGATTAATAAAAAACGA
Organism: Candidatus Altimarinota bacterium; assembly: GCA_034004605.1. Lineage (GTDB taxonomy): Bacteria > Patescibacteriota > Gracilibacteria > UBA1369 > LOWO2-01-FULL-3 > JAVEWJ01. Next base: position 500,609 of record JAVEWJ010000001.1, on the reverse strand, counting down.
AACATTAATTTAATACATATTTTACAAATAGTCAAGTAGATTTCGTTGAATTAAATTATGGGATTATGCAATATAGTCGCTATTTGTAAACAAGCGCTCTTTTTAATCATTTTGCCCCTGAAGATTAGCTAATAAGAATAATTGGTTAATCCCCGGGACTGGCAAAACAATGCTATTCACGGGATCTCCAAAGAAGATCGAAGGTGCATTTCGCACTGGAGATCACAACCGCTGAAAGGCTCAAAAGAGCTGATTAAGCACAGGAGGTTGCGATGTTCGAGATGACTATGGGTGTCGAAGGGATGGGCGGCTGGCGAGTGATCATCAACGGCCACCAAGTGGAGGCCAAACACGCCCAGTTCGTACACGATAAGTACGGACGGGTAGTGTTGGGCCTCCGGCCCGAGGGCTTCATCGGCTGGGCTTTCTTCGAGCCGGGAGGGGGTGGCTCTGTAAGCATACCGTTCACGAAGTCCCCCGACGGCGAGCTCTTGATCGCCCTGATCAAGGAGAACCGCGCCAACATGGGCGGTTCAAGGTGGTGCGCAATCGGGGGATATCTCACCCCCGGCGACACGCACCAGAAGACGGCCGAGCGGGAGACCGAGGAAGAGGCCGGCCTGGTGGTCTCCAAACCGGTGTCCCTCCCCGGCCTCCCCGGTTGCATCAACCGGGCGACCCAGGTCGCCAACCCCGACGAGGACGAGGGAGTCCACGGCTTCGCGATCGAGATCCCCTGGGGACTGATCGAGAAGACCGAAGAGGGCTACAAAATGGCCCCAGGAACCATCTCCCACAAACGGGAAAGCGAAATGAGGTTCTTCCACTGGAAGGACGCCATTCGCCTCACCGCCGACATGCTCGCCCGCGGAGCGATCAGTCAGCTTCTGGCCGAGCTGCTCCCCTAGGAGCAACGAAGGCCGAAGCGATTCACACAAAGGACCCGAACTTAAAGACAAAATCTTAAAGACCGGGTCCTTCTTCATTTCTAAAATCAAATATTTTTAATATTCCTTTTTTGCTTTTTTCACCTTTTTATCTTGCTTGGGTTTCTTCGTTTCCTTTTTCGTATCCTTACTTTTAGACATTTTTTGAGGGTTAAAATGTAATTCATATATTACTTAATTCAAAAAAAATATCTAATAAAAATTTTGCCCAACTCACTCAAAATTAATCCCTCCTTTTTTATTGTCCAAGACCTCAAAAAAAGCTAAAATTCCAACGTTCACAAAATCACAAAAAAAACGACTAACTGAAATTTTATGATATCCGCATTAAAATCCCGTCTATTCGACAGAAACGCAAAAGAAATCAAAAAAATCCTCCCCCTCGTTAAAAAAATAAACGAAATTTACGAAGAGTATAAAGCCAGCATCACCGACCAAGAAGCCGTTCTCAAAAAGACTGAAGAATTCAAAGAAAGAATAAAAAACGGAGAACCGCTAGACAAGCTACTTCCGGAAGCATTTGCACTCGTAAAGACAGCATGTTCTCACCTCGTCGGCAAACAATGGCTTGTTAGAGGAAAATCCTACGAATGGAACATGATTCCATTTGATGTTCAGCTCATTGGTGGAATCGTTCTTCATAAAGGAAATATCGCAGAAATGAAAACCGGTGAAGGAAAAACCCTTGTATCTTCTCTTCCCGTTTACCTAAACGCACTTACAGGCAAAGGAGTTTTTGTCGTCACGGTAAACGATTACCTTGCACAAAGAGACAGCGAATGGATTGGTGGTCTTTACGAATATTTAGGCCTCAGCGTCGGAACAACAGTTCACGGCCAAACAGCTCAAGAAAAAAAACAAGCATACGAAAAAGACATAACCTATGGCACCAACAACGAATTCGGTTTCGATTATTTGAGGGACAATATGGTGCTTGAAAAAGAACATGTCACTCAAAAAAATCTATACTACGCCATCGTGGATGAGGTGGACTCAATCCTTATCGATGAAGCCCGTACTCCTCTCATTATCTCCGCTCCGGCCGAGGAATCCACCGCAAAATACAAGCAATACGCCAGACTTATCCCCCAGCTTAAAGAAAACGAACACTACAATATCGACGAAAAAAGTAAATCCGCGACTTTAAACGAAAACGGAATCGAAAAAATGGAAAATCTTCTTGGAATGGAAAACATCTACACCGAAGCCGGTTTTACCGAAGTGCATCACATCGAACAGGCACTTCGCGCTCAGGCTTGTTATAAAAAAGATATCGACTATATCGTAAAAGACGATGAAATAATAATCATCGACGAATTCACAGGTCGCTTAATGCAAGGACGAAGATTCTCCGAAGGCCTACATCAAGCCATCGAAGCAAAAGAAAATGTGGAAGTAAAACGCGAATCAAAGACACTTGCCACAATTTCATTCCAAAATTATTTCCGACTTTTCGAAAAACTCGGAGGCATGACCGGTACCGCCGCCACCGAAGCCGAAGAGTTCTACACTATTTACGGTCTCGACACAATCACCATTCCCACAAACAAACCAATACAAAGACTTGATCGTCCCGACTCGATTTTCAAAACGCAAAAGGGCAAATACCTCGCTTCCGTTAAAAAAATAAAAGAACTTCACCAAAAAGGCCAACCCGTACTTGCGGGTACTATTTCCGTGGAAAAATCCGAAGTCTTATCAAAACTTTTAAGCCTCGAAGGCGTTCCTCATAATGTACTAAACGCGAAAAACCACGAACGCGAAGCCGAAATTATTGCACAAGCCGGCCAAAAAGGTGCAGTCACAATCGCTACAAACATGGCAGGAAGAGGAACAGATATTAAATTGGACGAAGAAGCCAAAAAGGCCGGTGGACTTTTTGTTCTAGGCACAGACCGCCACGAATCCCGCCGTATCGACAATCAGCTTAGAGGTCGTTCCGGTCGTCAAGGAGACCCCGGCGAGACTTCCTTTTTCGTATCTCTTGAAGACGATCTTCTTCGACTTTTCGGCGGAGAACGAATGAAATCGATGATGAACCTTCTCAAAGTTCCCGAAGATATGCCGATCGAAACTCGAATGATTTCAAAATCCATCGAGTCCGCGCAAAAAAAAGTGGAAGGCCGAAATTTCGACATCAGAAAGCACCTTGTCGAATACGATGATGTTATGAACATTCACAGAGATATTATCTACAAGCTAAGGCGAAAATTCCTTTTCAACGAAAGTCAAAGCGAAGAAATTAAGAATATGATGAACGAAATTATCGACTCAATAGTAGATAATCACACTTCCGCACGGCAAAAAAAAGATTGGAACATTAAAGAAATTTTTGAAACAGTAAACTCCATTCACCAAAATGACACCTTAAGCCTGGATAATATTGAAAAACATAACGACGCAGACACTCTTAAAGCATTTATCAAAGAAGAAATGCGAAAAAGCTATCTTCAAAGATTCGAAATTCTTCCGGATAAAAATATTCGAGAACAAATCGAAAGAGCGGTATTCCTAAGAGCAAACGACTCACTCTGGACCTCTCATATAGACCTTATGACATCCCTCCGTGAAAATGTTGCATTTAGCGGATATGCACAAAAAAACCCATTAAACGAATACAAATCACAAGGCTATTCACTCTTCATGGAGCTTCTTCATATGATAAAATTCAACACAATAAACACACTTTTTAAAATCGATATTGAAAAAATCGTCCCGGCCGAACTTCTAAGAAAAGCCGAAATAAGAGGTATAAAAACCAACGCAAACGAAATTGAAAACTTAAAAAGCACAAGAGCTCTAACCGAAGAAAACATAAACCCGGTCTTTACTAGAAGCCGCCCCTCCGCACCGATAAACGTAGAAAAAGTCGGACGAAACGATCCTTGCCCCTGCGGAAGCGGAAAAAAATACAAAAAATGTTGTGAACTTAAAAACGAAAACTAAAAAATGCCCGTAAAAATTATCGTCAAAAAAAGCAAGTACGACAAGTTCCTGATTAATTTCATAAAACTTCTACTTGGTATTTTTTTGCAAAGTTTTATTCTGATGATTTTTTTGAAATTTTTCAAAGAAATCGGCCTTTATCTGGGCATCGCTATTTCAATTATTATGGATATTCTTGCTATTAAGTTTCTATATAATAAAGAAAATTTGCGTCTAATCATTATCGGAATGAGCGCAACCACAGTCTTTTTAATAATTTCTTATCTTGGAATCCTCTACTTTATTCACAACAACTTAAATCTATAAAAATGAAAAAAATATTTCTCTTCGCAATTGCGATGATAAGCCTGCTTTCATCCTGTATTTTCGAAAAGCCCACGGAAATCTCACTTTTTTATTACAAAGAATCGCTGGATCCCGATACCGTTTGCGTAGAAGAAGCCTTCCTACCGGTAAAACGAGAAATAAAATCTAAAAACCTCATTTTCGATACTATTTCTCTTCTAATTGAAGGAGATCTAAGTCATGACGAAAAAGCGCAAGGATTTTCCACAGAATTTCCGCACCCCGATTTTAAGCTTTTGGAAGCAAATCTTGATGAAAACGGAACACTCACACTCGACTTCACTGTTGTCCCGGGATTTACAAGCGGAGGTTCTATGCGAATGAAAATTCTAAGCTCACAAATCGAAAAAACCGCCTTACACCTTCCCGAAGTAAAAAAAGTGAAATACAAAAACGAAGAGCTATTTCAGCCATAAAGCACCACTCCATTAAAAGGCTTTTTCGTTATCATAAACAAAACATACCCAAGAAAAAGCACAACCTTTTTTAAACATTACTTCACAAGCATATCAATCGGTGAACCTACAAAAAATCCCGTAATAAAATTATAAACATAAATTTTTTTATCCTCCTGATTTAGATGCAAATAAAACTCTACTGCACCATCAGAACCAATCACAACTCTTTTTAAATATTCTTGGGGATTTCCAGCCACAGGACAATTTGCCATTTGACCACGCGGAAAAACTTCATAACCATTTGCTTTTGCAAAAGACATCACAGCAGCATAAAACCCGGGACCATTATATTCCGCATTTCTCAAATGCCTATCTAAATTTGTTGTATGAACTTTCGACGCAATCGAATTCTGAATCGCAAGCGAAGCTAAATCTTCCTTTTTCCTCTCAGCAACGGCTTTTGCAAGCTCATGAATAAAACCTCTCTCCATTGGAGTTAAATACCGAACACCATCAAAAACTCTTTCCAAATCACTCCTTAAAAGTTCCTCCTCTGATTCGATTTTTTTTATAAATTCACTCATTTTATAAATAATAAGGTAAATAAGTAATTGTATTATCCTCGTTCACAAATTTCTTATAAACGAAAATTAAGCGCCTCTCAACATCAATCTGAAAACAAAACACATCACAAAAATCCGGATCCTCAGAAAGACAAGAAGCCTTAATAAGAAGACTATCTTCAATTTCAGAATCCGCCTCACCTTGAACAATAATTAGTCGGTTTTCAAAAGCAAATTTAGAAACAATTCCAAAAAGTTCCTCCTCTGTAAAAACAAAACCATAAATAAGTTTCAAAAATTCGTTTTTTACTCGCCTTTCAAAAGACAATTTCTCTTCAGAAAGCCCCTTGTGACTTCTGCCTTCAAAAATTTCACTTACCAAAGCAGAAATCTTAGCCCTCTCAACCTCACTCAAATCCTTAAGTCCGGAAAGAAGAGACAAAGCCGAATCCGCACTTACTTCAAAACCTTCATATTTATTCATAATATTAAATTAGTAAACGATACAAAACCATATCACAAAAAAGCCTTTTGTCAACAAGACCACTCCCTCGCCAAAATTTTAAAGCTAAGAGTCTACATCAAAATCTTTCTCGGTTTCGCACCATCAGCGGGTCCTACAACCCCATTATCTTCAAGCATATCAATAAGCCGAGCTGCCCTTGCATAGCCCACCTTAAGTCTTCTCTGAAAAAGCGAAGCGGAAGCCTTTCTAGTCTCGGAAACCAAAGCCACAGCTTGTTCATAAAGAGGATCATCACTATCGGCCATTTTTGAATCCGGTACACCAAGCACACTGGTACCTGCGGTTTCGCTAGAAGTAATTGATTCATCATAATTCGGCTCAATAGTAAGTTTTATTCGATTAGTCACCCTCTCGATTTCCTTATTTGAAACATAAATACCTTGAATTCTCACAGGCTTGTTCATTCCCGTTGGCAAATAAAGCATATCGCCTCGTCCAAGAAGATCCTCGGCTCCAGTTCCATCCAAAATCGTTCTCGAATCAATCGAAGAATTCACCGCAAAAGCGATTCTTGTCGGGATATTGGCCTTGATAAGACCCGTGATAATGTCCACAGAAGGTCTTTGCGTAGCGATAATCAGGTGAATTCCCACAGCCCTCGCCATTTGCGCAATCCTACAAATCGAAGCCTCCACTTCCTTTCCGGCAGCCATCATAAGATCCGCAAGCTCATCAATAATCACAACAATTCGCGACATGTTGTCGTTTTCTGGAATCTCATTATATTCGGTAATGTTTCGCACACGCGCCTTTGAGAGAACCGAATATCGACGGGTCATCTCACTTACGACCCACCTTAAAGCAATCGCCGCCTTCTCAGCATCCTGAATCACCGGCGAAAGAAGATGCGGAATATTATTATAATGCGTCATTTCCACTCTTTTCGGATCAATCATTATAAAATTCAAATCTTTCGGAGAATTTTGATACAAAAGCGAAAGTATAAACGAATTCATACACACCGATTTTCCGCTTCCCGTAGTACCTGCTATAAGAAGATGAGGCATGTTTTCAAGATTTGCGACAATCGGCTGACCCGATACATCTCTTCCCAAAGGCAAAGTAAGCTTGGATTTTGCATCACTAAACACAGCAGTTTCCATAATCTCTTTTAACCGAACCTGAACACGATAATCATTCGGCACCTCGATTCCAACTAAACTTTTTCCCGGAATCGGAGCCTCTATACGAATTCTTTCAGCCGCAAGAGTAAGAGCCAAATCATTTTTCAAAGTGGTAATTTTCGAAAGTTTCACAGCATCATGAGGTTTTAAAGTAAATTGAATAACCGAAGGCCCAACATTCACCTCATGCATCACAACGGACACTCCAAACTGATGAAGTTTTTTCTTAATTTTCTCAGCCATTTCCACAAGCACATTTTCTTCCACATGAACATTCGAATCCCCGTTTTCCAAAATATCAAGTGACGGAAATTCCCACTCGTAATTAGCATCCAAATGATCTAAGGCCGGTTTTCCATCGATCACACCCTCTTCAAAACCCAATTTCTTTTGTTTCTCATCTTTTTCTTTATTTAGTTTCGAAATAGCCATATTTTTATGAATTTGAAGCTCAGGCACTTTCTCCTCAAAAAGCTCTGAGATATTGAAATCCGATTCCTCCGGTTCCTCCTCTTTTAAGCCTTTTAAAGAAGGTTTTTTCGGATCCTTTTTCAGTTCCACATGAATTTCCGGAACCAAAAATCTGAAAATTTCATGAAGAGTCACTTCAAAAATCAGCATTAAAGAAACAAGAAACATTGCGACAAAAATAATCGAAGCTCCAATTCTCCCGATACCAAGGACTTCAAGAAGCAAAAAATTACTCACAAAACCAACTCCACCTCCGTAAGAACCAGCCATTCCGAATTCATAAATTTTATCAACCGGCACACTCAAATGAAAAATTGAAAGAACGGCGATCAAAAATAAAATCACACCAAGTGTCTTAGTAGCGCCAAAATGCACCTTTTTCGAGAAAAAAAGTAAAATCGAAATCACAGCAAAAATTCCAGGAACGATAAAAACTCCCCATCCCAAAATTGGACGAATAGCCGAATTAAACATATCACCTAGAATTCCAAAAGCGCCTTTAATACTAAGTGCAATAAGGATTCCAACAACCAAATAAATAATCGCCCAAATTTCTCTCGCCACGCTCTCATTCACTTTTACGCTGTAAGAAGCCCGTTTTTTTCTACGATAAGTCCTCGCCATTTATAAAAATTTTCAAAAAATTAGGAACAAGTCAAAAAAATTATATACAAGTTTTGCCCGAACGGAAAGTATTTTCTATAAATTTCACACAAAATCACTTCCATAATAATTATCGACTAAACCCCTCACACTTCAAACCGACACCCCACTTTTTTAAATTCCTGCCGGCAGGAATTTTTGGCGTGATTTTTGGCTTTAAATAAAGTTCGAGCTAAAAAACACAAATTGCCACCACAAACTCTTCGACACAATAATTTTTCAAAAAAAACAAACGCTATACGGAAGCTTTGACTATTAAAAGCCATAAAAACATGTACCCAATTTTTGGACACTTTTAAAACCACCTCCCCAGCAACACTTAAAACCGTAAATTCTCTCCCCAAATCCGCATACCCGTGTATAATCGTGGCGAATTAATAATCCCACCTAACACAAACTCAAATGATACGCACAAGATTTGCACCGTCCCCCACCGGATATGTTCATATCGGAAGCCTAAGGACCGCACTATACGCATATTTGTTCGCAAAAAAAAATAAAGGAACATATGTCCTTAGAATCGAAGACACTGATCAAAAAAGATTTGTCCCTGGAGCGGTTGAAAATCTAATCAAAGTGCTCTCGCTTTTCGGAATAAACCATGAAGAAGGCCCAACTCTCGACGGCTCAGAAATCGGAAATTTTGGCCCTTACACACAAAGCAAAAGATCGGAGCTTTACATGAAACACGCTCTCGAACTCGTTGAAAAAGGCAAAGCCTACTATTGTTTTTGCACACCGGAAAGACTCGATGAACTAAGAAAAAACCAAAGCGCCGCCGGTCTTCCCCCAATGTACGACAGGCACTGCGCAAATTTAAGCCCCGAAGAAGTAAAACAAAAAATCGAAAACGGTGAAAAATGGGTAATCCGTCAAAAAATTCCAAACCAAGACATCGGCTATAAAGACTTAATCAGAGGACGTATCGATTTCAAATCAATCACTTTGGACGATCAGGTCTTAATCAAATCCGACGGCCTTCCCACTTACCATCTCGCAAATGTCGTGGACGACCATTACATGCAAATCACACATGTCATTAGAGCCGAAGAATGGATTCCCTCCACCCCGAAACACATTTTTCTTTATGAAGCCTTCGGTTGGACTCCTCCCGAATATGCCCATCTTCCGCTTGTACTAAACAAAGACCGCACAAAACTTTCAAAACGCCAAGGAGATGTAGCAATTGAAGATTATCTTAAAAAAGGCTACTGCATCGAAGCTCTCATAAATTTTGTTGCGATGCTGGGCTGGAATCCGGGCAAAGGCTCCACCGAAGAAATGTTTAGCCTTAAAGAACTCGAAGAAATTTTCACCCTCGAAAACGTACACAAAGCGGGCGCAATTTTCGACTTGGAAAAGCTTAATTGGTTCAACTACAACTGGAAAAAACGACTATTCGATAGCGAGATGAGATCCTTCGCAAGCCAAATAGACGACCAAGCGGAAATATCCATCGACAATAAAAAGAACCTCAAAATCGCATTCAGCCTTCCCGAAAAAGAGGAAGAATTCAAAAAGAAAAAAGGAGAGCTTCTTTTAAACCGATCAAGCGAATTCATTCCCGAAGAAATGCTCGAAAACAAAGACCTCCTTGAAAAAGCCCTATCCGTTTGTGAAGACAAAGTTCACAAAAATGTGCGCGAAATCGCAAAAGAATTAGGTTTTTTCTTTTCAATTCCGAAGTACGACACATCGCTTTTTGTAAACGAGAAAATGGGAACCACACTGGAGAATTCAAAAACAGCACTTTTAAAAGCCAAGCAGCTCCTCGAAACCATCGATCTATGGACAGAATCGACACTTGGTCTTACAATTATAGACACGATTAAGACATTGGGGCTTAAAAACGGACAATTTCTTTGGCCGATACGAGTGGCCCTAAGCGGACTTCCCGCTTCCCCAGGAGTGTTTGAATCGCTTTGGGTGCTGGGAAAAAACGAAAGTCTAAAAAGAATCGACGAAGCAATCGAAAAACTATAATCAAAGAAACACATGAACATCATAGACATCAAAAATTCGGCAAAATACATTCAATCCAGTTTTAAATGTGAGGTTTGCAAAGCCAAATATCACCTCGAAGACATTTATCTTCTCGCCACAGCCGAGCATGAAGGCCTTTTCGAAATGCGATGCCACGAATGTGAAAGCGTGATGATGGTCACAATTGTAAATGTTTTAAAAGAGCAACAATTCAGATTTTCACAAAGAGTGATAAAAACAAAACTCAAAGGAGGCACGGAAGTAAATAAAGACGATCTTCTCGATATTAAAAATTTTCTAAATTCAAACTTCGACGGAAACTTCAAAAAACTTTTTGAAAAACCTAAAAAATAAAATCCTATGAAAAAACTCCTCATTCTCTCCGTTCTCACTTTATTCTTCTTAAGCAGCTGCGAACTCAAAAATGAAAGTGAAAAACTTCTAAACGACACTATGAAATCCGTTGATAATGTAAAAAACGAAGTGGAGCGCCTGGAAAAAGAAATCACAACGGCCACAAAAGAAATCAAAGAAGCGAAGGACGCACTGGACAACATCGGAAACTAAAATAGACACAAAAACATTAAGGAGAAAAGGAAAAAATTAAAAATTCTCATTAATGTTTTTTTGTTTTCCTGATATATTCAAATAAACCCTTATTCCAAATCTGAAAAAAATGCTCGAACAAAACGAAGTAAACATTCCCGCTTTTCAAAGAAAAAGGTCTCTTATGGCAAAGGCAAAAAAGCTCTCAAAAACGCCAAAAACAAGAATAAAAAGAGAACACATCTCTATTCTTCCACAAGTTTCGGATATCCCTAGAGAACCGACAATCGACACTGAGGACTTCGCAAAAGACAGAACGAAACTCTACAAATCGGATCTCACGGAAATGCAAATTTGCGGAAGTTGCGACGGATATTTCGAAATGATCAATGTTGCAGTGGTAAAAGTGACAAGCCCGATCAGGCTTGATGACGAAATAATTTTCGAAACAACAAACGGACTCTTTCAGCAAAAACTCGTTTCAATGCAACAAAACAGAAAAGACATCGAGCTTGCCAGAACTGGAAGTGAAATAGGAATAAAAGTGGCACTTCCCCCGAAAGTGGGAGGAAATGTTTATAAAATCATCTAAATGAAAATTCTCACAACAAACGCGGGATCCTCATCCCTGAAGATATCTTTGTTTGAAACACAAAAAAAAGAACCGGTTTTAAAAGCGAAAATCCACATCGACGGAATAAAAAACAAAAACTGTCTTGTAATTTTCGAATCCGAAACTCATGAATTCAATCAAGCAATCGAAATAATAAATCATTGCGAAGCTTTTGAAATAGCGCTTTTCACTCTTTTGGAATCCGGATGTATCAAAGATTTAAAAGAAATAGATGCAGTCGGACACAGAATCGTACACGGCGGAGAATATTTCAAAAAAAGCACGGTTATAAACAAAAAGGAAGAAAAATATATTGAAAAACTAATTCCCCTAGCCCCACTTCATAACCCGGTAAACCTAGAAAGCCTCAAAGCTGCAAAGCACTTTTTGAAAAAAATTCCACACATAGGAGTATTCGACACGGCATTTCATCAAAATATTCCCGAAGAAAATTTTTTATACGCAATCCCAAGAAAATATTATGAAAAACAAAAAATTAGAAGATACGGATTTCACGGATTAAACCACAAATTCGTCTCGCAGACCGCTTCAAAAATTCTAAAAAATGATAAAGCGAAAATAATCTCCTGCCACCTTGGAAACGGCTCTTCGATTTGCGCAAGCATAGGCGGATTATCTGTTGATACGAGCATGGGTTTTACCCCTCTCGAAGGGGTAATTATGGGTACAAGAAGCGGATCTATAGACCCGGGAATAATTTTCTACTTACTCAAAGAAGAAAAAATCCCCGCAAAAAAACTCTACAAAATTTTAAACGAGGAATCGGGCCTCAAAGCTCTTTCCGGAATAAGCCAGGACATGAGAGAAATCTATGCAGCCTCCCTTGCAAACGATCCTCGCGCGATACAAACAATCGAGATTCTCTCTGACTCAATCGCAAAAATAATCGGAGCCTACATGACCGTTTTAAACGGAGTTGATGCCATTGTTTTTACAGGCGGTCTCGGCGAAAAAGCCTTTTATGTAAGGGAAAAAGTAATAAACCGACTCGCATTTGCGGGCATTCAAATCGATAAAACTAAAAACAAAAAACACGATCTCGAAATTCAAAAGAAAGACTCAAAGGCGAAAATTTTCGTAATGGAAAGCGACGAACAAAAAGAAATCGCACTCGAAACCTTGAAAATTCTTGAAAGCAAATAAAAACTTTTATGAAATTTTTAACGGGCAAACACAAAAATATTTTTTTCCCCGCAATCATTTCTTTAGCTTTTCTCGGAGCTTTTATTATAAACCCATTCGGAGTAAATCTTTTTGAACTCCCAAAACAAACATATTTAAGTCTTTTTATCACATTCAGTTTTATTTTTTTCGCACTTAAATTCCTTCAAAAAGAAAAAACTGAAATCAAATACAATAAATACGCTTTAATATTTGCTAGTCTTTGGATAATCACACTTTTTCTTTCAAGCGTACTGGGTGAGGCCCCGCTAAAAAGTATTTACGGTGATTACATTAGAAGTAGCGGGGCCCTCTCCCACCTCTTATACATCTCGTATTTTTTCATAATAATTCACTCCATCGAAAAAAAATCAATCGACGCCTTTCTAAGGCCCCTTCTTGCAATCGGAGTCGCGCTCTCCCTGCATGCGATTCTACAAAAATTCGGACTGTTTCTAATTTTTTCCCCCTCGGAAATTTATGCCACAGGCTTTCTCGGCAGATCCTTTTCGACATTTGGCAATCCAAATCTCCTCGGACAATTCTTGATTTTTCCCTTTTTCATAAGCCTATATTTTTTCATTAAATCCAAACACAAAAAAGCATTACTCTTCATCCCGGTTTTTCTGCATTTATCAGCCATTTTTCTTACAGAAAACAGAGCATCCCTTCTTGCCGTATTTGTGGGGATAATCGCACTCATATTTCTCTCGAAAAAAATTCGCCTCAGATTAAAAATATTGAGCTTCCTCCTACTCACAACAATTTTAGCCACTCTAATTTTCACATTCACGCCGTCCACAAGATCGCTATGCACGAGAACATACCTCTGGGATATTGCAAACAAAGCCTTCATAGAAAATCCGATTTTCGGTACGGGACTTGAAAGTTTCGAAAACTCTTTTCACAAATACTTAAATCCCGATTACTACAAATACGAAAACTTATTTTCTCACGCCGACCGAGCACACAACGATTTTTTGGACATAGAAAGCTCTACCGGAAGCCTTGGATTTTTAATTTTCCTTTCTTCGATACTGCTTCTTCTTACAAAATTCCTTTTCACAAAAAAAAGAACGCTTACTCAAAACATAATTGCAACAAGCCTTTTCGCGCTCCTGGTTTCAAATTTTTTCAGTTTTTCACTCACGCTAAACTTTCTAAGTCTTTATACACTTTTAGCTCTTCTCTGCATTCTCACTAGCAAACCCGATAAATTAAAACTAACTCTCACTAAAAAAACCATATTCCTTGTCCCCTTACTACTCATTTTCTCGCTCTTCATCTCCACAACATACCTTAAAAATCTAAGCTCCGACATCCAATTCAAATCAGCAAAAACCAATTCCATCTCACCATACGAATCCCTACAAAAAGCCGTAAAACTAAACCCAAACCAATCAGATATTTGGTTTTATCTCGCGTATTTCCTAAAAGAAAATGGAAACGATTTTACCCAAGCTCTCGAAAAAGCAAAAAAATTCGAAAACTTAAACGCGAGATATTTAATAAACGAAGCCCGCCTGTACGAAAATGTAAACTCTGAAAAAGCACTTTCTTCACTTGAAAAAGCAACCCTCATCGCCCCATACAACAACGAAATCGATTTTTTGAAAGGAAAAATATATTTCGAAACCGAAAAATACTCAAAGAGCATTTCATCACTCGAAAAAATAATTGAAAAAGCCCCCAAACACTTATTCTATAGCCAAAACGAAATCCAAAGAGACAGCGTCGGATACTTCAATTTCATCGACAAAAACCCGGAAATTCTCGAAATATTAGACATTCTTACTCAATCCCACAAAAAACTCGGCAACACCGAAAAATCACAATACTACAAATCTCTTAAAGAAAGATCCTTCTAATTAGCAACAAATTCAGCACCCGAAAGATCCCCTTTCACTTCCATTTCCATACCTTGAGCATTTATCACTGAAATATCCGATTTTTTCATACCCAAAGAAAATTTTGTAGAAGTTTCCGAAAGATCCTTGGAAAACATAACTCGAACGGAAAAATCTCTCGTACTCAAAGCTGGAACTTCAAGTTTTAAATTTTGAAACACAACAAAATTCGACGAAGAAAAACCTCCCTTATAAGAAATTTCGCCATTTTCAAGCACAATATCCTTAACACATCCTGTGATTTTTTCACACAAACCCGATGCATCAACTTCAAACTTAAGAGAATTCAAAACAAGGCTCTCCTGAGACACATTTTTCACAGAAAAATTCAAAGCCGAAATCTCAGAAACACCACTTAAATTCAAATTATCAGACACCTGCCCCGGCAAAACCTCCGCAAAAAACTCATAAGGCTTAATCTGCACAATTTGAGTTTCCATATTATTATCATTTGTAGAAACCACCTTTGTAGCACTGTCTTTTGCGAAAAAAAGCCACAAAAAAGCTACCAAAAAAAGTAAAACAAGAAACACAATCAATTTAATTATAAACCGATTATTTCTGAAATTTTTTAAAAAATCGTTCATATTTTTTTAATTAAAAAATTATAAAGCTTTATTCATGTAATAATCCACTGGGGCAAAGTCATCAGTAAGAACAGGCATATCCATAGGGATTTTCTTTGTAAATAAATTTGTCAAAAAAGACGCAAGCTCATCATCCATCAAAGAAAAATCCGGAACATTTTCGCTTTTTAAAGCCACCAATATAATATTCTGCAAATTGTCTAATTTGGTGCCACTCCTCACTTTAAAAATAAAAACCTGCGGAAAAACCTCTTTAAAAGTCTTGTACTCAGCTTGCAAAAAAAGCGATTTTTCACCTTCAAATGCGGAAATTAAATTCAATATCACAACTCCATTTTCATTCAAACTATCATACTGCTTTTGCACGGCCTCAACTGTCGAAAGTTGATAAGGCACAGAATATTTTGAAGTGAAGGCATCGCCAAAAATCGCATCATATTTTTCCGTATTTCGGTTCAAAAAAACTCGACCATCTTCATGAAAAATTCGAAGACGATCATCATCTTGAAGTCTGAAATACTTCTTTGCAAGCTGCGTCATTTTCGGATCAATCTCCACCACATCGATGGTGGCATCACTGTATTTTCGAAGAAAATCTTTTGGATATGAGTAAGCAGCCCCACCCATCATCATAGTCTTTTTAAAATCCGGATTAAAAAACCGAACCAAGTGATAATATTTCGTATACTCATTTACCAATTCATCACTATCCAAAAACATCGAAGAGTGATTTTCGTTATTAATACCCATTTTTTTCACAAGTCTTCCTGTGTTTCCATATTCATAATCGTAAATCCACACCCTGTTATAAGGAGTATCCACATCGATCTTATCCGCAAGACTTGTATCAATCGAAAAAAAAGCACCTGCCATAAAACAAAAAACCAAAATCTTAAAAACCGGAATTTTCGGAGAAGAAAGAGCGAAAGATATAAAAAACAAAAAAACGGAAATCAAAATTAATATCATATTAGTACCAAAAGTAGGAATTAAATAAAATCCTGCAAGAAAGGTACCAAAGATTGATCCCGCTGTTGAAAGCGAATATAGCCTTCCAACAACACGCCCCGAAGTCTTCAAACTACTCATTGAAAGTTTCACTGCATAAGGAGACACCATTCCAAGAAGAAGAGACGCCGGCGTAAACAAAACCACCGCAGCCAAAATCGATGACAATCTGGTATCGGAAATAGTACTACTCATAAAAACCAAAAAAGGTTCTTTTATAAAATATGACAAAGAAATTGCGACCCCCGAGAGGAAAACAACCAAAGCCAAATACGAAAACGAAGGTTTTTTATCCGCAAGTTTTCCACCGAAAAAATATCCAAAACTCATACTACCTAAAATAATTCCAATAATACTCGTCCACACAAAAATGGAAGTGCCGAAATAAGGACCAAGCACACGCGATCCGGCGAGTTCAAAAATCATCACAATCGCACCGCAAAAAAATACCGAAAAGGAAAGAAGCAAATTTTTATTTTTCATAAACTAACCTCTGATTATTAAATAAACCAAATAAATAAAATAAGACAAAAGCATAAGAATTCCCTGCCATCTTTGAAGAACATGCCTTCTCCCTATCAAAAGGGCCGTAAACAACAAAATTGTTGAAAAAAAGCACACAAAAATATCAAAATTAGCATCGTTGCTAAGCGGAATCGGACTTATCGTAGCCGTAGCTCCAAGAATCCAAAAAATATTAAAAATATTCGAACCCACAATATTTCCAATCGCCAAATCATCTTGTTTTTTTATGGCTGCAGCCACAGAAGTCGCAAGCTCAGGAAGAGAAGTACCAATGGCTACAATAGTAAGACCAATAAGCATCTCCGACATCCCAGCAAGTCTGGCCAAAATCACAGCATTATTCACCAAAAGTTTTCCACCGATAAAAAGTGAGAAAAGTCCCAAAAAAGTCATAAAAATAGCAACGGAACTTTTATAAACCTTCACCTGCTGAACATCTTCATTCCCAGAAAGCTTTCTCGCACTAAAAAGACTAGCCGTATAAAACATAAAAATCGCAAAAAAACCAAGAAGAGTAAGCCCCTCCGAACGACTAAGAATATTCGAAGAACCATGATCGAAAAAGAAATCGTTACTCATAAAAAAAAGTACCATCACAGCCAAAAAAGAAAACGGGATTTCCCTCCAAGTGGTATTTTTATGCACCTTCAAATCCACAAAAAGAGCACTTGCTCCAAGTACAAGAAGCACATTTGCAACATTACTACCCACTACGTTTCCAATAGCAAGATCTGTAGTACCGGCAAATGCCGAAAACACATTAACAATTAGCTCCGGTGCAGAAGTACCAAAAGCTACAATCGTAAGTCCGATTACAATTGGTGGAATACCGGCCTTTTTCGAAATCGACGAAGCCCCTCTCACCAAAAACTCCGCCCCTAAAACTAAAACGACAAGACCTATAAGAAGCAATGTGATAGAAAGAAACATTAATATTTATATTTAAATTTCGTAAATTGCATTACCCGTCAATATATATATTTTACCACTATCTTTATCGCTATAAACTCCGACAATATCAGTATTTTCTTCAAACATATATTGTGACATATAAGTAAGCTTATTCTTATCATTCTCCTTAATAAACACAAAAACACGATTAGCCTCATCATCAATCACAAACAAATTACTCAAAGTCTCGTTTGTAAACAAAGAATCACTAGTCTTAAAGCCATTATATGGTGAATTCACAATGGTAATTTCAGACTTATCACCTCCATAATACCTAAGGAGCTTCGAGTCGGCATCAACCACAAACACATAAGAATCGATAATTAAATCTTTTGCATTTTTTATTTCCTCGAGAGGATTTGAAAAATACCCTTCTGCTGGGCCGAATTTCTCACTCGCACCTTTGAAAGTATATTTCCAAATCTGTCCTTCTGTGGAATCCAATAAATAAATTCTATTACTCCAATCATCTATAGCTACAGCATTTTTAAAAGTTGTATCCTCCGTATTCATAAAAGACACTGTTCCCTCGCGGTATTCCATAAGTTTTCCCGATTTAGTCAAAAATACAATCGACTTTCTCTCGTCAAAACCTGTGGCGTCAACCACGATCTCACCTGCATCAAGAGAAATACCGTCTAAAACCGAATCCAAAGTTATTTCAAAAAGCTTATTTTCAGTATAAAAATACCTCTTTCCATCCACCTCCACATATCCAAGAACCTTTATTGAAGGATCTTTTTCCTTCAAATCAATGTAAAGATTATCAGGAAGAATTCGATTTACCTGATCAAGTCTATCTCTCGTCTGATTAATTTGAACAAGATAACTATTGGCTTTATCTCTATAATATCCGGAATTATGCACCGAAAGCGCTTCAGAATAAGCCTTATCCAAAATAAATGCTGCCCCCTCTTTATCATAGGTACCTTTAGTCTCGGCCTCTGTAATTTTCAAAGATACTCCTTCCAGGATTTTCTCAAGATTTTCAAGCTTTTTCTTCTTGTCCGAAAGTCCGTTTGCAGCAAAAATTGAAACCACAAGGACCAAAATAATAGCCACGAGGACAATAAGTATCTTATTTTTCGAATTTCCGGCGTTTTTCATAAAATCAAAAGCGCCAAAAATCGCAGCTTTCACCTTTCCCTTTCCAGCACTAAAATCAAGCCTTGATCTTGTTTCATCAGTCCTTTCTCTATGAACAACACTAATTTCATTGCCATCGCTTTTCATCAAGTCCTCAACGATTTCAGTTCGAATTGACTCATTTTCTACATCCGATACGCTTTTTGAAAAATCGAGTTCTTTTTCTTCCAAAACAGCTTCAGAAAAAATAATTCCAGTCATTCCCAGACGACCCAACATCTCCGTAGAAACAACATCCCGAATCTCAGTCAAAGTCTCAACCACAGGTCCTCTTCTTATACAAGAAGCCAAGTCGGTTTTTGAAACATATCTAAGAATTCTGGTATTTGTAAAAAGAACAAAATCTGAAGCTTCCACAGTTCCAGAAGCCACATTTGTAAAATAATCATCCTTCGTCTTATCATCACCGAGTCCATCACTTATCACACTTACATACCTCTTCCTTATTAAATAAGCCTCCGCGTCACCAGTTTGTGAAAGAAAAAGCTCCGCCCCCACCCTGGCACCAATAAGAACATTCAAATCCCCGATAAATCCATTGTTTTTAGTTGAAGAAAAAGACTTAAGCACTGCGTTTATTTCCTTCAAAGTGATCTCAAATCTCTCATAAGAAGATAGTTCCATATTCTCAAAAAACACCCTTTGCATAGTATCATAAATCGAAACTGCAATATCCTCAGCATCAATGGGATTATTTTTTATCTCAATGTTTGCAAAAATTTGACCCGATTTTTCACCGTGTTCTCTCTCAAAATCGCAACAATAATTCTCAAGAAAGCTATTTTCGTCCCTTCCTACAAACAAAAATTCATAGTCCAATTTTAAAGGCATATTTTTTTGTTTAAAAATCCTCGAAAAATATACAAGAATAAAGGCAAAATCGCAACAAAAATATCAAAAAAACCGACAAAACTTCCCTGTTCAAATAATAAATTGACTTCCGGAGGCCCTACAGCTAAAATGCGCCCCGTAGATTAAAAAAATTTCATTTACTTACCATACTCAAATGCTTGGAAAATTCAGCAAAATCAAAAGAATAAGAAAACACGGATACATGGATAGAGCGAAAAATCATCCCGATGTCCTCAAGTCCAGAAGAGCAAAAGGAAGAAAAAGCCTAGCCGTAACAATTCATTCAAAAGCCAAATAAATGATATCAAAATCGTTTCGATTAACTAAAAACGATATCAAATATATTCTGAAAAAGGGCGACACCAATCAAAGCCGCCTTTTCATTGTAAAAAGCCGTTCTTCCACCAACTTACTACCGAAAATTGCGGTTATCACAAGTAAAAAACTGGCAAAAAAAGCCGTAATCAGAAACAAATTAAGACGAAAGATATATGAAGCGTTTAGGCTTGAAATGAAAGAAACCGGCACGCATCCTCAAAAAGATTTTATTTTTATCGCAAAAACAGGAATACTAAATAAAGACTTTTGGGAAATAAAAAAAGACTTAAACCAAATCTTACAAAATGAACAAAATAAACAAATTTCTCCTTAATATCGCTGTATTTTTCGCGATTTTTTTGATTTTAAACGCGGTTTTTAAATCCTGCCAAAACGAACAAGTCGTTGTAGTAGATGATAAAAATCCCATCGTTCTTACAAGTAAGAAAAATGACTTTTCAAGACTGGAAACAATAAAAATAGATGTTCAAAACAACACAAAAGAGGAGCTTACAATCAAAAACAACTGCCCGGCAGAACCCCTTAAAGTATACAGATATGAAAACGGCGAATGGATAAATAAGACCATCTCCCCTAAGCTAAACTGCGAAGGTCTTGAGGATTACAAAATTGCTCCCGGCCAAAAAACTCAAATTCTCTTTGACAACTGGAGCTATGCCCTTTTTAACGAAATGGGAAGATACAAAACCGAGCTTACCACCACAATAAACAACGAAGAAAAGACCTTTTCCTCAAATGAATTTATTGTTGAAAAAGAAGGCCTTTTCAAACAAATAGTATACGCACTATTTTACAAGCCCATCTACAACCTTCTCGCGATTTTACTAGCCTATCTACCATACCACGATTTAGGAATCGCAATAATCATTCTCACCATATTAATAAGGACAATACTTCTTATTCCGAACAACAAAGCCATGCTTTCACAAAGAAGGCTTTCGGAACTTCAGCCAAAACTTGAAAAAATCAAAGAAAAATATAAAGGAGACCAACAAAAAATTTCTCTTGAAACGATGGCGCTTTGGAAAAGCGAAAAAGTAAATCCCTTCGGATCTTGCCTTCCACTTCTGATGCAATTCCCTATTCTTATCGCACTTTTCTATGTGATTCGCGGAGGGCTAAATCCAGATTACATGCACCTTTTATACACCCACTATCAAGGATTTGAACCCGAAAATATTCACACTCTTTTCCTTGGAATTCTTGAACTCACAAAGCCGAATGTTTATGTTCTGCCCTTAATAATCGGAGGTCTTCAATTCCTCCAACTCAAACTTGCTCAAATAAAAAAACCAAAAAACAAAACCACAAAGCAAAACGAGCTCGAATCTGCAAACCAAATGATGCAATACATTATGCCTGTAATGATAGCGGTTTTCACAGCTACAATGCCGGCTGGAGTTGGCCTTTATTGGGGAATTTCCACAGGATACGGAGTCCTACAACAACTCTATATAAACAATAAGAAATCGGAAACCGAACCAAGCGTAAGAGTTATCGAAAAATAATTATCATCTAAATTAAAAATATGGAAATCAAAGAAGCACTTGAAGACATCCTCATTGACCTTCTAGACAAAACCGGGCTCTCACACACGAAAATCGAAATCACAGAGGAAGAAAACAACAACTACAACATCAACATCGAAAGCCAAAACCCCAGCGAACTTATAGGCTCAAGAGGAGAAACCATTCAGGCTATTCAACACATTTTAAAGATTCTAGCATGGAAAAAGGCTCAGAGTGAACACTTCAATATTCTTGTTGATGTAGACAATTACAGGAAAAAACAAGAAGACAACGCCTTAAAACTTGCCGCGAGAAAAATTGCAATCGCAAGAAAAACCGGAAGAGAACAAGCCCTTCCACCGATGTCTCCTTATATAAGAAGAAAAATTCACCTTTATTGTATGGGTGCCGGATTTGAAGACATAGAAACATATTCAAAAGGAGACGGCGAAACAAGACAACTTGTTATCAAATTAAAATAAACAAATGAAATCGTTTTTTAAAAAATTTAGTGTTCTTATTTCCCTATCCGCATTTTTGCTCTCGACAATACCCGTTTACGGATTTTCAGATGTAAATACCGGAAACAAATATTTTGTAGAAATAAGTTATCTTGAAAGCCTAGGCCTTGTAAACGGATACGAAGACGGCACTTTCAAACAAAAAAACGAAATAAACAGAGCCGAAGCACTTAAACTTTTCATGGAAGCATCGAAAAATTTTCAAGATTATGATTTTGAAAATATGGAAATAGAGAAAGCACCTTTTATCGACACGCCGTTTGATGCTTGGTACACGCCATACATTGCTATTGCAAAAGAAAAAGGAATAATCAAGGGACACGAAGACGGCACTTTCAAGCCGGAGCAAACGATAAATCTTGTTGAAGCGCTAAAAATTTATTTGGAATGTTATGAAAACATAAACTATCCGGAAGTGTTCAAAAATCATTTCGCAGATGTTGACGAAAACGCATGGTACTCAAAATATCTTAGGTACGCCGATGAAAAAGACATGATAGAAATTTATCCTTCAAACAAAATCTATCCTTTCGCAAACCAAAACAGAGGAGATATCGCCGGAATGATATATAGACACATAATGGGAATGGGAGGCGGTTTTGAATTTGGCAAAGCCACTTTTTACGGCAAAGCGGTTCAAGGACACTACACCGCATCAGGAGAAATTTTCGATTTAAACAACTACACAGCGGCACACAAAACGCTACCATTTGGGTCAATCGTTCGCGTCACAAATCTTGCAAACGGAAAATCAATAGAAGTCAAGATCACAGATAGAGGACCTTACGGTCCGGGCAGGATAATCGACCTTACGGAAGCCGCATTTTCAGATATTGCCTGGCTTGGAACAGGTGTAATCCATGTGCAAATGGAAGTACTTACAACCCCATAAATCGGATATGTACAAAAAGCAAACCCTCAAAACCCTGGAAAGAAAGACAAGCGTGCTACTCATAGTCACTTTGGGAATAATGATTTTAGCACTTGGAACGATTTATTTATCGATGCTTTCAACTGGTGCTCAAAACGGCTACAGCCTTGAAAACGAGAAGTTAAAACAAAAAGTACTTTCCGATTCTCTTCAAAAAATAAAAAACGAAATTACCGACGAAAGCGCCCTTAAAAACCTAGAAACAAGCGAAAAGATAAACGAAATGTACGAAGTTGACGAAAAAGTTTTTCTAACAGAGTGATTTTTTAAATTTTCTTTGACATTATCTAAAATTTTCTTATACTAATCTCACAAAATTGAAGTCCGGGGCCATCGTCTAGTGGTTAGGACATCAGGTTTTCATCCTGAAAACAGGGGTTCGATCCCCCTTGGCCCTACCACAATTAAATTTTTCAAAGAAAAATTTAATATGTCTGCGTTAGCAGACAATGGCACTTCGTGCCATTTAGGCCAAAAGGCCAAACCACATCGCTAAATAATTCAAAACAGCCGCTGCATCGTTATTTCCCCAGTTTTTCGCTTTGCGAAAAACTTCATTTGCCAGTTTTTCGCTCCGCGAAAAACATTGTCTGCCATTCAATTTCACAAAGTGAAATTGAATTTGTCTGCGTTAGCAGACATGGCCCCGGAGGGGTCATAAGGCCAAAAGGAGTAAAATCAAAAATCTTAGCCTGCAAAACCTAATTAGTCACTTCATAATCATTTCAACACTCCTTCTATCACCCTTGGCAAATCATCAGGCTCGTCCGCAAAATTCAAATCCGGAAAATCAATTGATAAATCCTTTGCACCACCTCTAACAAAAACCTTTTTATAAACAGGAAGTTCAAACATAGACCTATCATTGTCGTCATTACCAACAACAATAGCATCTTGTAAGTCTTTGCCATAATAAGACATAACTCTTCTAACAAAACTACCTTTGTTTACATTTTTTGGATTAATATCCAAATATCCTTCGTTCACAGATACATCCATTCCCGAAAGAAAAACATCATCTTTTTGGAAATCTGAGATTTTCACAGCCAACATCCCCGGGTTTTCGGCTATAAAATGATCACAAAAATCCAAATAATCACCATCAAAAAAATTATAGGAAGGAGCATATCTTTTCATCAAATCATCTTTAATCTTTTTATCAAAAACATACATTACACCTTTACCCAAAACCTCAAGCGGAGCAAAAGTCAAAACAGAAATTTCCTTTTTCCTTTTCATTACAAAATTACAAATATTAGACATTTCAAATTCGGAAAATTTTTCAGAAAAAAACATCGTTCCGTCCAAGGTCAAAGCTTTGCTTCCATTTTCAAGTCCAATAAAAAAATTCGGTGACACACATCTATTTAAAGAATCACCCAGACACGCCCTAAGCCAATGAAACATCTTACCTGTTATAAGAGTAGTCTTGTGCCCGTCTTTTGAAAGTTTTGAGAAATAAGTAAGAAGACTTTCCGAAATATTTTGATTCCGAAGTTTCAATGTGCCATCCAAATCGAAAAATAAAAATTTTGTCATAAAAAAACATTAAAATATTCATCAAAAAACAAAATACCAAAAATAGATTAACAGATTATTAAAAAATTATTAAAAAATTCTAAAATCTTAAAAACATAAAAAACCATCAAAAAAATCATACACAAAATTTATACAACATCGACTACTCGAAAATATACTATTCGCGGAAAATAAATAAAAAAGAAACAAAAATAAAACAAGAAATTTAAAAAATAAAATCATCAATACTCCTCCAGCTCAAAAACAAATCCCCGTGATCAAACTTTTTATACCATCATTCCTAAAAGCCAAAACATAAAAAAACCACTGTAAAAATTTTTTATACAACAAACGGTTTTGGGCTAAAAAAAGGGCAGAAACGATCATCAACCAAGTCAAAAAACATTTGATTTGCCATTGCAAGTTTACTTGTTTTTTTTCCCTTGCCTCCCCCTTCATAAATAAATATCATCAATCTTGCCCACTACAAATAGTATATGTTGAAGATAAGTATACACAATATATAGTAGGCTTTTCCCCCTCAATAAATAGGCTTTCCCCCTCATTCCTAACCCCATTTTCAATGTCCCCCATCACAAAAATCATTAAAAGACAGGGCCAAACGGTAGAATTTGATCAAAACAAAATCACAAGCGCGATCAAAAAAGCATACGAAGCAACCGGAGGTCAAAATGCAAAAATACCGCAACAAATTTCAAACCAAGTTTGTGCTGTATTGGAAGTGTTTTTCAAAGATGACGACAAGTTCCCAAATGTGGAACAAATCCAAGACTTGATAGAAAAAATTCTTATGGAAGGAGGTCATGTAAAGACTGCAAAAGCCTTCATCCTATATAGAGAAAATAGAAAAAACATCAGATCCGAACATCAAAATCTCTTAAACGGTAGAACCACAAAACTAAACATAAGTTCAAACGCCCTTCGAGTAATTGCAGGAAGATATCTTCAAAGAAACGACAAAGGAGAAGTTTGCGAAACACCGGAAGAAATGTTCGACAGAGTCGCTTTAGCTCTTGCAAAAGCCGAAAGCCAATTTGGCGCCGGAGAAAAACAAATCGAAAATTGGAGAGAAAAATTCAGAGATGTTTTAAATAATTTTGAATTTACACCCGCAGGCCGTACCCTTACAAACGCCGGCGGGAAGACAAGACTCGTAGCAAATTGCATTGTTTTACATTTCGAAGATTCTATGGACGGAATTTTCCAAACGCTGAAAGATGCAGCCCTCCTCCAACAAGCGGGCTCAGGACTCGGTTTCCCATGGCACCTACTTCGACCCGCGGGCACTCGAGCAAAACTCACGCAAGGAGTTGCCTCTGGACCCGTTTCCTTCCTTCACGCTTTCAACAAAGCCTTTGGCGTAATAAAACAACAAAATCGACACGGCGCAAACATGGGGGTAATGAGAGTCGATCATCCAGATATTCTCGAATTCATCGAATCAAAATGGGAAGAAGGAGAGCTCGAAAATTTCAACATCTCGGTTGCACTAACGGACGAATTCATGAAACAAGTTGAAAGCAAATCAAAAGAACCATGGATGTGTGAATGGAGAGGCGAAAAAATGAAACCCAGAAGAATTTTTAGAAATAATCGCGGTGCTTTTGTGAAAGCTGAAGATGAAACAATCACAGCCGAAGAACTTATGGACAAAATCATTGAAAGCGCTTGGAGAAACGGAGAACCGGGTGTACTTTTCCCGGACGCGGCAAACAAAGCAAACCCTGTACCGAAATTGGGCAGACTCGAGGCCACAAATCCATGCGGAGAACAATGGCTTCACGATGGTGATGTTTGCAATCTTGGATCTCTCAATTTGGCAAAATTCGTAAAAAACGGAGAAATCGACCTCGAAAGACTAAAACACGTCACGCAAGTAGGCGTCAGAATGCTTGATAATGTAATTGACCTTTCAGAGTATCCAAGCGAAAAAGTAAACCGAACATCAAAAAACAACCGAAGAGTGGGCCTTGGAGTTATGGGATTTGCAGATATGCTTTATCAAATGAGAATCCCCTACAACTCGGAAAAAGGAAGAGAAATAGCTGAAATCGTTCAAAAAACGATCACCGACGAAGCCCACGCATATTCCGAAAAACTTGCGGAAGAAAAAGGACTTTTCCCAAATTGGAAACTTTCTATTTACGCGGAGGACGGAAAAAACAGAAAAATGAGAAACGCCGCGCTCACCACAGTAGCTCCCACAGGATCTATTTCCATGGCCTACGAATGTTCATCAGGAATCGAACCGGTATTCGCCCTCGCCTATTACAAAGAAGTGATGGGAGGCCAACAACTCACTTATTTAAACCCCTATCTAAAAGAAGAACTAAAAAAATTAGACCTATACAACGACGAAATACTCAATAAAATTCAAAAAACCGGATCAGTTCAAGACATTATGGAAATACCTGAAGAAACAAGAAAAGTATTTGTAACGGCAATGGATATTTCCGCAGACGACCACATAAAAATGCAAGCCTCCTTCCAAAAACATGTGGACAACTCGATCTCAAAAACCATCAACTTCCCAAATAGCGCCACCAGAGAAGATGTAAAAAAAGGTTATGTACTTGCTTGGGAAATGGGCCTTAAAGGAGTTACCGTTTATCGAGACGGATCAAGACAAGAACAAGTACTAAATCTGCAAAAAGTGGATAAAGACGAGAAGAAAAAAGAGGAAAAAGCGGAAACAAAAGAAAATTTTGTCGAAGTATCACTTCCCCCAATAAAAGAAGAACGAGAACATCAATCGTTCAACAAAAAAGATATTATCAAATCAAAAAAATGCCCGGAATGCGGATCCACAATTCAAGTTGGAGAAGGATGTTTACTCTGTAACTCATGCGGATTCACCGTCTGCACACTCTAAAAGACCAATATGCAAGCCATCGAAATCGGAATGCCGAGAATTGAAACCACAGCGGCGCAAAAAATAGCGGAAATAAAACAAAACGAAGGGTCGGTATATACCGATCCTCTTCGGGATATAATAAACTTTCAAGCAATAAGCGCTCTGGACGGCCAAACCGAAAAACAAAAAGAAGAAATCGCTAAAATGAAAAGCACACTCGAAGAGGAAAAAGGACTTTTTACCGAACAGGAATACAAAGAATTCCAAGAAATTGTAAGAACAAAGGGCATACTGGCAAAAATGGAAATCAACTACACAATAGAAAAACGCAAAGAAACCGAAAAAAAATTCAAAGACTACTCACAAAAATACGAAGCTCATACGGAAAAAAACAAAAAATGGACCGCCATGCCACTTGATCAAAAATTGGAATTTCTGGAAAAAACAAAAAAACTCATCGAAATTCTTGAAAAACATGCGAAGGAAAAAGGTCTTATTACAGACAAAAGACTCAAAGCCACACTTAAGTCCACTCTTGAAAATTTTGATGAAAAAGATATTTCGAAATATCTCATAAGTTTAAAAAAACTTTTTGAAAAAGAAAACTTTGATATTCACATTTTCGACCAAGCCTCACAAATAAAAGGACTTCCTTATCCAGTGAGAAAAATGAGCGAAGCCTCTAAAAAATTCTATCTGGAATACTACACCGAAGAAGATTTTCCCGTTCGCGAAAAAATTATTGGCGACTGGGAAACCATCGTAGAACACGAAGAAAGACTGCTTCAAAAATTTATGGACATTTTCTCAGACTATCCAGACGAACTTACAAAAAAACTTACGGATTTTCAAGATTTGGACTTTGTAAAAAAAGAAGAATTTTTAAAAATTGCAGAAATTAAATACCCTCGAAAGAAAAAAAAGACCTCGGAAAAACCCGAAGAAAAAGGGAAAGAAGTAAAAACGGAAGAGCTTCAAAAAAAACCGGAGAAAAAAGAATTTGAGGAAAAAGAAAAACTTGAAAAAGAGTGCATAAATAAAGCTCTTGATGCTCTAAAAATGGACAATCCCGAAGAAGCTCTTACGATTCTTATGGCTTACAAAAAAGCAAACGGCATGACTCCCAAAATAAAATTCCACATAAAAAGCGTCCTATCCTACATTCAGGAAATCGAACTTGCCGACGAAAAAGAAAAAGAATTAAAAGAAAAAACCGACAAAGAAAATGCACAAAACGAAGTGAACAGAATTTCAAGAATAATTGAAGATATTTTTTCAGGAATGGCGTTAAAAAGACTTATAAAACAAGAAAGACTAATTGCGAAAAATATTCGTGGAGCAATGAAAAACGAACAGCTACACAAAGGCGAAAAAGATGCCACCAAAAGAGCAAAAGCCCAAAGTTTGGAAAGCACGAAAACTATGACCGACAAAAAAATTACGGATATTTTTTATAAAAATGAAGACTCTTTCATAATAAACGAATCCGGCGAAGCGGAAAAAGTGGAACAAATACATTTATCAAACGAAAGAAAAAATCTGGATGCCGATGAGTTTTTCAGACTTTCCCAATCTGAAACATCTTTAAACCAAGCTCTTTCCGAAAAAGGCAAAGGAAGCACAAATGTTAATTTCTACAACTCGGAGGGCGATCTTATTTCTGCAAAAACCGCTATGGAAGCTGAAAAATCAAGACTAAACAAAGTTGCAAACAGTTTTTCCGAAAAAATCACGAGAGACATCCAAATGAAAGGCATATCTACACAAATAGACCTCACCGCAATAATAAAAGCGCGTCTTTCAAAAGAAGTCGGCGTTTCATAAACCCTCGGAAGTCTTCATGGAAGCGTTTTTCATTTCATAGACAAGCACGCACACATACAAAAACACAAAAACTTGCGGAAGTCTTTCGAGATTTATAAGCGAAAACTCGATATTTCCAAAAAAATCAGCGACAAAAAACACATAATTTGAAATTAAATAAGCAAAAAAAGCAAAAATCAGAGATAAAAAATTCGAGAAAAAAGAAAAACAAAGTGACAAAAAAGACAAAAACATAAAAACAGGAATAACGGGAAGAACTAGCAAATTCGATAAAGGAGAAAGAATACTTAATGAACCGAAAGAAAAAACCATAATGGGAAAAACGCACAAAGTCGCAGACACAGTAAGAGATATGGAAGACCTTATTTCAAATTTCTCAGGCAAAAATTTAAACAAATTATTTATTGGATTTCCCAAATAAATAAGCCCCATTGTTGCAAGAAAAGAAAGTTGAAATCCAATATCGTAAAAAATAATCTTGGGAGAAATTAAAATCATTAAAAAACCGGAAACAAAAAGCGAAATTTTCGCCTGGTAAGTCTTCCCAAAATCAAGCGCGACTAGGGAAAGTGTACCCATTATCCCCGCCCGAATCGCACTCGCAGAAAGTCCGCTTACAAACACAAAAAGTACGACTATAAAAACCGAAAGAATAATTCGCACATTTCTTCGCAAAAAAGAAAAAACCAAAAACACAAATACAATTAAAATCGCAATATTAAAACCGGAAACCGCTACAATATGCATAAGTCCCGCATTCTTAAAATTTTCATTTATTTCATTCGAAAAACCCCTTCTCGTTCCCAATAAAATACCGGAAACCAAAGAAGAATAAGGCTCTCCATAAACCAAAGAAATCTTAGAAAGAAGCCATTTTTTAAAACTAAAGATCTTACTCAACAAATAATCCAAACTCGAAACTTCAGATATTAAGCGGAAATTTTTAGGTCTATTTACAAAATAAA
Source organism: Candidatus Altimarinota bacterium (assembly GCA_034004605.1). Taxonomy (GTDB): domain Bacteria; phylum Patescibacteriota; class Gracilibacteria; order UBA1369; family LOWO2-01-FULL-3; genus JAVEWJ01. The sequence goes on along the minus strand of JAVEWJ010000001.1, from coordinate 470,845 downwards.
ACACATCAAAACGATAAAGATAATCTTCATAACTGAATTCATAAGCCGAAAAAGGCTTTTCCACCACACCTTCAAAAGATATTTTCTCACCGTAAGAATATTCCGGAAAAATCGGAGCGTTTACTAAAAGTTTAGCTTCCAATTTTCGCGAAAAATCAGGATTTTCCACTTCCACATCACATACAACATACTTTATTTTATCTTCCCTAAAATCCGGTTCACTGCACACTTTGCCCGAAATAAAATAATTTTCCTTTGAAAACTCTTTTTCTCCCTCGGACGAAATATCAATATAAAGCCTAAAAATTCCGCACAAAAAAGCCATCAATAAAATTAAAAAATTCGAAAAAGAAATTCGTTTTATAAAAACAAAAAAATAAAATCCGAAAAAACAAAACAAATAAAAAATTAAAATAAAGGCTTTCCTCTCAAGGAAAATCGCAAAAAGAACACCAAAACAAAACACCACTAAGAAATATATAAATTTTTCACTTCTTTTCATAAATTAAAAAATACAATAAAAACATTAAATAACCTTTAAAAATTTCTAAAAATTTCCTAAACTACAAAAGTAATTACGGATAAAACAAACATGAATTTCAAAACCAGAAAAATAAGCAGTTCGAAAATTTCAAGTGCAAACGATTTACAAAAAAACGAACAAAAACCCGAAAGGACAAACAACACACCGAAGAAAATCCCAAAACTCACAATCAACTTGATTGCGACAGCTCTTATTCTTCTTATCCTAGTGCTAACCGTGGGAATTTACAAAACTCTTTCCGAGATAGACTATTCGGTTTTATTGAAAGTTGCGGGCACAAAGCTTATGGAAGACGACCACGGGCTTACAAATTTTATGATTCTGGGTATAGGTGGCAAAAACCACGACGGAGGCGATCTCACAGACACGATTATGATTGCGAGTCTGGATAATAAAAATCACCATGTTTCGATGGTTTCAATTCCAAGAGACATTTATTTAAAAGATGCTACGATTGGAAACTCAAAAATAAACGAAATGTACTATTACGCAAAAAAGCATTTTGATGACGAAAAAGCGGGACTCGATTTTTTCAAAACAAAAGTCGAAGAGCTTATAGACACCGAAATTCACTATTATATTCTTGTTGATTTCAAAGGTTTCAAAGAAATCGTAGATATTATCGGAGGAGTAGAAGTGCAAGTTGAAAACGACATTTACGACCCCTACTACCCGAAAGATGGCACATATTTGTATGAAACTTTCAGCATAAAAAAAGGCCTTCAATCTCTGGACGGAGAATTAGCGCTAAAATACGCCAGATCAAGAAAAACCACCTCAGATTTCGACCGTTCTTTCAGACAACAACAAATCATCTACGCTATCAAAGAAAAAGCCATGTCCGGTGATGTGCTTTTTTCAAGCGAAAAGATTTCTGAAATTCTTGATTCGCTCAAATCAAACATTTTCACAAACATTACAGTTGGTGAAATATTAACACTGGGGGCAATTGCAAAAGACTATTCAGACAAAGACATCACACACCAACTCCTACACGACGACCCAAATTTCTGTGGAGGCCTTCTGTATACGCCTCCTCGCATCGAATACAACAACGCATTTGTCCTTCTTCCAGCAGGCGGAGACAAGTATTTACACATTTTTTTCAATTTACTGTTTAATTTCCCAAAGGCAATTGAAAACACAAAAATCCATGTTTTAAATGGAACAGCGACCGCAGGAGTCGCTGGAGAAACCAAACAAATTCTCACAAGATATTGCTTTGATATCAATCGTTTTGGAAACGGAAGAAGCCAAAAAGTGGAAGAAACCACTTATTACTATAAAGAAAAGCTCAACGAAAAAGGTGAAAAAATCGATTCAAGACCTCTGGCATTAGATTTTCTACAAACGATTATTCCGGGAAAAGAAACAACCGTAATTCCCGAAGAATATGCAGAGTACATGACAGGCACAGACCTCATAATGGAACTCGGAAACGATTATGTTTCTTCGGAAAATTATCTAAAAGATCCATTTTATTACTTGATTCTCTACACTCCAACTCCCGGCGAAGTAATAAATAGCAACACAACACCAAACTAATAATGATAGAACTCATACTCTCAATAATAATCAGTCTAAACACCTCCGGTGAAGCGAATTTTTTAAACCAAACAGAAAACATCCTACACTTCACAAACACAAGCGAAAAATTCACAAAAGACGAAACAATGATTAGCCCTATTATCTCAGCCAAAAGCGCTGTAGTACTAGATCTTGAATCGGGCGCTGTTCTTTTTGAACAAAATTCAAACGAAAAAATGCCTATCGCCTCTCTAACAAAACTAATGACAAACTATATTGTTCTAAAGGAAAACGATCTAAACGAAATAGTCACAGTAAGCTCAAAAGCCGCAAATGAACAAGGATCCAGGATGGGAATTTACTCAGGCGAAAAAATAAGCCTTAAAAATCTCGTACTTGGCTCTCTAATAAACTCTGGGAACGATGCATCAATAGCCCTTGCGGAACACAACGCAGGTTCCGTTTCAAAATTTGTGGAAAAAATGAATCTGACCGCAAACGACCTTTCTCTTTACAACACAAAATTTCAAAACCCTACTGGAATAGATCAAACGGACCACTATTCAAGCGCCATGGATATTGCAAATTTGGCAAGAAAAGTATATGAAAACGATTTTCTAAAAGAAGCCGTAAAAACAAAAGAAATAATAGTTGAAAATGAAACGGGAAAAATTCGCCACAGACTGATAAGCACAAACGATCTTTTGGATAGCTATCTCACAGTTCTTGGCCTTAAGACAGGAACAACACCGATGGCTGGAGAATGTCTAAGTACAATTACCGAACTTCCAAACAAAAAACTCATTCTAACGGTTGTTTTAGCCAGCAAAAACAGATTTAAAGACAGCAAAATACTTATAGATTGGATAAATCGAGCATACTTCGCAAAAAACTCACAAGAACTCCAATACTAAACTTTAAACAAAAACAATGTTTTATTTAAACAAAACATGTTAATATCCCCTTCGACCCAAATAAGTTTTTAATTACAATTAAAATGCAAGATGCCTTACAAAACACAATCGAAAAAATTTCCTTAATTGCAGGCTCTGGAACCTTAGCTTTTATCATAGCAATGATAATTGCTCCAAAATTCATCTATCTTCTACAAAAATATAAAATTGGTAAAAAACTTCGAGAAAATGCACTTACAGGAGAAAAATCGACAATTTTTAATGAGATGCACGCAAAAAAAGCCGGCACACCCACAATGGGCGGTCTTCTTGTATGGATAACGGTTTTAATAGTTCTAGCCTTGTCAAAAATCGCAGCGGTCACGGGATTAATAGACCGTTCACTTATAAACAGAAAAGAAACATACATAGTAATATTCACGATGCTCTCTTTTGGAATTTTGGGAGCCATAGATGATTATTTGAATGTTTTAAACATGGGAAAAACAAAAGGCCTAAACGCTAAAATCAAACTCATCGCGATTATTCTTTTAAGCTTCTTGGGGGGAGCTTGGTTTTATTTCAAACTCGGATTCACAACAATTGCAATTCCGATTCCTGGATTTGACGCAATTTCGGTCGGTTGGCTCTACATCCCGATTTTCATGGTAGTAATCATTGCCACCGCAAACGCCGTAAACTTCACAGATGGCTTGGATGGGCTCGCAGCCGGACTTCTTATTATGAGCTACACTTCAATAGCTATTCTTTCTTATGCACAAGGTTTATTTATTCTATCGGCATTTTGCGCCATCATAATCGGTTCCACACTTGCATTTTTATGGTTCAACATCCCTCCCGCAAAATTCTTCATGGGAGATATAGGAGCAATAGGTCTTGGAGCAACGCTCGGAGTCACAGCCATGCTCACCGAACAAACTCTAGTTTTACCAATAATCGGAATTATTTTCGTAATTGAAGCCCTTTCCGTAATTATCCAAATCACATCGAAAAAACTCTTCAAAAGAAAAGTTTTTTTAATCGCCCCAATCCATCACCACTTCGAAAGAAAAGGCTGGGAAGAATACAAAGTGGTAATGCGATTTTGGATAGTCGGAGGGATTTTTACAGTATTCGGAACAATTCTGGGACTCATCAATCTACTTTAAAATCGTCGAAAACAAAAGAAACAAGCGCATCATTCCGAACAATTTTTTTGATCCCGTTTTCCGCAAAGTTCTCGAGACCATCGAAAATTTAAAGAATTCTCCCCATCTGATAACACCAATTCCAAGGCTTCCATATTCAAAACTCCACACTCGGGTAATCAAAAATACCATTCCAATTAAAACTTCCACTCAAACCCATATAAAATCTATTTTCGAAGATCCAGAAGCGGATCTATCGCCTTATCACCCATCACCGTTGAACCAAATTCTCCTTCTTCCATCAAAGCAAACACTTCACTCGCCTCAGGAATCACATTTTCAGAAATATTATTCACCATAACTTCTGTCTCAAGCACTTCCATTGCAAGAGAATCTGTCTCAGGAGAATTTTGAATCATATCCTTAGCCTCTTTTAGTATCTCGCCACTATCGACCACAATATCAGAAGCCGCCTGGATATTTCCCTTTTGAGCCAGTTCCTCAGCCTCCACAAGGCTATCCTTTACATCCGTAATTTTCTGCATAGCAATAGGCAAATCTTCTTGAAGATCCATATACCCTATTTCTTTAAGCTCCTCCTTTGCAATATAAATGGGAGAATCCGGAAGAACAAAATCAAGACTCTTTCTAAATTCTATCAAAGAATCTTCAAGCGAAGTACTAAGCGAATTCGCATACTTTTCGTCTCTCTCAGCCACTTTTGAAATAAAGTCTTTATAGTTTTTAAAACTCTCGGAAAAACTTTGAATTTTAACTTGATATGAAACTTTTTCCTCCTCAGTCAAACTCGGATCAAGAAGACGAAGCTGGGCATCCAGAAATTCTTTTTCAGCAAGATGGAAATCTGCAGTCTCACTTTCCACATCTGAGAAAGCCAATTTTTCCACTTTTGAAGTCACCACATCTTGTTTCTCGGCAATACTTTCTTCCTGCATTTTCACAAGATAGGTTTCATCTTCTTTTAAATTGGATACAATCCATTCATCGTTTTTCTTTTCCTTTTCAATCTTCTTCACCTCCATTACATTATTTTGCTTATTCACTACCGCTTTTTGACCAGTCATAACACTGGCAATTTTTTCTCCCGAACTCGGCGTGTGAAGCTCGATATTGTTTTTAAAAACGGAAAACTCGGCTACATCTCCAGCCACTTCAATATTGAAAGCCGCTTTTTTTGCTTTTGCATATACATCATCAGCCTTAACAACAAAGGAAGAAGTCTCACTTACAAGATTTACCACTTTGTTCCAAACTATACCGGAAACAACTTCCACCTCCACATAAGTGCGAAGATTTGATTCATCAAAAACAGCAAGTTCGTTTATTTTAAAATCAGTACCACTTTTAAGCCTACTCACACTATCATCCACAAAAGAAATCACCACCTCGCTATTATCCTTAGTAAGAACTCGATCCTTTCTTTTAAGCTCCATTCCCGGATAAGCGCGAAGACTGAAATCACCTCGAACCACCAAAGCCTTTCCGCTTACAGACTCAATTTTTGTAAATTCCTCAGCAAACACAAGGGATTCCTCCGAAATCAGCCCCCCAAACCCAAGAAAAACAAGCATAAAAGCCAAAGAAACGGAAGTAGCTCGTTTTAAGAAACCTGCAAAAGAAAATACACGAAAAAACTCAAAACGATTTTCAATCCTTTCAAAAATTCGCTCTTTAATAAAAGCTCGTCTATTTGCCTCAAGCTTCAAAGCTTTTGCACCTGAAAAAGCGAAAACAGACATTTTTTCCTCTTCAGAAATGGAATTAAATATCCGAGATTTAAGCCTTTCTTTTTGATCTACTGAAAGGCTTTGTTTCCTTACACTGTAAAATAGTTCACTTAATTTCATATTTCGCATTTACACTCTATCAAACGGAAAAAACCCGATTTCGTTACTTAAAAATTCACCTTATCAACCCCAAGCTTCACAAGTTCGGACTTAAGAGCCTTGAGTGCGCGAAGTTGAAGAATCCTTATTCCACCTTCACTTTTATCAAGCAGATCAGAAATTTCCTTGTTTGATAGTTCGTTTATAAATTTAAGAATTAAAAACTCGCGATAATGTTTTTTAATATTATTCAAGGCTTTTCTAAGAAGCAAAATATTAAGCTTATCTTCCGTTTTCCTAAGCGGATTATGTTCCCTATCCATAGTCGGAATATCTAAATCGAGCTCGGAAACGTCCTTAATTTTATTGTTCCGGTAATAATCGATAACCAGATTATGTGCAATTCGGAAGACCCAAGAAGAAAACTTACTATCTTTCGTTTTCTTATACTTCCCGATATTCTCCCAAACACGAAGAAAAACCTGCTCGATTAAATCATCAGCATCCTCTTTATTCACACGAAAAAAAACATAACGATACACGGCGTCTGCAAAAAAATCATAAATTTTGGAAAATGCGTCTTTATCCCCTTTCTGAACCAAGACAACAAGTTCTTCAATAAGTGCCGAGTTTTCGTTCAAATCAGTCATCTTCTAGACAAAATTAATATATATTCTAAAAACTCATAGTGGAAAATATATAACACCTGTACTAAAATTCGCAAGAAGATTATCTGCTCGCAATGGAGTTTTCGGCTTTTACATACACAATTGTGCCGGGATTTACCATTTGAGCAATTCTGGGTGACGCATTTATACTCTTAAGTGAGCGTTGATCATTGAGCTTCATATCCAAAACTTCCATTTCCCGAACCAAAATTTGATTTTCTCGCTCCAAAGAATTGATTGTATAGCCCTTTGTCACTTGTTTCGTGGAATAAATCAAAGTAATAACGGTAACACCCGCAACACTCAAAACAAGTACAAAAATCATCAAAATAAAACCATATTTTTCAAAAAGGTTTTTATTTGCAGCTTTGATTTGAGGATTAAGGGAAAGATTCATTTTGATAATTTTATGTAAGCGCGAAGTTTTGCGCTTCTACTTCTTGGATTTTGTGATAATTCCGTATCACTCGGAGTAAGGGGCTTATTGAAAACTTTTTGAACTTTAGGCTCTCCATGCGTTCTAAAAATTTGCTCGGACAGCTTTGGGGCGGGATTTTCCAATTCTTTAAAGAACTTTTTAACGATTCGATCTTCAAGAGAATGATAAGCTAATACCGCAATAATTCCACCTTCTCGAAGCATTTCAAATGCTCCTTGAAGGGCTTCTTTGAGAGCGTTTAACTCATCATTGACCTCGATGCGAAGGGCTTGAAATACTTTTGTAGCAGGATGCACTTTTAGCCTCACCTTCGGATAAACGCTTTTTATAAACTCAGCAAGATCCGTAGTAGAATCAAAAACTTTTTCTTTTCTTCTATCGACTATAGCATTTGCAATTCTCCATGCCGACTTTTCCTCTCCATATTCTCGAAAAATCTTCGCAAGTCGTTCTGTGTCGTAGAAGTTTACAACATCGCTCGCTGTAACTCCTGTATTTCGATTAAACCTCATATCAAGATTTGCATCTTTCATGAAGGAGAAGCCTCTTTCGCCAATATCCACATGTGTGGAGCAAATACCCAGATCAAAAAAAATTTTATCTACTTCTTCGATTTTGTTTTCTATAAGCCTGATTTTCAAATTTCGAAAGTTGTCCGGAATGTACACTATTTGTTTTTCAAAGTCTTGAAGCCGTCTTTTGGCCTCCTTCAAATTATCTTCATCCTGTTCAAACGCTATAAGTTTTCCCGTTTTTCCGATTTTTTCAAGAATGATTTTTGAATGACCTCCAAGACCAAGAGTGGCATCTACTACAGTATCCCCCTCTTTCAAACCAAGACCTTGTTCAACTTCTTTTATCAACACGGATATATGTTCCATTCTTTTCTGAGCAACTTTTTTACACTTTCAAACTATTCCCAAATTAAGTCTAACAAGGGGTAAAAGCAAGAACAAAAAAATAAAACACTTGTAAGATTTTTCATTTGATGCGTAATTTTTTAGTACAACACCGCGAAGCGGTTGTATCTTTCTTTGCAAAAACCCACAGTACTAGCTCAAACCAAACAAAAAAGTCTCAAAAACAAGACCTCCACCAAGTAGTATCACCCGGCAATTCTTCAAAACGACCGCGAAGCGGTTGTATCTTTCTTTGCGAAAACCCACAGTACTAGCTCAAACCAAACAAAAAAGTCTCAAAAACAAGACCTCCACCAAATAGTATCACCCAGCAATTCTTCAAAACGACCGCTAAGCGGTTGTATCTTTCTTTGCGAAAACCCACAAGAACTAGCTCAAACCAAACAAAAAAGTCTCAAAAACAAGACCTCCACCAAATAGTATCACCCGGCAATTCTTCAAAACGACCGCGAAGCGGTTGCCTCTCCACTTTGACTCTTTGCCTCAAAATCGCATTCTTTCCTTAATCAACTCCTCAACAAACAACGAAAAAAAGCGCAAATACTCGAAAACTATTGACAAAAACATTAAAATACAATATGGTGTTATCGTTAAATTACAAATCAAATGGAAACAATTGGCTTAACTCAAAAAAACATAGCTTTTCAAACATACTATTACCTTCTTAAAAAGGGAGGGAGTTTTGTGTATTGAAAATTAATTAAACAAGACCTTAAGACCTTCCCTAAAAAAGAAGGTCTTTTTATTTATCACTTATAACAATAATAACATGAACACAATAGACTTAAACAAAACTGAAAACGGGACTACCGAAAACGGAAAAACAACTGAAGACAGATTATTATCCACGAAACTAGTTCGAACTGATTTTTTTGCAACCGACAAAACCGACGAATTTAAAATTACAAAAGAGAATGGCGAAGTCTTGGGTATATTCAAAGTTTGGGCAGAAAACATAATCCCCCTTCTTGAAACCATCGATATTGAAGAAATAGAAACGGAAAAAAGATCCCAAATAACAAAACTTTGGACAACAAAAATGAGAGAAAATCCCCTATCCTTATTCCAATGTTTGGAAGAATGGAGAACAATTTCTGAAATATTCGATAAAAGACTTCAAGAAATTTTTTTTGAAGAAGATGCTAATTCAAAAAATTTGGATCCGATAGAAAAATTTGTAGAAACTTTTTTAAGATTAGAAACCGCATTCAAGTTCGCAGCCCCTTTTTACAACATAGAAGCCCTCGTTGCCGATTCCAGGCCGGAAACAAACGACAATCCGATTATTCTTGACCAAAATTGCACAAAAGGCGGTGAATTGGACATTGTCGCCCTCTGCCTTCCTTCAGTATTAATTGATGGCATAAAAGCTGAAAGTGGGAATTTTAACGGATTAAATTGGGAAATAATTAATAATATTTTTAATTCATGGAAAGAAAGTTTTCTATCCGGAAAAAAAAGCAAAGAAAGCGAACTCTTTAAAATATTATGTACTGTAGCTGACAGAGCAGGACGAAATCCCATAGAAATATTGTTTGTTGCAAATGCAATGGAATTCATCCCCCCCAGAGTAGCAGGCAAAAAAAATGACCTTCCCTGGGAAGAAGCTTTACAAATAATTCGCGAAAAACTTTCAAGTAATATTTCAACAAACCCATCCACGACAACAATAGCTAGAGAAATAAACGCAAAAATTCGCTTCTTAAACTGGTGTCCAGCAGAAATCGATAGTCAAAACTTTGATGGAAAATTTTGGAACTACTCTTCGGTTTGTGATACTTCAGGCAGTTTATTTTCTCAAATTTTAAGAGACCCAAAAACTTTTTTAAACAAAGAATTTGCAGATATATTTACTGAAAAACTCGCAATTCAACTAGAAGAAATTGATGCAAGTTCCGCCAGAGGCAGGTTTATTTTACAATTGGTACTGGACGGAAAAATTTTACCCGAAATACTCGAAAAAATCGAAGAACAAAGACCGAAATTCCAAAAAAAAATTTCTCAAAAATTAAAGAAAATTAAAGAAAAAGAAATCCTCCTTCCATTGGAAAAAGCAAGACTAACCTTGTTGGCAGGAGGAAAAGCCTCCGGACTTCTAAAAGCCGGTGAAATCTTTGGTAAGGAAAAAATACTCGATGGTTTCGTCTTATCATCAGAAGCAATAAATGACTGGTTACAATCCATTCCCGAAATAGCCAAATTGATAAACGAACTCGAAGAATCCGACAACATTGAAAAAAAGAAATTAGTCGCGGAGACGATAGTCCAACTAATTCAAAAAAACCAAATACCAAATATTATTCTATCCAGTATTAGCAACAAATTCAAAAATGGAGACAAAGTGGCACTTCGTTCATCATGTTTTGATGAAGATGTTGATATGATCGGACCCGCGCCAGGTATTTACGAAAGTATCTTAGACTCAAACCCTTTCGCTTCAAGGAACCTAGAAGACGCTATTAAGTCCGTTATCTGCTCCTTCTTTAGTCCAAAAGCGATTTGTTTCAGAGAATTAAAAGGTATTCGTCATAAACCAAGAATGGCCATTTTAATTCAAAAATTTATTAAAAACACCGGAGGCACAGTCTTTTGCAAAAACGGCAACATAACAATAAACATTGCAAACAGACCGGATTTAATAACCCATCAAAATTCGGAATTTGAAGAATTTGAAATAAAAGACACTTCAAAATTACCTGAATCAAAATTAATAACCCAAAAACAACTAACCGAAATCACAAACATTGTTCTACTCGCGGAACAAATCTTTGGCCCGATAGATTTAGAATTCGTTATCGATCCGGAAAATTCACAAATAAAAATACTTCAATTAAGAAAATTACAGGGTATTATGGAAAACATTATGAATGAAACTTCGAAAAAAAATGAAGAAAACATTAAAGATGTGTTTATCGGAAAAATAGAAGAACTTGTCGATCTTACGGACGACAGCCCGGTGAATCTATGTTTGAGTTCCACCATAGATATTGAAAAATTTCAAGGATTATTATTTATGTGGATTATAAAAAACAACACAAAAATTCACTCAATTACCTTGGAAAATTCCATTCCAATGACATGCCATTTTGCTAATATTGTTTTATCACTGGGTATAAAAATACTAACGAAATAATTGAAAACAATGAAAATTCAAACGATAAATCCATCAAAAAAACTATTATTAGGAACAACTACCGGATTAAAAAAACGGATTAATGAGGATCAAATAGATTTCAAGCCGACGACGAATGGATTTAGAGTTTGCATAAGTGATGGTCATTGGGGAAAAAAAACAGCTGAAATGATAAATACATTTTTTATAAAGAAAATGAAAAATTTCCCCAATGACTTTGAGTCCGGACTATGTGCGGTAAAAAAATTAGAAACGGATATATTCAAAAAATTCGGAAGAAAAAACATGAATCCCAACAAAGATTTTACGCCTGAAGCAAGTTTTTTATCCTTTGAAATATTAAATAAACCGAATCATACAGTGATTTCTTTACTAGGATATGGAGACTGTGGATTAATAATTTCCGAAAATGGAAAACTAATTTTCGATCTACCAATGAATGAAAGCTGGATTGGATGCTTCTCTCATTTAGGATTGCGAGGAAGAAAAGACCTAAGCGAATGTTTGATTTTTAAAAAAATCCAATTGAAAAAAAATCAAAAAATATTGGCTTTCACCGATGGAATAGACCACTGCATATATGAGAAATTGACAATAAACCATGAAAAACTTGCTCGCATGATTAACCATTCAATAAAAAAAGCATTCACTATAATTTTTAAAAAAGTGGAAAACATGGGAGCTGAAGATAACGCCTCATTAGCATTATACAAAGTTTAAAACTTAAATATTTGTTCAAAAAAAACATACTTTGCAGGACAACTTCAAGAAGACGCAATCGCAATTCCTCTGACAAATCAACACCCCACAATTACACTCCGAGGAAAAAAATACGAAATTAAATGCGAGTACAACCTGGAAGAATTAACAAATGAAACATACACCTGAAAAATAAACGAACAATAATAAAAACTTTCTCCTTCCCTCCCTCCCCCTCCTCCTTTATAATCACCCTGGTAATTACATTCCCATAAATGGACAACCTCTCCAAAGAACTATTGGTGTTTTTCACAGCGATGATACCGTTTATCGATATCAAAGCAGCCGTGCCACTGGGATTTCAAATGGGGCTTTCAAAAATCTCAATATATTTTTTCGCAGTTGCCGGAATGCTCATTCCCGGAGTATTAAATCTCTTTCTCCTCGGCCCCATCACAAATTTCGCAAGAAAAAAATCCAAATTTCTTGAAGCGTTTTTTTCAAAACTCTTCGAAAAAACCCGAAAAGACCACCACAGCAAAGTGAAAAAACTAGGACCCCTCTTTCTTTTACTCTTCGTGGGAATACCGGTTCCCGGCTCAGGAGCAATGACCGGCGCGCTAATCGCATTTGTTTTCGGCATGGAAGCCTGGAGCTCCCTCACATTCATAGCAATAGGCACAATTATTTCTGTGGGACTACTTATGGGTGGCGTCGAATCCGTTTCCGCACTGATCAACCTATTCACATAAAAAAGATCTTTCAAACACATCCTTGAGCCCTTAATTTCTGGCGATTTTTCCTAAAAAATGTTAAAATATTAAAAACAAATAACAAAATTTCTATGAAAACAAAAGTTGCGATAAACGGCTTTGGACGAATCGGCCGTCAGGTTTTTCGAATCAATCTCGAAAAAAATCTCTTCGATATCGTTGCAATAAACGACCTCACAGACAATAAAACACTAGCCCATCTTCTAAAATACGACTCCACCTACGGCACAATCGATGCAAAAATCGAAACAAAAAATGAAAACGAAATCATCGTAAACGGCAAACACATCAAGACATTCCAAATCAAAGACCCGGAACTTCTCCCCTGGAAAAAACTCGGAGTAGACCTTGTGATTGAATCCACAGGAGTTTTCAGAACAAAGGAACTCCTCGAAAAACACCTCAAAGCCGGTGCAAAAAAAGTCCTATTATCCGCACCTGCAAAAGACCCCGTAGATATCACAATGGTAATGGGCGTAAACGAAAAAAACTATAAACCGGCCCGCCACCACATTATATCAAACGCTTCTTGTACTACAAATTGCCTGGCCCCTCTCGCAAAAGTGATTCACGACAATCTCAAAATCAAACACGGCTTTATGACCACATGTCACTCATATACAAACGATCAACGAATCCTCGACCTACCGCACTCAGACTTAAGAAGAGCAAGAGCAGCCGGCCTCTCAATGATACCGACGACAACAGGTGCCGCAAAATCCGTCGCAGAAGTAATCCCTTCTCTTAAAGGAAAACTAAACGGAACATCCATCCGAGTCCCCACCCCCACCGTCTCCATTGTGGACTTCGTTTGTGTTGTTGAAAAGAAAACAACAGCCGAAAAATTAAACGCAATTTTCAAAAAAGCCGCCACAGGCAAACTCAAAGGAATCATGTCTTTTGAAGAAAATGAACTTGTTTCAATCGACTTCAAGAAAAACGAAAATTCCTCAATCATCGACGCAAAATCCACAATGGTAATCGATGGAAATTTAATAAAAGTACTTTCCTGGTACGACAACGAATGGGGTTATTCCTGCCGAATTGTCGATATGGTTAAATTCATAGCAGACAAAAAAATTAAATAAAATTTGCAAGCTGAAAAACTTTACGGAGGCAAAAATTAAAATTAAAATGCCTCCGTTTTATTAATTTCAAAAAAATGGAAACACCTACAAATACTATAGAAACAAGTACTCTTGAAGTAGCAGAAGCTCTTCCAACAAAAGAATCGAAAGACACCATAGACCTTTTCACCCTTTTAGCCATGGGGGAAAAAATTGACCAAATTCTAGGGGAAGGCAAAAACTCGAGCTACGAACCTTGGAAGTCCGATTTTTAAAATCTCACAAAATCTCTATTGACGAACTCCGCCACCTGACGGATAGTTTCGCCGTATTGGAAATCACTCCAATACCACTTTGGAGGAGAAAATGCCCGAAAACATGTGGAACCGACTGGTTCCACCAATTCCCACAAAAGACACTCCCACGGTCTACCAAGTGCTCAAAAGCATAAAGGTGACCATCAGTGGACAAACCGTGATCATTAGAAACGTCGGGAAGGAGAAAATCGAGGTAAAACTCGAGCCTCCAACGACGGGGCGAAAAATCAAGAACCCAATTTGTCCATCACAAAGGCGAAAAATCACCATTCCGAACATCCCACAGACTCAAATTCTCTGGAGAAAGATCGGGTGAAGCACCAAAAAGAGGGGGAAAAAAATCCCCTCTTTCACTTGCACCGAAAAAATTAGCACTGTATAATATCAAGTGCTAATTTAATTTTTAAACATGTCTGAGGCACGCCGAAGAAAAGTTCTTCAAGAAATCATAAATAAATTCATTCAAACGGGCGAACCCGTCGGCTCAAAAACACTCATTGTTTCATACAAATTCTCTGTTTCCCCTGCCACAATAAGAAACGACATGATGGAACTCGAAAAAGAAGGATTAATTTTTCAACCGCACATTTCCGCCGGAAGAGTCCCAACTGATAAAGGATACAGGCTTTTTGTCGATGAAATGGCGGATTTTGACATGGCACGAAAAGAAGCGATTAAAGCTCTTCAAAAAATCACCCGTGAATACAAAGTAGAAAAACTTCGCCAACACCTTTTCGATGCGGTGCAAATTCTCGCAAGAGCCACAAATCAAGCATGTTTCGCCACCACTCCCGACAATCCCCACACATTTTTTCTCGGAATGTCCAATGTGCTTCGCCAACCCGAATTTTCGCAGGACGCAATTCACGCATCCGAAGTTTTCGAAGTCCTGGAAAAAGGAAATAATTTTGTAAACACGCTAAACTCCCTTGAAATAGACGAAAACATAAAGACATTTATCGGCGAAGAAAACATCATCAAAGAAATTCAAAGCTGCTCAATCATCGTTACAAAATATCAAAAAGACGGCCTTGAAGGATTCCTCGGAATCTTAGGACCTAAAAGAATGAACTATCCTTTCAATATAGTCCTTCTCGAAGAAATAAAAAAACTCCTTAAATAATAAACACATGACACAACAAAACGACGATACAAAAAATCCGCAAACCGATACGGAAAATGAAAACAAATCAAACGTAAACACCGCAGACGAAAACGAATTAAACGAGGAAGAAAGCGCGGAAAAAGATCCAAAAGATCTCGAAATCGAGAATTTAAAAGCCGAACTCGAAAAAGTAACGGAAACCGGAAAACGCCTGATGGCAGACATCACGAATTTACGAAGACGCAACGAAGAAGAAGGAATTCGCACGGTACTTTATGCGAACAAAAACTTGATGAAAAACCTTCTCCCCGGCCTCGACAATTTAAAAAGAGCGCTTTTACACATACCTGAAAACGCCGGAGAATGGGGCAAAGGCATAGAAATGTCTATTCGCCAAATCGAAAAATCACTTGAAGAAAGCGGCCTTAAAAAAATGGAAACCACAGGCCATGCTTTCAATCCGGAGCTTCACGAAGCGGTTCTCCAAGCGGACGGCGAAGAAAACAAAATTCTTGAAACCCTCGAAGACGGCTACACTCTCGGAGATATGGTCATCCGCCACGCAAAAGTAAAAATCGGAAACGGCAAAACAGAAGAAAAAAACAACTAACAATTTTAAGTTTTATGTTTTTATTTTTTAAAAAAGTGCGTTTGAGCAAAAAATCAATTCTCAAATCAGATAAAATATTTACAAATTTGTTCGACTTGTCGATTAGATTGAAGCAATACATTGCTTCAATCTTTGTTGGTTCGTACATGTTAGAACCAACAAATTATCGACGGAGAACAAATTTAAATATTTTATTTGATATTCAAAATAATCTTGGAATTATTGACAACTTTAAATTAGCACTCTATAATATTGAGTGCTAATAAATTAAATTTTCTAACTAAACACAAATATGGGAAAAATTATTGGAATTGATCTTGGTACTACTTATTCATGCGTAGCAGTCATGGAAGGCGGTGAAGCCGTTGTAATACCTTCAGTAGAAGGTTCACGCACCACCCCATCGGTTGTAGCAATGAAAAACAAAGAACGACTTGTCGGCATCCCTGCAAAGAATCAGGCTGTCACAAATCCCGACAACACAATTTATTCTGCAAAACGACTTATCGGAAGACAATTCAACGAATCCGAGGAAGATATAAAAAGACTTTCATACAAATGTGCAAAAGGTAAAAATGGAGAAGTTGAAATCGTTCTCGATGGAGAACAAAAACGCCCAGCAGAAATCTCGGCTATGGTGCTTCAAAAACTCAAAGCCGATGCGGAAGCTTATCTTGGCGAACCGGTCACAGAGGCCGTTATCACAGTCCCCGCATACTTCAATGACTCTCAAAGACAAGCCACAAAAGATGCCGGAAAAATCGCCGGTCTCGATGTTAAAAGAATTATAAACGAACCAACGGCTGGCGCTCTCGCTTATGGCGTTGATAAAAAAGGCGGAGACAAAAAAATCGCAATCTACGACCTTGGAGGCGGTACTTTCGATATTTCGATTCTTGAAATAGGAGAAGGTGTTTTCCAAGTAAAATCTACAAACGGAAACACACAGCTCGGAGGAGACGACTTCGATCAAAGAATCATGGAATGGATAATCGCCGAATTCAAAAAAGAAAGTGGCATTGATGTATCAACTGACAAATTAGCTATCCAAAGAATCAAAGAAGCCTCGGAGAAGGCAAAAAGAGAACTATCTTCTCTTCACGAGACGACAATCTCACTACCATATCTCACTGTTGACCAAAACGGACCTCGAAATTTCGAGACAAAACTCACGCGCTCAAAATTCGAAGATCTCATTTCCGACTTGGTTGAAAAAACAGTTCTTCCTTGTAAAAAGGCTATCGAAGACGCAAAGATTTACTTCTCGGATTTGGACGAAGTAATCCTTGTAGGAGGTTCCACGAGAATCCCGATGGTTCAGGAAAAAGTGAAAGAAATTTTCGGAAAAGAACCACACAGAGGAATCAATCCCGACGAAGTTGTAGCGCTTGGTGCTGCAATTCAAGGAGGAATTCTTCAAGGAGACTCAAATGTAAAAGACATTCTTCTTGTCGATGTAACTCCACTTTCTCTCGGCCTTGAAACACTTGGCGGAGTAAACACCGTTCTTATAGAAAGAAATACGGCGATCCCGACATCAAAATCTCAAATTTTCTCAACCGCCGCAGATAACCAAAATCAAGTGGAAGTGCATGTTGTTCAGGGAGAACGCCCAATGGCATCCAACAATAAATCTCTTGGAAGATTCGTGCTTGATGGAATTCCACCGGCTCCAAGAGGAGTACCTCAAATCGAAGTCACATTCGATCTTGATTCAAACGGAATTTTAAACGTAAAAGCCTTAGACAAAGCTACAAATAAAGAACAAAAAATAACAATCACGGGTTCTTCCAATATAAACAAAGAAGAACTTGATAGAATGAAGGAGGAAGCCGAAAAATTCGCGGAAGATGACAAAAAGAAAAAAGACATGATTGAAACGAAAAACAAAGCGGAAAGCTTGGTATTCCAATGCGAAAAAGTACTAAAAGATGCCGGAGACAAAGCGCCTGAAGAAATGAAAAAAACTATCGAGGACAAAATTGCGGAACTTAAAAAACTACTCGAAGACAAAGACGCTAAAAAAGAAGATCTCGAAAAAGCCACGGAGGACTTAAACACCGAAATTCAAAAATACGGAAGCGAGCTATACAAAGCCGCCGGCACTCCCGAAGGACAAGACGTAAAAACCGACGACGAATCGGTAAAAGTCTACGAAAAAGGCAAAAAGCAAGAAGAAGCGGTTGAAGCCGAAGTGGTGGAAGAAGAAAATAAAGAAGGAAAACAATAAAAACTGCCGCGAAACGAAGTTGAGCGCATGTATGGATGTAGAAATGTTCTACAAATAATCACGCAAAGGCATCTGTAGAAAAAAATTCACGCACTGTGCGAAGCGAAGCACACTGCCTTAAAAAAATAGAATTAAAATATTTTCTTCACCACTCCACAAAGTAGAACAATAAAAAAAGACCATAAAAGAACTCACCCCATGTGGGTTCTTTTTATTCCCACACTTTCCCTTACCACCTCAAATCCATTCCATGTATAATAATCTCTGAAGATTTTACCCCACCCACCATGAAAATCCTCTACGGCATAGCCGGCGAAGGGCTTGGACACGCCACAAGGAGCGAAGTTATCATAAGACACCTACTTGCAAACGGACACGAAATTCGAATAATCACTTCCGGAAAAGCCTTTGATTTCCTTTCAAAACGCTTCCCCGAGATTATCAAAAAAATCGAAGGTTTCTCTTTAAACATCGAAGAAAACAAACTAAACATACAAAAAAGTATCACAGGCACCCTTCTCACAATTCCAAAAAAACTCGGCACAAACACGCCCGCCTTTCTCTCCCCTTTCAAAAAATTCAAGCCCGATATCGTAATCAGCGACTTTGAAAGTTTCACTTATCTTTATGCAAAAGTTCACAGAAAACCGATAATCGCAATCGACAACATTCACACCGTAAATCGTTGCAAAATCGACTACCCAAAAAAATTCCGAAAACTTTTCCTCTTTTCAAAAACAATAATTTCCTCAAAGCTCCCGGCTTGCAATCAATATCTCCTAAGCTCATTTTTCAATCCCGAACCCAAAAGAAAAAACACACAGATCGTTCCACCGATAATCCGCCCCGAAATTTTGTCCGCAATCCCGGAAAAACAAGACCACATTTTGGTATACCTAAGTGGCAAAGCCTACCCATCACTCATCAATATTTTAAAAAATATTTCCGAGAATTTCATTGTTTACGGATTTAATAAAAACGATAAAGAAAAAAACATTCAATTTAGAGAATTTTCCAGCGAAACATTCATCGAAGACCTAAGAACGGCAAAAGCAGTTATTTCCACAAGCGGCTATTCACTTATTAGCGAAAGTATTTTCTTAAAAAAACCTTTCTTTGCCATTCCTCTACTAAATCAATTTGAACAAATTCTAAACGCACACTACTTAAAAAAACTCGGCTTTGGACAATATCATCTTGAAATCACAGAAGGACACCTAAAAAACTTTCTCAAAAAATGTCCCAAATACGAAAATGCACTTTCAAAATACAAACAAAACGAAAACAAAGAATTGTTTAAAAAACTCGAAGAAATTTTAAAGAAATTATCAAAATAAAAGTTTACCTTCTTTAAAAAAATCCATATAATATTTTTAAATATCCCCCCTCAAATTTTAAAAATTTCCCTATGGCAAAAACAAAAATTTCAGCATCCGAGTGGTTAAAGATATATAACCGCTATTTAAACTATCTCAGTGTCGCCATGATTTATCTAAGATACAATCACCTTCTTGAAAAACCCCTTAAAATAGAAGACATCAAGCTCCGTCCACTCGGTCACTTTGGTTCAGTTCCAGGCACAAATTTAATTTACAGTGCATTAAATTATCTAATTTGCAAAACTAATGCCGAAATCCTTTTCATAAACGGACCCGGCCACGGCGCACCCGCAAATCTTGCAAATCTTTTCGCCGACGGCTCGCTCGCACATTTCTACAAAGATTACAGCATCGACTTAAAAGGCATGAAAAACCTTATCAAAGACTTTAGTTGGCCATATTCAAAGCTTCCAAGCCATGTTACACCAAGCGTTCCGGGATCCATTCTCGAAGGAGGAGAGCTCGGATATAGCCTTTCAACAGCCTTCGGTGCCGCCCTCGACAACCCAAAACTAATCGTTGCATGCGTCATCGGAGATGGCGAAGCAGAGACAGCCCCTCTAGCAGGCGCATGGTATCAAAACAAGTTTTTAAATCCAAAAAAAGACGGCGCCGTACTCCCGATTGTTCACTTAAACAATTTTAAAATCTCAAATTCAACTGTCTTTTCAAGTATGGGAGATGACGAACTAACACAATATTTCAAAGGACTAGGCTATGAACCGTTAATCATTAAATCCACAAACATCAATAAAGACATACTTAAAACATTTGAAAAAGCTTACTCCCTAATAAAGAACATTCAAACAAAAGCACGAAAATCAAAAACCGCAATATTAAAGCCAAAATGGCCAGTCATAATTCTACATTCAAAAAAGGGACTTTCAGGCCCCAAAGAATATAATGGTCATCCCTTAGAAGATTCTTTCCGCTCTCACGGCGTCCCGATTGGAAATCCAATGAACGAAAAGGACCCACAAACAGCATTAAAAACAATTGAAAACTGGCTAAAATCATACAAGTTCAACGAATTAATCGACAAAAAAGGTCATCCTCTTCCGGAAGTGCTTTCATTCGTTCCAAAGAAAAAATACGCAATGGGACTCTGTCGTCACGCTTTCGGTGGAGACATAATGAAGGCCTTAAAACTACCAAAACCAGAAAACTACGAAATAAAAGTAAACTCAAGAAATCGAGGAACAATAATGGCATCATCGATGATCCAAGCCGGAAAATTTATTAGAGATTCATACAAATTAAACAAAGACAACTTCAGACTATTCTGTCCGGATGAACTGGAATCAAACAAACTATCTGCTCTTTTTGAATACACAAAACGAGGATTCCAATGGCCGCTATATAAAAACACGGAAGAAACGACTCCGGAAGGCAGAACCCTCGAAATCCTCTCCGAACACACAATACAAGGCTGGCTTCAAGGCTACCTCTTAACCGGCCGACACGGAGTAATTGCTTCTTACGAATCATTTACAGCAATCATTAATTCCATGGTGGACCAACACGCCAAATTTTTAAGACAATCCGAGCTTATAAAATGGAGACGCCCAATTTCAAGCGCCTTATATATACAAACATCCGTTGGATGGCGACAAGAACACAACGGATACTCACACCAAAATCCGAGTTTCGTTTCAAACATACTACAAAAACACAGTGAATTTACACAAATCTACTACCCCGCAGACGCAAACATGCTTATTGTAGCAATGAACGAATCGCTTTCAAAAAAAGGTGGAATTAATGTAATTGTTTCGGATAAGAGAGAAATTCCTCAATGGCTCACAATGAAAGAAGCCAAGAAACAAGCCGAAAAAGGCATCGGAATTTGGGAATTTGTTAGCAGCAAAGAAGAAGCTAAAAATCCGGATATAGTACTTGCAACAGCTGGAGACTACATTACACAGGAAGGAATTTTCGCAGTAAAACTAATCAAGGAAATTGCTCCCGAAATAAAAATTCGCTTTGTAAACATTTCCGAACTCACGGCGATTTCACTTGGAGACCTTTACACTGCAGACACGAAAGAAGAAGTAAATAAATACTTCACAAAAGACAAACCTGTAATTTTCAGTTATCACGGATATGTTTCAGACATAAAACAAATTCTTTGGAATTATACAAACCCTGAAAGGTTTACTCTTCACGGTTATGAAGAAAAAGGATCTACAACAACTCCTTTTGATTTAAAACTTCGAAACGGAGTCTCCAGATATCAATTAGCCAAAGACTTAATCGAAAGTTATTCAAAAACAAACAAAAAATTTGCAAAAAAATCACAAAAATTACTCACAAAACTACAAGAAAAAATTGATATGATACAAAAATACATCATAACATTCGGAGACGATCCGGATGATGTTAAAAAAATGAAATTTTAATAAAACAAAGATAAATGCCAACAAAAAAAGTTCAAAATTCAAAGAAGAAAAAAACAGCAACAGTTTCAATGACAAAAAAGTCTCCTATAAAGACTAAAAGTCAAAGCAAAAAAACCGCATCCACAAAAATCGCAATAAAAAAACCAACAAAGACCACAGCAAAAAAAACCGGCACAAAATCAAAGTCCGTTAATACAAATGTAAAAAAAATAGCAACAAAAAAAGTTCTCAAAAAAAATTGTGAGCAAAAAACGACAATCGATCCCTCTCAAAAAAACGGTAAACACGCAATCCTTGAATTTGAAAAAGTGGACCTCACAAAAAAACTGGACTTAAATAAATTCCGAGTTTCAATTTTCGGTTCAGCCAGAATCAAGCCCGATGATAAAATCTACAAACAAATTTTCGAACTCGCAAAACATCTTGGAAAAGAAGAAATCGATCTAATTACAGGAGGAGGCCCGGGCCTTATGCAAGCCGCAAACGACGGACACATGGCAGGCGACAAAAACCACAAAGCATGCTCCGTTGGACTAACAATAAGACTCCCTCACGAAGCCAAAAATCCAATTCTTGAAGTGCGCAAACATTTCGAAAAATTTTCACATCGCCTCGATACTTTCATGGCACTTTCTCATTTGGTCGTAGTCACACCGGGTGGAATCGGCACGATTCTCGAACTTTTCTACACACTCCAACTCATTCAAGTAAAACACATAAACAAAATTCCGATAATTCTTGTTGGAAAAATGTGGAAGACCTTACTCAGATGGCTAAAACGCCAACCTTTACGCATGAAACTTTTGGATGAAAAAGATTTGGATCACGTCATTTACGCAAAAAACAATCGTGCCGCCATAAGACTAATCGACAAAGAACTAAAAAAATTCAACGCAATGCGAAAATCCAAACGCCCGCTCAATTTACACATTTACAAACCGGATAAATAAAGAATGAAAAAATCAATTCCTGAAAATTTCAAAAAAACATTCAAAGAATTGATCCTTGAAGTCATCGCTTTATTTGCCTTAGTTTTTTTAATGGCATTTTTTTGGCAAAACAACACACTACTCACAAGCATATTTGTAATAATTGCAGTCGTTGTTCTCACATTCCTAAAAAACAAATCCGACATCTTGCTTTTCTTAATCGCCACAATTTTTTTCCAAATCGGAGAAATAATCCTAAGCCGTTTTGGTGCATGGACATACAACAATCCAAGTTTTCTGGGAATTCCAATTTGGATTTCATTAAGCTGGGGCTTTTCCGCACTAATTATCAAAAGGTTGAGCGAATCAATAAAAAAACTCTTTGATTAATTATATCGAATCAAAAAAGCAAAAAAGATATTCATTTATATAAATAATTGTTCAAAATAAAGATCAAAGATCATAAATTTTCTTCAATACGTCCAATGCTTGAGATAGTAATAATTTTTTATCACTTAAAACCTTGGAAGCCCTCAATAAATAAGCTTGAAACTTCACCGGTTCCCCATTACTACAAACCACTTCAAGACCTCTAAATTTATCAGACGTACTCAATTTAGAAACATCCGTAAGTCCCGCCTTCGCACAATAAGCATCCAAATCCCTTCTCACATTT
>JAVEWJ010000001.1:0-447442 GCA_034004605.1 Candidatus Altimarinota bacterium | reverse complement strand
TAATTTTTTATAACTTAAAACCCTAGAAGCGCTAGATAAATATTTTTCAAACTTCACCGGTTCCCCATTACTACAAACCACTTCAAGACCTCTAAATTTATCAGACGTACTCAATTTAGAAACATCCGTAAGTCCCGCCTTCGCACAATAAGCATCCAAATCCCTTCTCACATTTTCTTCTGAAAAATATTCTCTATCCATCTTTGGATATTCTTCTTTTGTTACTTCTCGAACCTCGATTTGTATACCATAAATTTTCTTCAATGCGTCCAATGCTTGAGCATTTGTTAATTTTTTATAACTTAAAACCCTAGAAGCGCTAGATAAATATTTTTCAAACTTCACCGGTTCCCCATTACTACAAACCACTTCAAGACCTCTAAATTTATCAGACGTACTCAATTTAGAAACATCCTTAAGTCCCGCCTTCGCACAATAAGCATCCAAATCCTGTCTCACATTTTCTTCCGAAAAATATTCTCTATCCATCGTTGGATATTCTTCTTTCGAATCATTTGATTCTTCAATTTTCACCTCCTCCTCTTCCTCAAAATCCAAGACCAAAAGTTCCGCCATTTTTTCTTTAAAGTGCTCAACTCCACACCAAATCAAAGACCTCACATCATTCATTTGTTTAAGTTCAGACTTCCTTGAAAACGAAAACCTCTCCAAATCCGAGAGCCCGGCTTTCACGAATGTTCTATTTCCCTCTTCCTCACAAATCAATACCGCCCTATCAAGCTCCTCAATTATAAATAATCTATAAGGCACTTTTCTAAATTGAGAATCAAGCGTTTTCCCTTCATAAACCAAAACATTTTCAACTCCCCAATCCCTCAAAAGTTCATACATTAAATTAACTCTCGAAATTATATTTTTTTTCTCAATACCGTTTCCATTTCCGGAAATAATTGGCCCTTCTAAATCATCCGGCAAAACAAAATTGTATGTTGAATTGAAAAATTTTACATTTAATTTCCCAAAAGACATTTCCTCTACAAATCCCTCTTCGTAAATAAAAGCATCACTCATCTCAGAAAAACCCAAGACATCCCTAGTCTCCCAAAGGAATTTATTTATAAGTCTTTGAACATCAATATCAAAAAACAATTCCGAAGAAAGATCATTCACAAAATCTTGCACAATTTTTCGCAAGCTCGAAATCTCCTCATCGCAAGGAGAAACAGACTCAACCAATTCTCTCAAAGAATCCAAATCTTTTTCAAATTCAAGTTTTAACGCAATATTTTTTGACATAAATAAATTAAAACAATACGCGATAATTTAACAGTTTTTGCAGCATTTGTCAAACAAAACCACAACCAAATAAAAAATCACCAGAAATAATACTCGAAAGCATGAATAAGAATTAAAACATGCATTCATCGCCATAATAAAAGTCCGAAAAAAATCATATATAATTATTTTTCAAAATAAAAATCAAAGACCATAAATCTTTTTCAACGATTTCAATGCGTTAGCTAGTGTTAATTTCTTGTCACTTAATACTCCGGAAGCCTTCCTTAAATACTTTTCAAACCTCACAGTTTCCCCATTACTACAAATCACTTCAAGTCGTCTAAATTTATTAGACGTACTCAATTCAGAAACATCCGTAAGTCCCGCCTTCGCACAATAAGCATCCAAATCCTGTCTCACATTTTCTTCCGAAAAATATTCTCTATCCATCGTTGGATATTCTTCTTTTGTTACTTCTCGAACCTCGATTTGTATACCATAAATTTTCTTCAATGCGTCCAATGCTTGAGCATTTGTTAATTTTTTATAACTTAAAACCCTAGAAGCGCTAGATAAATATTTTTCAAACTTCACCGGTTCCCCATTACTACAAACCACTTCAAGACCTCTAAATTTATCAGACGTACTCAATTTAGAAACATCCGTAAGTCCCGCCTTCCCACAATAAGCCTCCAAATCCCTTCGCACATTTTCTTCTGAAAAATATTCTCTATCCATCATTGGATATTCTTCTTTTTTACTTCTCGAACCTCTATTTTTAAACCATAAATTTTCTTCAATGCATCCAATGATTGAGCTAATGTTAATTTCTTGTCACTTAATACTACAGATGCCCTAGATAAATACGCATTAAACTTCACCGGTTCCCCATTACTACAAACCACTTCAAGACCTGTAAATTTATCAGACTTCCTCAATTCAGAAACATCATTCAATCCCGCCTTCCCACAATAAGCCTCCAAATCCCTTCGCACATTTTCTTCTGAAAAATATTCTCTATCCATCATTGGATATTCTTCTTTTTTTACTTCTCGAACATCGATTTTTAAACCATAAATTTTCTTCAATGCATCCAATGCTTGAGCTAATGTTAATTTCTTGTCACTTAATACTACAGATGCCCTAGATAAATACGCATTAAACTTCACCGGTTCCCCATTACTACAAACCACTTCAAGACCTGTAAATTTATCAGACTTACTCAATTCAGAAACATCATTCAATCCCGCCTTCCCACAATAAGCCTCCAAATCCCTTCGCACATTTTCTTCTGAAAAATATTCTCTATCCATCTTTGGATATTCTTCTTTTGTTACTTCTCGAACCTCAATTTTTAAACCATAAATTTTCTTTAATGTGTCCAATGCTTGAGCTAATGTTAATTTCTTGTCACTTAAAACTACAGATGCCCTAGATAAATACGTTTGAAACATAACAGTTTCCCCATTACTACAAACCACTTCAAGACCTGTAAATTTATCAGACGTACTCAATTCAGAAACATCCGTAAGTCCCGCCTTCGCACAATAAGCATCCAAATCCTGTCTCACATTTTCTTCTGAAAAATATTCTCTATCCATCTTTGGATATTCCTTTTTCGAATCATTTGATTCTTCAATTTTTACCTCCTCCTCTTCCTCAAAAACCTCATCTTCCTCAAAATCCAAAACCAAAAGTTCCGCCATTTTTTCTTTAAAGTGCTCAGCTCCACACCAAATCAAAGACCTCACATCATTCATTTGTTTAAGTTCAGACTTCTTTGAAAACGAAAAACTCTCCAAATCCGAAAGCCCGGCTTTCACGAATGTTCTATTCCCCGATTCCTCACAAATAAGCACAGCCCTATCAAGCTCCTCAATTATAAATAATCTATAAGGCACTTTTCTAAATTGAGAATCAAGCGTTTTCCCTTCATAAACCAAAACATTTTCAACTCCCCAATCCCTCAAAAGTTCATACATTAAATTAACTCTCGAAATTATATTTTTTTTCTCAATACCGTTTCCATTTCCGGAAATAATTGGCCCTTCTAAATCATCCGGCAAAACAAAATTGTATGTTGAATTGAAAAATTTTACATTTAATTTCCCAAAAGACATTTCCTCTACAAATCCCTCTTCGTAAATAAAAGCATCACTCATCTCAGAAAAACCCAAGACATCCCTAGTCTCCCAAAGGAATTTATTTATAAGTCTTTGAACATCAATATCAAAAAACAATTCCGAAGAAAGATCATTCACAAAATCTTGCACAATTTTTCGCAAGCTCGAAATCTCCTCATCGCAAGGAGAAACAGACTCAACCAATTCTCTCAAAGAATCCAAATCATTTTCAAATTCAAGTTTTAACGCAATATTTTTTGACATAAATAAATTAAAACAATACCAAACTTTGACACAGAAATTAAAAATTGTCAAGTAGCAAGCCTCAAAATAACAACAGCAAAAAGGACACCATATTTCAGATGTCCTTCGATTGTCTCCGCACTACTCCAACCGAGGGCCGAAAAGCCCCGGAATAAGTAAAAACGGAAACACCTTTCATTTGTAGCTCCACCAATAAAAAGGAAGATCCCCCTCAGAAAAAGTCTCCTGCGAAGTCTCCAAATCCCAAACGACAACCGAATCAAGGGAGATTTTTACCTCCCCGGGCTCGGCATCGAATTTGATACTGAAGTTGACTCCTTTTCCTCCCAAAATGATGAGAGGATCATTCAGCGAAAAAGAACTTTTTCCCCGAGGAAGATCAACTGGACCTGAAATGAGGGTTCCTGTACCAAGATTTTCAAGTCGGAAATTTCGGATAACGCCAGACGTGTTATTTTCTACCGAGAACCGATGCTCTCGGACTTCCACATCCGCCCTACACCCAAAAGTTCCGCCATAAAAAGCTAGTTCCCCCAACTCCAAGGCCATTCCCATAACCCATGGACAAAGGACCGAGATGCTCATCAAGTCCCCTTCCACAGGAAGACCCTCAATGCAATCGCCATCTGAAGTTAAAACCTCAATCAGGCGATACCCCAAAACATCACCCGACAGCATAGAACCATCGAGATCCGTTTTGAGAGACATTGAGATAGTACCATTCTTTACGGTCAACAGATCCTGTTCAAACAAGAAAGTCGCTTTACGACCCTCCTGTTTAACCTCTTGGCCTGTCTCGCTGATTCGAAGAACCCCCTTATTATCTGAGCCGACCCCGTATTGCTCGAATACAAGCCCGGAAATTGAAATTTCTTCGTAAGTGACCAGCCAAATGTTCAACAAAAAAAGATCTTTCGCATTCTGAGGAATGACTGCTGACCTCGGAGAGTTAGCTCCTTTAAAAACCTGAACACAACTCCCATCCACCTCGTCGAGCTCTTCGACTTGATCAAATTCCTCGTTCTCGTTCTCGTCCTCCTGCTCACTCTCACCGCCACTCAAACGAACCCCCACCCGCACATGATCCTCGCAAGAGACCATGTTGAAAGAAACGAACCCGAAAAAAGCCACCGTGATCAAGCTCTTCATATCCATGCCCCTTTCTGAACTACCTGTCAATGAACCGTCAACGAATTGTCGACATCCCAAAATATGACATTTTTAACAGAATGTCAACATCACAAAAAGCCACAAATTCAAAAAAAGTCAAATACGACACGGGAGCGATGGCTTAAAAAAGAAAAAACAACACCCTGGACAATCCGTTTTTCTCAAATCAAAATATAAAAATTTCCACAAGCTACATTCCTTTACCATCAGCAATTTTTATATAAGGCAAAGAAGTCGCAGCTAGCATCGCTAGTGGAGTAACCTTTCCGACTTTTCCAAAAACCCGAGAAATTGCACTAGCTGAATTAAGAGTTTTTAGAACAGAAATTATTTTTTTAGAATATCC
Source organism: Candidatus Altimarinota bacterium (assembly GCA_034004605.1). GTDB lineage: Bacteria > Patescibacteriota > Gracilibacteria > UBA1369 > LOWO2-01-FULL-3 > JAVEWJ01. Next base: position 442,300 of record JAVEWJ010000001.1, on the reverse strand, counting down.
CATTTTTCTAGCAAAACTAGTCACTTTTGTAATTCCACCTTTAAAAATCACAACAGCATAAATAATTGTAATCGCAGCAGAAACTGAATCAGCAGGATCTGAATCAGCAGAATCAAGTTGACTAAGCAACTCCGGCAATGAACTAAACAAAAGCTCCAGATCATCAATATCCATTTCATACAAAGTAGAAACTCCATCGTAAGCATCGATATAAGTATCCAAATCAAAAAGACTCAGCACACCTTCTACTGCCTTTACAAGACCATTTCCGCCAGCCAAAAGAACCTTTTGATAACCCTCAAGTTCTTTTTGACCGGTATAAAAAAGAACCGCCTGATCCAAATATGAAGGAGGAAAAAACTCTTTATATAATTCTTTAACAAACCTTATCAACTCTTCTTTTTCTTCATCCACCAACGATTCAATATCTCCTCCATTTTCCATTTTACTTTGATTTTCAATAATAATACTATGCAAAGAAGGAAGTACCGTATTTATTGACGCAACAATCGCATTAAAATCTTCAATTAAAGTTAAAATATCATCAACTTTTTCTAAAAATTCATTATCAGAAATGCTTTGCAAAAAATCATTAATTTTTCGAATCTTTTTTGTCATATCATTAATTTTGCCCTCTAAGCCAGGATTTTTATCATAAATCTCTTTAAAAACTTCTGGATGCTTTTCATTCAAAACTCTCCACCATTTTTCAAAAGTCGCAATATCCTTTCGAATTTTTAGTGTTTGTTTGCCAAGAGATTCCCTGTCAAAACGATAAACTTCATCAGAATTTTCTAAATCTTCACTTAAAGTCTTTTTAGGATATTTAATAGCCAAAGAAGGATCATCTTTAATCAAAGAATATTCATAACTTTTTGCGCTTTCATAAGGAAAAGTTTTTAAATAATTTCTTACTATGTCCCAAGTCAAAAAATCAAATCGGGAAAGCAAATCATCAAGCTCTCCCGGAACCACATTTCGATTTGACTGAATCAAATCATCCAATTCCGTAATCGGTATTTCCGGATATTTTAGAACAAAATTATCAAGATAGCCCGGAGGATAACCGCGAAGCTTTTCAAGTTCTTTCATACTTTCCTCAAACTCTAGTTCTTTTTTTGACAACTCGTTATCGACATTTTCTTTTTCACTTTTTTCAATGGCACTTTCTTTAAGCGCATGTTTTGCTGATTCATTTTTCATACCCTCGGAAGAAAAATGTTCAACAGTCCTATAAATGATCCGTTTTTGTGCAAACATAAAAGTAATTATCTATATATTCTACCATCCATAAGCCAAAAAATCAACAAACAACTATTTAATAATTTTTTAATCTTCAACCTTTATAATAATAGAAGACTGAAAAGCTATTTACGCTTTTCAGACAATAACCGTGAACAAACAACAAAAACAGCATAAAATTCACGCTTATCTTGCAAAAACCGTGAAAAAACGATATAATTAACCCATAAACCAATGAATCACATGGCAAAAACACACGCAATATATAGCCAAATCACGACACTTCGAGAACGCTACCTTAAATCAAAGCAAGACAACGAAGGAGTCCTTTCTCTCATTTCCGAAGCCGAAATTCCAGAACAAGTCTACAACTCAAACGCAATCGAAAACAGCACACTTTCACTTTCCGAAACCGAAAAAATCCTCCTTCAAATAGACCTCGATAGATTCATCACCGAAAGAGAACTTTTCGAAACAAAAAACCTCGCAAGAGTTGTTAGCTACATTGAAACCCTATCAAAAGAAAAAGAACTCACTCTTGAGTCTATTCTCCTTCTCCACAGGATGCTAATGTCAAATATCAATGATGAAATTGCAGGCAGATTCAGAGAAAAAAATGAATTTGTCCGAGTCGGAACATACATCGCCCCAAACCCCAAAGAAGTGAAAAACCTCCTCGAAAATATGCTTATTCACTACAATGCCTCAATAAACGAAAACATAATAAAAAAATTGGCCCGTTTTCACCTCACTTTCGAACACATCCACCCATTTTTAGACGGAAATGGACGAATCGGCCGCGTACTAAACAATTACATTCTGTTAAGAGAAGGCTTTGTCCCGATCAATATCAAATTTATAGATCGTGAAAAATATTACGAAGCATTCAAAGAATTCGATGAAAAAGACAAAACCGAAATCATGGAACTTCTAATCGGAAAAGCCCTTACAATGAGCTACCACAAGAGACTCGCCTATCTTGAACACAAAAAAATCCTCACACTTTCCGAGTACTCAAAACAAAGCAAAATTTCCCATTCAAATCTCTTAAACAAAGCCAACCGCCAAACCATCGAAGCCTTCATGGAAAAAGGAATTTGGAAAATCGGGCTTTAGAAAAGGTTACAATTTTCCCCTGTCCAATATCTGTATATCGACAATTTTTAGTAGATTCGAACTCAAATCAAGGATTTCAACAATCGTTTCTGAAAATAATGAACAAAAAAAATTCATCATTGACTTTCACTCCCCAAAACATTTACCATTCAAAAATGCAAAAAAACAAAACACAAACAAATCTAACTTGGTGGACCACCTCTCATAGGCGGTAGTTTTTGCTTTTTATTAAAATAAACAAATCCCCCGCCTATAAAAAATGGCGTTTTTTTTAATGTAAAAAAATTATGAAGAAAAAAAACATATTTAAAGGTAAAGCCACCTTTTATTGGCACCCGATCCAGTCGTTCAAACTATTTATTAATTTTTTTTAACCTAAAACAATGAAAAATTTAAACTTAAAAAATCTACCCGACAACGGAGGATTCTTTGGAAAATTTGGCGGACAATTCGTACCAGAAAAATTAAAAATCATTCTAAACGAAATTGCGGAAACATACGAAAAATCAAAAACGGACAAAGATTTTCAGAATGAATACAAAACTCTCCTAAAAGACTTCGTCGGCCGCCCCTCTCCATTATATTTCGCAAAAAATCTCACTGAAAAAATCGGCGGAGCCAAAATATATTTAAAACGAGAAGACTTAAATCACACAGGTGCACACAAAATAAATCACACTATTGGCGAAGCACTTCTCGCAAAAAAAATGGGAAAGAAAAAACTCCTTGCAGAAACAGGCGCAGGCCAACACGGAGTAGCCTTAGCAACAGCTGCATCCCTAGTCGGACTTGAATGTGAAATTCACATGGGAGCGATAGACATAAAAAAACAACAATCAAATGTTGCAAAAATGAAACTACTCGGAGCAAAAGTAGTAAGCGTTGAAAGCGGAGGAAAATGTTTAAAAGACGCAGTAGACAGTGCATTCACCACATTTATGAACGATCCCGAAAACATATTTTTTGGAATAGGTTCAGTAGTCGGCCCACACCCATACCCAATGATGGTTAGAGATTTTCAATCAATTATCGGAAAAGAAGCACGAAAGCAAATCATTGAAAAAGAAAATCGACTCCCCGATTTTCTCATAGCCTGTGTCGGAGGTGGCTCAAACGCAATGGGTTTATTCAGTGAATTTTTAAACGAAAAAGTAGAAATGATCGGAGTAGAACCAGCCGGAAAAAGTTTCAAACCGGGAGAACATGCAGCAACCCTCACTCTAGGTTCACCCGGCACTTTACACGGAATGTTTACATATTTACTTCAAGACAAAAACGGAAAACCTCAAAATGTTCATTCAATTGCTTCCGGATTAGATTATCCAGGAATAGGACCAGAACATTCATTATTTAAAGACATCGAAAGAGTGAAATATGTATATATAAACGACAAAGAAGCACTCGAAGCTTTTTACCTATTAAGCAAAACCGAAGGAATAATCCCTGCATTAGAAAGTTCACACGCAATCGCTTACGCCATCAAAGTCGCGAAAACCCTATCAAAAGAAAAAATAATAATCGTAAACTTATCAGGTCGCGGAGATAAAGATATTGATTATATCGAAAACAAAAAAAACTAAAAATCTATCTAAAACTAAACTAAAGCCCTCGAATTAAGTCCAACAGAGGGCTTTGTTTATTATTATCACAAATTTCATTTCCAAACAGTCCCAACTATTCAATTTTTTAAAACAAAGCAATTGTTGTTTTAAGACTAATTTTAATAAATCAACTATAACCATCTTTATAAACGAACACCCCTTTAAACACGCCAGGGACTTGAAAAGAAAAAATAAAAACAATACTTGACAAAAAAAGGAATTATATCGTAAACTGAGATTCTTTAAAAATAACCCTTAAAAATGAAAAAGTCATTAACAACATTTGCATTCTTAAGCGCACTTGCACTATCACCCCAAGCAGACCAAAACCCGTCAACCCCTGAAAGAATAGAAGAAAGAGTTGAAAACTTACTATCAACAAATCACCTGATAGAGCAACATTTACGAAAATTCCAAATGCGACTTTTCCGAGAAATAATGGCAATAGAAACAACTCTACCTGCAATAACTCTCGAAGAAACAAGAGATCCAAGACTATCAAAAATAGAAAAAGAAATTTTCGATGAAATAATGAAAACAGGAACAATAACACCCAATACAGAAAATCAGGCACCATTGAAAAAAGTTCCAAAAACACAATTGGAAATAGAAAGAGAAATTTTCGATGAAATAATGACAAATTCAAAATAATATTTAAAATTTCACAAAAAGCCCACTCAATTGGGCTTTTTGTTTTTCTCACAATTAAGAGAAATATAATCATTTTTACAAATAAATCCCTATTACCTTCCACACAAAAAACACAATATACTCTTTCACAAAGGCTTTTTTATTACCACAGCCCCTTTCATTTTTCCAAAAAAACGCTTAAAATACCGCCCGATATTATTATTCAACGATGACCTACACAAACCAAAACGCATCAATACTCGCAAAAAAATCCTCCCAAATTAAATCCCAAATCCGCACTTTTTTTGATTCCCAAGGCTTTCTCGAAGTCGAAACCCCAATAATGGTAAAAATCCCCGGCATGGAGCCGCACCTGGAAGTTTTCGAAACCACACTCGAAATGCCATCCACGCTCGAAAACCAAACACCAAAGTCCCTATACCTAAACCACTCCCCCGAGCTTCAAATGAAAAAGCTCCTCGCTCGCACAGAAAAAGATCCGGAATTTGGAAAAATCTACAACATGGGCAAAGTTTTTAGAAACGGTGAATTCGACGGCGACACGCACAATCCCGAGTTCACAATGCTCGAATGGTACCGCTACGACAGCGATTACACCGAAATGATGAGCGACTGTGAAAATCTAATCGCCCACCTCACGCGGCGCTCCCCCGAACTCGTTTATCAAGACAAAAAAATCGACCTCGTTCACCCTTTTCCCCGAAAAACCGTGAACGAACTCTTCATTGAATATACCGCAATCGATCTAAACGAACACAAATCCTACGAAAGCCTCAAAGAAAAAGCTCTCGCCCTAGACCTTCCCATAGCCTCCTGCCACACCTGGGACGACATTTTTTTCACGATTTTCATGAACGAAATCGAGCCACACCTTGGAAAAACAAAACCGATTTTCGTTTACGACTATCCCGCCTCTCAAGCCGCACTTGCAAAAAAGTCCGACACAAATCCCTTTTTTGCAGAACGTTTCGAGCTTTACATCGGTGGCATGGAACTTGCAAACGCCTATTCCGAACTCATCGACGAAGAAGAGCAACGCACACGCCTCATCGATGAACAAAATCAAAGAAAATCTCTTAAAAAAACCATATTTGATATTGACGAAGAATTTTTAAACAGTCTAAAATCCATTAAGAAACCATGCTCAGGAATAGCACTAGGTGTTGATCGTTTAATAATGCTACTCACCGACACAAAATCAATCGAAGATCTCCTTCTATTCCCCATAAATCATATATTAAAAAACTAACTCACATATCATGGAAACAACGACCACAATAAGAAAAGGTCAAGCCATAAACTTCAAAAATGGCACATGGATCATCACTGAAGCACAATTTGTAAACCCCGGAAAAGGCTCCGCATTCACGAGATGCAAACTTAAAAACATGAAAACCGGACAAGTCGTCGAAAACACATTCAAGTCAGGTGAAGCGGTAGAGCTTGTAAATGTTCAAATGCAAAAATGCCAATTTCTATACAAAGACCACGAAGGCTACAATTTTATGAACAACGATTCATTCGAACAATTTCAACTTTCGGAAGAAGTACTTGGAAATGACGGAAAATGGCTTCTTGAAAACACTGAACTTTACGCCACATATATAGAAGGCACACCCATAGGAGTCCAACTTCCGCCAAAAATGGACTTTAGAGTTATCGAATCACCTCCGGGACTCAAAGGAGATACCGCCACAGGTGGTACGAAAGATGTAAAGCTCGAAAACGGAGTTATGATCAAAGCGCCACTCTTCATCAAAGAAGGAGACATGGTGAAGGTAAACACGGAAGACGGTTCGTATGTATCAAAAGCAAACTAAAAACGAAAATGCACCCGCCAAAGGTGCATTTTTTCACGCTTAAAATTCCAAAATTAAAAATTAAAACCATGCAAGATATAAAATTCATCATTGAGAATCCCGAAAGAGTGAAAACAGGGGCAAAAAATAAAAACATTCCCTGCGATGTGGACAAAATCGTGAGCCTTTACGAAGAATGGAAAGTTATAAACCGTGAAATCGAACAAATCAAAGCCACTCAAAACAGTTCATCTCAAAATATTGCGAAGGCAAGCCCCGAAGAAAAAGCGACCCTTCTCAAAGAAATGAGCGCACTTAAAGAAAAATCCAAAGCCCTCGAAGAAAAAATCGCACCACTCGAAGCTGAAATCGACGCCCTTGCATCAAAAGTTCCAAACCCAACACTTGATTCCACCCCAGTTGGAAAAGACGAATCCGAAAATCAAATCGTGAAAAAATTCAGCGAACCGAAATCATTTTCATTTACACCAAAGGACCACATCACACTTGGCAAAGAGCTTGATATTATCGACCTCGACAGAGCCGCAAGAATGTCCGGCGCAAGATTCTATTATTTAAAAAACGAAGGCGCGCTTCTCGAACTCGCCCTCATTCAATTTGTGATGCAAAAACTCGCTTCAAAAGGTTTCTGCGCGGTAGTTCCACCGGTTTTAGTGAAAGAACCTGCAATGTACGCCACGGGCTTTTTCCCTGCGGATAAAAACGAAATCTACGAAGTAAACGCGGACGAAGACAAGCTCTATTTGATCGGCACATCCGAAGTACCTCTCGCAATGTTGCATTATGATGAAATTTTAAACGACTACGATTTACCGAAAAGATATTGCGGTTTTTCGCCTTGTTTCAGACGAGAAGCCGGCTCATACGGCAAAGACACAGCAGGAATAATCCGTGTTCATCAGTTCAACAAAGTGGAAATGTTCTCGTTTACAAACCCTGAAAAATCCGAAGAAGAACACGAATTCATGGTGAGCGTGGAAGAAGAAATCTTCAGTGACCTTGGCCTCCCCTACCAAAAAATCTTGATGTGTACCGGAGACATGGGAGTACCCGCAGCCAAAAAATACGATCTCGAAGCCTGGATCCCAACACAAGAAAAATACAGAGAAGTCACATCCTGCTCAAACTGCACAGACTTCCAAGCCCGACGCGGCAAAATGCGCTTCAAAGATGAAAACGGAGGCAAAGCCTATGTTCACACCCTAAACGGCACCGCCATCGCCCTTCCACGAGCCATCGTCGCCATCCTCGAAAACTACCAAAACGAAGACGGCACCGTAACAATCCCAGAAGTCCTTCGGCCTTACATGGGCGGAGTGAGCAAAATCGAGAAGAAGCAGTAAAAACTGGGCGAAGCGAAGCGGAGCACACTGTATCGAAAAACAGAAAAATCGGAAATCCCGACTTTTCCATGCAAACAAAAAAACAGTCAAGTGGTTAGTATTACTACCCACCTGAAAAAACTATCATTCCAACATACCCCAAAAAGTATTCTAAAAAAATTCCTCCCATTCTCTACCTCATCGGCGGCTCGCCCCGCTCTGGAACAGATTTAATTTATGAAGGGATTTTAAGAGTGTTCCGCCTATCGACAGAACACTCTTTTTGACAGGGGAAATTCAAAGTAGTACCATACAATCAAACCTATACATTAAATTGGTTGAATGAGCCCTCAAAATATGCAGTCTATTACAACTAAATTCATATCACACTTCATAGCTAATCAAAAAAAGGCTCTTTTTATTGGTAATAATTTTTGGAAAAAGGAGTCAGAAAGAGTTTTAAGACATAATGGTGAAAAAGATTTTATTGGTCTATTTGATTTTGGTAGCTTGAAAGTAAAAAATGAAAAAGACACCTTTGAGTACTTTCAAAATAAAGACAGTGAAAAATACAATTTAATAATCGCAGAATTACCGTTTGGACTAAAAAATACAAATAATACTGAATTTGATAGCGCGTTACCTGGAAATTGGGAGTTGATTTATAAACTTTTACAAAATCTTGAAAATAATGGGATTTTACTTGTAGGCATTGAACCAAGCTTTGGAACAAATACAAAAAGTAAAGATTTTCTAGAGATTCTACAAAATAAGAATTTCTTTCTTTCTGCGCTAATTGAAACTCCGCAAAACATTTTAGCTCCTTTGACATCTCTTCAACCCAATATCGCAGTATTTACAAGGCAGAATAATAATGAAGAGATATTTATTTCATCTTTAGCTGAAACTGAAAACGATGAAGATATTTATAAAAATTTCATAAATAAAAAGAATGCGAATAATTTAAGCGAAGGAGCAATTATTAAATCTAAAAAGTTTAAAGGGTTCTTTAACTATAGAATCAATAAGAAAATTGAAAATCTACAATCTCAATATAAAGAATTTGAAAAAAAATTTTTAAAAGATATTTCTCTTTCGATAAGTACCACAAAAACATCATTTGAAGAAGAAAATGGGAAATATTTATATATTCCACAAATTGGAAATTTAAATGTTTTTAGTGAGAAACAAAAACTAGATAAAAAACATCAAAACTTTTTTCAAATAAAAATCGATGAAAATATTGCTAGTTCAAAGTATTTAGAAAAGTATTTTAAATCTGATTTAGGTCAATTATCACTAAAAACTTTATTGGCAAATACTTTCATACCAAGAATCAATAAAAGCGACCTTCAAGAACTCATGATTCCATTACCACCCTTAAAAATACAACAAGAAATAGTATCAAGTTATAAGCTACTTGATAATGTTTTTAATGTAATGAATATCTTAGAAAAAGATCTTTCCTTAAATCCTAAAAACGCAAAAGCAATAATTGAGAAATTAACAGATACTCTAAACGCTCTCAACCAATTATCAAAATCAGATAAAGTTCTTTTCTTAATTCGCCAGGGAGAAAACATAACAATAGAATATAAACAAACTTTTTCTACTGATGTAAAAACTGGAAAAAAAGAAAAATTTATTGAAGACTCTTCCTTAAAAAACATTGTTGGTTTCCTTAACAATAAAGGAGGCAGACTTTTAATAGGGGTAACTGATGATAGCGAAGTCTATGGTATTGAAAACGATTCGTATCAATCTGATGATAAATATTTACTACACTTTAAAAACAAAGTTAAAACTGCAATTGGTGAAGAATTTTTTGACCGTATAAATTATGAAATAGTAGAAATAACTAATAAAAAAGTTTTATTAGTTGAATGTTATCAGTCCCAAAAGCCAGTTTATATGTATGGCAAAGATTTTTATGTAAGAACAAATCCAGCTACAGACAAACTCGAAGGACCAAAATTAGTTGATTACATAAAAAGCCATTTTAAATAACAACACATATTATCACTTTTAGACCTTCCATTTTTTATAAGAAATCATGTCAAATTCTAAAAATACCATTGGAAAAAATATGAAGCGACTGCGAGCAGAGCAAGGTATTTCGCAAGATCGCCTCTCAAAATTAGCAGACCTTTCTTTAAATACCGTGGTTACTGTTGAAAGTGGCGCAAATGAAAATCCCACAATAGATACATTAACCAAAATTGCTAACGCCCTTGGTGTTGGCGTAGATAATTTAATTAAGTAATTATGAACAATTTTCAATCAAAAGCCAGCCTTATCTGGAACATCGCAGAACTTCTCCGAGGAAGCTGGAAACAACACGAATATCAAGATGTTATTTTGCCTCTTACGGTACTAAAACGTCTGGATTCGGTTTTATCCGATAGTAAAGGTGAAGTTCTTAAACACTACAACCAGTTTCAAGGCAAGGTTAGTGTTGACCCTATTTTGAAGGATATTACCAAAACGGGTTTTTACAATGTTTCACCTTATGACTTTTTCAAACTCCTAGACGACCAAAAGGACATTGCCAAGAATTTACGAAACTACATCAATGGTTTTAGCGATAATGTAAAACAAATCATTGAGAAATTTGATTTCGAAAAACATCTTTCAAGATTGGAGGGTGGTAATTTGCTTTACCTCATCATAAAAGAGTTCAACAAAGTAGACCTACACCCCGATACAGTCAGTAATCATGAAATGGGATATCTCTTCGAAGAGCTTCTTAGGAAATTCTCAGAACAATCCAACGAAACAGCGGGAGAACACTACACACCAAGAGAAGTGATTCAAATGATGGTACAGATTCTCTACACCCCTGATAAGAAGACCCTTTCCAAAGAACACGCTATCAAAACCATTTACGACCCTGCATGCGGTACAGGTGGTATGCTTAGTGTTTCTAAAAAGTTCATTCAAAACAATATCAATGAGAAAGCAAACATCTATTTGTATGGGCAAGAGCTAAATCCAGTCACTTACGCTATCGCAAAAGCCGACATGCTTATCAAAGGAGAAGATGCCGATAAAATAAAAGGCGGAGAAAAAGACCATTCTAAAGCCAGCACACTTTCCAATGACCAATTTAGAGAATTGAAGTATGACTACCAGCTATGCAACCCGCCGTTCGGGGTAGATTGGAAAAAGGATAAGGAAGAAGTAGACCGAGAAGCGGAGCGAGGTTTTGCCGGAAGATTCGGTGCTGGAACGCCTAGAAGTTCAGACGGACAGCTTCTCTTTTTGCAACACATGATTTCGAAAATGCGAAACAAGGCGGACGGTGGAAGTCGTATTGCTATTGTTTTCAATGGATCTCCTCTCTTTACAGGCGACGCAGGAAGCGGAGAAAGTGAAATACGTAGATGGATACTGGAAAACGATTGGCTGGAAGCAATTATCGCTTTACCAGACCAGCTTTTTTACAATACCGGCATTTCAACTTATGTTTGGATTTTAAGCAACCGTAAGGAAGAAGAGCGAAAAGGTGAAGTTCAGCTTATTGACGCACGAACCTTTTTTAAGAAAATGCGAAAGAGCCTCGGAAACAAACGCCATGAAATCTCTGACGAAGACCGAGAGCATATCTCAAAACTCTATGAAGAGTTTAAGAACACCAAGTATTCAAAGATTTTCAAAACAACTGATTTTGCTTTCAGGCAAATAACCATTGAAAGACCTCTTCGTCTCAACTTTCAGGTAACTGATGAACGAATCGAGCAGGTAAAGGAGCAATCAACCTTCGCCGGTCTTTCGATGAGCAAAAAGAAGGGAGACAAAGCCCTTTTAGAAATTGAAGAAGGAGAACTCATGCAAAATAAGATTATCGAAATTCTCAAAAGTTTTGATGACAAACTCTACAAGAATCGTGAAGAATTTTTAGATGTTTTTGATAAGAAATTCAAAGACGCAGACCTGAAACTCCCTGCCTCCCTTAAAAAGGCAGTACTTGCGGGATTATCGGAACGAGATGAGGAAGCCGATATTTGTACAGACAGCAAAGGTAATCCGGAATCAGACACAGACTTGAGAGATACGGAAAATGTACCTTACGGACAGGATATTTACGAATACTTTGAAAAAGAAGTGAAACCTTATGCGCCCGACGCATGGATTGATGAAAGCAAAAAAGACCACAAAGACGGTTTGGTCGGTCGTGTGGGTTACGAAATCCCTGTTACCAGATACTTTTATCAATACGAACCACCAAGAGCATTGGAAGAGATTGAGACGGATATTGAAAAGGTGGAAAACGAACTTCTTTCAATGCTTAAAGAACTTACCAAGTAATTATGATAACTCTTAAAAAACAACATAGAAGGTATTCCGATTACAAAGACTCAGGAGTTGAGTGGATTGGTGAGATTCCGAGTGATTGGAATACAAAACGATTAAAATACGTGGCAACAAATTGTTTTAGTAATGTTGACAAAAAAGATTACGAAGACCAAAACAAGGTTAGATTATGTAATTATGTTGATGTTTACAAAAATAACTTCATTACAAATCAATTGGATTTCATGTCCTCTACTGCAAATCAGAGAGAGATAAAGACTTTTAGTATCAAAAAGAATGATGTATTAGTCACAAAAGACTCAGAAACTCCAGATGATATTGCAAATCCAGCATTAGTTATTGAAAATTTTGATTTAGTGGTTTGCGGGTATCATCTTGCTATGCTAAGAGCGAAAGGAAAGGAGTTGAGAGGAGATTATCTTTATTGGTTGTTAAGAGCAAAACCAGTCAATGCGCATTTTGAGACATCCGCTCATGGAATTACCAGATTTGGACTTAGCATAGGTTCATTTAACAATCTGAATGTATTCCTCCCTTCTATCGAAGAGCAAAGAGTAATTGCAGAATTTCTTTACACAAAAAATTCAACTGTTGATTCAATCATTGAAAAGAAAAAGCAACAAATCGAGCTTCTCAAAGAAAAACGAACCGCTCTTATCAATAAGGCTGTTACACGAGGTTTAGATGATAATGCGGAGATGAAGGATAGTGGTGTGGAGTGGATTGGTGAGATACCGAAGAGGTGGAAGGTTGAGAAATTGAAATTTCTTAGCAATCATGCCTTTCAATATGGAGCAAATGAAGCTGCATTAGATGAAAATACAAGTAATCCAAGATTTGTTAGAATTACGGATATTAACGAAGAAGGTAATTTGAGAAAAGAAACCTTTAAGTCATTAGAACCTTACATCGCAGCTCCCTTTTTACTTAGAAATGGCGATATTCTCTTTGCTAGAAGTGGAGCAACTGTTGGTAAAACATTTCAATATCGCAAAGAATGGGGTAAATGCTGTTATGCCGGATACTTGATTCGTATGACGCCTGATGAGAATAGAATAAAATCAGATTATTTGTATTACATAACGAAATCACCAGTTTATGTAAATTGGAAGAATAGCATTTTTATTCAAGCAACAATTCAAAATATCAGTGCTGAAAAATACAAGAATTTTTTTATTCCGATTCCATCAATAAAAGAGCAAGAAAGAATACTTTGCTACCTCGATATTGAAATCACAAAAATTGAACACGCTATCAAAAAAATTGAGCAATCAATTTTATTCTTACAAGAATACAAGACTTCCCTTATTTCGAATGTGGTGACGGGAAAAATTAAAATAACCGTATGAATTCATGAAAATTATTGAAAAAATAGAAATACGCTATTTCAGATCATTTGATGACCATAATGTTGTAATAGAAGATCTTAAAGATCTAAATATATTTTCAGGAGCAAATGATTCAGGAAAATCAAATATACTTCGTGCATTGAATTTATTTTTTAATGGCGAGGTGTCACCTGGTGTACCCTTTGATATAAAAAGGGATTTTTCAATTAATAGAGAGGAGGAAATCAGAGAGCAAAGTAAGCCAAAAGTATTTGTTGATATTACAGTGCATTTCAAGACTGGCTGGAAGACAAAATTGCGAGACGAGAGATTCTCTATAAAAAAAAGATGGAATGCACTGTCTCAACATTCAACGACAGTTTATAAGGATAAGACTTGGCAAGCTGAAATTTATAATCTTTACAGAGAACCAAATATAGTAAAAAAGTTCTCAAAAGAAGAAAAATATAGCGGACAAAGATCCAAGTCAATTAATAGGTTTCTGAATAGTATTTTTTTCTTCTATGTTCCAGCCGTTAAGGATGATTCCTTTTATTCTCATCTTTATTCTAGACTTTTGACACAAATCAAAAACAATGAAGATTCAAAGAAAAGTAAAACGGAAAAAATATTTTCCACAATAGAAAAACTTGAGGAATTGATAAACCAGCATGCAAGTGAATTATTAAACGGAATAGAGAATCTAAAAACGACTTTTGCTGTCCCCGATAAGCTTGAAGATTTTTTTTATGGATTTGACTTAAATACTCTTGGTATTAAAAAGGAGGCAACAAAGGGGATAAGCATAAAACAAAGGGGGGATGGAATAAGGGCTAAATCATTACCATTGCTTCTTGAATTGATAGAAAAAAATGAAAAAAGTATAAGAGCCCCAATATTTATATGGGGCTTTGAAGAGCCGGAAAATTCCTACGAATATGGAAATGCTCAAAATCTGGCCGATAAATTCCTAAATAAATACAGCAAGGATAAACAAATATTTATAAGCTCGCATTCTTTTAATTTTATCACCATTAAAGGCCAAAATGTTTCAAGGTACAGAGTTTGGAAAAAAAATGACTATTCCTCTACGGTTAGATTGATTCCGAATGAAAAAGAGGACTTACAAAAAGCCTTATTCAATTTAAATGAAGATGAAGATAAGCTTTTTGAAGAACTGGGAGTCCCTTTATTATCAGAAGATTTAAATGATCTATGGAAGGCTAAAAGTGAAGAGCTGAAAAAACTTAGCGAGGTAAGGGCAAAAGCAGAAGAAAATGATAAAATTTGTATTCTTACAGAAGGTGGCAGTGATGTTGAATTTCTTACAATTCTATTAAACAGATACATAGATAATTGGAATGATGTATATAAATTCATTAATCCTCATCATGGCCAGTCGAATAGTGCCGAGAGTTTATACAATTTGATTTTATCAATTTCAGCTACTAACCCTACATCAAAGTTCATTGGTATTTTTGACAATGATAAAGCGGGAACCGAAAAATATACTCAGCTTGGCGCTAAGAATTTGCACGAAAATGTAAAAACTATAATATTGCCAGAGTTAGAATGGGCTAGAAAGTGGAAGGTAAAACTAAAACAATATGATTCCACAGAACCAGAATTAGATTTAAACTACAAAGCTTTACCTATTGAAATGTATTTTTGGAAGTTGTTTGAAGACGAGTTTGATGAGAATGAAAAACTTTTCGAATTTGATCAGGTACCTAAATTGCCTGATCCTATTAAAAATAAGCTACAAAGAAATATTCAAACGCTTAAAGGGGATGAAAATATGGAAGATGGCGAAAAAATAATTCAAAGTATTAAAGAAATAAAATTCTAAATTATGAAAAAAATCTCAAAACAAGCAATATCAATCAAATCCGAATGGCTTCTCGAAGACCAAACATTCTTCAATACGTATCGCAAGGACAAAAAAGCCATGCAGGTCATCAATGCTCTGGCGGAAATGATTGCTCGTTTTGATTCTCAGCCAAGAGAACAACTATTTTCATGTTAATTAAATCAACCTTATGACAACTAATACCAAAGAAAGCGGCTTTGAAGCCTACATAGAACAATATCTTGCCAATAAGAACGGCTATGTTACTCGTGCACCAAAAGATTATGATAAAGAGTTTTGCGTAGACCGTGAACTTTTACTTCGCTTTATTCAAAACACGCAAGATGAACAGTGGCGGCTTTTGTTAGCTCAACATGGTGAACTTGCAGAAGATAAGTTCTTTAAGAGATTATCAAGCGAGATAAAAGAGCGTGGTTTGTTAGATGTGCTTAGAAACGGCATTAAGGATAACGGAGCAAAGTTCGCTTTGGCTTATTTCAAACCAAATACAAAACTCAATGCGGAAACTCAGGCTCTTTATGAAGCCAACATTTTTAGTGTTACAAGACAGGTAAAATACAGCATTAAAAATGAAAATTCGATTGATATGGTGTTATTCCTTAACGGAATCCCTATCTTTACCAGCGAGCTAAAGAATCAGCTTACAGGGCAATCGGTTCATAATGCTTTACGCCAATACAAAACAGACCGAGACCAAAAAGAGACATTATTATCCTTCAAACGATGTTTGGTTCATTTTGCGGTTGATACGGAAGAGGTTTTTATGACTACCAAGTTAAACGGTCTGAAAACTTATTTCCTGCCCTTCAATAAGGGTAATGAAATGTCTGCCGGTAATCCTGTGGCAAAGAATAAGTACAAAACAGAATACCTCTGGGAGGATATTTTAACCAAAGATACGGTACTCGAAATCATCAGCCGTTTCATGCACTTAGAGATTGAGGAGAAAGTAGCTGAGAAGGGTAAAAAATACACGGTGGAAAAACTCATTTTCCCTCGCTACCACCAATTTGATACAGTTCGACGATTGATTAAGGATTCCAGAGAAAATAGAGCAGGTAAAAATTACCTCATTCAGCATAGTGCCGGAAGCGGTAAAAGTAACTCAATCGCTTGGACAGCTCATCACTTGGCTGAATTACATGATGATAATGATGAAAAAGTTTTCTCTTCGGTCATTATTATTACTGATAGAAGAATTTTAGATAAACAGCTTCAAAATACCGTTTCGCAGTTTGAACAAGTTCGGGGCGTGGTAAAAAAGATTGACCAGCACAGCTCACAGCTCAAGGAAGCACTTGAACAAGGAGAAAAGATTATTATTACCACCCTTCAAAAGTTTCCGGTCATTATCGATGATATTGGGAAACTTGCAGGAAAGAATTTTGCAGTCATTATTGACGAGGCTCATTCTTCACAAACAGGTGAAAACGTGAAGAGCATGAAGCAAATCCTTACTACCAACGACCTTGATGAAGCGGAGAAAGAAGAAGCCTTTGAGGTGGAAACATCGGAAGACTGGGTTATTAAACAAATGAAAAGCAGGGGTAAAGCCAAGAATGTCAGCTTCTTTGCATTTACGGCTACACCAAAGCAGAAGACCTTAGAAATCTTTGGTGATAAGCAATTTGATGGTCAGTTCCGTCCATTCAGCGTGTATTCCATGAAACAAGCCATAGAGGAAGGCTTTATTTTGGACGTATTAAAGAACTACACCACGTACAAAATGTACTTTAGCTTACTCAAAAAGGCTTTGGACGACCCTGAGTTTAAGAAAAAGAAAGCTCAAAGATTGCTTATTAGCTTTGTGGAAAAAAATGAGCATGCCATTGCAAAGAAGGTTGAAATAATTGTTCGGCATTTTTGGGAGAATATCGCCAAAGAGATTGAAGGCAAAGCAAAGGCAATGATAGTCACAAAATCACGCCTTCACGCTGTTAAATTCAAACAAGCCGTTGATAAGTACCTGCTTGAGCAGAACTTACCAATGAAGGCACTCGTTGCTTTTTCTGGTACGGTAAAAGACGGTGATATCGAATACACAGAGGCTTCCATGAACGGTATTCCGGAAAAAAACACAGCCGAAGAGTTCAAAAAAGATGACTTTAAGTTTCTGATAGTGGCTGAGAAATTCCAAACAGGCTTTGACCAGCCCTTATTAACAGCGATGTACGTTGATAAGAAGCTTGGCGGAGTAAGTGCGGTACAAACCCTTAGCCGACTCAACAGAACCAGACAAAACAAAGAAGAAGCCTTTGTTTTGGACTTTGTGAATGAAGCAGATGATATTGCTGAGTCTTTTCAGCCCTACTACACAACTACAATCCTATCAGAGGCAACTGACCCGAACATTCTGCATGATTTACAGAGGGATATCATGAATTACAAGATTTTTAGCGAACAAGAGATTGAAGATTTTGTTGCCATGTACTTCCGAGGAGTTCAGCCAGCAGAGCTAAATGGGTTCCTTGATGTGATTGTAAAACGCTTTGTGGAAATGGAAGAAGAGGAAAAGCAGGATTCACGAAAGAAAATTACAGAGTACACCAAGAAGTATGCCTTCATTTCGCAGATAATTTCTTTTTCAGATACCAGTTTAGAGAAATTGTACATTTTCTTACGACTGTTAAAGAAAAAATTACCATTGTCGCTTGAAAGACTGCCTATTGAAGTACTTGAGTCGGTTGATTTGGAGTCAATCAAGATTCCTATGGTTGGCAAGACGGAAATTAAACTCGAAACGGAAGACGGAATGCTTGAACCGATAGCAGGAAGAGACCGAGGAGATACGGAAGACGAAAAAGAAGCCTTGTCGAAAATTTTGAAGGACGTAAACGACCGATTCGGAACTGATTTTTCAGAGGAAGACCGAATTATCCTGAACAATCTGACAAAACGATTGATGTCTGATGAAAGTTTGACTGGTGCGGTGAAAAACAACAGCTCGAAAGACGCAATCAAAGTAAAATTTGATGAAGTGTTTGGCAAAGAGTTGATTTCGATGTTCCGAAGCAACTTTGACTTGTACCAAAAGCTCGACTCGAATGAAGAGTTGAAGGATTACGTAAACAAGAAGATGTTTGATTTCATTCAGAAAAAAATGAAGGAAGGAAAATAATTAACAGCTAATTAAGGTGTCAGATTACTACTCAATCCCAAGAAAAGCAGACTGGAACTACGGCGGAAAACACTGGAAAGACGACTACAAGAAACAAATGGAAGTATATCATTGGCTCTTGCGACAAAACGGTCTAAACACCTCAAATACAGGCTATTTTGTATACTGCACAGGACGACCAGACGAAAAAGCCTTTGATGAAAAAGATGAAATAAAATAACCTAATGTAAATCAATGAAAAAATACTACAGAATAATGCTCGGCCAAAAAAGTGTCTATGCCGAAGAAGCCTACAAAGGAAATTTTATTGGTATCGGTTGGTTTGAAGACATCGATCTAACGCACAAGCTTCCCGAAAATTGGCGAGAATTCAATAAAAATATGATTCCATTGTTTTTAAACAAATTCTCTGAAAAAGGAAGAGTATCGGCAGGCTTAGCTTGTGGCTTCACTCATACAGTTTGTAAAGGAATAAAAATCGGAGATATTGTCATTTGCCCTAATGGCCAAGGTTCATATTATGTTGGAGAAGTCACTT
Source organism: Candidatus Altimarinota bacterium (assembly GCA_034004605.1). GTDB lineage: Bacteria > Patescibacteriota > Gracilibacteria > UBA1369 > LOWO2-01-FULL-3 > JAVEWJ01. The sequence goes on along the minus strand of JAVEWJ010000001.1, from coordinate 423,380 downwards.
CAAATTACGAATATCACAAAGGACAAATTCTACCCCACAGAAGAAGGATTGAATGGTATAACAAAATGATCGAAAGAACTGAAATGAGCGATTCATTACGAAACTCAAGCGGTTCAATTGGTACTGTTTCCGAAATTTCTCAATATGCAGATGAAATAGACAGATTGATTTCCGGAGAAAGCCCGATAAAAATTATCAGCACAGATGATACAATTGAAGATCCATCAATTTTTGCATTGGAAAAACACCTCGAAGATTTTTTGGTAAACAACTGGAAAAACACGGAACTAAGCAAAGAATACGACATATTTGAAGAAAATGGCGAACTTGTCGGACAACAATTCCCTACAGACACTGGCCCCATTGATATTCTCGCAATAAGTAAAACCAAAAAGAAATTACTCGTGGTAGAATTAAAGAAAGGAAGAGCAAGTGATGTTGTCGTGGGACAAATCCAGAGATACATGGGATTTGTTCAAGAGGAACTCGCAGAAAAAGGGCAGGAAGTTCATGGGATAATTATTGCACTCGAAGAAGATTTAAGGCTTAAAAGAGCCCTCACCGTAACAAAAAATATCGAATACTATTCTTACAAAATCAATTTCAAATTAATCAAAAATAAAGCTTAAATCCCACCCCATGCCCCACCTCACCCTCCTCTCCGCCCTCACCCTCCTCTCCGCCCAAAAAATTTGGGACTACCACAAGTTAAATCACCCCCTTAAAAAATCCGACCTATTAATCACCCTCTGCTCCCTCGACACTTCCATCGCCGAATATACCGCAAAGCTCTACAAAGAAGGATTTGCCCCAAAAATCATTTTCACCGGCGGCTCTGCCCATCAAAATGACCTCTTAAACACCGGTTGGGACAAACCCGAAGCGGAAATCTTTGCCGAAATCGCAAAACAAAATGGTGTTCCCGATGATGCCATCGAAATTGAAAACTTTCGCGACAAACATCGGCGAAAATATCGTTTTCAGCCACAAAATCATCAAAGAAAAGCTCCTCCCCCACAAAAACATTTTGCTCGTCCAAAAACCCTATATGGAGCGCCGCACCTTCGCAACTTTCGCGAAGCAATGGCCCGAAGAAGAGCCAAACTTCCTCGTCACCTTCCCCCCTTGCACACTTGAAGAATACCTAAAAACCAATCCGACCCCGAAAAATGAAGTCCTCCTCATGTTCGGCGACCTCCAAAGAATCAAACTATACCCCGAAAAAGGCTTCCAAATTCACCAAGAAATCCCCGCCCCCATCTGGTCACACTTCGAATTCCTCGTCCAACAAGGCTTCACCGCCCACCTGATAAAACCCTAAATCGCCCCCACTCACAAAAAAACATCCGATTCACACACCAATCGAACACTCCGCTCAGCCCAACAAATCCTCGACTACCGCCACCAAGTTTAAGACACAATTTATTGGATATAAGAAGACTAGGACCTGAACAAGAAGAGTAAATCACCGACAAAAAAAACAAAGAAAATTTGATTATTTCTTAAATTTCAAATATCCTAAAATTAATCAAGCAAAATTATTAAAAATGATTCCAGAAAAACTCAAAGAAGGTGATGAAATAAGAATTATTGCACCTGCAAGATCTATTAACTTACCTTTCATTTCAGAAGAAGTAAGAATTCTTGCAAAAAAACGATTAGAAAATATGGGGTTAGCCGTAAGTTTTGGAAAACATATTTTTGAAAAAAATAATTTTGACTCATCATCTATAATTCATCGAATTGAAGATCTACATGAAGCTTTTGCTAATCCAAAAATAAAAATGATTCTAACAGTTATTGGAGGATTCAATTCAAATGAACTTTTGCCTTATATTGACTATGATTTAATTAAAAAAAACCCAAAAATACTTTGCGGATACTCTGATATAACAGCACTCGAAAACGGAATTTATGCAATGACTGGATTAACAACTTATTCTGGCCCTCATTTCTTTGACTTCGGTGAAAAAATAGGTTTCGATTATACTATGGACTATTTTAAACGTGCTTTATTCTCAGCTAAAAATTATGAGATTATAGCTTCTGAAAAATGGAGTTGTGATTTATGGGCAAATATTCAACAAAACAGAAATTTTCATAATAACACTGGTCATTATGTTCTCAATGAAGGAAAGGCTGAAGGGATTTTAATCGGAGGAAATTTAGTTACACTACATTCATTACTAGGAAGTCCTTATTTCCCTGACATTAAAAATTCAATTTTATTTTTAGAGGAAGACGAAGAAGAAAACAAATTTAGTTTTAACAGAAACTTAACTTCATTAACACTATTAAACGATTTTAAATATGTTAATGGTTTAATTTTAGGAAGATTTAATCCTAAAAGCGAAATAAATAAAAAAGAATTAGATGAAATTATTGCAAACAATCCTAAACTTAAAAATATTCCAATAATTGGTGGACTTGATTTTGGACATACAACTCCCCGATTAACATTACCCATAGGTGGAAAGGTTAAACTTGAAAGTTTGAAAGATCAAATTGTAATATCAATCAATAATCATTAATTTCAAAAAAATTATGAAAAACATTAAAAAGACATCAACAATTTACCTTTTTCTTGCGATATTAACATTAAGCTCTTGCACAAATATTAATTACGAAAAAAAAACAGATAATATTCAAAAGATTAAGGTTCAAGCTGGCTGGTTGTTAAACGGTGAATTCGCCAACATCTGCTCAGCAATTACAGAAGGGTTTTATGAAAATGAAGGACTCGATGTCGAACTAATTCCTGGCGGACCTTCTGGGGCAATGAACATTATTCCCAGTACAGTTATTGCCCAAGACAACAGTATTCTCATTGGAATTGAAAACGACTTAATTCCGATTGTTAGAGGAATAACAAAAGAGAATGAATCAGAAAAATTAAAAATAAAAGCATTTGCAACATTTTGGAATGATAACCCATACGGCTTTATAGTTAATAAAGATTCAGGGATAAAGAGTTTAAAAGATTTTTCATTAACAAAACCAAACGGTAATAAAATAAAAATTGGAGTTACGGCCGAATCAGTAGCACCAAATGCTATTGCCAAAACAATTGGGATTGATGTTAAAGATCTAAATCTATCAATAGTGGGATATGATGCGACTCCTTTTCTCACCGGTCAAGTAGATGCACTAGCTGCATATTGGACGACTCAAGTATATGAGGTGGAAAAAGCAGGAATTAAGTATGATTTTTTACCCGCTAGTGAATTAGAAGCATTTAATCAACCCTCAATGGTCGCAATAGCTACAGACTCTACATTAAAAAATAATAAACAAACACTCGTGAAATGGTTAAAGGCGACAGTCAAAGGTACCGAATTCGTAATCAAGAACCCAGAAAAAGCCGCCAAAAACATCCTTGATAACCGTTGCGGTGGGAATAAGTTTATTTATGAACAAGAGCTTTGGTTGATAAACAGATCAATTCCTCTATTTGAGAGTAAACAAATAGGCAAATTTAATAAAACACAAGTTTTAAATTTTTTAAACGCCTACTACCAACTTGACCAAATCCCATACATTCCACAATACGAAGAAATAGTTGATACATCAATTTTAGAAAGCATGTAATAATTTCAGATGGCAGATAAAATTCTAGAATTAAAAAATGTAGGGAAAATATACAACGATACATTCTACATAAGAAATGTTTCCTTTTTAATAAAAGCAAAGGAAATAATAAGCTTACTTGGACCATCTGGTTGTGGAAAAACAACAATATTAAAACTAATCGGAGGTATAACTAACTACGAAGAAGGCGAAGTAAAATTTTACAATAACAATTTTAAAATGGGCTATGTTCCACAACACACAAGCCTTTTGCCAAACAGAACGGTGTTTGGCAACATTTCACTAGTCTTAGAAATAAACAAAAACTCAAATAAAAAAACACATAACGAAAAAATTTTTTCAATACTTGAAAAAGTAGGTATGACAAAATATAAAGACTTTCTTCCTCATCAATTATCAGGAGGAATGAAACAAAAAGTTGCACTTGCAAGAGCATTAGTTCTTAATCCAAAAATTTTGTTAATGGACGAACCTTTTTCAGCAATAGACGAAATCACCCGTTGGAATTATAACTTTGATTTAATTGACTTATTACATAAAGAAAACATATCAGTATTGTTTGTGACTCACAATATTGAGGAAGCGGTACTTCTTTCAGATCAAATATTTCTAATATCTACAAAAAAACCCACACACATATATAAAAAAATTAAAATAATTTTTAAAAATCAAAGAAATCGGGAATTACTTCTCTCGAAGGAATATTTAAAAAAACTAAGCCAAATTAGAAAAACAATCGAAATTAATTATTAGGCATGAAAAAAACAATAATTACCACAACATTTACGACAATAATATTAATCGGGATATTACAAACTTTAGGATATTTTATAAATCAACATAGATTATCCGCAGGACACACAGGCCTTGAAGCTTTTATCCCACTTCCTTCAACAATTTTAACAACCTTCTTAATCAACTGGCAAACATTAATTATTGAATTATTATACACTCTAGAAAAAGCTTTAGGAGGCTTTATAGTAGGAACAACCATGGGTATATTCATTGCAATTTTCATTTATTTTATTCCTTCATTAAGACATTCACTAATGCCATTTTGTTATGGATTAAATTCATTTCCAATAATGGGTTTTGCACCAGCAATTATCTTAATATTCGGGCAAGGATCCGCATGGGCAATTATTTTTATTTCTGCATTAATTTGTTTTTTTCCAACCCTTGTATCTGTTGATTCTTCTTTTAGGCACTCTAATAAAGACTTACTAGATGTTGTAACAATTTTAAAAGCCTCAAAATTACAAAAATTAACAAAAATTCACATACCTCTAGCTCTTTCTAATATTTTTTTAGCAATGAGAATTTCTATCCCTGGTAGTATTATCGGCGCAACAATGGGAGAATGGTTAGGCTCACGAAATGGTATTGGACAACTTGTTACAATTGCACTGTATCAATTAAATCCTGGAATTTTATATGCAGCATTAACACTCTTAACAATATCTAGCTTATTAATTACTCTAATAATTTTCTATATTGAAAAAAAGGTATTACCTTGGAAGTTCGAAACTAATTAATAAATAAATATTTTTTCAATTTGTTCACGAGTCGCAATCCTTTCATCAATTAATTTTTTTATAAAAATATGAGTGTCCAATTCAATATTTTGAGACATTTTACTGGATCCTAATATTTCTAATATTTCTTGATTAACAGCTATTTGATGCTCTTTTTGAATAGCCCTGACAACATCGAATTTTTGGACAGGAAAATCTATATATTTATTCCAATAATCATAAAAGTAATCAACTGCCCGCCCAACATTAATTTGCCCATTCAAACGAGAAATCTTTCTAGCAAAACACCTAATTTTCTTAGACCTCATCCTTTCCTTACCACTTTTTGAATTTCCAATAACTCCTGACCCCATCATAAGAACCATCGTCCTTATCGCATCTATTTCATTATTTTTACCACTCAACGCCATTTCATAAGGACCAATAATGTCAAAATATGAAGATGTTTTATTAAGCATCCAAAGTGTTCTTTCTATTGTAATCCCCATATCACTTACATTGATAGGTACTTTTGACACCGTAGGCATTTTATAAAAAAAACTTGCATTAAACAATGAAAGACCACCGTAATAAACATCAATATTCATATTAATAAAATTTCCGAGTCCCCAATTTTGAGCACCGTAGCGAAACTTAACTCCCAAATATTTCTTTTGAAACCCTAAATCCGTAAGAAAATCCAGCCAATGATCAAAATGAACTAAATGATCCGATATGATAGAAACTGGTTGAATAGTAACAGAATTTACAAAAGCCGTACTACATCCACAATATGATTTTGTATCATCCATTGTTTGTAATCTGATGGAAGGTTGTAAAATAAAAGTTTGTTCATTAATCAAAGGCTCATCAGCGAATAAATGAGGATTTATTATTTGAACCCCTGCAATAGTAAATAACGTTTGTCCAAATTTCGGAATCATTGGAATCGAATTTTGACCAATATACTTTAATGAACTAAAAAAAGATCTAAAGTTATCAGCCAATATTTCATCATCTATCAACCTTTTTCTTCCCTCGAAAGAAATAAATTCATCCGAAGCTCTGCAATTTGGACAAAAAGTTGAGCTATTATTTTTGCTAAAAAATTCTTTAAAACAATTATCACAATTTTGTATTATCCAATCTCGACTTCTTAAATAATCAGTAACTTCTCTATCAAATGAGGTTATCATTTTAACACTATCCTGTGCTAATTCTATATCTTTTTTTAATATATCGATAAGTTCATCTTCATGATTTTCAACAATTTCATCAGGAAATTGGGTCCATAAAAAATTTTTTTCTACCTCCAAAAATATTTTTTAATATATACATATCCTTAACATAACGATACACAAAACACAAACACAATATGTGTCAAAAAAAACTCTATTACTATACAGTCTTCAAAAAAAAGCAATTTAAGAAAATTAAATTTGTAAATAATTTACGTGCATCTTAGAACGGTAATGGAATTTTTGAAAAAACTTTTAGTATATTAAATTAAAATCTAAAATATAAAATTACACATTGATTAACTTGATTTCATCATGGTTAAGAATTTATCTGCTCTTCCTTTTCAATAATAGTATTCATTTCTGAGTAATATTTCTTCCTATAAAGATACCTCTCCGCCCAAAAAATTTGGGACTACCACAAGTTAAATCACCCCCTTAAAAAATCCGACCTATTAATCACCCTCTGCTCCCTCGACACTTCCATCGCCGAATATACCGCAAAGCTCTACAAAGAAGGATTTGCCCCAAAAATTATTTTCACCGGCGGCTCTGCCCATCAAAATGACCTCTTAAACACCGGTTGGGACAAACCCGAAGCGGAAATCTTTGCCGAAATCGCAAAACAAAATGGTGTTCCCGATGATACCATCGAAATTGAAAACAAAGCAACGAACACCGGCGAAAATATCGTTTTCAGCCACAAAATCATCCTGGAAAAACACCTGCCCCACAAAAACATTTTGCTCGTCCAAAAACCCTACATGGAACGCCGCACCTACGCGACCTTCGCAAAACAATGGCCCGACGAACAAGTAAACTTCCTCGTCACCTCCCCCCCTTGCACATTTGAAGAATACTTAAAAACCCAACCCGACCCCGAAAAAATCATCCACCTCATGGTCGGAGACCTCCAAAGAATCAAACTATACCCCGAAAAAGGCTTCCAAATTCACCAAGAAATCCCCGCCCCCATCTGGTCCCACTACGAATTCCTCGTCCAAGAAGGCTTCACCGCCCACCTGATAAAACCCTAAATACCCTCAACAATCCAAGCCTTTACAACATTCCACTATTGCCAATTTTTTCAAAAAATAAGGAAACAATTTTTCATAAACAAAAAGAAACCGCCATGTTGACGGAATCATATTAATTTTCCTTTCGTCCTTTTCATTTCAATCATGTGGACTCATCAGTACCGTAATAAACGATAGAGGATGGGGTCGAACATGCGAACATGAACGACCCCGTTTGCAATGATTCGTTCGACTTGCGTCAATTGAATCAATTGCCAGACACGCTCCCTACGGGGTTAGAACCTCGCCATCATCTTAGAGACAACTGCGAAGGGTATCCCCGTACTTCCAACAGCGAGACAAGATCGACACGGCCGCGCCGTGCATGAAGCCGGTGATGCCATCAACATCGGCCTCGAAGGAAGTGGCTTTCGCCACGTCCTCGAGCTTCTTCCCGTTGGACATCTCGACTTGCATGAGCCGAGCCCACCGCTCGGCGTAGGTAATGATACCTCCGCCGTAAGCGTCCCGGTTTGCGTCCTTAAACGCCTTCCATGCAGCCTCGTCAGCCAGCTCCATGGGCTTGGCGCCCTGAAGCTTGTCCGCAACCAAGTTACACTTGACCGTGGCTTCCGCCTGGTACTGCGCCTGACTCACCTGCCGCTTGCGTTCGTTCTCGGCCTCAATCTTCGCATCGCTCGCCTTCTCCTCGTCCGTGAGGACGAGGGGCGGGTTTGGGCCGACGGTCTTGTCGATGTAGCCTGACTGAGCACGCTGCTGATCACGGAAGATGAGGTCAACATTGGAATTGCCGTTCACCATCACCGTGACGCCGTTGAGTTCCTGCGTCGCGGTGAAGTTGCCCTCCCTTGCAAGCTTGACCATCTCCTTGATGTTGTCGATGATGAGGCTTTTGTAGACACTAGTTTGTCTGATCGGCATATTTATCCCCTGTGTTTTGCCGGAAATCCCGGCTGGTTGTGAGAGCTGCTCACTGATAAGCGCCTCACTCCTATCAAAAAAAATTGATCGAAACAAGTCGCCTACCAGTCAAAGCAATATCGTGTCTGATTTTTGAAAGAACACTTGTCGATTTGAAAATTTCACCACTGCTTCTTTACAGAATAAAATTAACCAATTCAACAAATCGCAACATAACAAAAAAAGCTGATTTTGTCAAGCTAAACCCGAAAAAGCCCCACTCCTCAACAAAAAAACCCCGTTTTCACAAAAACCAACCCCATTTCGTCAAATTTCTGTAAATTTTTTGTAAACATTGACAACACACGCTAAAAAAGACTATACTAAAAACTAGCCTCATAAAAAACCATACCCATGACCAACTCACTAAACATAAAACAATTAAGAAAAACCGTCGGCATGTCCCAAGAAGAACTCGCAAGAAGACTAAACATCTCTCGCCCGACCTTAATAAACCTCGAAAAAAACGAGCGCCCTCTTAAACTCGAAGAAAAAGCCGAAATCGAAAAAATCTTCGGCATTGTAAAAGCCCACACACCCGAAACACAAGGAGACACCCGCATCGATATTCCCCAAAAAAATCTGGACAAGTTCAAACAAGTTTTTCTGTATATCCTTGATAAAGTCGGAGGCAAGCCCAATGTAGGCCTTACCGTTCTATACAAACTTCTCTATTTCATCGACTTCGACTATTACGAAAAATACGAAGAGCAATTAATGGGCTTAACCTACATAAAAAACCACCACGGCCCCACCCCGAAAGAATTCATCAAAGTCATCGAGGAAATGAAAAAAAATCAAGAAATCGAAGAGGTAAAAAGCCAATATTTCACCTTTGAACAAAGAAAATATTTGCCACGAATAACCCCCGATTTATCCAAATTAAACGGCAGAGAAATCCAAACAATAGACGGGGTTCTTGCACGACTCTCCCACATGTCCGCCTCCGAATTAAGCGCATATTCCCATGCGGATGTCCCCTGGTCATCTCACGAAGACGGCGAAGAAATCAGCTACGAAAGCGTTTTTTACAGAAACGATCCCTACTCCGTAAGAAAATACGACGATGAACTTTAATTATTTGGAAAGTTTTCTAAAAGATTTTAAAAAATTAACGAAAAAAATCCCCTCTCTCGAAGGAGACCTTAAAAATTTCGAAAAATTTATCCCCAATGTCGATTTCGACAACAACAAAAGATTCATCACCCTAAAACTCCACCTGGAAAAAGCCTTAAGAATCATAAAAACCCGCCTAATGGTACGAAGCCTCAAAGGTTCAAGCAAAACACGAGTAATCTTTTCCTTTTGCATCAAAAACGACTCAATCGATTTCATCGAAATATACTTAAAAAACGAAAAATCCCGCGAAGACTTTTCAAGAATCGACGAATACCTCAAATCAAAAGAACAATAAACAAAAACCCTTTTAATACTTTTTCACCCCATATCGATACACAAAAGTACTGTATGTCGCAAAATCTCAATTTATGCAATATATCAACCATCATATGTCACACAAAGATTAAAAATTTATTAAAAAATTCTAAAAAACCTTAACCAATGCTTCTTTCCCCTTCCCCCTCCCCTTTAAAAATGTTATAATATACACAGCAATAAAAACAAAAATATGCTTATTCTTTCTACAGACTCACTTAAGGGCTACGGGCTTCACCGTATTTTTGAAATAGCCAAAAACGCAAATTACGACGGCATCGATTTAGCCGTTCACTTCGATCTTTTCGACACTTTCAACGAAGAATACCTAAAAAAGCTCATGTCCGATTTTGGGCTTACCATTCACACAGTTTCAGCCCCACCCGATATTTCAAGCGAACAAATCATAAAACTCGTTAAACTCACAAAAGAGCTAAACGCAAAAATCTTAATCCTTCAACCACCGAAATACCTCGACTCAAAGCTCACAAAGTGGATGAAAAAAGAGATTCCCGCCCTTCGCGAAAAAGAAAAAATCTCGATTGCACTTGAAAATTCACCTGCAGGCACATTTCTTCTCGGAATCCTCCCCGCCCACGCTATGTCAAATAGCGAAGACCTCAAAAAATTCAAACACATAGCCCTAGACACCTCTCGTCTCGGCGAGAAAAAGCAGGATTTAATCAGATCATACGCAGCCTTTCGAAAATTTCTCGTTACCGTTCACCTTTCGAATATTCAACACGGCAAAAAATACGCCCCTCCTCAAAACGGCATCTTGCCTCTTGAAAGTTTCTTAAGTAAATTAAAACAAGACGATTTTCCGGGCGCAATTTCCCTGAAAGTTCTTCCAAAAACACTTGGAGCAGGTTCCGACGAACGAGTCTTTGAAGGCTTAAAGAAAGCAAAAGACTTTGTCGATAAATTCTACACAAAGCTCGAAGTAGAAAAAGAAAAAGAGGAAGAATTACCCCCCGAAGAGATAGAAGAATAATTTCGTCGCCATAAGTAAAACAATTGCCAAAGCCAAAAATCGAAACAGCCTCACCCACAAAAAATGATCAAACTCGAAAATGTCTACAAGCGCTATTTCACAGGCAACGAAGTTTTTGAAACCCTGGAAGCCGTCAACATCGAAATTCTCGAAGGTGAATTTATAGCCCTCACCGGCCCATCCGGTTCCGGCAAATCCACCCTATTAAACATAATCGGCGGACTGGATACAGCAAGCGAAGGAACCGTTCGCATAAAAAACAAAGACATAAGCACCTTCACCGACGAAGAGCTTTCCCTTTATAGAAACACCGAAATCGGTTTCGTTTTTCAAGAATTTTGCCTGGACCCATTTCTTTCCGTTCTCGAAAATGTGCTTCTCCCCACCCGTTTTTCAAAAGATAAAAAGAAAAACACGGAAGAAAAAGCAAAAAAACTCTTAAACGAAGTAGGTCTTCTCGCAAAAATAGACTCAAAAATAAAAGAACTTTCCGGCGGCCAAAAACAACGAGTCGCAATCGCAAGAGCGCTCATCAATTCACCAAGAATCCTTGTCGCGGACGAACCAACCGGCAATCTAGACACCACCACCGGAGCTACAATCCTCGACCTTCTAAAAGAACTCCACCAAACACACAAAACGACCCTGATAATAGCCACCCACGACCAAGCCATCGCCGAAAAAGCGGCACGAGTAATCAAGATAAAAGATGGAACTGTGCGAAGTGAAACGAAGCACACTGCACTGAGCGAAACGAAGTGTAGCTCACTGCATTCGAAAAGTAGACAAATAAACTTAAAAACCAACACCTCAATAGTAGAAAAATAACCAAAAATTTCCCCCATGCTCATCCTCTCAATAAAAAACATTCGTCAAAGAAAATTCCGCACCTTCCTAATCACCCTTGCCGTCACAATCGGCACAATGAGCATGCTCATCTTTATGGGCCTTTCGGAGGGCATCAAGAAGGCCACATTTGAAGAGATGGAGAAAAATAAATCTTTAAACGAAATCACCGTTCGCCCGAAAGTCGAAAACTCAAAAACTCTGGCGATTTTCAAAGCCATCACCGAAAAACGAATCACAAAAACCGACCTCGAAAAAATATCGAACATCGAAGGTATCGATGCCTCCTATCCCGAAACCCAGTTCAACTCAATCACATCCCTTGAAGCCGATATTATGGGCTTTTCTCTTATCACGGACGCCATGCTTTTCGGCCTCGACGAAGGCTATCTGATCAACGACATCAAAATCAAAGACGCCTGGAAGACAACAAGTGAACCATACCCGGCAATAATTTCCGGCAAACTTCTCGATATATACAACCTCACAATAGCGGTTCCACAAGGCCTTCCCACCGTATCGGAGAGTTCGCTTGTCGGAAAAGAGATCACAATGTATCCGGGCTATTCCACATTTTTCCCGGGACTCCAAAAGAAAAAAGACCAAATCAAATTCAAAGTTGTTGGATTTTCCGACAAAGTAAACCTGATCGGAGCCACAATTCCCCCACAAATCCTCCACGACTTAAACCAAAAATATTCAAGCGACAAAGAAGATAAGTTTCTGCAAGTTCACCTTATGGCAAATTCACCCGAAGATACACCAAAGATCGCCGAAAAAGTGCAAGAATTAAACTTCTTCGCAAAATACCTGCTCGAAGACATGAAGACCGTTAGCGCAAAATTCGACTATCTCACTTACGCCTTAAGCGCAATAAGCCTAATAATTCTTCTCACATCCTCACTGGCAATCATCGCCACCTTTCTCGCCCAAATTGCGGAACGAATCAAAGAACTCGGCCTATACAGAGCCCTCGGCGCAAGAAAAAAACACATCCGCCACTTGATTCTAATTGAAGCCGGCTTAATCGGGTTTGTAGGATCCGTTTTCGGAACAATTCTCGGAAGCCTCATTTCGACCCTCACCAACACCTACATTTCAAACACATTCACAAATCTGGATATAATCCCAGACACATTCATAGTCCTAAACCTCAAAACCTTCACAACGGTAATCCTCTTCGGCACCATAATTGCACTCCTCTCCGCCTACTACCCCGCCCTAAAAGCCGGAAAAATCTCCCCCATCAAGGCAATCAGCAAATAAAAACCAAAACGATTATTAAAAAACTTCTAAATCCAAGCGCTCTTTTCAGAACAATAAAGCTTGAAATCATTTACAAATAATGCAAAACATAGTATAATACGATAAAACAAAAACAATTTAACCAAAACAAAAATGTTTAAAGAAAACCGAATAATTATGAACAACCCCGAAGACATGGGAAGCCATGAAGTCGCACCTGTTACAGGAGAAGAAATCACAAGCGAATCAAAACACCTCAAAGAAAAAGCCGCAGCACTTACTAGCGAAGAACTTGAAGGAGACCTTGAGAAGGCTGAAGAAAGACTTGCAAAAGCTCAAGCTAGCTTTAGAAAACTAAAATAAATAAAAATTTAAAAGAAAGGAAGCCGAAATTATTTGACTTCCTTTCTTTTTCAAAAAAAACCTCCCAAATCACAAATTCTTCATAAATCAAAAACCTCTCAAAGTCTACTTTCACCTATTTCACCGGTCTGCGAATTTTCCCTTTTATAAAACATTCCAAACCCGTCTTAGGATCATCAAACCCCTCCCCCTCCATTCCCATCTCAATTTCCCCTACAACAACATTTAAGCCATCACTTATAACCGGCTTAAACAAAGAAACATCCTCATCATTCAAAAATGAAACCAAAATCGCAGGCCCACCGCTTCTTCCGTTACAAATTGTTCCATAAAAAAAATCTTCTCCCAAATCGGACACTTCCCGAACAGCTTCAACCGTCAAATACACATCATCGATTTCAATAATTCGCATTAAAGAAAATGCCTTGCCATAAGCGTTTGGAAACGCAATATAAGCCCCAACCTTCAAGTCCTCATGATCCCTAAGCCTCACAAAAGGTTTCAAATTATCACTGTCTAAAATACGCTTTGAACTGTTCCTCGTAAATTCATAAAAACAAGCCGAGTCACCTCCCAAATCACCGATCTTCTCGTCTGATAAACTCAAATCCAAAGAATAATCCTCTTCAACACAAGAAAAATCCAATTTATCCACTTTAGCCCCATCCTTTACTCCCGGAACAGTCACAAAAATATGCTCCCGAGCCTCTGAGATAACATGTCCGATAGTGTATATTCGAAGTTTCTCCTCTCCATCCACTTCATCAAGCACCAAATACCCCTGTCCGAAAAAACCGTTATCAGTCTTCAAAAATATTCCCGCCGAATCCAAAACAACATCTCCGGACACGTTTTCCTGAGCCATTCCCTCCATCTCATTCACAACCGAACTCAACGCCAAAGCAAAACAAAAAACCAATGCCGAAACATGCGTTTTCTCTAAACAAAAAGACCGACCACTACCATCAAACTCACTATATCGCCTTTCAATGTTACCCAAAGTAATAAATTAAAATGTATTATATTAAAAACCAAAACGCAAAATTTGTCAAATACAATTACTATATCAACGCAAATCCAAAAAAAACAATAAAGAATTTGCACAGCAAACCCAAAAATGATATAATACCAAGAATCATTTAAAACAAAAAATATGTTTAAAGAACACTACTTAATCTTCCAAAACGCTCCTTCCGAAAGGCCTGAATTATCACAAAAGGTGGAATCTGTTGAAAAAAGCACACAAGAACAATACAAAGAAGCTTTGCAACAAAACAAAACCCTACTTGAAAACACACAAAAGGAACTGCAAGGAATAGACCTTCCCAAAGCGAACAAGCTAAAACACGACATAGACAGAGCGCTTACATACATCGAAAAAAACCTAAACAAAGAAAATCTCAACACCGAAAAAACGGAACGAGCACTAACTGAGATCACAAACATTCTTGAAAGAACGGAAGGTTATCTTAGAGGTAAAGCTTTAGGAGAATATGCAATAAATGATATGGAACCCAACGAACCAACCCTAAGCGCAGAAAAAACTCCCACCCCCGAACTTTCACAAAAAGAAGCATCAAAAGCCAGAGGTAAAGAAATGGCCAAAACCGTTATTGAAAATTTAAGTGCTGAAGATTTGAAAAACGAAATGCTCGGACAAAACACAGAAATAAACATTCCACCTCTGGAAAAATAAAAAAAGTTGACACACTCCCTGTTTCAAGTAAAATTAAAACAACTATGTCATAAATCGCGAAGAGTTGAGGACTATGGCGTTTAAGCGAAAAATCGCTTGCTTAAGCTACTTATAAATCCCTTGACCATTTTCTTTTATGACTAAAAAAGTCGAAAAAAAGAAGCTAAAACCAGCTTCAAAAAACAAAAATATCAAGGCAAAAGCTAAAAAATCTCCCGAAAAAAAGCCGATTAAAAAAACTTTAAAACCCGTAAAAAAGGCCAATACACAAAAAAAGCCTATGAAAGTTGCAAAAAAAACAGCACCGAAAATCGCGCTGAAGAATTTAAAAGCTATGCCGAAAAAAACGACGAAAAAACCTGAAGCTAAAAAAGAGGCTCCAGAAAAAAAGCCTATGAAAAAGCCGACAATCATTATTCCGAAAAAAGAGGAAAAAATCACAAAAAAACCCGAAGCGAAAATCGAAAAACCTATTAAAAAAGTTCCAAAAAAAGAAAAAGTACTCAAAGAAATTCCCAAAAAAATCGAAACAATCAAAAGAGAAAATTCAATCGTTCTAAATTCAAAAAGGACCTATCTCACAAAACAAATCGATAAAAAAGTTCAGATCCCCGAACTTATAGAGGTTCAACTCGATTCTTACGAAAAATTCATTACCGAAGGAGTAAGAGAACTTCTCGATGAAATCTCGCCTATCGTTGATTTCTCGGGGAAAAAACTCGAGCTTCACTTCCTTGATCACGCCGTTGAAGAGCCAAAATACGACGCCGAAATTTCAAGAAGAAAAAACATCACATACGAAGCTCCCCTTAAAGTCCATGTTCAGCTCATCAATAAGGGCACAGGAGAAATCAAAGAACAAGATGTATTCCTCGGAAACATCCCGCTAATGACAGACAAAGGCACCTTCATTATAAATGGCATCGAAAGAGTTGTAGTAAGCCAAATTGTAAGAGCTCCCGGCGTGTTTTTCTCTGAAAATCCTGCAGCAAGAGGAATGTACTGCGCAAAAATCATCCCAAAAAGAGGCGCATGGCTTGAAATAGAGACCGACAAAAAAGGCATCATCAATGTCAAAATCGACAGAAAAAGAAAAATCCCATTAACTTCCCTTCTTAGAGTTGTCGGTTTTTCCGAAGATAAAGACATCTTAGACCTTTTTAAAAACGAAATCCTCGATATAGAACACGATTACATTTTAAATACCCTCGAAAAAGACAACGCAAAGACTGTTGGAGAAGCGTATCAACAAATATACAAAAAAATCAGACCCGGCGACCTTGCAACTCCTGAAAATGCAAAACAGCTCATCGACGGAATGTTCTTCGACTACAGAAAATACGACATGGGCCCTGTTGCACGCTACAAACTCAATAAAAAATTCAAGCTCGACACACCGAACAAAAAGAAATATCACACACTTCAAGTAAACGACCTTACAATCATCGTCAAGCACTTGCTTAGAATGAACAACGGGCTAGAGAGACCAGATGATATCGATCACTTGGCAAACAGAAGAGTTAGAGCTGTTGGAGAACTTGTACAAAACAAATTCAGAGTGGGTCTTCTTCGAACCGACCGTATCGCAAAAGACAGAATGACCGTTATGGATCTTGAGACCGTCACCCCAACACAACTCATCAACTCCAGACCAATCACCGCAGCCCTAAGAGAATTCTTCGCAAGTTCTCAGCTCTCGCAATTCATGGATCAAACAAATCCCCTTGCCGAGCTCGAGCACAAAAGAAGACTCTCCGCAATGGGTCCGGGAGGTCTATCTCGAGAAAGAGCATCGTTTGATGTTCGTGATGTACACGAATCTCATTATGGAAGAATCTGTCCTGTAGCCACTCCGGAAGGACCAAATATCGGTCTTGTTATCCACCTTGCCACTTATGCAAAGATAAACGAATACGGATTCATCGAAACTCCGTTTAGAACACTCGCACACAGCGTCAAAAACAATGGGAAAGACGGTGTCGGACATATTTCAAGAGAAACAATCGAAAGCGCAAGAGGAAAAACAATCATTGAAGCCGGCGACAAAATCGACGAGAAAGCCGCGGAAGAACTCGTAAAAGTCAAAGACTTAAACGAAATCAAGGTAAGATGTTATCTCACAGATAAAATCGAATATTACGATGCCGATGAGGAAAAAGAATTCATCATCGCACAGGCAAATTCCAAAATCGATGAGGTCGGTCAATTTCTTGAAAAACGAATTTCAACAAGAAAAACCGGCGAACCTTATCTCGCACATGTAAACGACCTTACCCACATAGATGTATCGCCAAAACAAATTCTTTCAATCACAACGGCGCTTATTCCATTCGTGGAACACGACGATAACACTCGTGCATCCATGGGTACAAACATGCAGAGACAAGCTGTTTCACTTCTCAATCCGGACGCTCCGGTTGTGGGAACGGGTATCGAAGAAATCGCAGCCAAATCCTCCGGACAAGTAATTCTTGCCGCAGGACCGGGCACAGTTTCTTATGTTGATGCCGAACTTGTCACCGTAATCTATGACAACGGTAGAAAAATAAATTACAAAATCACAAATTACGAAAGATCAAACCAAGGCACTTGTATTCACCAAAGAGTAAGAGTGAAAAAAGGCGATAAAGTCGTCAAAGGCACACTTCTCGCGGACGGACCGGCTACACAAAACGGAGAGCTCGCTCTCGGTAAAAACATCACAGTCGCATACATGGCTTGGGAAGGCTACAACTACGAAGATGCCATCGTTCTTTCGGACAATATAGTAAGAAAAGGAATCTACGACTCAATCCACATCGAAACATTCACACTTGACGTTAGAGAAACAAAACTCGGCCCTGAGGTAATCACGAAAGACATCCCGAATGTATCCGAAGCAAAACTCAAAGACCTCGATGCCGACGGTATCGTTAGAATCGGTGCCACAGTTCACGATGGAGATATCCTCGTTGGAAAAATCACACCAAAAGGAGAAACAGAACTCACCGCAGAAGAACGCCTACTTAGAGCAATCTTCGGTGAAAAAGCCAGAGATGTAAAAGACTCATCGCTTCGCCTCCCCGGAGGTAAAGGAGGAAAAGTCATCGGCGTTCAAATATTTACAAAAGAAGCCGGCGACGAGCTCCCCACAGGTATTTTGAAACAAATCAAAGTCAACGTTGCTCAGACCAGAAAAATCCAAGTAGGTGATAAAATGGCCGGTCGTCACGGAAACAAAGGTATCGTTTCAATCGTTGTTCCTCGTGAAGATATGCCTTTCCTACCCGATGGCACACCGGTTGATATCGTTCTAAATCCGCTCGGTGTAATTTCTCGTATGAACATCGGACAAATCCTTGAAACTCACCTTGGATGGGCCGCATCAAAAAGAGGAATTACGATTGCCACTCCCCCATTAAACGGAATCACAACTGAGCAAATCGAAAACGCACTTAAAGAAGAAGGTCTTCCCACAAACGGAAAATCAATTCTTTACAACGGAAAAACCGGAGACGCTTTCGACAGACCGGTCACCGTCGGTACAACATATATGCTTAAATTAAGCCACTTGGTTGAAGACAAAATCCACGCCAGGTCGGTTGGTCCATATTCTCTTGTCACACAACAGCCGCTTGGAGGAAAAGCCCAACACGGAGGACAGAGATTTGGAGAAATGGAGGTGTGGGCACTCGAAGCCTATGGCGCAGCTCATACTCTTCAGGAAATGCTCACAATCAAATCCGATGATACTTACGGAAGATCCAAGGCCTACGAATCAATCGTTAAAGGCGAAGGAATCAAACGCCCGAGAGTGCCTCAATCATTCAATGTTCTTGTTAAAGAGCTTCAATCACTCGGTCTTTCAGTCAAACTGATGCAAATTGAAAAACTCGGCGACGAGATGGAAAAAGACGAAATTTTAGAGGAATCGTTTGAAAACGAAACCCCGATAAATCTCGAAATTGAAGAAAAAATCGTTGAGGAAAGCGGCGACACACTCGAAGAAGATCTACTTCCGATTAAAGAGGAAGAAGAGCCACTAGAATAATCGAAAAACACTACTAACCAACACTTAAATGAGATCAATAAATAAAGTAATAATCATCGGAAACCTCACAAGAGACCCCGAAATGAGATCTACCCCAAACGGACAAACAGTCACCACATTCGGAATCGCCACAAACCGCGAATGGATAACGAAAGATGGCGAAAAAAAGAACTCCGCTGAATTCCACGAATGCGTAGCTTGGGCTCGTCTTGCTGAAATCTGTTCAAGTCACTTAAAAAAAGGCCGCCTTGTCTACATCGAGGGTTACCTAAAAACAAGAAACTGGGACAAAGACGGACAAAGAAAATTCAAAACTGAAATCGTAGTTCAGGATATGGTTATGCTCGAAAAAAAAGGTAGCGAAGAAGACTATGTTCCGGAAACTATGGCAGAGCCACCATTTTACGGAGAAGAAGAATCCTTTGAAGCAAAACCGGAAGAGTCTGTAAAAGAACCTGAAGAAAAACACCAGGAAGCGGAAAAAGTAGACGAAGCAAAGACTCAGGAACCGGAGAAAGAAAATGAAGAAAATGAAGGTCAAAGTCTCGTAGATAAGGATCTTGGGCTTTAAAAAATTTCGAAAATTTAAAACATTCAAAATATGCATAATCAAAATCCGAAAGACACACAACAAGAGCAAATATTCAACTCTATTGGAGTGTCTGTAGCCTCTCCGGAGGAAATACTGGACTGGTCGCACGGTGAAGTAAAGAAACCTGAAACAATAAATTACCGAACACAAAAACCCGAAAGAGATGGACTTTTCTGCGAGAAAATTTTCGGCCCCACAAAAAACTGGGAATGTTATTGCGGAAAATACAAAAGAATCAGATACAAAGGCGTTGTTTGTGAGAAATGCGGCGTTGAAGTCACTCGTTCACAGGTTCGAAGAGAAAGAATGGGCCACATCAAATTAGCCGTTCCGGTAGCGCACATCTGGTATTTAAGATCTACACCAAGCCGTATTGGCCTTCTTCTCGATTTACCAATTAAAGCGCTTGAACAAGTCGTTTACTTTGCCTCATATATCGTTTCACAAGTAGACCAAGCAGGCAAAGAAGAAGCCCTAAAAGCACTTCACGGCGAATATAAAAATATTAAAAGACAATTTCAGGAAGAGTTCAAAAGACGACTTCTCGACAGCGAAAACATCGAAAACGCAAGCGCAAGAAAAGAAGAAGAAGTAGCCCTTGAAAACGAATTCACAAAAAAAATCGAAGACCTCGAATTCAACCATTCATCCACAAAAGAGGCCCTTGAAAAACTCAAAATTGGACAAATCTACAGCGAGCTTGAATACAGAGACATTTCGATGAAATTCGGACACATTTTCAAAGCCGGCACTGGTGCCGAAACCGTTAGAGAAATCATTGCAAACATTGACCTTGAAAAACTTATCGAGGAGCTCAAGGAAAAAGCAAAAAAAGCAAACGGCCAAAAACACAAAAAAATCATCAAACGAATCAAACTCATCGGCCACCTTTTAAAAGCAAACATAAAGCCCGAATGGTTTATAATGACAGTTCTTCCTGTTATTCCACCGGATCTTAGACCTATGGTTCAGCTCGATGGAGGAAGATTCGCCGCTTCGGATCTAAACGATCTTTATAGAAGAGTTATCAATAGAAACAATCGTCTAAAGCGCCTTATGTCGATCGGAGCACCGGAAGTAATCTGCAGAAACGAAAAAAGAATGCTTCAGGAAGCCGTAGATACACTATTAAACAATTCCACAAGACAAGGCCGCACAGCCTTCAATGCCGGAGAAAAACGAAAACTTCGCTCTCTCTCGGATATGCTTAAAGGAAAACAAGGACGATTCAGACAAAATCTTCTTGGAAAACGTGTCGACTACTCGGGCCGTTCTGTTATCGTTGTAGGACCAAAACTAAAGCTCAACCAATGTGGTATTCCGAAACTGATGGCCGTTGAACTTTTCAAGCCCTTTATTATCGGACGACTAATCAGAGACGGTTTTGCACACAACATCAAAATGGCCGAAAAGCTCATCCAAACATCAAGAAAAGAAGTTTGGGATATTCTCGAAGAAATCACAAACAAATACCATGTTCTGCTAAATCGTGCTCCAACTCTTCACAGACTTGGTATTCAAGCTTTCCAACCGATTCTTATCGAAGGAAAAGCAATTCAAATTCACCCGCTCGTTTGTACTGCGTACAATGCGGACTTTGATGGAGACCAAATGGCTATACATGTACCGCTTTCAGATTCCGCACAAAAAGAAGCGAGAGAAATTATGCTTTCCGCTAAAAACATGCTTAAACCTTCCACAGGTACGCCTATTATCACTCCTACACAGGATATCGTTTTGGGATGCTACTATCTCACAAAGCTCACAAAAGGCTTAAAAGGCGAAGGAATGGCTTTCGCCACCAGAGAAGAGGCAATGTTCGCATATCAATCCGGACATGTTCACCTCCAATCCCCAATCAAATACCGATTAAACGGAGAAATCCTTGAAACAACAATAGGAAGAATCATTTTCAACAATGCGCTTCCTCAAGGAATGAAATTCTACAATCAAATAATGAAGAAAAAGGATATCACATCTCTCGTAAGCGACTGTTTCAAGCACTTCGGAGAAAAAGCCACAGCTATCCTTTCAGACAATCTAAAAGCTATGGGATACAAATTCGCCACACAATCAGGTCTATCGATTTCACAAGCGGATATGATTATTCCAAAAGCCAAAAAAGAAAAAATCGAGGAAGCTTCAGAATTGATTAGTCAAATAAACAGTCAATACTGGAAAGGTCTTATCACTGACGACGAAAGATATCTTCATACCATTAAAGTTTGGTCCTCTACAAAAACGGAAGTTACGAATATGATGATCAACTGTATCGAAGAAGATAATAATATCTATTACTTGGTGGACTCCGGAGCTAGAGGAAACTGGGGACAAGTTACACAGATGGCTGGAATGAAAGGACTTGTTGCAAATCCCGCAGGTAAAACAATCGAACTTCCCATTAAATCAAACCTAAAAGAAGGATTTACAATTTTGGAATACTTCACGGCTACTCACGGAGGAAGAAAAGGAAAATCCGATACCGCTCTAAACACAGCTGAAGCAGGTTACCTCACAAGAAGACTTGTTGATGCTTGTCAGGATCTTGTAATTAAAGAGCTTGATTGCGGATCTACTGAATACCATACAGTTTCAAAAGCAAATCCCGATACAGGAGAAGAGAAATTCGAATCCAAAATATACGGAAGATCACTTGGAGAAGATGTAATAGATCCAAAAACAGGAGAAATCCTTGAAAAAGCGGGCAATATTATTGAAAAAGAAACAATAAAAATGTTCAACGAACACGGCGTAGAAGAGGTAAAGCTCAGATCCGTGATGACCTGCCACACTGAAAACGGAATATGCGCCACTTGTTATGGTAAGGACCTTGGTACAAATAAGCCGGTAAATCTTGGTGTTGCGGTTGGTATTATAGCTGCTCAATCCATCGGTGAACCTGGTACTCAGCTTACCATGAGAACCTTCCACTCCGGAGGTGTTGCTCAAGAAGGTGGAGATATCACACAAGGTCTTACACGTGTTGAAGAACTATTTGAAGCACGAACTCCAAAAAGCCCTGCAATAATCGCCGAAATTGAAGGAAAAGTAAAAGTTCGACAAAAATCAAAGATAAACGAAATCGAAGTCACATCCCTTGAAGCGATTGAAACAAAATACGAACTTGTCGGTGATATGTTGCCGGTTGTAAAAGAAGGCGCAGTGATTAAGCCAAAAATGACACTCGCAAGATCAGATGAACAAAAAACTGCGATCAAAGCGATCACGGAAGGCAAGGTGAAAGAAATCACAGCCGGATACATTATGGTGAAATCCACAGGACCGGTCACAAAGACATATCAAATTCCGGTTGGCAGAACTATTGTGGTGAAAAGTGGCGAAATGGTGATAAAAGGACAGCCCCTCACAAACGGACACATGGATTTAAAACAACTCATGTACCACAACGGAATTTATGCTGTTGGAAAATATCTTGTAAACGAAGTGCAGAAAATTTACGAATCACAAGGTCAGTCTATCAATGACAAGCATGTCGAAATCATTGCAAAACAAATGCTTTCCAAAGTGAGAATCATCGATGGCGGAGACAGCGATTACCTACCGGGCGAAATCATTGATGTAATTACTTACAACAACGCAAACGAAAGACTGAAAGGAGAAGGCAAAGCGATTGCAACAGGCGAACGCCTACTTCTCGGACTTTCAAGAATTTCTCTGAGTACGAATTCATGGCTTTCAGCTGCATCCTTCCAGGAAACAATCCGTGTACTTGTCGAAGCATCCACCACAAACAAAATCGACAAACTCGAAGGACTTAAAGAAAATGTAATCATCGGTAAATTAATCCCTGCCGGCGAAACATACCGAAAGAAACACAAAGCCGATTTGGACGCCATGGTCGAAGGTCGAAAACACCTAATCGAAGACGTCGAAATGGAAGACGAAGAAGTGAAAAAATTCGAAGAAAGAGCACCATTGATTTAAAGGGATAACGAATACAAGTAAAAGGGCCGGTCGCGATTCTCGCGACCGGCCCTTTTTAATCACAATTCACACCCCACCCTTTTAGATCACCCCCTCCACTCTCTTTATCGTCAATTTTCGCAAGGGGAAGATATGTTTTTTCGACGTGTCGCAAAGGCAATTTATTGCCTTTGCCATAAGGCAAACGGTCGCAGGAGAAAAAATTTATCTTCCCCAACTTAAGTCAAAAAACCGACAAACAAAAAAACTAAATAATTCATCAAATCCTCTAAAACATTACAAAATCCTTTTTGAGCTCCGCTCACCCCACCACCCTCACTCTCTTTGTCGTCAATGTTCGCAAGGGGAAGATATGTTTTTTAAAAGTGTCTACAAGGCAATTTATTGCCTTTGCCATAAGGCAAACGGTCGCAGGAGAAAAAATTTATCTTCCCCGACTTAAGTCAAAAAACAAACAAACCAATCAATAGAGGATAAATTTTATATCCAAAATCTATATCATTAAAAATAAAAAAATTCGAATTTTCATCGATTACTCCCAATTTCTCTTGCAATTTAAAAAAACTTACTATAATTTAAGCCCACTTAATAAAATAATCTTATTATGCCAACGATTAATCAATTAATAAAGCGCGAAAGGAAGACGCCAAAGAGAAAATCCAAGGCACCGGCACTGCAATTCGGCTTTAACACTCTAAAAAACAGAGCAACAAGTTTGGGAAGCCCTCAAAAAAGAGGTGTTTGCACAAAAGTTACTACAATGACTCCTAAAAAACCAAACTCAGCTCTTCGAAAAATCGCAAAAGTGAAACTCACAAACGGAATGGAAGTCAACGCATACATCCCGGGAGAAGGACACAATTTACAAGAGCACTCGATCGTTCTAATTAGAGGAGGCCGTGTAAAAGACTTGCCGGGTATCAGATACCACATCGTTAGAGGAAACCTCGACACCACAGGTGTAAACGGACGCAAAAAAAGCAGATCGAAATATGGCACAAAAAAGGGAAAATAACATAACCAAATCATGAACAAATCTAAAATTAAAAAATTTATTCCGGAGAATTCCTCTCCAATGCAGGAAAAGTTTATTAATTGTCTAATGAAAGATGGCAAAAAATCAATTGCCAGAAAAATCTTTGACGACACAATGAAAATAGTCAGCAAAAAATCTTCATCCGATCCTGAAAAACTTTTCGAACTTGCAATCACAAACATCAAGCCTCAAATGGAAGTTAAAGCCAAAAGAATCGGAGGCGCTGTTTATCAGGTTCCAAGAGAAGTTCCACCTGCTCGCCAACTCACACTTGCCTTCAGATGGATTTTATCAGCCGCAAGAGGAAAGAAAGGTGTAAACATGGCACAAAGCCTAGCCACAGAAATCATCGACGCATCAAACGAAACAGGATCTTCAATCAGAAAAAAAGAAGACACCCACAAAATGGCCCAGGCAAATCGCGCCTTCGCCCACTTTGCAAAATACTAGACCTCAAAAAACATCAAAAAGCCCCTCCACAAAAGGGGCTTTTTTTATTCCAAAATTATTTACCACTCTTTCGCACAACGATAAAAATCTCGAATTAGAAACAATTGACAAAAACAATCAAGCCACTTTTTATATATATTCTTGAAAACCAAAAATTGGCACTCTAAACTATCGAGTGATAATAAATAAAAATAACAATGCAAATCAAACAAACATTAAAAAAGCATTTTAAAAAAATTACAGCAGCCAGCTTACTCACGGTATTAGGCATTTTGCACTTAATTTTTAATATTCCCTTAACAATAAAAAATCTTTTTGAAGACATTTCAGCAAAAAAAATCTCAATACAGAATGATATTGATAATCGTGGTGGCAAAATAGAAACATTAATCACGACTCCCGAAGAAGTAAATTTATATGGAATAGAACCACCAATACCCGAAGAAGAAAATTTTTATTACAAAATATACGAAAACTACAAAAATCAAGGCAACGACATAATCGAAGTACGCCCAAAACAAGGAAGATGGTATCCCTTCATTATCGCTATACCATACGAAGAAATCGAAAAAGTAGGTATTAAGCAAGAATACGGAGATCAAAAATATAGTTTAACAGTGACTCATGGACCTTCAGGGAAACCACCCATAATCGGAACTTTTTGTACACAATCAAGACCAACAATAAGAGAAGATAAAATAAGCGAAGATAAAAAATGGTGGATTTTAACAAATGATTGCCAAGCGACACCAGAAGAAAGTTTTTATATTAGATATAAATCACAACCCAGCATTTTATACTATGGCCAAGAAAACGGACCAATTTACCAAATTACCAAATAATAATGCCAAAAATTTCACTTATAAGTAGCGATCAAATAAAACAAATATCAAGATACCTTGACGAATGGATCACGCAAGTTGAATCACACAACAGCAATTCCTATTTCGACATAAACAAGGACTCTGAAAATCTATCTCGACAATTATTAAATATAATATTCAACCTAAACCTTAAAAATCTTAATGACTCCAAGCCAAATTTTCCACATATCGACTTGGGTGATCGTACAAACAAAATTGCTTTTTCTGTTACTTCAAGAGTTGACTTCAAAAAATTTAAAACTGATTCAATTGGTTTTATGGAAAAGCATAAAGACACATTCCCTCTCGGTATTAAATTTTTTATTCTCAAAAAAACCGCTGATAGCTTAAAAAAAACTCTTCAAAATAATAAACTCAAACCTTATCACAACTTTAACACAGAAAACGACATTCTTTCTATTAAAGAGATTAAAAAACGACTTCCCTCTTTATCACATGAACAAAGAAACTCCATCCTGGAAATTTTACAGAAAGAAATTAAAACAATCCCTGAAGAGATAGACATCGATATCAATGTGAAAAATATTGATAACCAAAACATCGGCAGATACAACCTAAACAAAAATTTTGATTTAAACTACAAAATCCAGAAAAAAATCGACTTAATCAAAATTACCCCATATACACAATACTTTTCAGATTTAGTAAATAAAAAAATTATAAACTATTTAGGACAAACAAATGTCTTTAGAATAGGAATTCAATTTCCCACTTTAGATATTAAGATAAACAATAATACGAATAATGCATTTACATTAAAGAAGATAATCTTATTGGTAAAAGAAAGTAAACCAATCAATAAGCCACTCATTCTATTCTCCGAAGACTACATCAAATACGAACTGACAATCCATAACGAAGGCTGGGAAAAAGTTTCTAATGCCTCCCTTCATTTCAATATTACTAATACTGAATCTATCACATCATTTCCCAGCACCTTTAATTATAAAAAAAATATTCCAGACATTATTCAGTCAGAAAGAATAAACCTATTCAAGGAAATCCTTGACTTCCACCTAAACACAATAAAACAACCATTAATTGACCCCTGGGACAACAACCCTCCCAAATATGTTTACATAATCGGAATATTAAAATTCACCGCTAACAAAAAAAAACAAAACATCCCCTTCAAATTAAGAATTTGTTTATGTGAAGGAGAACTAGGTGGAGGACATTTAGAAACAAGTTTTAGATATCCTGCTCTTCTAGAACAAACAAAAAAAAATTACGAAGTACCAATCTCTACTTCTGAATCTTTAAAACTAAAAGATCAATTAAGATTATCATTATTGTTAAGCTGCTATAGGCACACAAAACATAATTTTAAAATACGATTTGAATTCACAAATTATTTTCAAGAAACAAAACCTATTGATCTTGAATTATTTTATCCACGGTATTACCAAGACGAAGCATACTTCAATTATCTTAAAAAAACTGAAAAGTCTTTGATTCAAAAAGAAATTTTCTAATAGCCCTCTTCCCTTCCCCCAATTTTTAAGCTAAAATTTGCCCACACTAAATTTGCAAACAAAATGATATCACTCGGACTTTTAGGAATAATCATCATTATCGCAATTTTCGCAGGCTTTGCCATTTACGATTCAAACAAAAAATAACCCCGCACAAAATGGAAATCGCACTAATCATTATCGGACTCGCAGTAATCATCACCCCGATTTTTCTCTACAACTCACTCATAAGCAAAAAAAACACAGTAAAAGAATCATATTCCGGCATCGAAGTTCAGCTAAAACGTCGCTACGATCTAATCCCCAACCTTGTAAACACGGTTAAGGGCTACGCAAAACACGAAAAAGAAACTTTCGAAAACATCACAAAAGCTCGCACACAGGCGATGAGTTCAAGCAATATCCACGAAAAAGCCAAAGCCGAAAACGAAATCTCGGATACACTCAAATCTCTTTTCGCAGTTGCAGAAAACTACCCCGCCCTCAAAGCCGACCAA
Source organism: Candidatus Altimarinota bacterium (assembly GCA_034004605.1). Taxonomy (GTDB): domain Bacteria; phylum Patescibacteriota; class Gracilibacteria; order UBA1369; family LOWO2-01-FULL-3; genus JAVEWJ01. The sequence continues at coordinate 395,556 of JAVEWJ010000001.1, read as the reverse complement.
AATTTCTTACACCTCCAACAAGAACTCTCCGACACTGAAGATAAATTATCCGCCTCACGAAGATTCTACAATGGCGCTGTAAATAGTTTCAACACAGCCATAGAAAGTATCCCCACAAACATCATCGCAAGCATTTTCAAATTCCAAAAATCCGAATTTTTTGAAATAGAAGCCTCTGAAAAAGAACAAGCTAAAAACCCTACAAAAATTAAATTTTAAAGACACACAAATATGAAAAACACCCCAATATCACTACACGATCAAATAAGCTCAAATCGCATACGCACAATTTTCCTTTTTACCGCATTTCCAATTCTAATTCTTGGACTATCCTATCTCGGAATTCTAATCGCCTCCTTTTTCACAAACACACAAACACGCCTTTCCCCCATCCAAATTGCAAACGAAATGATGGGAACCCTCGGCTTTTATGTTCTTATCGGAGTTTTTATATGGGCATTGTTTAGCTATTTTTTAGGAAGCAAACTAATGCTTGCTTTCGCAGGCGCTAAGCCAATCCAAAAATCCGACCACCCCGACCTTTACAGATCCGTTGAAAACGTATCAATCGCAGCCGGTCTCCCCAAAACCCCCGAAATCTATATTATCCAAGACATGAGTCTAAACGCCTTCGCTACAGGCAATTCCCCAAAAAACGCGAAAGTCGCAATCTCAAAAGGCCTTCTTGAAAAACTCAGCAAACCCGAACTAGAAGCCGTAATGGCTCACGAAGTCGGTCACATTTTAAACCGAGACATAAGAGTAATGCTAATCGCAACCACATTTGTAGGAGCAATTGAAATGATCGGCGAAACCCTTTGGCGCACAAGTTTTCTCAGAAGTTCATCAGATAGAAATAATATTGGCACAGCCACTTTCATAATTGGCCTACTATTTATCACAATAGGAACCCTCATTGGAACACTTGCAAAGCTTGCAATAAGTCGTGAACGGGAATTCCTAGCCGACGCCACATCCGCAAAACTCACAAATAATCCACTAGCCCTCGTCTCCGCACTCAAAAAGATTTCGCAGGATGCTCGCCTCGAAGTACTCGACAAAAAAGCCTCAATTTCAGGCTCCTGCATCGCCGACCCAAGTGCAAACGGACACAAAAACCACGCAAAAGAACTCCTAAAACTCCAAGGCGCATCCGCCCTCGGCGAAGGCTCGGAGAAGAAGCCAAGTCTCTGGTCCCGCATCTGGTCCACCCATCCCCCAATGTCCGAAAGAATTGCAAAACTTCAAAGCTACTAAAAAACGTGTTCTCCACTTTCAATTGACTTTCGCAGGTCTATTTATATAATGCCTCCGTAGCGGACTTTTTCCGCTGATTTTATAGCATAAAAACTAATCAAAATAATTATGGCTGAAGACTTACACAAACTGAGAAACATCGGTATTATTGCCCACATTGACGCGGGAAAAACCACAGTTTCAGAAAGAATACTTTACTACACAGGAAAATCACACAAAATCGGAGAAACTCACGATGGAGAGTCTCAAATGGACTGGATGGACCAAGAAAGAGAAAGAGGAATTACAATCACTTCAGCCGCCACCACATGTTTTTGGAAAATGCTAAACGACCCCACAGACCAATACAAACTAAACCTTATAGACACTCCGGGACACGTGGATTTCACAGTTGAAGTAGAAAGATCACTTCGTGTTCTTGATGGAGGTGTCACAATTTTCGACGGCGCTCAAGGTGTAGAACCACAATCCGAAACAGTATGGAGACAAGCCGACAAATACCACGTTCCACGACTCGGATTTGTAAACAAAATGGACAAAACCGGAGGCGACTTCTACATGAGCCTTGATTCAATCCACAACAGACTTTCTCCTGATGCAGTTGCAATTCAGCTTCCAATTGGAGCAGAAAACGAATTCACCGGAGTAATTGATTTGATCACAGAAAAAGCCTTCAATTTCGAAGGTTCTAATGGTGAAACAATTACAGAAATCCCGATTCCGGAAGACATGGTTGAAAAAGTAAAAGAATTCCGTGCAAAACTTGTGGAAAAAGTTGCAGAACACGACGACGCACTCATGGAAAAATTCCTTGAAGAAAAAGAAATCTCAATCGACGAAATTAAAACGACACTCAGAAAAGCCACTGTTTCAAACAAACTTTACCCAATCTTATGCGGTGCCGCTTTAAGCAACATCGGAGTTCAATTACTCCTTGATGCAATTTGCGAATACCTCCCAAGCCCTCTCGACATCCCGGCTGTAAAAGGAACAAACCCTCAAACAGGCGAAGAAATGGAAAGAAAAGCTGAAGACTCTGAACCATTCACGGCTCTCGCATTCAAAATCGCAACAGACCCATTCGTCGGAAGCCTTACATTCTTCAGAGTATATTCCGGAAAACTCGAATCAGGTTCTTATGTTTACAATCCAACAACAGACACAAAAGAAAGAATCGGACGACTACTTCGAATGCACGCAAACCACAGAGAAGACGTTAAAGAAGTACACGCCGGAGATATCGCCGCTATGGTTGGACTCAAAAAAACAACCACAGGAAATACTCTTTGTGACGTAAACAAACACATTGTTCTTGAATCCATAAATTTCAGAGAACCGGTTATCCACATGGCAATTGAGCCTAAAACAAAAGCCGATCAAGAAAAAATGGGATTAGCACTTCAAAGACTTACATCTGAAGATCCTACTCTAAAAGTACACACAGATGAAGAAACAGGACAAACAATCATCGGAGGTGTCGGAGAGCTTCATTTAGACATCATCGTTGATCGTATGAGAAGAGAATTTAAAGTTGAAACAAATGTTGGAGCTCCTCAAGTTGCTTATAGAGAAACGATCACAAGCGAAGCTAAAGGAGAAGAAAAATACGCAAAACAATCCGGAGGTAAAGGTCAATATGGTCATGTACTTCTAAATGTTTTCCCACAAGAAGCTGGAAAAGGCTACGAATTTGTAAACTCGGTCGTCGGAGGAAAAATACCAAGAGAATTTATCGCCCCTATCGACAAAGGTATTCAAGAAGCCATGTCCAAAGGTTTCGTTGCCGGCTATCCAATGGTTGATATCAAAGTTGAAGTATACGATGGTTCATACCATGATGTTGACTCGTCCGAAATGGCGTTCAAAATTGCAGGATCACTAGCCTTCCAAAATGCATGTCAAAAAGCTGGAGCTGTTATTATGGAACCAATCATGAATGTAGAAGTCACCGTTCCAGATGATTACTTCGGAGATGTTATGGGAAATATCAGTTCAAGAAGAGGAAAAATTTACGAAACGGGAGACAGATACATGGTCAAGTTTATCAAAGCATATATTCCGCTTTCGGAAATGTTCGGATATGTCACTGACCTTCGTTCAATGACTCAAGGAAGAGGAAACTACACAATGGAATTCGGTCATTATGAAAGAGTACCAAACGCGGTATCAGAAGAAATCATAAAAAAACGAACGACAGGCCAATAATTTTTAGCCTCTCTCAAGAAAAAAACTTGAAAGATAAAAATTTATACTATAAAATGCGAACGCTTTTTACAAGCAAAAACCTTATATATTATATTAAAATCTAACAAACCAATATGGCAGAAGGAGTATTTCAAAGGACCAAGCCACACGTCAACGTAGGTACAATCGGCCACGTAGACCACGGTAAGACAACCCTTACAGCCGCAATTACAACAGTTGCTGCTAAAAAAATGGGAGGATCAAACAAAGCGGTCGCATACGACCAAATTGACAACGCTCCCGAAGAAAGAGAAAGAGGTATTACAATTGCTACCTCACACCAAGAATACGAAACAGCAAAAAGACACTACGCACACGTAGACTGTCCGGGACATGCCGACTACATCAAAAACATGATTACAGGTGCAGCTCAAATGGATGCTGCCATCCTTGTAGTTTCAGCTGCAGACGGTCCAATGCCACAAACAAGAGAACACATTCTTTTGGCTCACCAAGTAAACGTTCCACATATCGTTGTATTCATGAACAAAATGGATATGGCAGATCCGGAAATCGCAGAACTTTCAGAAATGGAAGTTAGAGAGCTTCTAAACAAATACGAATACCCTGGAGATACTACTCCAATAATCAAAGGTTCAGCGCTAAAAGCACTTGAAAACCTAGATGACGAAGAGGCAATCAAACCAATTTTGGAACTATTGGAAACTCTAGACACATACGTTCCAGACCCAAAAAGAGACCTAGACAAACCATTCCTTATGCCAGTTGAAGATGTATTCTCAATTAAAGGAAGAGGAACAGTTGCAACAGGTAAAATTGAACAAGGTGTTATTAAAATCAACGAAGAAGTTGAAATCGTTGGAATCAAAGACACAAGAAAAGTTGTTGTTACAGGTGTTGAAATGTTCAAAAAAACACTTGATAGAGGTGAAGCTGGAGACAATGTCGGACTTCTACTTAGAGGTATTGAAAGAGAAGAAATCGAAAGAGGACAAGTTATGGCAAAACCTGGCTCAATCAAGCCACACACAAAATTCGAAGCTGAGCTTTATATTCTTACAAAAGAGGAAGGTGGAAGACACACTCCATTCTTCAAAGGATACAAACCTCAATTCTACATCAGAACCACAGACGTTACCGGAGAAGTCGAACTTCCAGCCGGAACAGAGATGGTTATGCCTGGAGACAATATTAAAATGGACATCACTCTCGGAAGCCCAATCGCTCTTGATGAAGGTACAAGATTCGCCATCCGTGAAGGAGGCCGAACAGTTGGAGCCGGAGTTGTTTCAAAAATCATTGCATAAATGTTTTTTATAGAAGGGATGATTCTTCATCCCTTCGAAAAAGATCTTTATGAAGACCTGTCCCGGTGATTTTACCGCTCAGGCTTTCGCAAATTATTGCGAAAACAGTCCGTCGCTTTTGATTATTTTTCACTTCAAGCCGAGGACTGTCCCCGGCTAATTTTTTTTATTTAACCTAAAAATAAATGGCAGCTACAAAGCAAAAAATCAGAATCAAAATCAAATCCTTCGACCACAAAGTAATCGATGAGACATCAAAACTAATCATCGAAACAGCTGAAAGAACAGGCGCAATCGTCGCAGGCCCAATCCCCTTACCCACAAAAATCGAAAAATTCACAGTAAACAAATCAACCTTCGTTCACAAAACAGCAAGAGAACAATTTGAAATGAGAACTCACGCAAGACTAATCGACATTTCGGAAACAACACCAAAGACAATCGAATCTCTTTCAAATCTATCACTCCCGGCAGGTGTAGAAATCGAAATCAAAATGCTACACCAAAACTAAGTTTTTTTTACGAATTGAAAAGAGACAAGAAATTAATATTTATCCAACTTATCGATACGAAAGGTCCATCATGATGGACCTTTCTTTGTCGTTTCGTACATGTTAGAAACTACAAACTTATCGATGGAGAATAAATATTTAAAAATCGTCTCATACTCAAATCAAAAAAATGACTTTGTTTATACAAGGGACGGATATTTTTTTCCGACTTGTCGACTCGGCAATTTTTTGCCTTTGCCGAAGGCAAATATAGTCGCAAGAGGAAAAATAAATCCGTCACACATAAAGCTTCCAAAAAACGACAAAACTATCGATAGAGAATAAATTTTAAAAATCTTCTCATCTTCAAATCAAAACATGACTTTGTTTATACAAGGGACGGATATTTTTTTTCCGACTTGTCGACTCGGCAATTTTTTGCCTTTGCCGAAGGCAAATATAGTCGCAGGAGGAAAAATAAATCCGTCACACATAAAGCTTCCAAAAAACGACAAACCAAATTCCCTCCATTACATAATAATCTTCGAGCTCCGCTCGCTCCCACCTCCCCCGCCAATTATAAGAATACACAGACGGAAAGCGTGTGGAAGTGTAAGATAATTTATCCGACTTATCGATACGAAAGGTCCATCATGATGGACCTTTCTTTGTCGTTTCGTACATGTTAGAAACGACAAACATATCGATGGAGGATAAATTATCTTACACCCCACACGCATATTTCAGGATTTTTTATTTCCACAACAAAGTCTTAAATTTCCCGATTACCCAAATTTCTTTTTTCATCTTTTTCTAGACAAAAAAAAGAATAAAAAATCCCTTGACTCATATATACAAGCTGTGTATTTTACAACGGCAAATAAACATTTTTGTTTGTTAAAAACCACCTTTGCAAGGTTCACCCGAATCAACCAAAGGACGCGTAAACTAAAGCGATTAACATCTATATACTATGTCAGGACTAATTGGCAAAAAAGTTGGAATGACTCGTTTGATTAAAGAAGACGGCACCGTTCTCCCGGTTACGGTTGTTGAATGTGCTCCGAATGAAATCACACAAGTTAAGACAGTTTCAAAAGACGGCTACTCAGCCGTTGTTTTGGGTTTAAACAAACTCAAAAAACCCACCAAAACGAAGAAATTCAAAAACCTAAAAGAGTTTAGAATAGAAGAAAGCGAAGAAGGAAATTACAAAGTCGGAGACCTAATTACGCTCGAAATGATGAAAGAAGTGGAAAAAGTAAAGGTAAGCGCTAAGACAAAAGGAAAAGGATTTCAAGGAGTAGTCAAAAGATGGGGCTTTGCAAGAGGTCCTGCGACTCACGGTTCACACCAACACAGAGAACCGGGCTCAATCGGTTGCCGTGCAAAACCGGGAAGGGTTCAGAAAGGCAAAAAACTCCCCGGACACGCAGGTTTTAAAAACCAAACACTTGAAAGAGTAAAAGTGGCCCACATCGATCCATCAAAAAATCTAATCTGTTTCATCGGTCCGGTTCCGGGCCCAAATGGTAGCACTGTAATAATAAGAAAAAATTAAAATGAAAGTAGACCTATACACACAATCCGGCGAAGTCAAGGGGCAAGTTGATCTTCCAAAAGAAATTTTCGAAGTAAAATTCAATGCCGACTTGATTCACCAAGCGCTTGTTAGACAACAAGCAAACGCAAGAGACAACATCGCTCACACAAAAACGAAAGGAAATGTTTCGGGTGGTGGAAAAAAGCCATACAGACAAAAAGGAACCGGCAGAGCTCGACAAGGTTCATCAAGATCACCTCTTTGGAAAGGTGGTGGAGTTGTTTTTGGCCCATTAAACGAAAGAAATTTCTCAAAAATGATGCCAAAAAAACAAAGAAGACAAGCACTTTTTTCAGCACTTTCCGAAAAGGCAAGACAAAATGCTGTTTTCTGTTTAGAATCTTTTGAAGCAGAAAAACCATCTGCAAAATCTTTCAATGAAATGATGAAAAAGTTGCCTATAAAAAAAGATGCTCTCTTCGTTATCCCTGAGAAAGACGGGAAAGTCATTCTTTCAGCCAGAAACATCAAAAACGCAAAGACAATCCTTCCCGGATACCTAAATATCGAAGATTTGAGAAAATACGAAAAACTCGTTTTCCTCAAAGACTCGGTGGAAAAACTCACGTCCACTTTCTTAAAATAAAGTAAAACAATGAAAACATACACAGTGATATTAAAACCGTTGATTACCGAAAAAAGCGCAATTGACCAAACAAAAGGAGTATATTCTTTCCTTATAAACAGGACATCTACAAAAATCGATGTAAAAAAAGCGGTCGAACAAATCTACGGAAAAAAAGTTAAAAGCGTCACAACCCAACTCCAACCTAAAAAAGTGAGAGTTGTAGGAAGAGGAAGAGTTCTTACAAAAAGAAACTTCCAAAAAATTGCAAAAGTGACACTAGTAGGAAGAGAATCTATAGATATAAACAAAGTAGGAGAGAAAAAAGCTTCTACAAAAACGACAACCAAAACCAATAAAATTAAAGCTGAATAATTTAATACAATGGCAGTAAAAAAGTTTAAACCCACAACACCGGCCCGAAGACACATGAGTGTAGCTTCCTTTGAAGAAGTGACCAAATCGAGACCGGAAAAATCACTCATTGTCAGAAGGAAGAAAAATGCTGGAAGAAATTCTTACGGCAGAATCACAGTTAGGCACAGAGGTGGTGGAAATATCAAAAAATATAGAATCATCGATTTCAAACAAACCGACAAAATCAATATTGAAGGCAAAGTGGTAGGCATCGAATACGATCCAGGAAGATCCGCCTATATTATGCTTGTAACCTACAAAGACGGTGAAAAAAGATACCATTTAGCACCAAGCGGAATAACAGTCGGAGATAGAGTTCTTTGCGCAGAAAAAGCAAAAATCAAAGAAGGCTCTCGCCTACTTATCAAAAATATTCCAATCGGGTTCGCAATTCATAATATTGAAATGCACAGAGGAAAAGGTGGACAACTCGGAAGATCCGCAGGTACAAGCATCAAGCTCGTTTCACTTGAAGGAGACCTCGCTCAAATTCAAATGCCATCTGGAGAAATCAGGCTTGTAGACAAAGAATGCTATGCTTCAATCGGAATCGTTTCAAATATCGAACACTCAAACGTAAAAATAGGAAAAGCAGGAAGAAAAAGACACATGGGATGGAGACCAACAGTTAGAGGATCAGTTATGAATCCGGTTGATCACCCACATGGAGGTGGTGAAGGTAGATGTCCAATTGGTCTTTCTCAGCCAAAGACCCCATGGGGTATGCCTGCGCTCGGTTACAAGACAAGAAAAAGACACTATACAGACAAAATGATCATAAAAGATCGAAGAAGATAATAATAATTAATACTTATTTAATATGGCCAGAAGTTCAAAAAAAGGACCATTCATAGAACCGAGATTGTTTAAAAAAGTTGAAGTTCTTGAAGCTAGCGGTAGCAAAAAACCGATCAAAACTTGGTCCAGAAGATCAACAATAGCACCGGAATTCGTAGGACACACATTCACAGTTCACAATGGACACCAATTTATTCCGGTATTCATTACTGAAAACATGGTAGGCCACAAACTCGGCGAATTCTCACCAACAAAAAAATTCAAAGGACACGGAGGAAAACTCGCTAAAGCAACCGCATAAAGCAACCGCATCTTAAACAATTAAAATAACATGATAGCAAAACTAAGACAATATAGAACCTCACCGAAAAAAGTAAACCTTGTGGCTTGCTTGGTTAGAAAAATGCCTGTCACAAAGGCACTAGACACACTGAAATTTACTCCAAAAAAATCGGCACCGGTTCTAAAAAAATTAATAGAAAGCGCCACTGCAAACGCAGAGAATAATTTTAAACAAACCAAGGATTCTCTCTATATCAAAGAAATTCTTGTTTCCGAAGGCCCTACTCTAAAAAGATCTGTACCGATTTCAAGAGGAAGAGTTCACCCCATTCTTAAAAGAACATCAAATATTATAGTAAGACTCGCCGTAATCGAAGGAATGGAAAAACCGGTTGAAAAGAAGGCTACTAAAAAAGCGACAAAAGCAAAAGAGGAATCTGTGGAAAAAGAAGCAGACACTACGAAAGTAAAAAAAACAAGAAAAACAACTAAATCTAAATAACTCATCACATGGGACAAAAAGTAAATCCAAACGGGATCAGACTGGGTATTACAAGAGATTGGACCTCAAAATGGTTTGCTCCGACAAAAAATTTCGCAAAATTATTCCATCAAGATTTGGAATTGGAAAAAGTAATTAGAAAAGAACTTAATGCTGAAGGTATATCAACAATAGAAATACTAAGAGCTCAAGGTAAAATAATTGTGGACATTCACACTGCAAAACCTGGACTTATCATTGGAAGAGGCGGAGAAACAATCGAAAAGCTCAAAGACACACTTAAGAAAAAATACAACGAAAATTTTACGATCAACATAAAAGAGATCAAGAAACCCATGCTTGATGCAACAGTTGTAGCTGAATTAATAAAATTACAAATCGAAAAAAGAATATCATACAGAAGAGCCGCAAAACTCGCACTTGAAAAAGTAATAGAATCCGGAGCACTTGGATGCAAAATCTACGTTGGAGGAAGACTAAATGGAGTTGAAATCTCAAGAAGTGAATTCTTCTCAAAAGGAAAAATCCCTTTACAGACCTTCCGTGCTGACATAGATTACTGTTCGACTCACGCTATGATGAGCTACGGAAAAATCGGTGTAAAAGTTTGGATTTACCGTGGCGATGTATTCAAAAAAGATTTGGAAATGCGACTCAAACAACATATTGAAGAAATTAAACAGTAAAAAACATGCTTCAACCAAAAAAAACTAAGCACAGAAAAGTACAACGAGACAGAGGTTGCGATAAAGGTTTATCATACAGAGGCAACAAAGTTTCATTCGGCACATACGGACTCAAGGCAACTGAAGGTGGCGAAATCACTTCAAGACAAATTGAAGCCGCAAGAAGAGCCATGACAAGATACACAAAAAGAGGTGGAAAAATCTGGATCACAATTTTCCCGGACAAACCACTCACAAAAAAACCAGCAGAAGTACCAATGGGATCTGGAAAAGGTTCCCCCGAATACTTTGTAGCTGTGGTAAAAGCTGGAAGAGTTCTCTTTGAAATGGCTGGTATAGACGCTCACTCTGCAAAAGAAGCCATGAGGAGAGCAGCCGACAAGCTTCCCGTCAAAACAAAATTTATTAATACCGAAGAATAATTAATCACCATGAAAACTTTAGAAGAATTGCGAAAAACAGAAACAGCAAAATTACTCGAGGAATTAAAAACGCTCACAAAAGAACTTTTTGAAAAAAAATTTGAAGTGAAAGGCGGACAAGCGAAAGACAGTCACACAATAAACCTTCTCAAAACTCAAATTGCACAAATCAAAACGATTTTGAGAGAAAAAGAATTAAACAATAAACAATTACCATAATGAGAGAACTAAAAGGTGAAGTCACCTCAACAAAAAGAGAAAAAACACTTACGGTAACTGTTCACAGTTATCTCACACACCCAAAATATTTGAAGAAATACAGAGTATCCAAGAAATTTCATGTGGATAATCCTGAAAACAAAAAGTTTGAATTGGGTGATGAAGTGGAATTCTATGAGACACGTCCGCTCTCTAAAACAAAAAGATGGACAATCGTAAAACCGGAAATTAAATAACACTAATATGATTCAACAGGAAACTTGGTTAAAAGCAGCTGACAACACCGGCGCAAAATGGCTTGAATGTATAAAAGTACTTGGCGGAACAAGAAGAAGATATGCTTATCTTGGAGATGTCGTTGTGGCATCAGTAAAAGAAGCCTCCCCAAGGGGAATGGTCAAGAAAAAACAAGTTGTTAAAGCAGTAATAGTCAGACAAGTAAAAGAATACGCAAGAAAAGACGGTACACTCATCAGGTTTGATGAAAACGCAGCTGTAATCGTCGACAAAGACAACCAGCCGAAGGGCACTCGTGTTTTCGGCCCCATCGCAAGAGAACTTAGAGAAAGAGGATTTCAAAAAATTATATCATTAGCTCCTGAAGTATTATAAACATATGAAACTACAAACAAACGACACGGTTCAAATCATTACAGGCAAAGATAAAGGAAAAAAGGGCAAAGTTATCAAAGCTTTCCCGAAAACCGAAAGAATCGTTGTTGAAAAAGTAAACATCAGAACAAAGCACATCAAAAAATCACAAGGCAGATCCGGAGAAATTGTAAAATATGAAGCGGATATCGATGCATCAAACGCAATGCTAGTTTGTCCCAATTGTAGTAAACCGACAAGAACCGGCTACAATATCGACAAAGATGGTAAAAAGAATAGAGTATGCAAAAAATGCAAAGAAATAATCGTTAATAAAAAGAACTAACGCAAACCTACAAATATGGCAAAATCCAATCAAAATAATTCGGAAAGAAAAGACCTGTTCACTCTATATAAAGAGACAATAGTCCCCGAATTGAAAAAACAATTGAACGAAAAAAACGTAATGGCTCTTCCAAAACTCACAAAGATTACAATCAATGCGGGTATTGGTACTTATGTAAAAAAACAAGGCCAAAAAGATTTCTCACACATTGTCGAAAATCTTGAAAGAATCTCTGGTCAAAAACCGGTCACAACACTTTCCAAAAAAGCCATATCTAATTTCAAAATCAGAGAAGGCGAACCTCTCGGAGTTATAGTTACGCTAAGAGGAAAGAAAATGTACGACTTCATGAACAAGCTTATCAATATAGTACTACCTCGAGTAAGAGATTTTAGAGGTGTATCAAGAAAATCATTTGACGGTAACGGAAATTACTCACTCGGATTTAAAGAACACCTCGCTTTTCCGGAAATCAAACCGGACGATGTTATGAAAATTCACGGACTACAAGTAAATATTTGTACAAACGCAAAAGACAACGCCAAAGCTTTGGCGCTTCTCGAAGCGTTTGGATTCCCATTCAAAAAAAATTAACAAACAATTTAAATGGCACGATTAGCACTTGAACTAAAAGATGAAAGAAAAAAGGAAAAATTGCTCAAAGCCATAAGCGATGGCAAAAAGGCAAAATTTCTCACAAGAGTTCACAACAGATGTAAACTTTGCGGAAAAAAAGGCGGATATATGAGAAAATTCGAAGTTTGCAGAATTTGTTTCAGAGAACTCGCAAGCAAAGGTAAAATAATGGGAGTTAAAAAATCATCTTGGTAAAAAATAATACAATATAAATATGTACACAGATCCAATAGCAGACTTATTAACAAGAATAAGAAACGCTCAAAAAGCGAATAAAATGGACATTTCCATTCCCTATTCAAAAATCAAAGAAGAAATTTTATCCGTTATGAAAAAATATAGATTTATTGTTGATTACAAAATTGAAGGAGAAAAAGTTTCAGAGAAAGTACTATCCGTAGTGCTGGACGAAAACAGATCCGGCACCGAGCTCAACAGAATCTCAAGCCCGGGCCAAAGAATTTACAAAGGCTCAAACGAACTCAAAAGACTAAAAAGCGGACTTGGAATACAAATTCTTTCCACTTCTAAAGGTATTATGTCTAATATAGATGCAAAAAAACAAAACCTTGGAGGAGAAGTGTTATGTGAAATACTATAAACAATAACAACAACTTACAATGTCGAGAATAGGAAAAAAACCAATCTTAATCCCCAATGGCGTCGAAGCGAAGCTTTCGGGAAACGAAATTACAGTCAAAGGTCCTAAGGGAACACTTTCATACAAAGTAAATCCTCAAATCACAATTGAAATTGAAGAAGGAAAAATTATTTTGAAAAAGACAAACGAAGAAAATCTCACAAAGTCCTTATACGGACTATCCAGAACTTTGGTAAACAATATGGTTGAAGGCGTTACAAAAGGATTTTCAAAATCTATGGAAATAGTTGGTGTCGGTTTCAAAATCAAATTAGTCGGCAAAAATGCGGTTTTAAATCTCGGCTTTTCGCACGATGTCACCTTCCCTATTCCACAAGGCATTGAGATAAAAATCGACGAACAAAACAAGAATAAATTTTCGGTTCACGGAATCGACAAAGAATTGGTTGGAAAAGTAGCCGCAAACCTAAGAGAACTTAAAAAACCAGAACCATACAAAGGAAAAGGAATCAAATACGAAAACGAATATATCAGAAGAAAAGCCGGTAAAGCAGCCGGAGCGGCATAAAAATAATTCTTAAATCACAATAAATAAATGTCAAACGTTAAACTCACATTAAGGAAAAAAAGACATCTTAAAGTCAGAAAAAGAATTCTAAATTCAAAAGAACTTCGACCTCGACTGGTTGTCTTTAGAAGCTTAAATCATATTTACGCACAAATTATCGACGATAAAGAAGGCAAAACACTGGTTTCAAATTCCGACATGAAAATTGAGAAAGCCGGTACAAAAACCGAAAGGGCTAAAAAAGTAGGAAAAGAAATCGCTGAAAAAGCCTTAGCAAACAAAATCGACACAGTAGCATTTGATAGAAACGGATACAAATATCACGGCAGAGTTAAAGCTCTAGCTGAAGCGGCAAGAGAGGCCGGATTAAAATTCTAACCAAACCCAAAAAGTATGTCTAAAGGAGCACATAAAAAATCAAAACAAGGAGCTAGAGATCCAAAAGAATTTCAAGAAGAAGTAATTCAAATTGATAGAGTTACAAGAGTTGTAAAAGGAGGACGAAAAATGAGATTTAGAGCTACCGTTGTAATCGGGAATAAAAAAGGAAAAATCGGATATGGACTTGGTAAATCAAACGAAGTCACAGGTGCAATCAAAAAGGCCATAGATCAAGCGAAAAAAAGTCTGATTGAAGTACCTATCGACAACACCACGATCCCACACATGGCAAAGAAAAAGTTCAAATCGGCAAAACTTCTCATAATGCCCGCAGGTCCGGGTACGGGAATTATCGCTGGAGGTCCTACAAGAAAAATTGCAGAACTTGCCGGTCTTAAAGATCTTCTTTGTAAATCCTTCGGAACATCAAACAAAGTTAACGTAACAAAAGCAACATTTGAATGTTTTAAACTATTGAAAGTCACTCCGATAATGCTAAAAAAGCAAAAAGAAAGAGCATCTCAAAAAGAAGCACAAGCCAAAGTACAAGCAGAAAGAGCAAAAATGCAAAAAGAGACAAAACCGATGGAAAAACCAATCCAAAAACAAGTTAAAAAACCTGTAGAAAAGAAACCGGCAAAAAAAGAAATAGCCGAAAAAAAAGAATAAATAAATAATAAATCCATATACAATGTCATTATTAGAACTACGCAGCAAAGCGAATAAAAAAAGAAAAAGAATAGGACGAGGAAATTCCGCTGGCCAAGGTTCAACATCGGGCCGTGGAAATAAAGGAACTCACCAAAGAACAGGCGGCAAAATATCACCGGGGTTTGAAGGAGGCCAAACACCATTTCTCCGAAGAATGCCAAAGCTCAAAGGATTCAAAAATCCGGGAAAAATCGCATATCAAGTTGTTAAAACAGACAGTTTAAATAGCTTCAAACAAGATGAAACAGTAAATATCGACTCACTTTACGAAAAAAAATTAATTTCAAAAAAAACCGTTCCTGTAAAACTACTTTGCGGAAAAGAAAAACTTACGGTCAAACTTAACATTGAACTTCACAAGGTATCAAACTCGGCACTTGAACAAGTCAAGGAATCCGGAAGCGAATTCAAAGCGCTTCAATAAAAAAAGCCCTTAAACCTAAGAAATACAAATGTTCAACTACTTAAAACAAATCTGGGCGTCAAAATCACTCAGAAACAAGATTCTCTTCACGGTAGGTATTTTGGTCATATATAGAATGCTTGCTCATATCACAGTACCGGGAGCCTCCATAGAAGCGTTAAGCCAACTAAACAACAGTTCCGAAATCTTACAAATATTCAGTCTTCTCACTGGTGGTGGAACTGAAAATTTTTCGATTATCCTAATGGGACTTTCTCCTTATATCAACGCATCAATCATAATTCAGCTACTTACAGTAGTAATTCCAAAATTCGAAGAACTTTCAAAAGAAGGAGAACAAGGCAGAAGAAAACTCAACCAATATACAAGATGGCTCACCTTTCCTCTCGCTTTCATGCAATCATATGCAATGATTCTTCTCTTAACTTCACAAGTTAAAGTACCAATAATTTCCGATATTTCAAATCCGGGAATAGTACTTCCAATTATGCTTACTATCACTGCAGGTACTGTTCTTCTTATTTGGCTTGGTGAACTCATTTCCGAACACGGAATCGGAAACGGAATATCAATGATAATTTTCGCATCCATAGTCACAAACATACCTGCGCTAGTAGGCCAAACATTAATACTTGCACAACAAGACGAAACAAAACTTATACCATTTATCTTCACAGCTTTAATTACGGTAATATTATTGATAGTCGTAGTACTTGTAACTGAAGGCGAAAGAAGAATTCCGCTTACTTATGCGGGAAGAGGTGCACAAAAAGGTCAACAAGCCTATCTTCCAATGAAAGTTAATCAAGTGGGAATGATTCCAATCATCTTCGCAGTAGCGCTTGTCACTTTCCCGGGTATTCTCGGACAATTTATGCAAGCTGCAAAAAGCGAATCTGTAAGAGCAATCGGAGAATCACTCACTTCCCTATTCAGTGCAGGCACAATTCTTTATTTAGTCACATTTTTCTTGCTAATTTTTGGTTTTACATACTTTTATGTATCTATTACATTCAATCCGAAACAAGTATCTGAAAACATCCAAAAAAGAGGCGGCTATATTCCGGGTATTCGTCCAGGCGAACAAACGGAAAAATACTTACACCAAACATCAAGAAGACTTACTTTCTTCGGAGGCTTATTCATTGCTTTCATTGGAGTATCCCCTATGCTTATCCAACTATTTTTCGACACATCATCAATGGGATCCGTTCCATTACTAATATCTGGCGCCGGACTTCTTATCATCGTAGGAGTTGTACTCGAGCTCATTAGACAAATCAACGCCCAATTGGTAATGCATGATTACAAAAAATTCTACTAAGAATTTTGACTAAACAAACCAAGAATAAAAGATTAAAATTGGGACCGTAAATCCCAATTTTTTTACACAATAATTATACAACATGGATTTAATACTATTCGGAATGCAAGGATCCGGCAAAGGAACTCTTGGCAAAGCTCTTGCAAAAGAATTCGGAATGTCTATGTACGAAGCTGGTGAAGCAATGAGAACTCTCGCAAAAGAAGACTCACCTCTCGGACATAAGATCAAAGGAATTCTTGAAAGCGGAAATTTAGTGGAAAACGAAATCGTAATGGAAACAGTCAAAGACTTCATAGATAAAGCAGATAAAAATAAAGCAATAATTTTCGATGGAATTCCCCGATCAGTAGAACAAGCCCAAAGCTTGATGGCCCTACTGGACTCGATGGGGCGAGAATACAGAGCATTCCACCTGGAAATTGATGAAGAAACCGCTCTTCGAAGACTGACTACCCGAAAAATGTGCAAAATATGCAACGCAATCTACCCCGCCGACTACACAAAAGACACTTGTGAACAAAAAACAGAAACCGGATTATGCGGAGGAGAGCTATACACAAGATCCGACGATGTTCCTGAGGCTATAACAAAAAGAATAGAAATTTTTAAAAATTCGACTATCCCTGGAATGAATTTATTTAAAGACAAACTAATTGTTATGGATGGGCGCCCACCAATCGAACCCGTAAGAATGGAAGCAATAAAATTACTTAGCAATATATTAAAATAATGAAACCTGGAATAAGAACACCAAAAGAAATTGAATCGATGAGAAAGGGAGGTCAAATACTTGCTGAGACTCTGGATTTTGTTTGCTCTATGGCAAAACCGGGAGTATCAACTTTCGAGCTTGATAAAATGGCCGAAGAATTTATTCGTTCAAGAAAAGCAAAACCAGCCTTCAAGGGATTTCATGGATTTCCCGCCACCCTCTGCACCTGTGTAAACAATGTAATTGTTCACGGAATTCCAAGACAAAATGAAATACTAAAAGAAGGAGATCTCTTGAAAATAGATTGTGGCGTAATCTATGACAACCTATACACGGACTCAGCGAGAGCAATCGCAATAGGCAAAATTTCCGACGAAAAAAAACGACTAATCGACACGGCAAAACTGGCTCTAAAAAGAGCAATTTCTATAGTTAAGGCCGGCACAAAAACAAGTAAAATCGGAAAAATAATTGAAGACACTGTCGAAAAAGAAGGTTTCAAAATAATATACGACCTTACCGGGCACGGTGTTGGAAAAACACTCCACGAACCCCCTGTTGTTTTCAATTATTATAATAAAAAAGAAGACGCAACACTAAAAGCCGGCATGACAATAGCGATAGAGCCGATTTTCTCGGTTTCCACACATAAAATGCAAACGGAAAGAGACAAATGGACAATCACAACAGTCGACGGAAGCGATAGTGTACAAGTCGAACACACGATATTGGTAAAAGAAAATGGAGCCGAAATACTAACTCCATCAAAATTAGCTGATTAAAAAGCCAAAATATTAAAAATTTGTAATTCAAAATTAAGATTTATAAAAGTATTTGAAAATTCTAAAAAATTTCAAATAAAATCTATTGCAACATTAAAATATTTTATGTAGAATCCAACCGCTTTTTAAATTAAGGGCATCCAAATGGGCAAAGATGACATCATAGAAGTTGAAGGAGTTGTACTGGAAGGTCAAAGAAATGGCTTTACGGTAAGACTTCAGGACGATCGTGTAATTTCGGCTCATCCATCGGGAAAAATGAGAAAAAATTTCATTAAAATTCTCCCTGGTGACAAAGTTACGGTTGAATTAAGCCCCTACGACCTAAGCAAAGGTCGAATCACTTATAGACATAAATAACGAAAACAAATGAAAGTACGAGCATCAGTAAAACCGATTTGCAGCAAATGCAAAGTAATACGAAGAAGAAACGGAGCCGGAAAATCGGTAATCCGAGTAATCTGCCCATCAAGCCCTAAGCACAAACAAAGACAAGGCTAATTTTAGTCTTTGTTTTTTTGTTTTATCTTGATACAAGAAAATTTTATACACTTAATTACTTACACAAATGGCACGAATAGCTGGAGTAAATCTGCCCGCACAAAAAAGAATCGAAGTCGCCCTCACATATGTTTATGGAATAGGACGAAAACTAAGCAAGACAATTCTAGACGAACTTGAAATGAACAAGGACGTAAAAGTGAAAGACTTAAGCGAAGGTGAACTAGACAAGCTCAGAGAAAAAATCGACAAAATCCCGACAGAAGGCGACCTTAAAAGAAAAATCCAAATGGACATCAAGCGACTACAAGAAGTCGGTTGTTATCGAGGATTCAGACACGCAAGAAGACTTCCGGCAAGAGGACAAAGCACAAAATACAACTGTAGAACCTTAAAAGGCAAGAAAAAGACAGTCGCCAATAAAAAAATCGCAACAAAATAATCCATAACATAATGACAGAAACAGAAAAAAAGACGCCGGAAACAAATCAATCAAAAGGAAAATCGGCAAAAAAAAGCAAGACTTCTAAAAAAATCCGAAAGCATGTAACTCTCGGAAATGTTTACGTTCAATCTACATACAACAATACAATTGTAACAATAGCAGATTTGGACGGAAACGTAATCACTTGGAGCTCAGCTGGTTCTAGCGGATTTAAAGGCGCAAGACAAGCAACTCCATACGCAGCTCAAGTAGCAGCGGAAAACGCAACTGAAAAAGCAAAAGTATACGGGTTTGAAAAAGCAAACGTTTTTGTGAAAGGCTTAGGAAGTGGCAGAGAACAAGCGATCAGAGGCCTTGTGGCTAAAGGAGTTGAAATCGTTTCAATAAACGACGTCACGCCTATCGCTCACAACGGTTGCAGAAAAAGAAAAGCACGAAGAGTATAATTTTATTTCCTTATTAATACAGTAAACTATGTCACGATATCGAGGACCACAAACCAGAATTTCAAGAAGACTTGGAGTAATGGTGTTCACAAATGGACAAAGCAAAGTTAAAGCTTTTCAAAAGAAAAACTACAAACCCGGAATGCACGGTCAAAAACATTTTTCGAAATCTTCCGAGTATGGAACTCAACTTAAAGAAAAGCAAAAAGCAAAATACTTATACGGCATCACTGAAAAACAATGCAAAAACACTTACAAAAAAGCGACCAAAAGCGTAGGAAACACAGGCCTTGTCTTTATGCAACTACTTGAAAGAAGATTGGACAATGTAGTATACAGATCTGGACTGGCACAAACAAGACCGCAAGCCAGACAAATGGTTTCGCATGGACTTATCATGATCAACGGAAAAAGAGCTAAAACTCCATCTATTCTTGTTGAAGAAGGAGACAAATTCGAAGTTGTATCAAAGAAAAAAGCCTCAAAGCTTTTCGAAGAAGCCAAAAAGGCTAAAATAAGATCCCCAAGATGGATCACTTTCGATCAAAAAAACCTAGCAGGCGAAGTAAAAGGTTTTCCTGAGAAAGGAGATCTTGAAGGCTTGGTAGAGCCACAACTAATTGTAGAATTCTATTCAAAATAATAAATCAATCAATATGCATATTATTCAAGCAGAGATTGGTATTCCTAAAATCAAAATCGACAGAGTCGCAGATGATCACGGAAAATTCTCGATCAGCCCGCTTCCAACGGGTTACGGCGTCACTATCGGTAATGCGCTTAGACGAATACTATTATCTTCTCTTCCGGGAGCGGCCATATCGGGAATAAAGATTGAAGGCGTAAGTCACGAATACTCAACTCTAAAAGGTGTTAAAGAAAGCATTCTAGACATAATACTGAACCTAAAGCAATTAAACATTAAAAAAGAGACATCCCCTATTTCGACGATCACACTTGAAACAACAAAAACTGGAGAGGTTTACGCAAAAGATATCGTTTGCCCTGCAGATGTAGAAATACTAAATCCCGAATTATACATCGCAACACTAGAAAAAGGTTCTAAACTAAAAATGGAAATTAGAATCGAAAAAGGTGTTGGATATATGCCTGCAAATCAAATGGAAAAAGATGAAACGGATACCCAAATGATTCTTGTAGACGCATTCTTTTCACCTATCAAGAAAGTGAGATACGACATCGAATCAACACGTGTAGGACAAAACACAAACCTTGATAAACTCACGCTCGAAGTAATGACAAATGGCACAATCAACCCGGAAGATGCAGTTAAATTTGCCTCAAACATTCTTCAATCATATTTCAATCTCTTCAACGCTGAAAATATAATCGTAGAACCAGACT
The DNA here is from genome assembly GCA_034004605.1 of Candidatus Altimarinota bacterium. Lineage (GTDB taxonomy): Bacteria > Patescibacteriota > Gracilibacteria > UBA1369 > LOWO2-01-FULL-3 > JAVEWJ01. Next base: position 374,966 of record JAVEWJ010000001.1, on the reverse strand, counting down.
TTATAGCAGACATCAAAACTATAATGGAAAAAGAACAGCAAGAAGAAGCAAACAAACCGGTTCAAGAATCCTATACTCCAATTGAAATTCTCGGATTCTCACCAAGAACCCTAAACGCTCTTATCAACGGCGGAATAGGTTCAATAGAACAACTTTCAAAGTGCACAGAAAGCAAGCTTTCAAACCTCAGAGGTTTCGGAAAAAAAGCACTTACCGAAGTAAGAGACGCATTAGCGAAAAAAGGACTAAACCTATCGCAAGAATAAATTCTAAATAATCCAATATAATGAGGCACAAAGTAAAAAAAGTAAAACTAGGCACCGACAGAGATCACAAAATCGCTCTCATGAGAAATCTTGCTATTTCGCTTATCATTCACGAAAAAATCAAGACAACGGCGCCAAAGGCAAAAGACATCCAACCTTTTGTTGAAAGATTGATTGTAATCGCAAAGACTTCTCCTCAAATTACAGCCATCCGAAATTTCGGTTCTTTGCTCAATCACGAAGACAGTTCAAAAAAACTCCTTGAAGTTTTAAAAGAAAGATATAAGGAAAAAAATTCGGGATTCACAAGAATCACAAAGCTTGGAAACCGAAAAGGCGACAACGCCCCTCTCGTACAACTTGAATTAATTAACTAAACATGAAAACTACAGTTTTTCCAAAGACCGAAGAGATAAACAGAAAATGGTACATTGTTGATGCCGAAGGCAAGACCCTCGGAAGAATGTGTACAATAATTGCAGATGTTCTCAGAGGCAAAAACAAGCCTGTCTTTTGTCCGCAAACAGATTGCGGAGACTTCGTAATAGTCATAAATTGCGAAAAAGTAAAACTTACCGGAACGAAAATCGATAAGAAAATGTATTACAAACATTCGGGATATATGGGGAATTTACTCACAGTCAAAGCAAGAGATATGATTGAAAAAAACCCTGAAAAAGTTATCGAGCTTTGCGTAAGAGGTATGCTTCCAAAAAACAAACTTCGACCGCATATTATTAAAAAACTTAAGCTCTACCGAAATGCGGAACATGGACACGAGGCTCAAAAGCCCGAAACTTTAGAAATTAAATAACCCACTACAATGAAAAAAGAGAGCGTTATACAAATAGAAACTCCTGAGGGAAAATATTTCTACGGGATTGGACGAAGAAAAAGTTCGATCGCCAAAGTTAGACTTTACAAAGGACAAGGTCAAATAATGATCAACGGAAAAACAATTAAAGAATTTTGCGATCTTAGAACAGCAAACGAGCTTATTAAAGAACCTTTAAAGATCACAGACAATCTAAAAAAATTCGACATCACTGTACTTGTAAATGGTGGCGGAATAAATGGTCAAGCGGAAGCCATTAGACACGGAATATCAAGAGCTCTACTCGAAGCCGATCCTCTCACGAAAATCACGCTCAAAAAAGCGGGACTTCTCACAAGAGATCCAAGAGCCAAAGAAAGAAAAAAACCGGGACTCAAAAGAGCAAGAAGAGCACCACAATTCTCAAAACGATAAAAACAAATCAAAAAAGTCGCCAGTAGGCGACTTTTTTTTGATGTAATTTAAAAGATACTCTGATAAACTATGAGAAAGTTTTTTCGTTAAACAAAAAATGAAACAAAAAGGTTTATCAAAAAAAGAAGTCTCTCGTCTAAAAGAAAAATACGGACTCAACGAAATTCCGAAAAAAAAAGAATACCGCGCATTTAAGATATTTTTAAACCAAGTTTCTTCTTGGCTTATCATAATACTCTTTCTAGCCGGCCTCACATCGTTTTTAATGGGAGAACGCCTGGATGCATACGCAATATTATCAATTGTGGCAATAAACGCAATTATAGGCTTTATACAAGAATATAAAGCGGAAAAAGCCATCGAGTCGTTAAAAAAACTCGTAATATCCACAGCCACTGTAATCAGGGATGGTACGCAAATTCAAATAAACTCTAAAGACCTTGTTCCCGGAGACATCGTAATCCTTCAAGAAGGCGAAAAAATACAAGCGGACATGGAAATGCTCGAAAGCTTTTCACTAAGCGTGGACGAATCCATTTTGACAGGAGAAAGTGAAACGGTGCAAAAAAAAATCGGAGAAGAAATTTTTAAAGGAACCCTAATTACAAGCGGAAGAGGAATTGCAATGGTGAAATCAATTGGAGAAAAAACGGAATTCGGAAAAATAATTAAATTTCTCGGCAAAGAAACAGACAACACAACTCCCCTTTCAATACAACTTGAAAGCCTAGGTAAAAAACTGGGGCTTTTGATAATTTCAATAATCGCCGTCCTTCTTATTCTGGGACTATTCAGAGGCATAGATTTTTCAAATATGTTTTTTATAGCAATTTCCCTCGGCGTATCGGCAATCCCGGAAGGACTTCCCATAATCGTCACTCTTACACTCGCTTTAAGCGTACAAAGTTTAGCTCGAAAAAATGCAATCGTGCGAAAAATGAAAGCGATAGAAGGCCTTGGAGCAACCACCGTTATTTGTTCGGACAAAACGGGTACGCTTACTTTAAACGAAATGACATTAGAAAAAATTTACACAAATTTCGAGGAATTTTCAGTAAAAGGAGTCGGATACGAAACAAGACCTTTACAAAAAAAGCCTGCGTCACTTCCACAAAAACTCATAGAAATAGCCACGAATTGCAACAACGCATTCCTTGGAAAAAATTTAATCGGAGACCCAACGGAAATCGCTCTTAAAGTAATGGCAATCAAATTCGGAGAAAAAAACGAAATCGAAAAACTCGATGAAATAGCCTTCACATCGGAAAGAAAAATGATGTCAACCCTACATCAAATGAAAAAAGGCAAAGAAGTTTTTGCAAAAGGTGCCTTTGAAGAAATAATAAAAAGATGCAAATATATTTTGGTAAACGGAGAAATCAAAAAAATCACAAAACCAGAAATTAATCGACTTAAAGAGCATGTGGAAAAATATTCAAGACAAGCTCTCAGAACGCTGGCTCTCGCATATAAACCCTTCGACAAAGAATACAGCGAAGACAACTTGATCTTTACGGGATTAACCGCTCTAAAAGACCCTCCCAGAAAAAGCGCAAAAAAATCACTACAAATTGCACTTAATGCCGGCATAAAAATCAAAATAATTACCGGAGATCACGCACTCACAGCAAAATCAATCGGAGAACAACTCGGCCTTAAAAACCTCAATATAGTAACCGGAGACGAACTAGACGGCCTTTCCGATATTCGTCTCCTTGAATTGATTAAAAAGACACAGATTTTCGCAAGAACAAAACCGGAACACAAATTTAGGATAGTAAATCTTCTCAAAAAAGATGGAGAAATAGTTGCGGTTACAGGCGATGGCGTAAATGACGCACCGGCCCTAAAACACGCCGATGTAGGCATCGCAATGGGAATAAAAGGCTCCGAAGCAACTAAAGAAGTCGCAGACATTATATTGAGAGATGATAATTTCTCCACAATTGTAAAAACAATAGAAGAAGGCCGAAGAATTTATAAAAACATATTATCGTTTATCAAATTCTTATTATCCGCGAATTTCGATTCTTTAAGCACTGTTGCTGTTCTCACAATATTAAACCTTCCACTCCCACTTCTTCCACTGCAAATATTATGGATAAACCTAGCCACAGACGGCCTTCCAGCCTTAGCGCTTGGCACCACGTCAAGAAAAGATGAGAACATTATGAAAGAACCACCTCATCCAAAAAAGGAAAACATTCTCGGAAAATTCATTTCATTTATTCTCACTGCGGCAATTCTACAAACGATCATAAACCTCCTTATCTATTTTTATGGAAAACACCTCGACTTTATAAACAACATAAACACGGCAGACCTAACTCTTCCCTCTTTTGCAAGAACAATGGTATTTACACAAATAATACTTTTTGAACTCGTATTTGTCTTTATCTGCAAAGAAGAAAAAAAGATCACTATAAAAACCTTCACATCTGACAAAAAGATCCTACTTGCGGTATTTGTTTCTCTAATTTTAAACCTCACAATTATCTACACCCCTATTTTTCAAAACATATTCAAAACAAAAGCACTAGGCCTATCTGAATGGATTATAATAATTTTGGGATCTTTAAGCGCATTAATAGTACCGTTTATCGACAAAATTTTTAAGAACTTATATGGAAAATTTTTTAAAAAAAAGGATATAATAAAAACAACTTAAGAAAAAAATGAAATACGACATTCTTACAATTTTCCCGGATATTTTTGATTCCTACCTAAAAGAAAGCATAATAAAAAGGGCTATAGAAAAAGGAATCATTGAAATTAAAATCCACGACATACGTTCTTTCTCAAAAGAACGACACAAAAAAGTTGACGATACTCCTTATGGAGGAGGCGCAGGCATGCTTATGACGCCTCAGCCCCTTTTTGATTGCATTAATTTCGTAAAGAAAACAAACAAAGGCCCCGTCGTTTTCCTCACACCTGATGGCGAAATGTTTTCACAAGCAAAAGCCGAAAAATACGCAAAAAAATATGATGAAATGATTCTTTTGTGTGGAAGATATGAGGGTATCGATCAAAGAATCCGAGATTTACTAGTAGATATCGAACTTTCCATTGGGAAATATGTACTCACCGGAGGAGAACTTCCTGCAATGATACTATTAGATTCAATTTCACGTCTTATTCCAGGTGTTTTAAACAAAGAAGATTCACACATGGAAGATTCCTTCTCAAAAAAAATAAACCGAAAAAAAGAATATCCGCATTATACAAGGCCACCGGTCTTTGAAGGACTAAAAGTGCCCGAAGTTCTCATCTCGGGTCACCATAAAAATATAGAAAAATGGAGAAAATCCAAAACCAAATAAAATGAATCCAACAATAAACAATCTAATCATATTGGCGCTAATAAGCCTTCCAACGCCAATTATCTTGCTAAAAATTTGGGACAAAATTTTTACCGATACAAAAACAAAAAACTTAAAAACAGTATGCCTTGGCGCAAACAAGACCCTTCTAAAAAACTTTTTCCAACTGAAAAACATAATTTTTGATAATTATTCAATAAACATCAAATCCGACCAAAACAAATACGAAATAATAAATCGAAAAGAACAAAAAGAATCAAACGAAAAATTCCCTTTAAAAGAAAATGAAATAATAAAAACAATAGCAGCAACAACCATTTTTTCGTCATTTAAAAAAACTGGAAAAATTGAAGAAGCGATTGTAAATTTTTTCAACAAAAACTCCTTATCAAAAAGCCTTTTAGAAAGAGAATATCGTGAAATAGACAAAGTGATCGAAGACGAAAATTCAAAAATCACAAGCTCTATCGTTAAAAAAACGAACACAGAAGAAATTTTCGCATTTTCAAAAGGAAATCCCTACAGAATAATTGAAAAATGCACAAGAATACTGATAAACGGCAAAAAGGAACCTATTTCCCCGGGAATAAGACACAAACTAAAAAAACAAGTTTCGAAACTAAATAAAAAAGGCAAAAAAGTAATTGGCTACGCAATTCGCCCGCTACCTTTAAAAAAACTTGATAAATACACCAGTGAATTCACTGAAAAAGAAATGATTTTCACGGGATTTATTGCCGTAAAAAAACCACTAAACAGAGAAAGTGAATTTTTCATAAAAAGACTGAAAGAAAAAGGCCTTCGAGTACTCTTACTCACACAATTAAAAGAAAAAACAGCAGTGGCTCTCGCAAAAGAACTTCACATAATCAATGAAAAACACTTTGAAGCAATCACCGGCGAATACTTCAACACCATGACCGATCAGAAAAAAGAAAAAATTCTAAAAGAGAAAGACAAAGATTTTGTCTTCTGTGAAATTTCCGGAAAACTAAAAAATGAAATATTCGCAAAACTAAGAGAAATGGACGAAAAACCAACATGGATAGACAAAAAAAACACACTCGAAAAAACTTTGAAAAGTTTCGAGAAAAACGAAAGAATTTTAGAAAACCATAAAAAGGTCCAAAACCTAGCGCTAAATTACCGTCCGGCATTGATACTCATCTCAATTTTAGCTTTAATCTCAAACATTCCAAGCCCCATAAGCATTTACGGGATTCTACTGATAGATTTAATAATCACCTTCCCGCTTATATTAATAATAAGAGAAAAACGCCTTATCAAAACAGACGAAAAAACACTTTTAATAAAAAATTCAATCTTAAAAACCCTCCTTCTTGCAATTGGACTATTTTGGATTCTAAAAAGCACCGGTTTTGTAATAAACGCTGAAATTGAAAAAACCGATTTCATCATTCTCTCGGCATCAACATTGATTTTTTTATTTGTAGTTTTTACACAAATTCTAAACATTTTTTACACATTCAAGAAAAAATCAATAAACATAAAATACATACTTCTGATCATCATTTACGCCCTTACTGGCATTGGTTTATTCAAAATACCCGAAATATCCGAAAGATTCATTTTAAGTATTCCGGAAATTAAAGAAATCGTTTTAATCCTTTCTCTTATTGGAATATACGCAAGTCTAAACTACATGACCTTAAAAACGAATGATCGAAATTAAAGAAGAATATATTAGAGTAAAACTTACGCCTCAATGCCCAAAAACCGAACTTAGAGAAATTATCGAAGACGAAAACGGTAAAACCCTAAAAATAACCGTAAGAGCAAAACCAGAAAAAAACAAAGCAAACATTGAATTAATCAAGTTTTTAAGCAAAGAAACAGGCGTCTCAACGGACAATATAAAAATAATCAGCGGAGCATCGACAAGAACAAAATTAATAAAAATCTCCAAATGAAAATATTCGACACTCTCCAAAAATATAACCTAAAAATCAAAAAAAACTTCGGCCAAAATTTTCTTATAAACAAAGGCATACTAAACTTAATAGCTGAGAATTCCGAAATTTCCAAAGATGACACGATAGTGGAAATCGGACCCGGCCTGGGTTTTCTTACAGAAATATTGCTTAAAAAAGCCAAAAAAGTGATTTCGATAGAAAAAGACGACACACTGATTCCTGTTTTGAAAGAAAAATTTATAGACTTCAAAAACTTTCACCTAGAAAATCTAGACGCTCTAAAATACGACATTAAAGAAAAAAATTATAAAATAGTGGCAAACATCCCCTACTACATTACGTCACCACTCATAAGACATTTCTATTCTCAAAAAACAATGCCAAAATCCGTTACGATTCTTGTTCAAAAAGAAGTGGCGGACAAAATCTGCGACACAAAAAAATTAAGCATCCTTTCGCTAGAGGTACTACTCTACGCCACACCCTACAAGATAAAAACCGTTTCAAAAAATTCATTTTTCCCGGCCCCAAAAGTAAATTCTGAAATACTTTTACTAAAGACTCTTCCAAAAAACCAAATTCCTTCACAAGCTGAAACAAAAAAAATAATGAATATCGCAAAAATCATATTTTCAAACAAAAGAAAAAAACTGTTAAAAACTCTACAAAAAAGTCTTAAATTAGACGAAAAAACAATTCAAAAAATTAAGACAGAAACAAAAATAAAACAAGACCAAAGACCCGAAGAACTAAAAATATCAGACCTCAAAAATCTGATTACTCATTTGCCTTAAAAATCTCAATTCCCCAATTGTGCTTAAGCACAATATTTACCATATCCACATGATCATAAAAGAATTTTTCGCTCTTTTCATCAAATTCTTTCATTAAATTTTCATAGTCACTTTCGCTTAAAGTGCTTGTAATAATTTTATTATATACCATATCACAATACTCAACATACTCATTTAATAGCGGCTTATAAACACTCGTAAAATAATCAAGAATGTATCCTTCATCTTCTGAAAAATTAGTGAGACTTTCAAACAAAAGACTAAGATTTAAAGCCTGTGTTACAAATTTGTTATAATTCTCTGAAACGCCTATTCCATAAAGTTGATTGGGATCTTTTTCAGTTATAGCAAGCTCTTTTGAAGACTCGAAATCACGAATCATATAATATTGTGACACCTTCAAATTATCCAAATTTCCTACCAAAATATCGTAACTCACATTTGAAGCAGTAAAAAAATTCCCGAGAGAACAAGAAGAAAGAGTAAACAAAATCGCAAAAACCAAAGAAAAAAACAATTTATTTTTCATCAGCTTGTTGATTAATAATATCGATTAAACGATTGTGAAAATCCACAAAATTAATGGAATATTGATCCAAATCGAAAGAATACTTATTGATCACATCGAAAGTGACACCTGAAGATTTAAGCTCTGACACAAAATCCCCTGAAAGTTTTGAATAAGCTGCTACAAAATCTTTGTAAAATTCCTCATAACTATCAACAAAAACCTCTTGATAACTTGCAAATCTCGTAGAATCAAAAAAATCATCCACCGCAACAACCGCCAAATTAAAATTACTAAATTTTTCTTCAATCATGTTAACTGAATCATCGGGCCTCAAAGAAATATAAGCCTTATAGAAACCGTTTTCACTTTCTTTTAAATTGTCCAGTCTAGCAACAAGCTGATTATGAACTTCCACGTCATCGATAGGTCCGAAAAGTGAGCATGAAAACAAAAAAGGAACAAGCAATAATAATAAAATTGGCTTTTTCATAAGGATTGAATTAAGATGAGCAAAGTTTAGCGTATATGAAAAAATATGTACATAGCAATAGACCTTGAAACCACGGGCTTAAACTCAGAACGGGACGAGATTATTGAAATCGGCGCAATCGTTTTTGACGAAAACGGAAAAATCTCAGAAGAATACCAAAGTTTTATTAACACACAAACAGAAATTCCCGAAATTGTGACTCAAATCACGGGAATTCAAAAAAAGGACCTTCTAAACGCCCCCCAAATCAAGGATGTTTCAGAAAAAATTACAAATCTTCTTAAAGACAAAATCCTTGTCGGCCACAACATAGAATTCGATATTTCCTTTCTTAAAAAGACAAAAATAAATTTACCGAAAGAAAGGATCGACACATTATTTTTAGCTTCAGCGATTCTTCCTAAAGAAAGATCACACAGTCTAGAATCCTTATGCAAAACTTTAAACCTAAAAAACAAAAGTTCCCATAATGCTCTTGAAGACGCGAAATCATCAATGAAGCTATTTTTGATTTTACAAGAAAAATTTCACACACTTGAAAAATCAGTCATAGACGAAATCAAAAAGCTTTCAACCAAATCCGGAATTTTGCCCGAAAGTTTTTTCAAAAAATCAACTAAAATCCATAAAAAAATAGAAGTTAATGAAAAAAAAGAAAAAGTTGAGAACACGACACAAAAATTTAAAAACAACAGTTTAAACGAAATAGACACCGATTATTTTTCGATTGCATCAGACCTGATTCAAAATAAAAAACGAATAGTATCAATGCCCGCTCAATTATGCGGAGAAATTGCCACAGCACACTCGTTAGACATTCTGGATTCATTTGAACAATACATCGACTCAAAAAGGTTAAACGCTTTCATAAAAAAAACCGAATTCAAACCGCACGAAATAAAGGCTTTAATAAAAGTAATTGTATGGATAAGTCTTTTTCCCGGAAAACCTTTAAGAGGAATAAAACTTTTCAACGAAGAAAAAAAAATATTATTCAAAATAAATAGAACCGAAAAATACACCGAGGCAAAATCGCAAAAAACCGAAAACGCAGTAATAACTCACGAGTTTTTAATACAAAATCCGGATTTTTTTGAAGAAATAGACATCATTGATTTAAGCTCATTCAAAAAAAGCTTTGAAAAAGAAACAAATAGATATCTGAATTTGGAAAGCTTCATTGCGCCAATTGAAAACATGAAAGACGAAGAACAAAACAATATATTGGAAGAACTTGAAAACAAAAGCATAATTCTATTTGGACTAATCGGAATATATTTTGAAAAAAACAAAACGGATTTTGAAAATCGGCTTCTTTTACCTCAAAGCTATTCCGGGAAAAAAGATCTAAAAAAAATAAAAGATACGGTAAACAATATTATTTCAACTTCGAAAAATTTGATTCAACTCAAATCAGAAAAGACAATTCAAGAACTTTCTAAATGGAAAGAAAATCTGCAGATAGTATCACTCGCCTTTCGTGATGATTCCGACAACAATTTCGAAACTATTTTAATAAAACAAAAAGAAGATCAAATTGGAATAAACCTTCAAAACAAAAACTTAAATAAAAAATTAAGCTCCTTTTTTTCAAAAATCACAAACTTAAGACTTTTCGATTTAAGCCTAAACCTAAACGATAATGCCATTTTTTCAAAATCCTTCTACGCCATACCTGAAAAAATCGAATTCATTAATTCAAAACCCCTTAATAAAAAAGAAATTAAAATAGTTCCCGAACAAACAGAGGAAATTGAACAAAAAGCTGAAAAACACATAAAACAAAGCGAGGGAAACACACTTATTATCGCAAATTCAAAGATATTATTGAAAAAATTAACACTAAGACTTAATAAAACGATAAAAGACAAATTGATTTTTTCAGAAACACTTGGATCGATAGGAAAATTAAACGAACAAATCTCGGAAACAAAAGCGCCTATTATCCTTATAGTTTCACCGAATTTTTTTGAAAAAATCGAAAAACCTGAAAATTTTCAAACAGTGCTAATATTAACCATACCTTTTTCAAAACCTGACATAAAATTTACAGACTTCGAAAAACAAACACTACCCGAAACGGCGCTTAGACTTAAAAAGATTTTAAAAATGACTAGTCAAAAAAGCCAAGTTAAAATTTTCGACAAAAGAATTACCAACGCAAACTACGGAACAAAGCTTCAAACTTTTCTAAATCAAGACTTCGACCTTAAACAAGAATAATACACAATAATTTTCAAAATACCGCAAGAGAAGCCACCATTGACTTTTCTGAAGAAATTTTTAAACTGTCTTCGTTTTAAACACTTAAAATACCTATATGGTCGATCAAGACAATTCTCCAATAAAAATTATCAGGGAAAAAGAAGAAGATGCTAAAACGCAAATAGCAGAAAGACAAAAACAATTAAACGAAAAGCACCAACAATTTAGCAATAAATTAACCGAAAACTTGAACGACTTCGAATCTATTTTAAGGGAAAAAGGAAACGAAAAATTAAAAGCCACAAAAATCGAAGCCACAGAAATGGCAAAGACTGAGATTGCAAAGGCAAACAAAGAAAGAAAGGCACAAATTGACATAGCAACAGCAAAAAAAACAGAAGCGATTAATTCGGTTGTAAAAGAATTTCAGACACTAATCTCAAAATAGATGGCCTTAACTCAAATAAAAAAAATCAGGCTACTTGCAATATCCAAACACAAAGAAAAGATTTTGGAAAGCCTTCAAAATCTATCCGATATTGAAATTATTGAGGAAAATCACGAGTTTCAAAACGCACTCACAAAAAAAACTCGTGAAAAACTTGAATCAACTGAACGAAAAAGAGCTGAAATCGAATTCGCAATAAAAACCCTTGAAAAATTCGAAAAGAAAAAACTCTTTCAAAACCCCATAGAAATATCTGTAGAAGAGGCACGAGAGATTAGCGAATCCACAGACTTTTCCGGCATTATTCAAAAATGCAAAATTTTTGAAGATAAAACTCAAAAAGCACAAAACGAAATTGAATCAATCACTCAAAAAATAAAAAACTTAACGCCTTATCAAAACTTACCGATAAAATTAGACGAACTATATGGCACAGAAGAAACCTTGACCAGAGTTGGCGAAATAAAGACTATTCAAGTTCCAAACCTAACAGAAAAACTAAACAACCTTTCAAAACACATCGCTTTCGAAATAATATCGGAAGACAACACAAACTCATACCTCTACATCATTTTCGAAAAAAACATTTCAAAAGATATTCAACAAATCTCTAGTGAACTCAAATTTATCGAAATTGATTTGCCCAAAAACCAAGGTCTTTTAAAAGAACACATACACGACCTAAAAAAAGATCTTAAAGAGTCAAAAAGAAGCATTAAAGACTTCACTAAAAACATAAAAAAAGAACTAAAAGAGCTCACAAAACTAAAGATAGCGCACGATGCCACAGTCTGGGAAATTGAGAAACTGAGTTCAAACAAAAAAATCGAAAAAACCGCCTATTCATTTTGCATTACAGCATGGGTACCCAAATCAAGCATTGATAAGCTTGAAGAGATAATCGCGCAAACAACAAACGAATACACCCTCGAAGTTTTACAACTTGAAGAAGGAGAAATTCCTCCGGTTTCAATCAAAAACTCAAAATTCATGGAACCTTTCGAAGCGGTGACAAAAACATACGGATTACCTCTTCACAACGAACTTGACCCCACACCATATTTAGCATTTTTCTTTATTTTATATTTTGCACTCTGCCTTACTGACGCGGGTTATGGTATTTTGATGCTTATTGCGCTTAGCCTCGCATTAAAATTCATGAAATTCCCGAAAGAAATGAAAAAGCTGGTATCTGTTTTGCTTTATGGGGGAATAGTTACAATCATTCTTGGTACACTTTTTGGAGGTTGGTTTGGGCTATCTCCAGACCAAGTACCAGCATTATTCACTTACACAGCAGAAAACGGAGAAAAACTTTTCTTGCTACAAAAAATAAATCCAATAACAAATCCACTAGCCGTATTGATTTTATCTTTTGCACTGGGTTTCGTTCAAATCACAATTGGCACCTACATAAAGTTCATCCACACATACAAGAATATTGACAAAAAAAGCGCACTACTAGACAACCTTCCCTGGTCGTTTTTCCTAACCGGACTTGGATTTTTTATCCTATCCCTAACAAAAGTGATATCACCTGAATTGAGTGTAATTGGCAAATACTGGGTATTTGCAGGTCTTCTATTTTTAGTACTCACACAAGGTCGTGAAAAGAAAAGCCTTATCGGAAAAGCGTTCTCAGGCATTTTAAGCCTTTACGGCTTGGTAAACTATTTAAGCGATGTTCTCTCCTATTCAAGACTCCTCGCTTTAGGGCTCGCCACAGCAATCATCGGTATGGCCGTAAACACAATAGCATTACTTTTAAAAGACATGATTCCTTATTTCGGATATGTATTAATGGTAATAGTATTCGTAGTCGGACATATTCTCAATCTCCTCATAAACGCACTAGGCGCTTTTATTCACGCAGGACGTCTGCAATTTGTAGAATTTTTTGGCAAATTTATGGAAGGTGGAGGAAAAGAATTCAAACCGCTTCAGAAAAAAACAAAATATATATATTTAACCAAATAATAAAATGACAGAACTTCTCGGACAAATTAACGGACTCGCTCTCGCTATTGCAGGCGCTGGAATAGCCGTTATTTTGGGAGGCATCGGATCCTCACTCGGCGTGAGACACGCAGGATCAGCCGGTGCTGGTGTTGTCACCGAACAACCGGAAAAATTCGGTAAAGTACTAGTTCTCGAAGCACTACCGGGAACACAGGGTATTTATGGATTTCTTATCGGATTTTTAATTCTCCTTTTCACAGGAGTACTAACCGGAGATATCAAAGACATCACCTTAATCCAAGGTTGGCAACTATTTTTTGCCTGTATGCCTTGCGGATTTGCCTGCTTATTTTCTGGAATCAATCAAGGAAAAGTTGCTGCTGCAGGTATGAACATGGTCGCAAAAGACGGAGCAAATATGGGTAAAGCTATGGTTCTTGCAGCCATGGTTGAAACATACGCGGTTCTCGGATTTTTGATCAGTGCACTACTTCTTCTCTTCATCAAATTGTAATATTGTTTTACATAAGGGCTAAAAAAACTTTTTAGCCCCCTGTAAGTCAATAACGAAATAAAATATGGCACTTACGGACATTTTGGACAAAATAGAAAAAGAAACAAATCTTAAATTGAAAGAAATTGAAGCGGATTTTGAACGAAAAAAAGCCGCGCTTGAACAAGCATTTGACGAAAAAAAAGAAAGCCTTGATGCGAAATACAAAAAAAGCGTTGAAGAAAAAATGGCAAGCATAATGGAAAAGGCAAAAAACTTAAGTCTCCGAGAAAGTCAAAACTCATTGGTTTTAGAAAAAAGAAAACTCATCGAAGAATGTCTGGACGAAGCGATCGAAGTTTTAGCAAATTCAAAAGATTATGAAAAATATCTGATTTCATTGTTAACAAAAATTCCTTACGAAGAAGGTGAATTGATTTCTGCAAAAGGAAAAGAGACTGCTCTAGAAAAAGCAATGAAAGCTACAAATAAAAATTATAAAATTTTAAAAGAAACTTCGCCGATGAAAGGTGGTTTTATCTTTCGTTCAAGAAAAATAGAAATTGATAATTCCATTGAGACGATAATAAAAAAACAACTCAAAGACGATTTAGAAATCAAATTAAATAAATTGCTATTTAAATGATACAAAAAAACACCGACATACATGAGTTCGCATATGCTGTAGGGCTTGTAAGAGCCTTGGAAAACAACTTATTAAGCGAAAACGAAATGGAAAGAATGCTTCTTGCAAAAACACCTGAAGAAGCCCTTAGAATATTAAACGAAACCGATTTCGGCCGAAACCTCGACCCCTCAACAAAACCGGAAGATTTTCAAAAAGTATTGGACAAAAATTATCTGGAATTTAAAGAAAAAATGATCGCCTGCGTTCCTGACAAAAGAATTTTGAATATCCTTTGGATGGAATACGACTTCCACAATATTAAAACAATGCTCAAAGCAAAACTTATGGGCAAAAGTTTTGAGGACATTGAAGCGATACTTTCAAAACTCGGTAAAATAAACATTTTACATTTAAAAGATTATATTTTCGATGGAGTAAACAATGAGTGGGGAATTTATCCAAAAACCGAAGAATACATAAAAAAACGAATCATTTCTGCAAAAAATCTATTCTTAAAAATAGGAAACCCGCAAGTAATTGATCTGTTTCTAGATCAAAAACTTATGAAGGTGATCTTTGGAAAAGCTCAAGATTCAAAATCAGAATTTTTAGTTACATACATTCGAAAACTCATTGACCTAAACAACATTCGCCTATTTTTCAGAATGCAAATAACAGGCAAAGACATTCAAATGTTTGAATATGGTTTTTTATGGAATGGAACAATCCCTTGGGAAAAAATGAGAGACTCTTACTCACAAGGACTTTCCAGTTTTGTAGAAAACATGAAAAACACATCATACGGAAAAATAGTAAGCGAAGGAATGAAAAAATATGAAGAAGAAAATACTCTTATATTTTTAGAAAAGGATATCGAAAACCACCTTATCGACTACATAAAAGGAGCCTCACTCATCACTTTCGGACCGGAACCGATAATCGCCTATCTTCTGGCAAAGAAAAACAATGCATTTATCGTCAGAATGATTATGGTAAACAAACTCAACAAAATTCCACCCGAAGAAATAAAAGAAAGACTTAGAATTTTATACAGATAAATATGGCAAAAAGTCACAAAATCGCAATCATTGGAAACAAAGAAACTATTCTCGGATTTAAAGCTCTGGGCATTGAAACATTTGGAGCAACAAACAGAGAGGAAGCTATAAAAATGCTTTTTGATCTGAAAAACAAAGAACAAACTACCGAAGCTGGAGATGAAAAAGAATCTAAATACGCAATAATTTTTATCACGGAAGATTTGGCGCAAGAGATTTCAAAAGAAGAATATCAAAAACTATCAAAACACGCCCTACCCGCGATAATCCCGGTTCCAAGTTCTAAAGGCACAAGCGGATACGGACTTAAAAGAATCGGAAAAATTATCGAAATGGCAATCGGTAGCGATATTATTAAATAAATATTAAAAAACTATCATATGGAAAAAGGCGAAATAATTAAAGTATCGGGCCCATTGGTTGTAGCCAAGGGCATGAAAAAAGCAAAGATGTACGAGGTCGTAAAAGTATCAGAAGAAAAACTTCTGGGAGAAATCATCGAAATCGATGACGACAAAGCATCTATTCAGGTTTACGAGGACACAACGGGAATAGGCCCCGGAGAACCCGTATATCTCACAGGAGAAACCATGACGGTGGAACTTGGCCCAGGCCTTCTCACCTCAATCTACGACGGAATTCAAAGGCCCCTTGAGCTCCTTGAAGCAAAAGCAGGTCCGTTTATCACAAGAGGACTTGAAGTACCTTCAATCAGCAGAGATATAAAATGGGACTTTTTACCAGTTGCAAAAAAGGGAGATACTTTATACGCCGGAGACATAATCGGAGAAGTTCAGGAAACTACTCTTATCAAACACAAAATAATGCTTCCACTTTCAATCCAAAAAGCGAAAGTTCTCGAAATTAAAGCGGGAAACCACACTATTGAAGAAATAATCGCAAAAGTGGAAGACGAAAACGGAAAAGTGCACGATATTTCAATGCTTCAAAAATGGTCAATCAGAAATCCGCGACCATTCAAAGATAAAAAAGTTCCGACTACTCCACTTATCACAGGAATGAGAACAATTGACACGATTTTCCCTATAGCTAAAGGTGGAGCGGGTTGTATACCCGGACCATTCGGGGCGGGAAAAACGGTTACCCAACAATCACTTGCCAAATTCTGTAACGCTGAAATCATCGTTTACATCGGATGCGGAGAAAGAGGAAACGAAATGACCGATGTACTAAGAGAATTCCCGGAACTTGAAGATCCAAACACGGGAGAACCACTTATGAAAAGAACCGTACTTATCGCAAACACTTCGAATATGCCGGTAGCCGCTCGTGAAGCCTCCGTTTACACGGGAATCACAATCGCGGAATATTACAGAGATATGGGATACAATGTCGCTCTTATGGCGGATTCCACATCAAGATGGGCCGAGGCATTAAGAGAAATCTCCGGTCGTCTTGAAGAAATGCCGGGTGAAGAAGGTTATCCCGCTTACCTGGGTTCATCTACAGCCGCATTTTATGAAAGAGCCGGATTTATCAATTGTGTAAGCTCGCAGGATCGACAAGGATCCGTCACAGTTATCGGAGCCGTTTCACCTCCGGGTGGAGATCTTTCGGAGCCTGTCACACAAAACACACTTCGAGTAACCAAAGTTTTCTGGGGTCTTGATGCAAATCTTGCATACAAAAGACACTTCCCCGCCATCAACTGGTTATCGAGTTATTCGCTTTATGTAGACAACTTATTGGATTACTGGAAAAAAGAAATCGCCGAAGATTTCAACGAAATAAGAACCCTCGCATCAAGTTTACTTCAACAAGAAGCCAAACTTGAAGAAATCGTTCGCCTTGTCGGTATGGATGCACTTTCCTCAAAAGAAAAACTTATTCTTCTTGCGGCAAAATCGATTCGTGAAGACTTCCTTTTCCAAAACGCATTTGACTATGTCGACGCTTTTACACCGCTAAAAAAACAATACGGAATACTTAAAGCGATAATATTAATGTACGAACAAGGTTCAAAGCTCGTTGAAATGGACAATTTTGAATTTAAAGATTTGGCTGAGTCCGAAATCATCGTGAAAATTTCAAAATGTAAAGAATTCGCAAACGATGCACTGGAAAAATACGATGAGCTCCACAAAGAAATCGTAGAAACTATTTCGTCACTCGCTTCAAAATAATCAAATACTAATTAGAAATAACATGCAGAAAGAATATAAAACCTTAAAATCGATCGCAGGACCGCTTATCCTCGTTGAAGGAGTCGAGGGAATAAAATATGAAGAATTGGTGGAAATCACTCTTGAAGATGGAAGAGTAAGCATGGGAAAAGTGCTTGAAGTACACAACGACACGGCACTTGTTCAAATGTTCGAATCCACAAAGGGAATCACTACACACAACACAAAAGCGAAATTTCTGGGAAAACCGCTTGAAGTCGGTGTTTCTGAAGACATGCTTGGAAGAATTTTTGCAGGAAATGCGAAACCCATCGACGATGGGCCTGAAATAATCCCCGACAAAAGAGTAAACATAAACGGAGCACCGATAAATCCGTTCTCAAGAGATTATCCAAACGACTTTATTCAAACCGGAATCTCCACAATCGACTGTCTAAACACATTGGTTCGTGGTCAAAAATTACCGATTTTCTCTGCTTCAGGACTTCCACACGCACAAGTCGCCGCTCAAATCGCAAGACAAGCGAAAGTAAAAGGTGGAGAAGGAGACTTCACGGTAGTATTCGCCGCAATGGGCGTCACATTTGAAGAATCCGAATACTTCATCAACGAATTCAGAAAAACCGGAGCCATCAATAGATCCGTTCTATTCATCAATACCGCTGCCGACCCTGTTGTCGAAAGAATCGCCACACCAAGAATAGCGCTTACAGTTGCAGAATATTTAGCATTTGAAAAAGGCATGCACGTACTTGTAATTCTTACCGACCTTACAAACTACTGTGAAGCGCTTCGTGAAGTTTCCGCTTCCAGAAAAGAAGTTCCGGGAAGAAGAGGTTATCCGGGCTACCTTTATACCGACCTTGCCACAATTTACGAAAGAGCCGGAAGAATCAAAGGTAAAAACGGTTCGATTACCCAAATTCCTATTTTGACAATGCCTGAGGACGATAAGACACATCCTATTCCGGACCTTACTGGATACATCACTGAGGGACAAATATTCCTTTCAAGAGAATTACTCCGAAAAGGTATTTACCCACCAGTTGATTGTTTGCCATCACTTTCAAGACTTTCCCCTACTGCAAGAAAAATTACACGCGAAGACCACGAAGGTGTATTCAGCCAAATGTACGCATCTTTTGCCAGAGGTCTTGAAGTAAGAGATCTTGCGACAATCTTGGGAGAATCCGCACTTTCCGAAGAAGACCTAAAATACCTCGAATTCGCGAAAGAATTTGAAAAACGATTCATCAAACAAAGAGAAGACGAAGACAGAAACATCGAACAGACATTAAACTTAAGCTGGGACCTTATGAAAATTCTACCTAGAAAAGAGCTTAAACGTGTAAAAGAAGTGTTTATTGAAAAATATTTGCCTAAAAATTAACAAAACATGGCCAGACTCGACATTAAACCAACCAGAATGGAACTTTTAAACCTCAAAAAGAGGCTTAAAAGTGCGGTGCGTGGTCATAAACTTCTCAAAGATAAACAAGACGGACTTATGTCTTCGTTTATGAAAACAATAAAAGAAGCGAAAAGTCTTAGAAAGGAAATCGAAGTCACTTTAGGAAAATCTTTCAAAAATTTCATGCAAGCATCCGCAATGATGCAACCTGAAATTCTGGAATCAGCTCTTCTTTTTCCTTCACTTAAAACTGAGCTCGAAGTTGAAACAAAAAATGTAATGAGCGTACATATTCCGTTTTTCAAACTGAAACAAGAAGGAGACATCTTAAATTTCGGATATTTGCAAACAAGCGCGGAGCTTGATATCGCTCTAAAAGCATTTATGGACGCCTTCCCATCTCTTATTCACTTGGCTGAAATTGAAAAACAAGCCGAAGCGCTCGCAAAAGAACTTGAAACCACAAGACGAAGAGTAAACGCTCTGGAACACAAAATGATTCCAGACCAAAAAGAAACGATTAAATTTATCACGATGAAACTTGCGGAAGCTGAAAGAGCGACAAAGATCTCAACAATGATTGTTAAAGCTCAAATAGAAGCCAAAGCCTCTTAAAGATTTCGCACTAATTCCAAAATTTTAAAATCGTCGTTTGAAGAAATAAAATTCGAAAGCGACGATTTTTGTTTGCTTAAAAGTTTCGTTCGAAAGTCTAAATCCGAAAAAATCTTATTCATATTTTCAGCAACTGAAATAAAATCTTTAGAATCAAAAATAATTCCTCCGTCCCCCATTGTTTCGGAAACTGCACCCGCACGATAAGCCATCACAGGTAAATTGAAATAAAAAGACTCGATCACAGGCACAAAAAACCCCTCATGTTCACTCATAGACAAAAACAAATCGCAATTTCTATACAAATAATTAAGATCAAAATCAGACACTTTTCCTGTGATTTTCACAAACCGCTCAAGAGAAAGCTCTGAAATCAAAGCTAAAATTCTACCATAATATTCTTCCATACCCGCAAAATCTCCGGCTAAAATCAAATGAGCATTTATATCGAAATATTTTCGATATAAATAAAAAACTTTTATTATATCCTCTTGTTTTTTATTTGGCGCCATTCTTCCAACAAAAAGAATATTTTTTCCTTTTCTACTAAAAATTTCACCTAAAGAAGAGTCAAAAGCCGAGTCGGAATATTTTGAAAAATCGATATATAAAGGAACTTTTTGAACATTCTGAAACCCCATCTCTCTTAAATTTTTACAATTAAACTCTGAGACTCCCAAGGCCAAATCAAAAACTTCCGACAAACTTCGTACCTGCAAAAGACCTTTATTCAAATGTTCAACAAAAAAATCACTGTATCCGCGAAAAAAATCCGGAGGCGTAATATTATGATAAATCAAAACCTTTTTATCGGGTAAAGTTTTTATAAAGTCAAAGATTTCACTGTATGTGGAGCCATGCATAATAAGAACATTTTCGGAATTACCTTCATATTCCCGAAAAAATCTGGACTCATTCGAAGAAAACTCATCAGGGAACTGCGTATAAATTTCTCCCGAAATTCCTTTTTCAAAAAACTTGTTTTTAAGTATACGAACATTGTTCGATATGGCGTCTCCAAAACAAAAGTTTGAAACAAATTGATTTACTTTCATCACAAATTGCTAAGTATATTTTTAAGCACCCTTTCCTTTGAGAAATTATTTAAAACATAATTATATCCATTTAAACCCAGCCTCGAAGAAAATTCCTTGTTTTCCCAAATATAATTTAATACTTCAAAAAATTCAAAAAAATCGCTGGCAAAAAGCCCCATATTGCCCTTATGCACATGTTCCATTAGCACTTCCGAATTTTCATGCACAATCACGGGCCTCTTAAGAAGACCTGCCTCCATAAGAACCAAAGAAAAACTTTCGTTTAATGATAGATTTATCAACCCCAAGGAAGCGAAAATTGCATCAAATTTATCCTGACGGGTTATAAAACCCAAATCCACAATACCAGAAGGTAAAGGAAGATTTAATTCACCAGGGCCTATCAGAAGAAGTTTTACGTCCTTTCCGGAAAGATCACGATATTTGGAAAACCAATGAACAAGAAGTGGCACATTTTTACCCTCGTCCTTTCGCCCAACATATACAAAAAAATCTCGAACACCATATTTTAAAAAAAATCTCTCCTTATTACCCGAAACATTCAAATCCAAAGCCTCCCCGATAATTCGAAAAGAATCATTGTTTCCATATAAACTTTCCGCAAGCCGTTTTTCACTATTCATATGAAAAAAAACTCTAAAAACGGACGAAAACATTGTTTTATAAACCTCCATCCTTGCATAAGCCTCGTTATGAAGACAAGGAATCAAAACCGTTTTTTCAGGAGCAATCAATGACAAATCAACAGTAGTACCAAACATATATGGCATCGAAAAAAAATACTTATAATTTAAAACATTTGTCTTAATAAAGCTATTCAAACCTCTACTTGAAACTTGACCACGCATATAAATTTTCTCTTCATCCAAATCAGGTCGCTTTCCGTTCATAAGAAGTCTGTTCACATTATGAAAATCAAAACGGTCTTTTTTATCAACCTTCAATCGCATTATTTTTACACCATTCTCAAAATAAGTTCCTTCCTTCCAAAAATTTTCATTCCAATCGCTGAAAAAATCCTTCACGCAAGTCGTAAGAACCTCCACGTCAAAATGAGATTTCAAATTATCAATAAGCCCCAAAGCCTCAGCCTCAGCTCCGCCCGGAATATTTTGGCCATACCAAGGTAAAACGAACCCGATTTTATTTTTTTCCAACAACTGCATAATCTTGAGGGGCAAATAATAATTCATTCATTTTTCTGATGTTTTCATTATAAATTTTATCATTTTCATCCCTCTCAATAAGCTCACGAAGCTTTTCTTCAGGCGAAAAATCCCCGCTAAAAATAAAAGACACATCACGAAATCCCGCACTTTCAAAGAAAAACTTCAAAGTCTCGGGATGAATCGGTCTAAAATGAGTCGGATCCATATAAACACTGTTTGAAAAAACCGAAAGAGATTTTACATTAATAGTCTCCATAACAAAAAACGCTCCGGTTTCAAGCTTTTCAAAAACGCTTTTAATTAACGAATATAAATATGCGGACTCTGTGTGTTCCGCAAATTGAGAACAAAAAACACCGTTAAATTTCCCGTCAAAACTTTGAACAAAATCAAGCGCATCTGCATTATAAACGGAAAAACCTCGCCGTTTTGCATCCGTAACAAAAGGGAAATAACTATCCACACCAATAGCTTTTACACCTGATTGGCTCAAAAAGTCCAAAAATTCTCCTCTACCGAAACCGATATCAAGCACATTTTCACGCCCCTCAAAAAAAGGCAAATATTTCCGCTGTTTTTCTAAAACCTTTTCAGTACTTCCACGAAATTTCTCTTCAAAACTCGAATAATCAAAGTCTATTTCCTTTGATCTTTTAGACATAAAACGAAGGACTCTCTCATTAAATTTTTCCTGACTTAAAATAAGTCCATCCAACAAATATCTCAAAGCAAAATAAAACTTACGAAGACCATAATTCACGATTCGACCGTAAAGACCCTTCTTTTGAATTTTTTTAACAACCAACTTTTTACTTATTTGGCCATCTATACCCGATTTTTCTATTTCAAAAGCCGAAACAGGCTTTAGTTTTCTTAAATCCAGACTTTTTAAAAAATCATTATCTACAGACATTTTTCTTTTTAAAGCTTTTTGTTTAAGCTCTTTCATTATTTCAACAACACTAAAATTTTCATTATTATTTTCCATAAACAAAATCTAAAAATTTATTAATCAAAACCTCAAAATCATAATTTTCCTTAAAATAACGATAACCATTTTCACCCATTTTGCAGGCAATATCTTCATTTTCCAACAAAAACTTAACGCACTGCTCAAAATCTTCGAAATCATCATACCAAAGACCTCCATTACTTTTCAAACAATGATCTGTAAGCACTTGAGATTTTCCATTTACCAAAACCGGTTTCTTCTGCGAAAAAGCCTCCAATAAAAGCAAAGAAAGACTCTCAAATTTTGAAGGAACAATTATAAAAGTGCTTTCTGTAATCAGTTTATACTTCCGATCCTCTGACAATTTACCCAAATATTTTACATCTTTGGGAATTTTCATATATCGTTCTCCAGCAACTACAAGCTCTGCGGAAAATAATTTATCGACCTTTTCCCAGTAATCAAAAAGTTCCCCAAGACCTTTATTCTCTTCAATACGCCCAATATAAGAAGCCCGTTTTCCAAGACTAACCGAATCCTTCGAAATATCAGGGACTTCGACAGAAATACCCATTACAATTTCAGGAATAGCTAAACCGGGAAAAAGGGTATGAACAAAAGTTCGTTCAGCATCGGTATTGAAAATAAGGCCATCAAAACACGAAAACACATCTTTAAAAATCGGCAGATAAATCGGCTTCTCGTCGTGAGCGGTGGGAATTAGAAATTTTTTGGATTTTTGAATTCGCCTGGAACCGAAAACCGTGCTCGCATACAAATAAGTCATAAAAACAAAAGCATCATATTTGCCATCGTTTTCACTCAAAAAATCGAAAAGATCGCTTGAATAAGGCCCCTGAGCCTTCATCCAATCTTCGTTTATTTTCAAATCCGATGGATTTGAAAATACTTCCCCCGAAAACTTATCAAACTCCATTTTATTCCGCGAAAAATCAGTCTCAAAACGAATAGTCCTTATTCCGTCAACAAAAGACAAACCTGCGAAGTACTCGTTTTTCCAAGAATAATAATCCTTAGCGCAAGTTGTAAGTACGGTCACATCAAGGTGTTTTGAAAGCTTTTTTGCAAGAACAAAAGCGTGCCTCTCGGCACCTCCGAAGATTTCTTCACCAAACCTTTGAACGACGATTGCGATTTTTTTCATTTCAACTCAATTTCAAGAACAGGGGGAAATCCCTTATACCCCTCTTGTACCACATCATAAGTTATTTTACTACATACGGGAGAAGCAGTATAAAAAAGAAATTCCTGACTTTCACCCGGAAAAACCACAGAATCAAATCTCTTTCGCTTTTCCCCGACAATTTCATCACCATCAAAACAATATTCACGCAAGGACACCTCATGTGTTTGAAGCTTACTATGTCTTGAAGGAAAATAAGTGATCCAAGGAAGTTCGCCAATATTTTTCACTTTAAATTTAAGAATCCGAATATTCTGAAAGGAAAAATCAAAAACTACTGAAATATCAGAAACTACTTCTTCGTTTAAGACATCATCGAAAATAACTTTTTTTTGTTCTTTTAGGCGACTATACAAATCGAAATCAAAAGTATACAAAGCAATATTTTGATGATTTTCAAAATTCAAAAGATATGCGTTATTTAAATCCACCGCTTTTTCTGTTAATAAAAACCCATCTTTAACACCACTAATTTCATCTAAATTTGAAAATTCAACCAAATTGGGTAAATAAAATTTATAAACCGCATATAAATATTCATGAAACAAAGACTTTTTAATATATATATTACTTTTTTCATTCGAAATATTATTCAGATAAAACGGCAAATTAATTTCAAGATTTCTCGAAAGTGAACCGGAATAGAAATATGAAAAATATGCTGAAACAGAAAGGAAAAACAACACACTCAAAATAAAAAATTTCGATCGGTATCTTAATAAATAAAAACCTAAGGAAAAAAATGAAATATATACAATTCCCCAATAAAAACCATTTGAAGAAAACCATTCAAAGAAAAACATCAAAGGGAAAATACTGTAAACATTAAGACCCAAAAAATTCTCCGGATGATACATAAACAAAAAAGAAAAAAGAAAAAAGCCTAATACAATAAATAAATTAGCGCTCTTACGCTTCTTTTCGAAATAAACAAAATCAAGAGAAAGAAGAATCAAAGGCAAAAGAAAAGCATCAATATATCTTCCGTAAAAATGATGATCAAAACGATCTCCGTTCTCAAAAAGAACGGAGACAAGCAAAACATTTAAAACAAAAGCTACAACAAAAAATAAAGTTTTTTTCGAAGACTTCCGTTTTCGAAAAAAATCCAAGACAAAAAAAGGAACAACAAAAAACGATGCAATACTTGTATAAACGACATATCCGAAAAAATTTTTAAGCCAGGAAAAAGAAAAAACGACACTAAAAAAGGAATTCAAACTCGAAGAGTACAAAGAAGACATATCTTCAAAAACAAACCTTTGAATAAACATCTTTAAAAGAAAAAGCGGCAAAACTCCCACCACAAAGTAAAATAAAGCCTTTTTGCTCTTCGGAAAAACAAAAAACAAAACATAAATAAATGACAAAACCAAAAAAATTATTCCGTTTAATCGAATCAAAAAAAGCAAAAACGAGACAAAGCCTAAAAGAGAATATTTCCACCATAAATCTTTCTCTTTCAAACTATAAACCAAAAGAAACAAAAAACCGGAAAAAACGATAAATAAAGGCTCTGTCATTATTGTTTTTCCTGTGAGAAAAAAAGAAGGCAAAAGAGTAACCAAAGCGGACAAAAAAATCGACTCATTTTCTTCGCGTTTTAAATTTTTCGAAAAAAACCAATAAGACACAAAAAAAACGGTACTTGCTACCATTGAATTGAAAAAAATCATCGATGAGAATTGAAGACTTAAGTCTTTAATCAAAACAAAAGGAATCAGAAAAAAAGATAAACCAAAAGGCACCCCATTATTTACACAATTATCCTTAATACCAACAAAACACCGCGCAAAATTCACATAATATTGTTCATCGGTAGGAATCAAGGGAACATTCACAAAATATGCCATCAAAACAAAAGCGGAAAGTAACAAAAAATAAACAAAAAACACCTTTTTCATAAAAACTTATGTTCAAAATTACAAACTCCAAGACCCTTGGATGGATTTTCCACATAAAACTCAAAAGCCTTATCCTTCCAAAAAAAGTCACTGATTAACTCCTCATCACTCAAAGCCAAAGTCAAAAAATATTTTCCGGTGGATAAATTTAAATTACTAAGTTCAATTAAATATTCATTTTCGCCAATTTTGAGATCCGGCACTTTAAGCCCACTGATTTTGCTGTTTGAATAAAACACTTTCACTCCATCGGAATTATAAAGAATAAAACCCAAAGTCGGATTAATATAATCAATCTCAGAATCCAAGGAAATTTTAAGTTTCAAAGAGTTCTCTTCGCTTAAAGTCATAGTCCCCGAAAGATTAGCCCGAACAAACTTGAGCTTTACGACATTTGTTGGCTTCTTCTGGTCATTTTCAATAAACCCCGAACTCATATCTGAAACATACTTATTTAGAACCGTACTCGTTTCGCCAAGTAAATCTATTTTTCCCTCCTTCAAATATAGAACCCGATCGGAAAACCTGCGCACATTTTCCAAATCATGAGACACAAAAACAATAGTCTTACCATCTTTCTTAAGTTCTTTAAATTTATAAAAACATTTTTTTTGAAAATCCAAATCGCCCACGGCAAGAACTTCATCCATAAGAAACACATCCGCGTCGCTCTGCATTGCGATCGAAAAAGCAAGTCGAACCTGCATTCCCGAAGAAAAATTTTTTAGCTTTTGATTCATAAAACCGGATAATTCCGCAAAGTCCACTATCTCATCATATCGTTTAAAAATTTCTTTTCTTGAAAGACCGAGAACCGCTCCGTTTAAAAAAACATTTTCAAAAGCACTAAGCTCAGGATTAAAACCAACCCCAAGCTCCAAAAAAGGAGAAATCCTTCCTAAAACAAACACCTTACCTGTATCCGGAGCATAAATATTCGCAAGAAGTTTAAGTAGCGTGGACTTACCCGAGCCGTTTTTCCCTATTATAGAAAAAAATTCCCCTTTAAAAACCTCAAAAGAAATGCTCGAAAGAACAGAAATCTCATCATATTTTTGAGGTTTTAAAGCCGAAAAAAATAATTCACGAAAACTCTCTTTTTTTTCAAAAGGTAGTAAAAACTTTTTCGAAATTTGATCTGCAACAATAGCTTTATTCAAAGTTTCTCAATTATATGTTTGGAATATTTTTTAAAAACGAAAAAACCGAAAATAAGCACGCAAAAAATAAAAAAAAGCAAATACAGACTACCATAAAAACTCGGAAAATTGTGATCTATTAAGAGAATTCTTGAATATTGGACAATGCCGGTAATTGGATTTATAAATAAAAATTTCCAATATTCTCTCGGGACCAAAGCCAAAGGATAAATAATGGGAGACAAATAAAACCCTGCAGACAAAGCCACTTCCCAAATTTGAATCATATCCTTGAAGTACACTTGCACAATTGAAAGAATCAAAGAAAGTCCAAGAGCGAAAAAATAAATCAAAACTACATAAAAAGGAAAAATAATCATTTCGAAAGAAAAACCGAGACCTGAAAACAAATAAAAAACGAAAAAAACTGACAAATTAAGTAAAAACACCAGAAAAGAAGTCGCCGTCGAGGAAATCACGACAAAAATTCTCGGGAAATACACTTTTTTAAGAATTGCGGATTTATTTTGCAAAGAGTTTATCCCGTTTACAGTAGCTTCCGAAAAAAAATTCCAAATAATAATTCCAAGAAGAAGATAAAGCTGAAAATTTGGGACATTCCAACGAATAAAAACGGTGAAAACGGTATATAAAACAAGAAACATCAAAAGAGGCTTAAGCAATGACCAAAAAAATCCAAGCACACTACCATAATATCTAAGCTTAAAGTCTGTCTTAATCATAGTAAAAAGAAGCTCGAAATTCGGTATTTTTTCCTTTACAATCATTTTAGGCTTATCAAAAATTATGCACATCGCGATTATAGCAGACGCCGTAGACAATCAAAAAGCTGGAATCCACACTTACACAAAAAACCTCATCGAAGGTCTTATTCATTTTGATAAAAAAAACAAATACACATTCGTTCACACCGAGAAAAATGAATTTTTCAAGGGACAAAACGAAATAATAATAAAAACAAAAGGGTGGATTTATGAATTTTACAGAAAATTCGTTTTACTACCGCAAGAAATAAACCGCATCAAACCCGACATTGTCATTGAACCAGCACATTTCGGACCGTTTCGAATAAAAAACCCAATAAAAACAATTACCATAATTCATGACCTCACAAATTACATAAAACCCGAGTTTCACACTTTCAAAACAAATCTTGTACACAAAACATTTCTCCCCTTAGTCATAAAAAAATCCGACTTTTTAATTACCCCATCAGAAAATACAAAACACGACTTAAAAAAAATATTTGGAAGAACAAAAAACATTTTCACACTTGCTCCGGGAATAAAAGAAATAAAAAACAAAGACAATTCGCCTTTAATAAAAGGTGAATACATGTTGAACATCGGAACCCTCGAGCCACGAAAAAATATTGAAATGCTCATAGATGCGTTTTTAGAATTAAAAAAAGAAAAAAAAATATCACATAGACTTGTTTTAGCAGGTAAAGCCGGCTGGAAAAACAAAAAAATTCTAAAAAAACTCAAACACAAGGATATAATTTGGAGATCCTTTGTCACCGAAAAAGAAAAATCAAATCTCATAAAATTTGCGGATATTTTCATATACCCCTCCCACTATGAGGGTTTCGGTATTCCACCGGTTGAAGCCCTTTCTTTGGGTATCCCCACAATATGTTCAACAGGAGGCAGTCTAAAAGAAATATTTTCAAAAATAACCTTTATGCACGACCCCAAAGACAAAAACGCATTAAAAAAACATATTTTAACTCTCATTAAAAACTCGACAGAAAAAGAAAATTTCAAAAAAACAGGCCCAAATTTCGCACAAAAATTCACAATCAAAAAACAAACGGAAAATTTTTTAAAAATCCTCAAAATCATTCAAAAATCCTAACCACTTCAGTATCAAAATTTTTCACAGAAAACTCCGAAAGTTTTTTCCCGGTGTTGTTACGATAATATTCGTAATTTTCCAGTATTTTCAAAACGCAGTCTGCCAAAACTGACACATTTTTTTTCTCACAAAGTTCACAGTTTACACCATTTTCAAGCATTCCTTTATATGCGTGTAAATTATATGCACATACAGGTGTACCACTCGCCAAAGCTTCCAAAACGACAATACCCTGCCCCTCAACGACAGAAGGATGCACCAAAATTTTAGCTTTGGAATATAAATTTTTTAAAATATCTGACGGACAATTTTCTATGAACTCAAAGTCCTCGATACCCGAAGCCTTTGCCAATTCAATTATTTCATTTCGAATCTTCAAAAAATCCCTAGTCACAACAAACTTAAGACCCATTTTCGGATATTTTTCCCGAACTTTTTTTAAAACAAAAATTAAATCTTTCGGCCTCTTATAAGCCACAAATCTTCCGACAAAAAGCAAATAATCCTCCTTGGGCAAAGTTTTATATTCTGAAAAATTTAAAGAATTTCTAAGCAAAAAAATCTTTTTATTAGCCCCTCGAAATCTTTTCAAAAATTTATCTCTACTGCTCTCGGAAACAGTAATCACAAAATCCGCAAAAAAACGATCGCAAAAAAGTTGGAGATATTCAGCCACAAAACCGAAAATTCCCTTAATAAAACCGAATTGTCGAAACCAAAAACCTAAATCATCCAAATAGACATCATGCAAAATCGCATATGTTCTTTTCTTAGAAAAAAAAGGAAGAAGAAGGTGTGGTAAAAACTGATTTAGAACGATACAGTCAAAAGATTTAGACTCTTTTAAAGCCAAATACAAATATTTGATTAATCGAAAAGACGACCTATTGGAAGAAAATTTCCTTAAATAAACAACACCGGAAATTTTCTCGTATTCACTTTGCTCGGGAAACTCTTTCAAAGCAAAAACAACCGGATAATTCCCCGTCTTTATCAAACTCAAGGCTAAATTATGTGTAAAGCTCGCCCCCCCACCTCTTGAAATCAGATTTCCTGAAAAGTCCGTAAAAACCGAAGACTCCGAAATAATTAGTATTTTTTTCACAAAATCCTTTAAAAACATCCGAAATATAGATTTAAAGCCCGAAAAAGTCCACAAAAAGCCATAAATCCATTGAAAAACTGGCCCAAAAAAGGTAAAATATAGAGATAAATTTATCTATGGCTGAAAATCAAAACCAAAACACAACAAACCAAACGGCTCAGACAAGCGGACAAGTGGCAAATGGCACAAATTTGGCACAAAACCCGACCATTTCACCTGTTTCACCTGCTCAAATTCCGCAGATCACAACAGCAAATCCCGCTTCACAAACCGGAACACCTCAAATTCAAACCATCCCAGCGAAAACTCCGACACAGCAAATAAGCCAAGTCCAACCCCAAACTTCTACAACACCCATTCAGCCACCAGTTCAAAACACACCCAATCAAACACAGAATATTCCGATGCCTCAAGTTTCAAATACTGTTGGATCTCAAAATCAAACACCCTCTGTTCAACCAATCCCCAATCAAATTCAAACCATCCCGCCACAAACTACAACTCAACAAGCCCAAACAATAAATCAACCAGGAACTCCAACTACACAGCCCTCTCAAACACCACAAATGCCGGCAGCAATACCTCCACAAAATTTTGTTCAGATGCCACAAGGAAATATGCAAGCCCCGGGCGGATATTTCCCATATCAAATCTATCCGCCAACGCACCCCGAAATCCCGGTTGATCCCATGAGCGAACTTCTCGAACCCGAAAAAAAGAAAGGAAAATTCAATTTAATAATTATTGTTGTAAGCATTGTTGCAATTATTGCAACAATCATTTTCGGTCTCCCATTGGTAAAGGGAGGTCTTTCTAAAGGCATTCCGGAAATCCAAAAAAACGAAGACCAAAAAGCGCAAAATGCTCCGGTTTACGAAAAAAACGACAACTTTGAAACTGTTGTTGAAAACACAACAACGGAAACTCAAAAAGAGGAAACACCGCCCGCTCCCCCCACAGACCCAAACGCAAAAGAAGTGAAAGCTGTAATTCCCGAAGCAACACCTGAAAATACTAAGCCGACTGAAACAACAACTACAAGCAAGCCGGAAACAACTCAAAACACAACAGTCACACAAGATTCCGGCGCGGCATCCACTCAAAAAAGAACGAGATAATTCAAAATTTTGTCAATTGAATATACAAAGCCCAAAGCCTAAACTTCTTTGAGTAAAATCAAGGAAAATATGAAAAAAACGGTTCTGGCATTTCTCGCAATATTCGTAATAAAATTATCACTCGGATTTTTTCTAAACGGCCTTTTGGTCTACCCGGACGAAAGCTGTTTTTTTCTCAAAGCAAAGACGCTTACTGAAACCGGCACATTAAGTTCCTGTTCAGACATCACGGAACTAAGCATAGGAAACCCATACCCTCTTTTTTCAATTCTGATCTCACCGATTTTTTTCCTATTACAAGGCGAAAATGCACTCCACGGAATTTTCATAATAAACGCCCTACTCTCTTCTTTAATAATTTTCCCACTCTTCCAAATAATACAAAGTAGTATCAAAAACGAAAAAAAATCTCTTTTTTTCAGCATAATCATTTCTTTTATACCGATTCTCACTTCCTATGAAAGAATGGTAATGTCCGAAACATTATTTGTATTTCTAGGCATTTACGCATTTTGGTTATACAAAACATCTCTCGAAAAGAAAAAAACAAAATTCAAGATTTACGCATATACACTATCCCTTCTTGCCGTTCTCACAAGGCCTTTCGGCTTTATAGTTCCACTTTCTCTCTTAATTAACGATTTCTTCACTTCAAAAAATAAAAAACGCCTTGTTCCAATACTTGTTCTAGCCCTCTTAGCCGGAATAATTGTCACAAATCTATTTTTGCCAAACGCACAAATTGAAATTATGGACAAAACCAAAAGCCTCAAAGATCCCGGAAATTGGCTTCTAATTCTTATATCCCTGAAGAACCAATTAAACAGCCTATCAATTGAAACACTTCTAATTCCCTCAATAATATTTTTCACGGAAATTTTCAGAAAAAAAGAAAAAACTTTCGACAAAACCAAAGTCTTTTTCATCTCCATAATCTTTTTAAACTTCGCCATTTCAGCCCAACACATCTATAAATATCTCCTTGCGGGATTTAACCTGGATGTATCAACGAGATATTTAAACCTGCCAATTATCTTTATCTGCACATACTTTTTCATTATTCAATCGAAAAAATCCGAAAACAAAATAAATCCTTTAGTCTTCGGCACATTCATTCTTTCACTTTTCTTCCTTACCTTTAAAGAAATGAATCACGCCTTAAACATAAGCCTTTCTCCCTGGTACGAAAACTTAAACGGTTTTATTCCAAGCGAAATTTACTTTCTATACATCTTTCTACCCTTAAGTTTTGTCCTCTTTCTGTTTTATTTGTTCAACAAAAGAAAAACCACAACAATTCTCATCTCAACAATTTTTGTTATCCAAAGCATTTTTGTTTTCATCTGGCAATTTAATTATGCAAAAACAGAAGCAGCTACACCCGAAATACAATTTTTTAAAGACAAAAAATCGGATATATTGATTTTGAAAAGTTACAACAATTACATAAACGCACCCATTCGCCCGATTTATTTCGACTATTTCAGAATAAAAACGCTAACCGAAAATAAAACGACACTTATTCATTTCAACGATATAAAAGAACCATCACACGACGAAAGCGACCCGAAATGGAGAGAAATGACCAAAGAATTCGACTATATCATTACACCATACAAACTGAGCCTCGATAAAGCCGGTGAAACAAGCCAAAAAGACACAATTTACATAAACAAAAATCCATGACAAAACAAACACGAAACCTCCTCATACTTTTTCTTACAATTTTCATAATCAAAGCCTCCATTTCATTTTTAATGAGTGGCACCTATTTTTACTCCGACGAAGCCTGCGTAGTCATCAAGGCCAAGCACTTCGCCGAAACACTTCAAATGCTCCCATGCAAAGACATCGCCCATGCGCCGGGAGGTGATCCACACCCGCTTTATTCTTTGATCATTGCTCCATTTTTCTTTTTTTTCAAAGGATTCACGGCGTACCAAGCAGTACTTTTATTCAACAGTCTAGCAATTTCAAGCCTGGTATTCCCCTTATATTGGATCTCAAAAAACTTCGTAAAAAAAGAGTGGATAGCGTTTTTGATAATCACAGCTACCCTTTTTCTCCCCCAAATAACAATCTACGAAAAAATGCTTCTCACTGAATCATTTTTCGTTTTTCTTAATATTTGGCTAATTTACTTCTACGGCAAATACAAAACTGAGAAAAAAAACACAAGAAAATATCTACTTCTCACTTTTTTGTTCACAATAATGACTGGTCTTGAAAGGCCATTTGGCTTCATAACAACGTTTGCCATCATCGTCAATGAAATAATTACAGCAAAAAACAAAAAAAGGGTTCTACTATATCTAGTACCTATTTTTATCATCATCGGCACGTTTACTTTTATTACACTAGGAAACCTTTGGACAAAAGTCCTTGATCTATCTTTTGTATTTCGAAACACCGAAAACCTTAAATCATTAATAGTCGCACTTAAAAACCAGCTCAACAGCCTTTCAATATCAACATTATTCATTCCAATTTTAACCTTCACAGCTTTATTTAAAAACAAAAAAAAACCACAATTATTTCAAAAGATTAAATGGTATTTATTAACACTTTTTTTAACAAATTTTCTAATCAGTGCCAATCACATATATGGTTATTTAATTACAGATAAAAACACTGATCTAATAACGAGATACGTTAATATAACAATAATATTATTATATTTTTTCTGTTTTATATTTCTCTTAACAAAAAAAAGATTCGAAGTTTCAAAAGAAGAAACAACTATCGCCTTAATTTGTATGGTTTCACTGGCGTTTTTTCACTCGCAAACAATTAAACACTCTCTCAACCTCGACCTATCTCCTTTTTACGAAAAAGAAGGTAAAAATATCGGAAACCTCATTTCGCAAAATAAAATAATGGACTTGTTTTTCTTTCCGACAATGATTTTTTTAACAAGTCTTTTAATATTCGGTAAAAGAAAAATATTAGTTCCAACTTTTATATTATTAATATTTATTTGGGGAAACTACGTTTACTATTGGAACATTGCATATTCTAAAAACTTAAACAAAAATCATGAAGACAAAATGCATTTCCGAAATACAGAAAAACACATAACTATTTTACAAGAAGATAAATATAGAGTTGTAAATTTTTTACTTTGGGACTTGATGACATTAACGAACAACAAAACAGAAATCTTCTATCTAGACACTTACAAAGGACTATATTCAAAAATCAACTTTTACAATGAAAAGTCAAAAAATCAATTTAAAAACACTGATTATATTTTCACAAACATTGAACTACCACTTCCCAAAATTAAGTCATTTGAAAATACAATGAAAATTTTCTACCCACCTCAAGGCGAAAATTATGAAGAACACCTTGAAATTTTAAGATCCGAAAACAAACCCTTCATTGAACCGCAAGACACAAAAACACTACCGGCCACCTCTAACCCTCAAGAAAATGATAAACAACAAAGTTAGCATTATCGGCCTTGGATTCGTCGGACTTCCACTCGCATATTGCATTGCGGAAACAGGAAAATACGAAGTAAAAGGCTTCGACCTCTCGGAAGATAGAATAGAGATAATCAAAAACAAAACAGCAGAAATCGACGATAGTTTTGCAAAAAAAGTCGTCGACAAAACTTCTTTTGAAGTAAGCACTTCTCCAGAAATAATAAAAGAATCGGAGTATATAATAATTTGCGTCCCCACTCCCGTTTTCGAAGACACAAAACTCCCAAACTTAAGTCCCATCATTTCAGCAAGCGAAATGATTTTAAAATACCTCGAAAAAGGTCAAAAAATAATCCTCGAATCCACGGTAAACCCCGGAGTAAGCGAAGAAGTAATTAAGCCGATTCTCGAAAAAACAGGCCTTAAGGCAGGCCAAGATTTTGAAGTTTCCCACTGTCCCGAAAGAATAAACCCCGGAGATCCAACTTGGAATATAAAAAAAATTCCCCGAAACGTAGGCTCAATTTCCCTCGAAGGAAATAAAATTGTAGCTGATTTTTACAGATCTTTCATCGATGCTGAAATAAACGAACTTTCCACAATCAAGGCCAGTGAAGCCACAAAAATAATTGAAAACACCTTCAGAGACATCAATATCGCTTACGTAAACGAACTCGCAAAATCCTTCGACATAATGGGAATAGACCTTGTGGAAGTAATTACCGCCGCATCAAACAAGCCTTATGCTTTTATGGCTCATTTCCCGGGTTGCGGAGTCGGAGGCCACTGTATTCCCGTTGACCCCTATTATCTGATCGACAAAGCGGCCCACATCGGCTTTGAACACAGCTTCTTAAAAAAAGCCAGAGAAGTAAACAATTCAATGCCGGCATACACAATAGACCTTCTCGAACAAAAATTATTCGAACAAAAACGCCACCTAAAAGACACCAAAATCGGAGTTCTTGGCCTTTCATACAAACCAAACGTCCCGGATCTTAGAGAAAGTCCATCTACAAAAATAATTGAAATTCTAAAAGAAAAAGCCTGCGATTTTAAGACTTTCGACCCTCACTTTCCTAAAATGAGTAGCGCAAAATCACTAGAAGAAGTACTCGACACCAGCGATACAATAATAATTGTCACAGCGCACAATGAATTCAAGAACTTAAGCGGCGAAACACTAAAAAAACACAATGTTGAAATTGTAATTGACGGCCGAAACTGCTTAAATAAAGAAGACCTCTTAAAAAACAATATAATCTACAAAGGCATTGGAAGATAAACTACACCTCGCCGTATTAATTCCGGCATTCAACGAAGAAGCAACAATTCAAAAAGTTATCCGATCAATTCCGGAAAAACTACTTGGCATCGAAAAAATATCGATAATAGTGGTAAACGACGGTTCAACCGACAACACTGAAAAACTCGCAAAAGAAGCGGGTGCAATTGTCGTTACTCATAAGACAAACAAAAGACTCGGTCCCACTTTCAGAGATGGCCTTGAAAAAGCAATGGAACTCAAAGCCGACATACTTGTTACAATAGATGCGGACGGACAATTCGACACAAATGAGATTCCAAAACTAATAAAACCAATAATTGACAACGAAGCGGATTTTGTCACAGGATCTCGATTTGAAGACCACTCAACTCCACCGGAAAATATGCCTTGGATAAAAAGATGGGGAAACCACAGAGTCGCCAGCATTATTTCCTGGGCAACGGGAAAAAAATTCAAAGATGTCACTTGCGGATTTCGAGCTTATTCAAAAGAAGCGATGCTTCGCCTAAACCTATTCGGCAAGTTCACCTACACGCAAGAAACATTTCTTGATCTCGCCTACAAAGACTTAAGCATAAAAGAAATTCCGGTCACCGTAAAATATTTCAAAGATAGAAAATCAAAAATCGCTTCCTCTCTCGTAAACTACGGACTAAATTCAGCAAACATCATTTTCCGTGCGATCAAAGATTACAAACCCCTTAAATTTTTTGGACTAACCGGAATCATAATTTTCCTTTTAGGCCTTGGTTTCGACATTTTTTTACTCATTCACTATTCGGTAAATCTCACCTTTTCACCTTTCAAATCCCTTGGTTTTCTCGGAGCCTTTTTAAACGCAATCGGAGTACTAGTCTTCTTCATAGGCATTCTCGCAGACCTGATCGATAAAATCAGACAAACACAGGAAAAGTTTTTATACCTTCAAAAAAAAGATTATTACTATGACGGAAAATAAAAAAATTCACATCGTCATTGGTACGAAAGCGCAACTCATAAAAATGGCGCCAATTATGGTTGAACTTGAAGCAAGAAAAATTCCCTACAACTACATCTTCACAGGCCAACACAATTTAACGATGGACGAACTTAGAGAGAATTTCAACATAAAAGCTCCAGACATCACATTATATAAAGGAAAGGACATTACCGGAGTTTTTCAATCAATGATTTGGTTGTTTTCCATTTGCGCAAAAACCATATTCAAAAAAAAAGAAATTCTCGGAAAAACCGACAAATCACACATTTTGCTCACCCACGGCGACACATTTTCTACGATACTGGGCGCATTAATGGGCAAAATTGCTAGAATTAAAGTAGCCCATGTAGAATCTGGACTTAGGTCTTTTCATATTTTTTCTCCATTTCCCGAAGAAATAAACAGGCTTCTAACCTTTCGCTTATCCGATATTTATTTTTGCCCGGGTAAGTGGGCGCTGAATAATATAAAAAAATACAAAGGCGAAAAAATCGACACAAATTACAACACGCTTTTTGACTCTCTCCAATTAGCACTCAAAAAAACAGACACAAAAATCGACTTACCAAAAGAAGACTATGCGGTTGTTTCGTTACATAGATTCGAAAACATTTTTTCCCCGACCCGTTTCGAAAAAATAATTGAATTATTAATTGAAACATCAAAAACCATAAAACTCTTATTCATTTTACACGAACCCACAAGACTACGCCTGGAAAAAACCGGATTGATAAAACGAATCAAAGAAAACAAAAATATTGAGCTTCGTCCAAGATACGATTATTTTAAATTTGTAAAATTGATTCACAATGCAAAATTTATAATGACCGATGGCGGATCGAATCAAGAAGAATGTTTTTACCTTGGAAAACCCTGTCTTATAATGAGAGAAACGACAGAAAGAACGGAAGGCTTAGGCAAAAACGCATTAATATCAAAATTCGATAAAGAAATAATCAAAAACTTCAGTCAAAATTACAAGCAATTTGAAATTGATCCCAAAAAAGAAATTGATTCCCCGACAAATATAATAGTGAACCGAATAACGAAAAATTAATGAAATTTGAAAAATACGCAAAACAAACACACTTTTATTCTCAAAAGATACCCTTGCTATTAAAAAAATATCTTTCAGAAAAAAACACAAAGTCTTACATGGACCTAGGCTGTGGAGATGGAGCATTGTTATTTGAAATGTTAAATTCAAACTTCCTGAAAAACAAAAAAATATATGCCGTAGATTTAAGCGAAAAACGCTTAGAAAAAATTAAAAAATTAAAATCCGACATAACCTGTATTCAAAACGACGCTTGCAACCTAAAAGACATTCAAAACTCAGAAATAGATTTTATTACAAGTTCACAAGTAATCGAACACGTTTCCGATGATGAAAAAATGATAAAAGAAATGCACAGAATATTAAAAGAAAATGGTACGATTTATTTATCCACAGTATTTAAAAAGAAATTTGCTTGGTATTTTTACAGGTGTAATGGCAAGTGGACACTAGATCCCACTCATGTTCGAGAATACACAAATGAAACACAATTATTTTCAATTATAAATAATAACAATTTTCAAATAATTGAGACAAAAAAAAGTTTTATATGGTTCACTCCGATACACTTCATCCTCCGCTTATTTAAAACAAAAAACGATATCCACAAACACACTGTTATTCGCTTGCTTCAAAAAATAAAAATTCCAATACCTAGATATCGAAACTGGGAATTAATATTAAAAAAATCAAAATGAAAATCAGCATAATCACTCCCGTTTTCAACGAAGAAAAAAACATTATTAAATTTCTGAAAGCATGCGAAAAAATTGATAAAAAAAATCATGAAAATGAATATATCTTAGTAAACGACGGCTCATCAGACAATACCGCAAAAGAAATAACGAACTACAAAAAAAAATCTCAACTGAACATTACTTTATTAGACTTCAAAAAAAACCAAGGACGACTAATAGCTAGGATAGAAGGAGCAAAAGCAGCAAAACACGACAAACTACTTTTTATTGACGCAAAATGTGAACCATTTGAAGACATCTTATCAAAAATTGAAGAAGAAAATTACGAACCGATATGTGGAAATGTAATTCAAGACGAAAAAAAGGCAATTAGTCGCTTTTTCTATTTAACAAGAAAAAAACTGTATAAAAACCACTTTGGACATTCGTTCAAAAACATTCTAATAAATACAAAAAATTTCGATAATATTCCCAAAGGAACAACTGTATTTTATATAGACAAAAAAAGATTTTTAGAAAATCAACCATCCAATCAATCTAAAAACTGTTCAGATGACACCTCTTTATTATGGAACATTGTTCAAACAAAACCAATTTTGAAAAGTTCAAAAGTAAAAATCCACTACAATACCAGAACCGGCTTTATCGAAAACGCAAAACACATCTATCAAAGAGGACCTAAGTTTATAGATTACTACTTCACCCCATCAAAACCGCATTTTTGGCTAATAAATTTACTTATTTTTTTCATCATTCTATCAATCTACAGCATTATAAAACACGATCTAATTATTGAATTAATCGGGCTAATTTTTGTATCCACTTCAATTCTATCAATCTATTTTTCCAAAAAAATAAAAGATTTTTTCATAGTATTTGCCTACTTTCCCATCTTTTCCATAATATTTTTTCTTGGCCTAATAAAAGGAATATTAATAAAGTTTATACCTAATGAAAGATAATTTTAAAAAATATTTTTCAATTATTCTTACAATATTTTTTTTAGTATTTTTAATTATCTATATTTTCACAAATATTGACTCTTTTAAACATTCTCTAGATATCCGACCAATATACATAATCCCAATTTCATTATTAATATTAATTTCACTTTATATAAACGGTATTGCCTTAAACCTATACACAAAACCATTTAATCTATACATCAAAGAACACTTTCAAATGTCATTATCTACTTCCTTCCTAAACTTAATCACCCCCTTTCGTGGGGGGATGGGATTTCGCGCACTTTATTTAAAAAAGAAATATAATTTTTCATATTCCAAATTCGCATCAAGCCTCCTTGGAAACTATGTAATTATATTCATAATAATTTCATTCCTCGGAATTTTGGCAAGCTTATATTTTTTGATCAAAGAAAAAATATTCGTAAGCAACTTTTTCGCATTCTTTTTAATTATTTTTCTTATTACACTATTTTCCATTTTTACAAACTTCCGTTTCAAAAAAGAATTCCGAATATTAAAAACATTCAACAATGTAATGGACGGCTTTGATACACTAAAAAAAGACAAGAAAACACTGATTCTCATCTGTTTTTTTACACTTTTAAATATATTTATTCTCACTCTAATAAACTATCTTGTTTTCATAGGACTGGGAGAAAAAATTTCCTACTTTGAAAGTTCATTTTTATCGCTAATCAACACTCTTTCAACTTTTATAAACATCACACCGGGCTCCCTGGGAATCACAGAAGCCTTCTATTTCATGTCCGCAAAATCATTAAGCATCTCGACAGAAACAAGCGTACTTGCATCATTGATCATAAGAGCCATAAATGCTTTAATTCTAATAACAACCGGTACTTGGTCGTACATCAACATAACGAGAAATATAAAGCAAAAAAATACCTAAAAAAACCTCTTAACAACACCAAGTATACCCTGTTTCCAAGGTACTCGGTGAGACACTCCACCTTTTCCCGAAAATTTTTCCACATTTTCCAAATACCACTCGAAATTTTTCACCAAAGCGTCTTTATTTGAAAACTTCGGCTTATATCCAAGAACTTTTTCAGCTTTCTCAATGGAAACAAACGAATCCTTTGAAGCTGTCTCATATACCCATTTATACAGTGGTGAAAGATGTAGAAGTTCAAGAAACCGAAGGGCAAAAATCATCGGCCATGCCGGAAAACCTATCACTTTCTTTCCAAAACCGGCTTTATCAAGTACAGCCTGGTAATCCTCTTTCATTGTCAAAAATTCTTTCGCCCCAATATTAAAAGTATCGTTCACAATTTTCTCATCCAAGGTTGAGGCCAAATAAATCGCCTGACAAAGATCATCCACATCAAGAAGTTGATATCTGTTTTTTCCGTTTCCGATCATTGGGAAATTTTTTCCATCCTTCGCCCAATCATAAAACAAAGCAAAAACACCTAGCCTCTCCTTTCCAATGAAAGTCTTTGGTCTAATAACGGGAACCGTAAAGCCTTTTTTTCTAAAGTCCTCACACTTTTTTTCCGCTTCAATTTTTGCAATACCATAAGGCCCTACTCCATCAAGTTTATCAGTTTCCAAAAGTGGATGATGATCCGGAATGCCATATACGGCAGTGGACGAAATATGAACTACTCGTTTTACGTCGTTTTCAAAGGCCATTTGAAGCACATTTTCAGTACCTAAAATATCCGTGCTGAAAATATCTTCCTTTTTATACAAAGGAAGCGCTGCCGCGGTATGCACAACAATATCCACGCCTTCCATAGCCTTTTTTAAATCTTCCGTTTTCCTGATATCCCCGACAAAATGTTCCACTTTATCCTTCTCCGGATAATCAAACTCCAGAAGATCAAAAGTCCTTACTTTATGACCTCGTTCAAGCAAATATCTCACTAAATTTATTCCCAAAAAACCGGAACCGCCGGTTATCAAATAAGTATTCATTTTATAGGATTAGAAACTAAAATAATTCCAGAAAGAATAAGAACAAGCCCCACTATCTGAACTAGCCCAAAAGGTTCTTTCAAATAATAAAAAGAAAAAACGGAAATAATCAAAAAAGCACCGGAAGTCATTATTGGATAAGCCACCGACAAATTCACCTTTGTCAAAGCCAAAAAATAAAAAAGCAAATTAAAGGCAAAAAACACAATTCCCAAAACAAAATACAAATTAAAAAATTTTGAAAACAAAGACACGCCACCTTCTCCCAAAAAAGAAGTTGTACGAATAGCACCCAACTTCATAAAAATATTGGCAGTAGTGTTTAAAAAAAGCGCTATAAACAAAAAAATAAAATACATATTATTAATTCAAATAATAAGACGCCAACAAAAATATACACCAAACAAAAAACGAGAGCACAAGCCAAAAATCCTTAAACAACAATTTCTCAGGATTTTCAGTGTTCACTCCTGAATATATCAAAAAAACATATCGAAAAAGAGCAAAACAAACTATCAAAAACGAATACAACAAATACTTAACTCCGGAAAGCGAAGCAAACAAAGTATAAGACAAAATCGCCAAAGAGACCGACACAATCAAATAAAAATCAAGCATCGAAATGGAATATTTTGAAAGTACACTACGACTGGAATTATCCACAAGTTCAGAACGACGTTTTGCAACGGTTAAAAACAAAGCGATAAAAAAAGTACAAATAATAATCCAATGCGAGAGCATTACACCAACAGCCTCAGCACCCACATACACTCTAATCAAATAAAAAAAAGCGACAACCATAATTTCAACAACTGGAATTTGCTTCAACTTAAACGAATATAATAAATTCATAACAAGATACAAAGATAAAACAAAAAGGACTTTCCACGAAAAAAAATCGTTTATAAACAAATAAAAATTGGACACGATAACAAAACCTGACAAAAACACTAGAAACAAAGTAGCCGAAAAAATAGAAATTTTCCCTGAAGCAAGAGGACGATTTTTTTTCTTTGGATGATTTTGGTCGCTTTTTAAATCTACGATATCGTTAATAATATAAACCATGGAAGCCAAAAGACTAAAAACACCAAAAACAACAAGCGACTTTTGAAAATTTTCCGGGTCAAAAAAGCCACCGGCAAAAAACAAAGGGGCGAAAATAAGTACATTTTTAATCCAATGGTTTACACGAAGCAAGCGAAGATAATTGATCACGATGAATATTAAATAAAGCACACGGAAGTATAGTGAATAATAAATAATTTCAAAAGAAAATTTTATTACATAGTTTAGCCCACAATACAAAAAATCGCTTAATTAAGCGATAAGGTGTTTTTTTTATTTTTTTCAAAAAATGTAAACCCGAAAAGTAAATAGGCTCGATGTGAACAAAATCAATTCCTGCAGAAATACATCCGCCATCGGTCAAATAATTATCCCCCATCATAATTACATTTCTTTTTGAGAAGCCCAAAGCCACAATTGCTTTCTCAAAAGATTCCTTGGAGGGCTTCGCCTTTACGCCTGATACAACCGATACAAAATCACGAAGGTTTTCAAATCTGGCTAAATCATTGCCATTCGACAAAATTGCAAACTTAATTCCCTTTGAGGAAAGTTTCTTTATTAATTCAAAATTCTCAGGCAATATTTTCCCATGTTCAAAAGCTATAAAGTCATCAAAATCAAGAATAATACCTTTTATTTCACGCTTGAAAGAAGCATTAAATGAATCGATTTCAAAATCCAAGAATTTTTTTAAAAACAATAATGTCTTGGTATTCTTTGGCAAAAACAAACGAAAAACTTGCAAAACCTTATCGAAAGTAATCCCTCCTCTGTAAATATCTTTTTTGATGATAGTATTGATTAATAAATCCCATCAAGACTATCAAATTTCTATCTCTGAAACAAATCATCCGATTTTTCAGCCTTATCTCCAAGTTCCTTTTTAATTTCAGACTCCACTTTTTGCTCAAATACAGGTGCTACAAGTTTTTTCATATAATCAATTTCTTCCTGTTTTTTTCGTTTTTTGTAATATAGATACCCGATTACAATCAAAAGTATTAATAGCAAAATCCAAATTATCCAAAACCACCAAGGAAAAGACTTAATCATCGATACTTTTTCAATAACCTCAAAATTCACAGTATTTGCCTCTGAAATCACCCCATCTGCACTCACAGAATACACAGTAACCTTATGATCACCAAGTTCAAGCGGTCTTGGAGCAAATACCGTAAAGAATCCCGAAGCCGCATCTGAAACTATTGTAGAAGAAAAAATCGAACTTTCAAAAACAGATACTACCTGAGACCCTGAATCTGCAGTTCCCGCTACCATTGGCTGAAAATCAGGCACTCTTGGTATTTCTCCAAGTTTCACCTCAATATTATTGATTGATCTCACCTTTGGCGCAGGTATCGCAAGCATTGGATCAATAAACACTTCCACCGCATCCGAAGTATCATAAACCGAACCGTCATCATTAAAATTTTCCGCAATCAACAAATATTCTCCAGGCTCAAGTACTGTTTCCGAAGCAAGCGCAAATTTTCCATTATCTGAAGCCAAAACAGTCCCCAAATCAAATTTTTCACCAATTAAAGAAGTCG
Organism: Candidatus Altimarinota bacterium; assembly: GCA_034004605.1. Taxonomy (GTDB): domain Bacteria; phylum Patescibacteriota; class Gracilibacteria; order UBA1369; family LOWO2-01-FULL-3; genus JAVEWJ01. The sequence goes on along the minus strand of JAVEWJ010000001.1, from coordinate 330,928 downwards.
CTGTCACTTTCACATTTCTAAGTTCTTCACTTATTCCTCTCACAAAAAGCCTTCCATTTCCCGTTTTAGATTTATCTTCAGGACTTACAATCTTAAGTTTACTCAAAAATTCCGCATCAAACACATTCGGATTAGTGCCATAATCAAGAAGCTCTTCCATATCATTTACCCCATCATTATCACTATCCACACTGTTTGGATTAGTCCCCTTTAAGATTTCAACCTGATCTGGAAGCCCATCGTTATCACTATCTTTCACCATTTCACGAAGAATTTCTTGTTGCTCAGTGTCAACTCCCAAAAAACCGGTATACATATTCACCGTTTCAACAGGATCAAAAACTTCAGTTAACGGAGTCTCAACAGGCAAAGAAGAAAGAGAACAATCCAAAGCACAAAGCCCTACTCCGGGCGGTTCACAAGCCTCCCCCTCTTCAACAATTCGATTTCCACAAGCAGGAATTTCCGGAATTGTACAAGCAGCCCACTGACAATTTTCATCACAACCGGGCGTTCCAGGAAGCTCACATTGTTCACCAAAATCCTCTTCCACAAGCTTATCCCCGCAAACAGCCGGCCTATTAAATTTATAAACATAAGGCGGATTTATTGCGTTTCCTCTAAAATCCTTACCATTCACCTTTACCGTAATCTCCTTTCCCTCAGGAAAATCTGAAACGGGATCAATTACTATTGAATAATCAGCCTTTGAACCGGTTAATTGAAAAAAATCATCTTTCATATATATCTCTCCTTCTATTTCCACACTCACGGTATCAATATCCACACCCGAAACATTATCTCGAATATTAAAGCTCACATTTGAATTTAAAGGTACTTTTCTTGACCCATTTGTAGGCTTCGCATTCACAACATAAGGTGGCTGGGTATCCGCAACAGGTTGATTAAACGAATACTTAAAAGTCTTCATGGGATTTCCTTTCAAATCTTCCGCATCAATTTCCACTTCCACTTTTGTATCAGGCAAAAAATCATCATCAGGATTCACCGTCACAAAAAAATTCGTAACAGGACCTGTAATAATCACTGATGAATCTGTATCTATATATTCTTTTCCGTCAATTCGAACGACCAAGGTAGAACGATCCACCCCGGACATATCATCTTCAATATAAAATGTAATATTTGATTCCAAAGGATTACCGGTGGAACCATTTGTTGGAAGAGCATTTACCACATAAGGACCGACTTCATCAAGAATAGGTTCATTAAATGTAAAAACATAAGGAATCATTCCATTTCCGGCATTATCCTCCGCATATATCGTTACCCTCACTTGTGTATCCACCAAAAAATCCACAGTCGGATCAATGGTAATTGAATATTTCATTTTATCACCGGGAGAAGAAAATCCAGCCCCTCCAGATACATAGTCAACGCCATCAATATTCACGCGAACACTCGAAAGCTTTACACCCGAAAGATTGTCTGAAATATCAAATGAAATATTAGAATTTAAAGGATTACCCTTTGAATTTGGCAAAGGTTTTACATTTGAGACAACCGGAGCTATTATATCCGAACCGCAATATCCTCTATCTACAAAAGTAAAAGACGCACCCGCCACAGAATTTAATAAATCAACAGCACCACTTGGATCAGAAATATTTGAATCCACAGTAGAGCTTCCCAAATAATAAAAATTTAAAGAAGAACTCACAACTCCGGGTTTATTTTTCAAAATAATTGAACCATAAATTTCAGGACTTCCCCCCGTTTTGTAATTCGACATAATGCTTCCACCAGTAAGATAAATTCTTCCACTTTCAGCTTTATTTCCCGGATAAAATTCATAAACGGTACCGGTTCTCACCTGAATTCCCGGAACTGACAAATTTTGATCAACGATTTCAATCTCCGCCGGATTGTAATCAATAATCGCATCAGCTGCCGTAGACTCGGCTCCTTCCGTATCGATCATTATATTCACAGCCGATTCACAACCTGAATAAAGCTCACTTGTTGAAGGAGAAAGAAAAAACCTTGCTGCAAAGACATCATTTGATGCAAAAACAAACAAAGCAAATCCCATTAAGGGAAAAACTAATTTTTTAAGGAACATATTCATATTTTTAAGGTTATTTTTCACCGGATTTATATAAATTAAAGAAAAGAATGCCTAAATCAAGCGCGTTCACAGCTCCATCCTTATTCAAATCACCATGTTCTTCGTTTTGATATAGAGCCCTCACACTAGCCGAAATATCCATTGAGTTCACAAAATCATCTTTCCCAAGTGCCGTATCTCCGGCCAAAAGGAAAAGCGGATCAAACAAAGTAAAATCAAAATCATAATCAGTGTTTTCAAGAATTTGAATAGACTGCTGAGACAAATCCGAATTTTTCAAAAACTTCGTCAAATGAGAAAGTCCTTTAAAAGACACTTTGTACCAACCAGCTGGAACAGTAGTATTTTCAATCTGTCCGAAACCGCTATCCCCCGTTGGAACAGATAAAACAAAATCATCGCCGCCAATACCGGTAAAATTCAAAGAACCTCTTGTCGAAAAATTTCCATCGGTTTTTGCGACTCTTTTTTCAGGATAAGCAAGAACGGTAAACATCGAAGGCAAACAAACAGGATCAGTCGCACAGTCCAAATCCGCACAATCGATATCACTATCTAAATCATTATCTATTGTGTCATCACAAATAAGCTCCGGCCCAAGTATACAAGCAGGAAACGCAGCACAATCGCTATCCGCACAATCAATAAAAGTATCTGCGTCATCGTCAATTCCGTTATCACAAATCTCCGGTCCAACTAAACAAGCAGGATCTGCAGCACAATCGCTATCCGCACAATCCACAAATCCATCCGAATCGTTATCGATTAAATCATTACAAATCGCCTCAGGAAGAACGACACAGACCGGATTTCCGGCACAATCGCTATCCGCACAATCCACAAATCCATCCGAATCATTATCGATTAAATCATTACAAATCGCCTCAGGAATAACGACACAAACTGGATTTCCGGCACAATCGCTATCCGCACAATCCACAAATCCATCCGAATCGTTATCGATTAAATCATCACAAACTTGTTCGGTAGTCGTACAATAAGAATTTCCGAAACAAACAGGATCTGCACAATCAATTAAGCCATTTTTATCATTATCAAGTCCATCATTACAAATTTCAGGAAGAATTTGACAATAAGACCTGGAAGCACAATCAGGATCCGCACAATCAATAAGACCGTCACCATCATCATCAAGTCCATTTTCACAAAGACTTTCTGTAGGAGTAGGCGGCGTAACCGTTCCACCACCTCCACTAGTCATTACAGGTACAGTTCCTTGAAACGTTGGGAGAGGAGTATAAGTCGGAAGCACTCCAAGTCCGGGAAGTACTTCACCTCCCACACAAGCGGTCGTACCGGCGATATTAAAAAACACTTCAATCGCAGTTGAAGAAGACACTCCCATTCCGGTTGAAGTCGGCATGCCCGTATAATCACTCAATGCTCCGATAATATAAGCCTCCCAAAGTTTTGAACACACTCCTGAAGGAATATTTATGATAAAATCGATTTGCTTTGTTTGTCCGGGTAAAAGCACCACAGGATTTTCAGAAAACGCAAACCATCCTTCCTGCGCCTGAATTTTCCCAGCCAAAGAGACGCTTACAGTCCTTGTTGAATCAACATTCGTCATAATCAAAGAATCGTTGATAATCAAATTATGAGAAATCGTCCCCGTTGGATCAACCACTGTTCCATAAAAGAAAGATGATTGAAAACGAGGAGTCGTTTGATTCAAAGCTGTTTTTGGAAACATCGAAAATGCCGGAGTATCTGAAAACACGCTCTTAAGTGGAAAAAAAAGATACACAAAAGCCAAAAACCCAAGGACAAAAGAAGCCCCCCCAAGCACGGCAAAAACATAAGTTTTATCACCCGAATGCCTGATTTTATCCCATAAATGGGCCATTTATTTTTGTTTTTATTTTATCCATATATTTTACCACAAAAAAGCCTGTTTTTAAAGACAAAAAAGCCCAAAATTCCTCGCATAATCCGTTATTTAAAATTTTTATTTTCAAAACCAAAAAATATGCCTTTTCATAGCACTTTCAATTGTTTTGACAACTTAAAAACTCTAATATTCACTCAAAACTAAATAAATTTATGAAAAAACTCCTTGTTTTAGCAACTACATCAATTCTTATGTTACTGATTGTTAACAACGCTTTCGCAACAAGCAGCCCGGCCTTTTCATTCATAAAAAACTCAAATACCGGCTTTACATACACAACGACACCCGGAAGTACTATTAAGGATTATTTAACAATTACAAATCAAGACCAAGAAAGATGGCTAGAAATAAGCATATCAACCAATAAAATTCCTGAAAGATGGGCAAGATTCGACAGCTATAAAATCAGGCTAAAACCATTGGAAACAATAAAAACACCATTTTCAATAACAATACCGGAAAACTCTGAAGAAAAAACCATAAAAGGATTGATAATTGGAAACCTAAGTAAATACGAACAAACAAATTCTTCGTCAAATGGCGGTATAAAGGTCTCTTTGGGAATTGGAAACGAATTATCCATATCAATAATAAATGGCGAAAAATTAGATCAAGACTACACAAAAGGCATCATTACCAACAAAATAAGCAACATCAGCAAAGAAAACAAACAAACTGAAATAAATAAAACATTTCAAGAAAACATTTCATTACTATATATACAAATTGAAGAAAATATAAATAAAATCCTTCTTCTCATTATAATCGCTTTAATACTCAAAATCGCACTCACAAAAACCCACAAACCGGCTAAAAAAATCGTCAAAAAACCAACAAAAAAAATTATTAAAAAGACTAAGAAGAAATAAAATATTATTTCTTCTTTCTATCATATACAAAAGCCTTATACAAAAAGAACAAAGAAAATAAGGCAAAACCATACCCTACAAGTCCTTTTAAATCAGAAAACACATAGTCCATAGCAACACCTCTTGGTGTTAAAGTAGAATCAATATATACCACATGTTCAAAATTTTCTTCTATTGAGTCCTTCACATCAAAATAAAATTCATTAGCAACAGCAAGGACTAAATCAACATTTTTTTGATATTTCAAAACATCCTGATTTCTTAAAGCAATTTTTCCAACATACTCACCCACCTCAACATCTGAAGGTATCGTAAATAATACCTTTCCAAACCTCCACTCACCGGGTTGTAATACAAATGAATCACCGCCGGAATACTCCACTGAAAAAGGATTATCAGAATGTTGTGAATTAAAGACATCAAAAGAAACAAAAGAAACAGTTTGTGGAGTTAAGTAATGATTTTTAACCAAAAAAACTCTTTCTACAACATCTCCTGGCCTTACCGTCATTTTTTTTATATTATCCTGACCTTGTTCATCTCGAATTGCATCAACCATCTTAAAAGAAATCCCACTACGCTCCGCTGAAGAAGGAAAAACTTCGAAAGCTTTTTCTACCAAGATTCTATCGTAAAAATTCCGTTCTTTGATAAATATTCCGAGAGCCAAAAAAACAAAGAACAAAACCATTGCTAAAATAACACTAACCGAACTAAATTTTCTTTTTTTCATTTTTATTTTGGAAAGGAATTAATAACTTTTGACCAGTTGTCAAAAAATATGGAGGCTTTAATTTATTTAACAAAATCAAATATTTTGGATCAATTTTAAACTTTGTTGAAATTATTTGTAAAGTATCATTAGGTCTAACCAAATACACTTTGGCATTCTTTGCTAAGAAAAAAACACGAACATTTTTATAAAAAAATCTTAATGAAACTAAAATAAGTATTAAAAATAAAATTGCGAAAAAATACCAAGGAAAATAATAAACTTTCATCAAAGCATTCCCGGATAAATAAACCAAGTTTTCACCTAATGATCTGGAAAACACATCATAATATAATTCTACATTTACATCATAAATTCCATAATCGAAATAAAAATCTCTAGTACTCAGCTTCATTACTGATGAAACTTCTTTGTAAGGTCCAACAACCGGAAACACAAATTCCCCACTATAGAGTTCCCTACCCCAAATATTTTCTATTCGCAACCTAGCCTTAGGCAATAAAGCAACATTTCCTTTATTTTCATAAGAAAGAACCACGTTAAACTTTTCAGTAGCCTGTTCCTTATAATAGGATACATCTTTTAAATCCAAAATAGGAGTAACATCTCCGGAAACTCTCATCAAAAATTCAATAGCAATTCCAATCTTTACTTTTGCTCCAGACCCAAAATTTTCCCCCGGAACATAGTTTTCAATAGCAGAAACTGCTTTTTCTCCATAGGAATTTACCGTGGCGACAAAAGAACCGGCATAATCTCCAGGTAAAGCCCCTACCGGAACGGAAATAGTATAAGGAATTTCCATTGACCCCATACCTTCCAAATAAATAGGCGACTCAACATCTAATTGAATCCACTTATCATAAGTAAAATATTTTAAATCAGTCTCGGACAAATTGAGTTTATCGAATTTATTCCCCATATTATCAACAAAAAATATCTCAAAAATTGTCGGAACATTTTCCATCAATGATATTCTCAATACACCACTTACAGTCTCACCAGGCTTAACATCATCCAAAAAGATTCGAGAACCGGCTCCAGCATCCAGCTTCACGAAAGTAAAAGAAGGCGATTTCGCATATGAAACACCATTAAATAAAACAAACACAAATAAAAACAAGGCACCAAATAGGAAATTTTTTAACAAAAGTTTCATTAGTTTTCTTAAATTCATACTCATTTTTATCTAATAATTATACCACAAAAATTTAAAGAAAAAAAGATAAATCTTAATAACCATCAAGCATAATAACATACAAACTTGACTTATATTCACCGGCCTTAACAACCCCCAAATCCAACTGGAACCGTCCAATATAAAGTTTTCCTTCGTTTTTACAAGAATTTGTGGAAGTTAAATAATCAAAAGAATCTGGAACAAAATTCTTAGAAAAAGGAGGCAAATAAAAATCTGTGTTTAAATTATAATATGAAGAATAGGGCAATAATTCATCCGGTTTACAACTTTGAAGACTATCAATATTTACTGTGTTAAAAATACTATCAACCCCTACAGTAGGGGCTTTTCCTTCTAAAGACACTGAATCCCACTCAGAAAACACCTTAAAATTAGTCAATGATATATCTGGTTGAGATGAATAAGAACCACTATATTTAAAATCACCATCCAAATACATTTGTATTCTAAAACCCGGAACATTTGAAGAATCATAAAAATACAAGAAATCTAAATTCTTATCAGCATCCCAATGACCGACCTGACTGGTTACATTATCAGCTGGCAACAATCCATCAAGCAAGACACCCTCCTGTAAAGATCCGTTTATTGTAAAATAAAAGTAACCGGGCAAAATTAAAACATAGGTAGGCGCAGACAATGAGAATGTAGAAGCGCAAAAAGCCAAAAAACAAAACAAAACCGATACAAAATAAAAAAAATTTTTCATAAAAATGATAATTCCGACACCATTTTATCAAAATACAAAAATAATACAAAACAAAAAAAGAGGGACTTAAAGCCCCTCTTTTTCAAGTTTTAGAAAAGAACTATGGCATAGCCAACAAATACAATGTTGAAGTATATTCACCTGATTTGATATTTGCAGGAATTTCCAATTTAAACTTACCAAGACCAAATCTTACTTCGTATGGATAAGTTGTTGTTGTGGAAAGAATTTTATTAGTTGAATAATCACCAACTAAAGCTTCAGAGAAATAATCTCCAGCCACATTGGTAAAATCGTCAAAGATTGTATAGTTTGAAGGATCACTAACCTCAAGAGAAGTTCTAGCTAAGACAATTGTACATCCATTTCTCACATCATAAATATCTTTTGCACATGTTGCAGCACCTTCTCCATCATTCAAAGAATATAAGAAACTTTCACCTGGAATTTCAGGATATGTAGTACTTGCTGTATGCAAGAAGTCTGTTGTCAAACCGATACCGATAGTAGCACCGGCAACTCCATCATAATCATGCAATTGAAACCAGTTTGCTGCATCATAAGTGTTTGTTACTGAAACCCAAGTGTCAACATTTGGAATTTGATAACCTCCAAGGCTGATAGGACTTTCAAAAACACCACTTGCTGTAAATAAGAATTCTCCTGAAATAATGGAAGTCGAAACTTCAACATCCTCAGTTGAATCCACAGCCATCGTCGATGGAACGATAACTAGTGCCGCTAGGGCCGAAATTACTGCCATAAGCAGAAATTTGTTTTTCATTTTTGTTTTATTAAATGATAAATGAAATAAATATATATTAAATTTTATTTACTTCTCCTACATCATACACCATTTGACAAAAAAATCAATAGTGTAATTACGCAATTCTTCAAAAATTCTTTCAAAAAATTGGCTCCCATCCAATATAACTGAAACAAAATCCATTGCAACCACAATTTCCCCCATCAAAATAAAACCCTTTTACAAGCCACTTCCATTTAACATTAGGATGTACAGTGTAGAATTATATCCACCCTCTGCACAATTTGGCGGAATCAGAAGTTCAAAAGCCCGAAGATCAATAGTACCTTCAGTAATACAAGGAACATTTGACTTAAGATAATCTTGAGGCACTCCCGAAAGCGACATTCCAAAATCTCCCGAAGTCAAATCCTCATGAAAAGTATAATTACTCAAATTAAGCGCCTCCGAACAACTCTTCGAAGGATCGATATTTAAAGTAGCCACGGAGTCATCGACAGCCTTACTTGGAGCCTGTCCCACTCCACCAAGTGTGTCATAATTTCCATACACCACAAAGTTCTCAACCGGAACATTAAATTGTCCAATCGAAGTACCACTGTATACAAAATTTCCTCCGTCTTCACTTACCATATAAAGCTGAAGTCTAAACCCATCCGGACTAGCACTATCTCCGAAAGAAATATAATCAGTACCTTCATCATAAAGCCATTTAACTTTTTCCGCCTCTGGAGACACCCGACCCTGCTCAAGACGTATACCATTTGCAAGGTCTCCATTTGCTGAAATCCAAAGAGAACCGGCGCCAATTTCTCCTCTAATATCTACCGCTTCTTTGTCAGTCATAGTTGGAAGCTCAGTACTTCCACCTGGCTGACCATCATATTCTTCTTCAGTTCCAAAAGTAATAAAGTTAGTTGGATCACTTAAATTATTGTAAACCGTTTCAATATATGCATCAGTAAAAGATTGATTTGAAAGTCTTATTTCATCGATTTTTCCGGTGAAATACTCTTCACCACTCGCATTGTTTCCACCAATCGTAGAACCATAAGAAGTTCCAAAATACAAAGCTGTTTCTTGAAAATCTACCTCACTTGCATCATTCGTAACATCATTAAAAGAATCAAGCTCTCCGTTAATATATAAACTAAGCCTATCCTCTAACCCGGCCTTAAAATTATAAACCAAATGAGAATATTGACCATTTAATACATCTGAGGAAGATTTAACCGCTGCGGTTAAATCATTTCTTCGATAAAGATTTCCATCACTGGCCCCCAAATAAAGACCTCCATCAAAGACGATAGAAGACCTAATTCTTCCAGCACCAGAGAGAGAATAATCCATCGACCAAGAATTTATATATTGGGCAAAAATTTTATAAATAATCATCGAGCCACGATAAGCACCTGAAAACAAATGTGCATTAAATGTTGAAAATGCATCAACCCAAGAATTAATTGTCAAATCAAAAGACCAAGCATCGTTATTTCCCGAATCAACAGATCCGGTATTATAAGCCTCAATTTCAGTAGAATTAATATTATAATTATCTTGAACATCAAGAAAACTTACCGTTCTACTACCCTGAGGATCTATATATGTGGCAAAAGTTTCATCTGTAGCTCTAAGCAAAAGCCGCACCGAAGTAGAAAGTCCTTCTAAAGTCATGCTTCCAGTGATTGTCTGAGTTTCACCGGACTCAAAATTAAGTAGTAATGGAGTAGTCCCCACACTTATAACTTTCGATAAATTTGCAAAAGTTGTGGAACCGTATATCGCCTGATTTTCACCGTTTAAATACACTGTTTTATCTCCCGTAGCATAAGTTGAAACAAAATTGGTATAAGCCGACTCGCCCATAACCCAATCACCTCCCACGTAAATATCACCTGCCGGATATACCGTTCCAACTGTAAAAGTCAAATTTTCACTCACACGCAAATCGGTTGAAAACAAAACCGAATTAAGCGGAGATTGTTTATCAATAGTAACACTATCCAAAGTCTGGTTTGAACACTGAAGTGTCACACTGTTTCCTGAATCCATTACAAGATTCGTATCAAAAACCGAACTATCAGTTGAAAGAAAAACATCAAGTGCGACATTAACAGTACCGGCAAGAGGACCGTAAAAAGCACCACCACTCGTGCTACCAACAACAAACCAAGAATTCAAATCAAGCGTTGTCACATCGGAAAAATCCACAATCGCATCATTGTCATACCCCGATCCGTTATTCATTTCAAAGAAACTGTTCACCGTAAAAGTGGATGTATTTCCGGCATAAAAAGACCCTTCATAAGCAAGGAATCTACCACCGACAACACCACTTCCGCTGGTTGAAGCAAAGACGCCTCCCGTTAAATAAAAGTCCGTTGAGACAACCAAATCCATTGTCTCCATTTCAAGTTTTCCACCCCTAATGTTCAAATCACCTGAAATCGTCAAAGTACCGTCACCTCCACGAACCTCACTCGTGAAAGTCGATGCCAAAGTCAAAGAAGCGATATTTACATCATACGAATCCGGAATATCACAAGAAGTACTACCGTCGAAAACCACAAAACTGTTTGAATCCGGGACTCCGGCACCACCCGATCCTCCACTCACCGCTGACCAGTTGCTCGAATCATTCCAAGAACCCGCATCTGGTCCAACCCAATATTTATAACCAAAATCCCAATTTGTATTATTTCCGGAATCAACAGAACTTAAAGCTGAAATTGCTAAAGCGGCCGAATTGGTACTATCTTTCACATCAACATACGAAAAAACTCTTTGCCCACTCGGATTAATATACCAAACACTTGAGTCCGTTGAAGATCGTAAATTCAATATATAAGAAGAAGTCCCTTTTATTGATGCGTCATTCGTAATCGTTGTCGTTGATCCTGCTTGAAAAGTTAGAGTTTCAGAAACAGAATCCGCAAGTTTGGTTAAAGCATAAAAAGTATTTGAATTATTAATAAGCTGACTTCCACCATCCAAAATCACCTCACTATATCCCGGCGAAAAGACACCGGAAAGATTTGTTCTCAGAAAATTTCCGGCCACAAAAATATTTGGACTTGAAAGAGTCGGCACTTCAAAAGTCCCCGTTGCTATGCTCAAATTTCCATTTATATCAATATCGGCAGACACCGTAAGTTTGGCACTTCCCGATGATTTATTTAATGTTAAATTATTAAAAGAAACATCCGAATCATAATAGTCATAAACGGAATCACCCGCTCCATCGAAAATAAAAGTTCCTCCGTTTGCCGTAAACACACTATTGTTTGAGGCATAAGAATAAAAATTTCCACTCACATTCATATTGCCAGAAGGAGCCGTAAAAGTACCCGAAGAATTATCGGTATTTGAACCGAAAACGAAATGACCGTTTATATCCATTGAGTCAACTGCGGAAAAATTTCCACTCGCCGTTCTCGGTGTAAAATAGTTGTAATAAAAATCAAGAGATGAAAAATCACCTCCATCCATTTCAAAATAACCTCCATACAAATAGAAATTATCCGTATTTATCATATCCGCATCAGTCATCAAGAAATCTCCATCTCTTTGCAAAAACCTATCGGTTCCAACAGTAACGGAAACACTATCCACAGTAATTTCTCCCGTATATCCCGGCTCAATTCTTATACCCTTTACATCAACCACACTATCAATCAAACAATCCGAAGTATCTGAAGAATCAAAGAAAACGGTATCATTTACACCTGGAACATCCTGTCCCCCACTTCCTCCCGAGCTTGCAGCCCAACAATCACTATCACTAAAACTTCCATTACAAGAAGCCTCAGACCCCACCCAATACTTATAACCGAAACTCCAATTTGTATTGTTTCCGGAATCAAGAGAACCCGTTCCCGCAATTGCAACCGTAGCATTTACATTATTACTGTCCATAATGTCCAAATATGAAAACACTCTTGTACCTTGAGGATCAATCTTCCATTGAAGCGAATTATTACCATCTGTTCTAAGAGAAAGTCGATTAACCGAATCAACTCCACTCAAAGTTGTAGTGTTTAAAATTGTCACAATAGTATCCTCAAGGAAATATAGAGTTTCCGCATCTTCAGAAATTTTCGTTAAATTGTAAAAAGACCAAGGACCCGAAATCGTTTGTCCATATCCATCAAGCACCACAGTAGAAGATGCCTCCACAATTTCAGTACTTGTACCGCTTAAAACCAAATCTCCGGCAATATTGTGAGTAAAATTATTAAAATCAAGAGTCCCCGTAAAAAGACGCAAATCACCATCAATATTTATATTTCCGGAAAAATCAATCGTATTTGCAATAGCATCTTTAGATATAGTTAAATTATATAAAGAATTCGTACCATCCGTATAAAGACTTGAAGATAAATTTGTCTCAAGCTCAACCACACCGAAATTATGAACAAAAGTCGAGCCTGCTTCAAAATCAAGCCCTCTTGCCAAAGATATATAAGGAGGAGCCTTAAAAGTACCACCCGTTAAATAAATATTAGTTGTTGCTCCTGAAGTACTTATAAAAGATTCCGCCTCGGTCAAATCCACTTCACCACCGGACACGGTAAACGCAGTATTTCCGGTAACACTTACAACTGTTTCATCGACAGTAGCCGTATCGGCACTCAAAAGACCTCCTGAAATATTAAAATTGTAAAGAGTTAAATCAGCACCTTTTGTAAGAAAACTTCCGTTATTCATCGTCAAAGCATTTGAAACCGTCATCGATGATGCCGGATCAAGCTCAAAAGTAGCACCACTTCCACTCCCCGTATCAATTGTAAAATTATAAACGGTAACGGGATAAGTATATCCAAGCTTTCTGACCCTCAAATCGGACTTATTTGAATTATCAAGTTGAAGCACCGGCCAAACAATATCCGTATCGGGAATATCCACATCACCTGAAGATCCTGTTGTCTTTATAATCAAAGGACCGCGTGTAGAAGTGGATTCATAAGCACCATCAAAATCACTGGTCCAATTTAAAGTACCTTCAGCTGTAAGACTTGCTGAATTGTAAATACTAAGCTTTCCATTCCCAAGGGTAAGCGTTCCGAGTACCGTTGGAGTTGAACCTGAAGGAAAATATAAATAATTTGTATCCGCCCCCTTATCCATAGTCATATTCCTAAAAACGAAACCCGATGGAACGGTAATGTTTGAAATTGTGGTACCATCAAAATATACGGTTCCAAGACCCGGATTAAAAACCGCCCCACTATCAACCGAAAAATTTCCATAAATATACATGGTCTTTCCGGAACTCGGAGCATTAAAAGTCCCCGCATTCAAATCAAAAGCATCTCCTCCATCCATATTCATGTCGGCATTTTGCGCATACACTGTCCCTCCATTAATCTGCAAAGTACTTCCTGAAGAAGTGAAATTTATATTTCCCGTTAAAATAACCGAATCCGCATCACTATTTACAATCAAATCTTCTGCAAAATTTTGCGTACCGCCATATACATCAATGTATCCATCATTTATAGTCACTGTTCTATTATAAGTAATATCAACTGTTGCTACATTCTCAAAAGAAGAAGTTCCATTTACCACCAAATACCCACCGAAAGTCAATGCAGAAGTACCACCCGAATCCGTTTCAAGCTGAGTCGCCTCAAGCATAATAGAAGGAATCTGGGGAGTAAGACCAGCAGCCGGCTCAGGAATAACAACGGAAGAAATAAAAAATTGAAGATACCCGTAATAAGAAGAAGTTGCATATCTTCCATTAAAAGTACTTTGCCAATCAATACTTCCTTTTACCTGCAAATATCCTCCTGTACGAACACCAAGCATTCCTCTTGAAAGCTCAAGCTCACCGAGCACTTCTATTGTATCCGCATTCGTATAAACATAAGAAGTATCATTGTCTTTTCTTATGAATAAATTATAAAAAGTACCTCCACTAGCCGGTACATCAACCAAAATAAACCCCGTTCCATCAAAAATCACGGTTCCGTTTGAATGAGTAAATGTACCTGCCGTATGAGCAAAACCTCCATACAAAGTCATATTTCCGGAAGGAGCGATAAAAGCCCCGCTTGAAATTGTAATATTTGTTGAAGTTCTGAGAATTGTAATTGTAGAATCCGCACCATAAAAAGTACCACCCGAAACCACAAAAGAACCGTAAGTATCCATGTTTATAGTAGCGCTTCTCGCATAAAATTCTCCATCTGCAATTGTCACGGTTTTAGTTCCCGTACCGCTTGAAAAAGTGATATTCGGACTGCTTGAAGGAGCGGACCCCGCATAAAAAGTACCGTTATTAATAGTAAGAAGCCTCATAAAATTAAGATCCTGATTAGCCGAATTGCTAAAGGTACCACCGGTTCCGGAGTTTTCGACGATTTCAAAATTTCCGTAAAAATTTATTCCACCCGTTCCGACCCCCGTTGTCACTTCCAAAGCGGGATTTAGAACATTATCAATTCGAAGTCCCGGCACATTTATTTGTCCCGCGGGAATTATCGTATCATCCCGAAGAACCAAATATCCCAAATAAGTGGCGGACGGATTTGCTCCATCAAAAGTCGAATCCCAAGAAACGGGATTATTACAAATGATTTGGCCTCCCGAACGAACACCAAGCCGCCCTTCCACAAGATACAAAGTACCGAGTATCGTTATCGTATCGTTTGTTGAAGTGTTTAAAATATTCGAAGAAGAATGAGTTTTATTAATGGTAAGATTATGAAACGACTGAGAAACATTGATGTCCAATATTGAACTCGAAGTCGCACTTCCGAAAACCACAGTGGAACTTCCCGGATCGAAAGTTCCCGACAAAATGGATAAATTTGCCACAAAAGACATTGTCGAAGAACCCGCATAAACGGTATTGGAATATCCCGACTGCATATACATAGCCGTAAGTGTAGGTGAAATATTCACATTACAATCATCCGCACCCGTAGCCGCCGAAGTAAAATAAACCGTGTAAGTATCAAAGATGGAATTATTGGGAACGGAAGCACCGGGACTTCCACCGCTACTCGCAGACCAACATGCCGTATCGTTCCAATTATTACTTTTACATCCGGAATCCGCCCCCACCCAATAACGACTAAGTGCTGCAGCAGATGCGGAATTATCAGAAAAAACAAAAAATACACAGAATGCGAACGCAATTCCCAGAAGTATTCGGACCTCAAATTTTTGTTTTAATAATTTCATATTTTAATATTCCGGAAAATTAGATTGTGTATAAGTCCCTGCATAATTCCTATAATAAGAATTCCCGCCCGAAGTGCTTTCGTTTGAAATACCCACGAAAAGTTTTCCATCAAATACGCCCAATGCGGTAATGATCGAAGTCGCTCCGAAATCTTCATCCACCGAAAAATACGTACCGTTCGTCGAAATCATCAATTTACCTCCTTCTCCACCCGCAAAAAGATCACCACCGTAAACCGTCATTGTCTTCACATCGATAATCTCGTTTGTCGCAAAATCCTTCACCAAAGACCACGAACTTGTACCTATCAAAGATCTGTACAACAAGCCCGAAGCAGAAGTCCCGATATACAAATAATTGCTATAAACAACCATCGAACTTATATTTTCGGATGCCGAATACGCCGTATTCCAAGAAGTTCCGTTTGAACTCGCATAAACCACATTGTCTGCGAAAAAGAAAATATTATCCTTAAAAACGCTAAGCCCACCTATTTTGACTTCAGTTCCATAAGAATTAACAAGAGAAAACGAACTACCATCGGAAGATTTATACAAAGAAGAGCTGGAAGAACTATCGCCCTCGACTGTAACAAACAACTCCCCTTTAAATTCAGCGAGAGAAGTAACGACATATCCCGTTCCAAACGAATAAGCAGTATCATACTCTTCAGTAGAACTAACAGCTTCATAAACCATATTTCCAACATATCTCTTATCAGGACCGACCTTCAAAGAAAAAGGCCCTTTATCCAAAATCGAACTATAGCGACTTAATTCATTTAATTGAGCGTAAGCCTCTATGGTAAAATCAGAAGTAAAATCAAAGTCCTCAGTATAAGGAATTTTTATATAATCATTATCACCATCCAATTCAAAAGCAGGTCCGATTTTTCCAATATTTTCATACAAACTTGCCACAGTATCACCATTATAAGGAGTCGCATTATTGGAATTTGCAAAATCATTCACACAAGAAGCCGTATCGCAATTATCATTTAAATGATAAACACTTTCATATCTGTCAGTCCATACAGCCCCGCTTGTATCCCATTGGTCTAAAGCATTTTCATTTCCGTAGTACATATAAATAAACTGATCTCCTGTCGTATTAATTTGAGGAATTTTTACGAAAGCAACAAGCTCTCCGGTATTAAAAACATATTTTTCAATTTCATGATTTAATTTTGTTGTGCCGTCAGCTGCAGTAAAAAGAAGATCTCCGGCATTAACTTTTCCCATTCTTCCACCGGACCAAATACTTTTTAAGGCATTCTGTGTAGTATTAACGAGCAAAGGAAAAGAACTTTCATTACCGACAATTTGTGAATTGTTTAATGTAATTTTTTGTCTATATTTCCAGTCGGCATCGTACCAAGATGCATCAGCGTTTCCCGGAAAAATTTCAAACACCAAACGAAAGGAAATAGCGAAAAAAAGAATAGAAACAACAATAAGTTTCTCTCTATGAAAAATTTTTTTCTTTCTAAACAAATTTTTGATTGATTTTATTTTCATATTTTATACTTCTTCGCCTTCCCCGCCATCGATTATTAAAATTACAAACTGAGACTCATAAACGCCATCGGCGGTATTTGGCGGATATGTAAGCTCAAGCCTTCGCAAATCAAGTCGTCCCTCCACATCGCAATACATTCCGGAAGAAAAATAATCCAAGCCGGACGAAGACATTGCCATTGAATAGTTTTTTCCGAAGTCTTTTAGGTCATCATTAAACCTAAAATAACTTGTATTCTGAGCCTCAACACAACTGTTTGCAGAATTCACGCTCAAAGTTGTCGTATCGCTATCAACACCTTTCGTAGGCTCAAGAGGGGTTCCACTAAAATAGTTTCCATAAAGTTTCAAATTGCTTTTATCAATAGGCCCTTGTGATCCGGACTGGCCGGTATACACAAAATTTCCACTTGCAGTCGAACTCATATAAACCTGAATTGTAAAACCGGGAGTGCTTGTTGTATCTCTGAAATACAAATAATCTCTTCCCAAAGTGGAATTCCAGTAAACAGTTTGAGAAAAATTTTGAGGAGAAGCCACATTTGTCAAATTAATGCCATAATTAAACCCTCCATAAGCAACAAAGCTAAGAACATCATCCTCGTCTGCAAAAACCACCCGTTCCACTTTTGAACCGGAAAACAAAGAAAAAGCGATGAGCAAAGAGAAAATCGATATGTATATATAATTTGCTTTTATTTTCATTTTTATTTTTATCAAGAAATTATACCACTTTTCCCCTTCAAATCCAAACAAATTTTATTTACTGGAAGCTCACTTGATAAAAACTTCATAGCCGTGCATAGTAAAAAAAAAATTAACCGAACAAAAATGGCATACACTTTAAAACCCATCGGCTACGAATTTACAGCCCTCGAACCTCTTATGGATGCGAAAACAGTCGAACTTCACCACACAAAACACCACCAAGCATATGTAAACAATTTAAACGCCGCTTGCGAAAAACACCCGGAGCTTTTCGAAAAATCCATTCTCGAACTGATTCAAAATTTAAACGAAGTGCCGGAAGATATTAGAACCGCAGTTAGAAACAACGGCGGAGGAACGCTTAATCACGACCTTTTTTGGGAAATTGTCACACCGGGAGGAGCAACGACACCTTCCGAAGGGCTTCTTGCAATGATAAACAAAGACTTCGGCTCATTTGAAAACATGAAAAATACCCTTCTTGATGCCGCAAACAAACATTTCGCCTCAGGCTGGGCATTTCTCTACAAATCAAAAGACGGCACACTAAAAATCAAGTCAATGCCGGGCCACGACACACCGCTTATGGACGGCGAAACTCCTCTCATCACAATCGATGTTTGGGAACACGCTTACTACTTGAAATATCAAAATCTAAGAGCGGATTTTACGAAAAATTTCTTCTCGCTTTTGAATTGGGACAAAATCGAGGAAAAGTTGAAAAATTAAAAAAAACAAAACGGGATTTTCAAAGGCTTAAGTTTTCGAAAATTTGCATTTAGTCCCCGTTTTATATAAAATTCTTCCGGTATTTCCTAAACAAAACACACATGGAAATCTTAGCAATACTACTCGCCGGCATAGTCGGCCTCGGCCTCTATGTAATGGGCATCTACAACTCTCTTGTAGCCATGAAAAACAAAGTCGAAGAATCCTGGTCGGACATCGACACTCAACTCAAAAGAAGATACGACCTTCTTCCAAACTTAATTGAAACGGTAAAAGGCTATGCTTCACACGAAAAAGAGACTTTTGAAAAAATCACTCAGGCAAGAAATATGGGAATGAATGCAACAAACGTGAAAGATCAAGAAGCCGCAGACAATATGCTCACAGGTGCGCTAAAATCAATTTTCGCGCTTGCTGAAGCCTATCCCGACCTAAAAGCGAATCAAAATTTCATGCAACTTCAAAACACACTTAAAGAAATTGAAGAAAACATTCAAATGTCCAGAAGATACTACAATGCAACAGTTCGCGACATAAACACAAAAATCGAAAGCTTCCCCTCAAACATCGTCGCAAATATGTTCAAATTTGAAAAAAGAGAATTCTTCGAACTCGAAAACGAAACAGAAAGACAAAATGTAAAAGTGGATTTCTCACAAAAATAATGAAACACCCCCTCATTCCAAAAAGCGCAAAACTGTTTCTTTTCATAAGCACATTTTGCGCTTTTTCTTTTAGCGTTTTCGCTGAAAACTGGAAAATCCCAAGTCTTACAAGCATCATAAAACTCGAAAAAAACGGAGAAGTCTATGTAAACGAAATTTTCAACGCCGATTTCACAAACGAGATGCACAGGGGAATAGCCCGAGAAATACCCACAAACAATCGTTTTTTCACATTTCTCACAGCAAAAAACGAAAAAAACGAAGACTATGAGAATACGGTGTACGAGGATTCAGAAAATCTAATAATTGAAATGCGCACGCCCGATTTAAGCTATCTCACGGGCCCCGCCGTTTTCGACCTTAAATACAAAGCTAAAGGTGTTATAAATTTTTTCACAAAGGAGGCGTCAACGACACTTAGCACTTTTCCCCACGAAGAGCTTTTTTGGAATGTAAACGGTACAAACTGGACAGTACCTTTCGGAAATATTCAAACTACGGTAGTTTTCCCAAATGAAATTGAACCCGAAAACATCACAGCCACATGCTACACAGGGGGTTACGGCTCAACTGAACAAGCTTGCAAATATAATATTCAAAAAGACAAAGTGGTTTTTGAAAGCACACGCCCACTTCTTGCATACGAAAACATGTCTATCGTAGTAGGATTCCCTCTTGGCACATTCGAAAGAACGCTAAGCGAAAGCAAGACGACGATAAATATCCTTGAAAACGGAAACACGGAAATAATTCAAAAAAGCACAATAAACGCTTCAGAATTTAAAACATATTCGCTTTCAAAAAAGATTTTCGAGAAAATAGAAGGACAAAATATTAGGCTTGGAAAAGCGGAAATTTCACCGGACGAAACAACAAAATTTCGAGACTTGTCATATAGTTTTTTAAACGAAAAAAATATTTCAATAACACCTATTGAAAATCTAATAGATGAAGACTTCACAAGCACAATAAAAGTGGTTGCCGAAAATTTTTTCCTGTTTCGCGATGATTTTGGAATACTGAAAATGGACGCAGATCCCTTCTCTGAAAAATTTCCATACAAAAAAAACGATATCGAATTAAATTTTCCAAAACCAATAAAAAGCCTTGAAAATTTTCAAATAAAATGCGCGATCAAATCAGCAGAATACGGATACGAAAGCGATAAATGCAAAGTCGACTACCCGAAAGAAAATCAGATATTAATTTCTTCCCCACGAACAATCGAACCCTTCGAAACCTTAACCCTCGAGATGGAAATCCCGAAAGAAAATCTTTATGCCCCATCAGCGTTCAAAAAAATATATTGGTTTATTCAGGACCACAGATTTAGTTTCATTGCGCCTTTGGTTTTCCTAATAATGTTTATTTTATGGAAACTTAAAGGACGAGACATCGGAGCCGAGAATCTTACCATTGTTCCAAGATGGACTCCTCCGGAAAACTTAAGCATTGCTGAAGCCGGAGGCCTTTACGACGAAAGGTTTAACATAAAAGAAGTAACAGCTACAATAATAAATTTTGCAGTTTCAGGATTTATAAAAATCAAAGAAATCAAAGAAAAAAACGATTTTGAACTCGAAATAATAAAACCTTTCGGAAGCGAACACACACATGAAAAAATAATTTTCGACACAATTTTTTCAAAAAACAAAATCGGAGAAACAAAAAAACTTTCAACCCTAAAATACGCCTTCTATAATAAATTTGCAGACATTTCTCAAGACATATATTCAAGTTTAAAAAAGAAAAAATTAATCGAAAAAAACCCAAAAAAAGTTAGAGGATGCTTCCTTGCTTTAGGTTTACTTATAGCTATTTTGTCACCGATTTTTTCAATTTTATTTATGTCCTTGGAACTATTTTTAAGTGTAATATTTTCAGGAATAATAATCATGATTTTTTCAAGATTTATGCCCAGAAAAACCTTCGAAGGTTCAAAACAACTTTTCGAACTAAAAGGAATATACAACTACATAAACACAGCGGAAAAAGATCGACTTAAATTTTTTGAAAAAGAAGAAAGGCTGGATATCTTCCAAAAACTTCTACCCTACGCAATTTTGTTCGACTTAAGCACATATTGGACAAAGAAATTCGAAGGACTCATAAATAAAGCGCCAAATTGGCTCGAAGCTGATATTACAAACAACAAGCAACTGAATTTCGCAAAACTCACTGGCGTCTTAAACAGCTTAGCTACAAATATTTCAAGACAAATTTTATCAACTCCGGCCCCAAAATCATCATCCTATTCAAGGTCCGGAGGTGGATGGTCAAGTGGCGGTGGTTTCTCCAGTGGAGGAGGCTTTTCAAGTGGCGGAGGTTTTTCCGGAGGCGGCTTTGGAGGAGGTGGAGGTCGCGGACTATAAAACAATATCACAAGTTCGAATTGAAAAAGATCTTCTTTTTTGCTATAATAAAATGATTTAAAAACCAAAAATGTCACTTAACGGACCTGAAAAAATCAAATCTACACCGGTATTCGATAAAGAAAAAAACAAAAACCCTGTCGAATCAAATCTAAAGAGAGATGAGGAAAGCCTTGCAAAAGACCTTATACAAGAGCCTTCGCAGGAACCAAAAACGCCATCTTTCGATGAAATTTTTCCCAATGGCATATACAACCCGGAACTCAACGAAAACAACGAAATATACAAAGACGATCCATATAAAGCCCCCATTAACACAGCCGCATTTCTCGGAAGAAAATATATGGCGGAACTTTACAAACTTCCACAAACGAGAAAAATAAGAAAAGATCTTTCGAAAATCGAAAATAAAATTCAAGATATTTATAAAATCAAAGGTTTCGTTCAAAAAGACTTGGGAACAAACGATCCCCTGTTAAAAGACGTTTTCAAAAACAAAGAAGTCCGCACAAAATGGCTGGAAGAAAATCCGGAACACAAAAAACACACAAAGCTCGCATACTTATACAAAATCAACGAACTATTAAATAGTGGCATTTTTGAAACATTCAAAGAATTCGACAAATTCTTTGAAACCGAGGAGTTAAATTTTCCGCCACTTGAAAGCACTTACACCCCTGAAATATTAAATTTTTACAAAGAGCGACAAAAAGAGTTTAAAGAAATTAAATCAAACCCTTTTCAAAAGGAAAGCATGGAAGGAGAAAGAACAGAAACACTTGATCAAAGCAAAAAGGAAAGACAAGAATTACAAGGAGCAATAGCTCTCGATAATGCAATTATCGGAATCGAGTCATCGGGCTCCGGGACTTTTGAAACCGAAAGAAAAGCGGGCGAACTGGATATGGAATATATTCGAAAAAGTCTTGAAGACTTTAGTCCCGAAAATATTGAAAAACACATTTCCGATATAAAAGCCGGAAATCTTTCCGAATCCGACAAAAAAATCCTTATAGACTCGATGATAAGATACATCTATGAAAACAAAGAATCCTTCAGTAAAGAAAATTATGAAAAAATATTTTCAAGTTTTTTAAACCTTTCCACACAAATTCAAAACGAAGAAACAAGCCCGGAAAGGACTACAGAAAGCACAATCAGACATTTAAATTTTATGGATGGCATGACAAAAACAAAAAAAATTGCCCAGTCCACAGCTAGTTCATCCCCTAAATTCCAAACTCCTCTCTTATAGATTCGATTTCATCTCTAAGTTCCGCAGCTTTCTCAAATTCCATATTTTCCGAAGCAAAATCCATTTTCTTTTCAAGCGTTTCAATAAGTCTTTTCACCTCATCCTTCGGGATTTTCTTAAAATCTATTTTAGTTCTACCTTCATTTTTAGTCTTCTTTGAGCCACCAAAATGACTTATATCTCTTACAGCTTTTTTAATCGTTTCAGGCGTAATTCCATTTGCCAAATTATAAGCCTCCTGTTTTTCTCTTCTTCTCTTGGTTTCAGAAATCGCCTTCTCCATCGCATCTGTCACTTTATCCGCATACATAACCACAAATCCGTTCACATTTCTCGCACATCTTCCCACGGTCTGAATAAGTGCGCTTGCACTGCGTAAAAAACCTTCCTTATCGGCATCCATAATTGCCACCATACTCACTTCAGGCAAATCCAAACCTTCACGAAGCAAGTTGATACCAACAAGCACATCAAATTTTCCAAGTCTAAGATCCCGAAGAATCTCGATTCTCTCAATTGTATCAATATCCGAATGCAAATAACGAACACGCACATCGTGATCGGACAAAAAGTCCGTAAGTTCCTCAGCCATTCTTTTCGTCAAAGTGGTAATAAGTACTCTCTCACCCACAGAAACTCTTTTCGAAATTTCACCCATTAAATTATCAATTTGCCCATCTTTCGGTCGCACCTCGATTACAGGATCAAGAAGCCCTGTAGGCCTTACCACCTGCTCCACAATATTTTCAGGCTTTGTGTGTTCCATCTCATAATGGCTTGGTGTAGCCGAAACAAACACAGTATTTTTCATATACTCCTCGAATTCTTCAAACTTAAGCGGTCTATTGTCATGCGACGAAGGAAGCCTAAAACCGTGCTCGATCAATGTTTGTTTTCTGGAAAAATTTCCATTGTGCATACCCCCGATTTGAGGAACTGAAATATGCGATTCATCAATAAACAAAATAAAATCCTCCGGCAAATAATCAAGCAAAGTAGAAGGCCTATCTCCGGCTTCTTTACTCGATAAATAGCGCGTATAGTTTTCAATTCCATTACAATATCCCGTCTCTTGTAAAATCTCGATATCGTATTCGGTTCTCGTTTTTATTCTTTCAGCCTCTACAATCCGACCTTGAGCCATAAGTTCTTTATATCGAATATCCAAATCCGCACGAATACCCGACACCGCTTTCTCAATTTTTTCCTGAGTAGTCACATTATGTTTTGCGGGGAAAATCATAATACTTTTCAATTCTTTAAGCATTTCTCCGGTAAAAGAATCACACTCCGAAATCGCTTCTATCTCATCACCGAAAAATTCAACTCTAAAAATCGTATCTCTATCCGGTGGAAAAATTTCCACAGTATCCCCCATCACATGAAACATAGAATTTTTAAACTCAATGGCAGACCTCATATATTGCATATCCGTAAGCTGTCTAAGCATTCTGTCCCTCGCAATCGACTGACCAACCGTATAAGTTTGAGCCATAGCATCATAATCTTCCACTGAACCAAGCCCATAAATACAAGAAACCGAAGCCACAATCAGCACATCTTTTCGAGTAAGTAAATTCGCCGTCGCGGCATGCCTGAATTTATCAATTTCTTCGTTTATTGAAGCGTCTTTTTCGATATATGTATCGGTTGCCGGCATATAGGCCTCCGGTTGATAGTAATCATAATATGAAACGAAATAACTCACGGCGTTATCTGGAAAAAATTCTTGAAACTCACTACAAAGCTGAGCAGCAAGGGTTTTATTATGAGCAAGAACGAGTGTCGGCCTTTGAAGCTGTTCCACCACTTTTGCCATTGTAAAAGTTTTTCCGGAACCGGTCACTCCAAGAAGAGTTTGGAATCTTTCTCCTTTTTTCACTCCTTCCACAATTTTTTCAATAGCACTAGGTTGATCACCCTTAGGCGTCATATTTGATTTTAATACAAATTTATCCATAAAAAATTTAAATTTGAACTTGATTTATGATATAATCATTAAAAACCCAATTACACAATGGATTTTAAAGACTTTACAATAAATTTAGCGGAAAAAGCCGGAAAAATCATCCTGAAATATTATAAATCCGGTTTTAATATGGAAGAAAAATCGGAAAGAGATTTTGTAACGGATGCAGACAAAGAAAGTGAAAAATTCATCATCGACTCGATCAAAAAAACTCACAAAACACACGGATTTTTAGCTGAAGAAAGCGAATTCAAAAAAGCAAGCACTCTAAAAAAACTTCTTCAAAGCCCCTACATATGGATTATCGACCCTCTGGACGGCACAAACAATTTCACGCACGGTTTTCCGCAGTGTACCGTTTCAATCGCCTTATTTAAAACGGCGAATACAACTTCCACAAAAAACTTTAAATATTTAAGCGGAGAAATAGTTCTTGGTGTCGTTTACCAACCATTCACAAAAGAAATGTTTTATGCGGAAAAAAATGGCGGAGCCTTTTTAAACGGTGAAAAAATAAACGTAAGTGGTGTTTCAAATCTTGGCAACGCAATGATCGGCCTAGAATCACCGATACACCAATTTGAACGAAATATGGATGCTTATACTGCCCTTACAGAACATTGCCACGGAATTCGCCAAATCGGATCAGCGGCATTAAACCTTGCCTATTTGGCAAGCGGAAGAACAGACGCATTTATTTCTTTCGGATTAAAACCCTGGGACATAGCAGCAGGCCTTTTATTGGTAAAAGAAGCTGGTGGAAAAGCAAGCGACTCAAACGGAAACTTAATAGACCTATTTGGAGAAGACATACTTGCCTCAAACAACAAACTCCACAAACATATTTTAGCATTACTAAATAGCTAAACTATTCAGCTACAACAATTTCCTTATTAGCATCATTTAAGCCAATTTTATATACAACCTTTCCTGCCAAAACGACATCACTTCCTTCCATCAATGTGTGATTTTGAGCCATTCCAGGTTCAATAAAAGCCTTAAAGTTTCCACCATAAAAATCAATCAAATCCAATTCCACAGGAGCAGAAGAATTGTTTTTTAATATTACACTTACTGACATAAATATTTTTTTAAATAATCATTGGTACGCCCGACAGGAGTTGAACCTGTGACCCCCGGCTCCGCAAGCCGATGCTCTATCCAACTGAGCTACGGGCGCATACAACAAAAAAATACTAATAAATTTAAAACAAATTAGCAACACCATAAAAGTAAATCTTTTCTACTCTCCTCTTAAATTTTTAATCATCAATTCTCTTGTCAAAGAATTGAAAATATAAGAACCAGCCACCATAATATTAGCCCCTTTCATTCTACAAAGCTCTGAAGTTTCTTTATTTATACCTCCATCAACTGCAATATTTATCAAGGAATTTCTAGCCCTAAGTTCTTCAATTTTAAAAAGCACACTTTCTTGAAATTTTTGACCACCAAAACCGGGCTTCACAGCCATAATCATTACACTATCTGCAACATCCAAAACATCTAAAATCGAAGAAATTTCTGTCTCAGGATTAATAACAACACCAGCTTTCATACCGTTTTCAACAATTTCCAAAAGCATTTCCCTCAAATCAAAATTGCCTTCAAAATGTACATATAATCTCAAAGTGTTTAATTTCGAAAACCCTTCAATAAAAAGACTTGGATCCTTTACCATTAAATGGACATCCAAAGGAAGTTTTGTATTAATACACTTACAAACAGGAAGACCAAAAGACAAATTTGGGACAAAAACTCCATCCATTACATCAATATGGAGCAAATCAGCTCCTGCATTTTCAACAGTCGAAATTTCCTCATTAAGTCTTCCGAAATCTGAAGCCAAAATAGATGGTGCAACTAAAATTTTCATATTAAATCATATCAAGTTTTTTAACTCTTCTCACATGCCTTTCCTGATCACTTTCAAATTCCGTATTCAAAAATTTATCCAAAAAGTCTTTCATCTGATCAACTGTAAGATCTCTGGCGCCAAGAGCAATCATATTGCAATCATTGTGTCTTCTAGCCATTTCTGCCATTTGAATATCTCGAACATTTGCACATCTAATGCCACGAATTCTATTTGCAGCAATATCAACACCGATACCGCTTCCGCAAAGCACCACACCGAAACAACCGGGGCGCTCCAAAACCTTTTCAGCCACTTCCCTCGCAATATCTGGATAATCATAAGGTTCCTCTGAAAAAGTACCGAGATCCGTAAAATCATATCCCTTATCTTTCAAAAAAGACTTAAGCTCAGGCTTTACAGAATATCCGGCATGGTCACTACCAATATAAATCACAGGTTTTTCTTTTGTTTGAAGCATAGTTTTTGTTTTAAATTATCACACAATTATACCAGTTTTTCCTTAATTTTTCCATACAAAGATAAAAAGTCCAATTCATACTTTTTCATAAGATTAAGAGGCTTTCCCGATTCGGAAAACCTACCCTGGATACCCAAAAAATGAATACTGGCTTTCTCTCCGGACAAAACAAGACTTCTGGAAATTTCCGAAAAAAGTCCATTTCTATTCTGATCTTCTATCAAAAAAACATTTTTCGCAAATAGTAAAGGCTGAAATTTTCTGTAATTAAAAGGAAAAACCTCATCAACACTTAACAAACTTATAGACACTCCATCCTCTTTAAACAAAGTTACCACTTCTTTTGCAACTTCCACCATTTTCCCATAAGTAATAATTACTATTTCATTGGAAAAATCTCTATCAAAAACCACCGGCTCAAGCACTAATTCATCTGGAAGCGACAAAGGAAGCCTGAAATAAACAGGACCGAAATCTCCCATGGATCTTTCCAACAAGCCGTAAAGCCCACTCAAACTGGAAGGAGAGTAAATTTTCATATTAAAAAGACCGCTTAAAATTCCCACTTCCTCAAAAAATTGATGGGCGCCACCTCGAAGACCGTTATCAAAACCGGAACCGACACCCACAATTCTCACATTCATATTGTTCAAACAAAAATCATTTCTTATCTGATCGTAGGCTCTGGATATAATCAAATCCGAATACCCAAACAAAATCGGTGTCTTTCCTCTAGCCGAAAAACCCGAAGCCACAGAAAACATACTTGATATGCCGTTCCCAAAATCAAAATATCTGTCCTCGTTCGTTTTCATAAATTCTTCAAGACAAAGCTCTTTTTTAAGCAAAGAATTAAAGACAGCAAAATTCTTCGTCTTTTTGGACAAAGAATTTAAAAAAGCTCCAATATTATAATTTCCTCCTATCATTTTAAAGATTGACTAATCAAATTATATTCATTTTCACTAAGCGGAGCATTAAAATATCCCTCCTTACCTTCAAGAAGAGATATTCCTTTTCCAGTTACCGTATTACACCAAATACAAACGGGCCTGCGAACGACATTAAGACTTTTCGAAAAAGCGTTTATAATTTCATCAAAATCATGCCCATCAACAACCCTATATACTTGCCATCCAAAACTATCAATTTTATTTTGTAAAAAGCCGACATCAACAACCGAGCGAATAGGACCCTCACTCTGCAAAGAAGAGTCGTCCACGATCATTATCAAATTATTAAGTTTATGATGACTTGCAACAGTCATGGCTTCAAAAATCTGACCATTTTGAAAATCGCAAGCGTCAATCATACAAAAAACATTGTTGTTTTTCTTCTCACTTTTTAGCGCCAAAGCAATACCAAGCGCTTGAGAAAGAGCATGAGAAGATGACAATGTTGATATGCAAATCCCCGGCACTTTAAAAAAAGGCCGCGCCTGCAAAAAAGAATTTACCTGAGAAAAAAACCTAAGCTCGCTTTCATCGAAAAACCCCTTATCCGCTAAAATGGCATAAAGCACCGGGGTTGCTTCGCCCTTTCCTAGGACAAAATAATCCTGTCCATCCCATCCGGGTTTAAAAGGCGAAACAGAAAGAACCTGTTTCATGTTAATATCCCCAAAATACAAAGAAACCAAAATTTCAACCGAACTCATAGCAGCACCAACACCTAAAACACCGGATTTTTGTATCGCGTTTAAAGCAATAAGCCTCACACTTAAGGCCTTTTGTTTGAGCTCTGCGGTTTTCATCGGAAAAATTTAGCTGTTTAACTCATCATCCGCATATACATGCATATACTCGGACTTATCATAAGAATGAATTTCTTCCGGGCTGAAAAATCGAAGCACCTCTTTCATCGCATTTTCTACTGAATCGGAAGCGTGAATCACATTACAAGACACACTCATGGCAAAGTCACCTCTGATTGACCCAGCCTCAGCTTGTCTAGCTTTAGTGATACCTACGATTTTTCGAACCGTATCAACGACCTCAAGACCTTCCCAACAAATTGCAATTACAGGTGTGCTTTGCATAAATTTTGCAAGACCACCGAAAAATGGCTTATCCACTAAATGAGAATAATGATCCTGAAGAACCGCATCGTTTAGTGTCATCATCTTCATACCCACCAATTTAAGCCCCTTCACCTCAAACCTTGTAACGATTTTACCGATTAGCCCTCTTTGAATAGCATCGGGTTTCACGAGCACCAAGGTCTTTTCTTTTACACCGCTGAATTCCATATTTGTAAAGTTAAAAATTAAGTAATTTTTCAAATCTCGCCTTGTCTTCGGCATTATAAGGACCGATCACAGCGAGTTTCATTTTATCAGCCACCATAATGTTTTTAATAACCCGATTAATGTCCGAAAGAGTCACTTTCTCAAGTCTCTTCAAATAATAATCCGGATCATGAGCCTCTCCGTGAAGAAGCTCGTACTTTGCCAAATAATGCGAATATTCCTCGCTGTCCTCAAGCGACAACACGATTTTTCCTTTTAAATAAGCCTTTGCCTTAGAAAGTTCCTTTTCAGTAACCCCCTCTTCCACGACCTTTTTATACTCGTCAACGATACTTGAAATCGCATCATCGATTCTTTTCAAATCCACTCCGGCAAAAGCCGCAAAAGTACCTCCGTCTATATAATCATCGGTACTCATTTTTATATAATAAGCAAGTCCCTTAGCCTCTCTCACCGCCAAAAAAAGTCTTGAACTCATTCCTCCTCCCAAAATCGCAGAAAGAAGCATCAAAGCGTAGTGGTCTTCATGCGTTTCCGAAAGCCCCGGAAAGCCGAGTGCCAAATGAGCTTGCTCCGTTTTCTTTTCAACCAAACAAATTTTATCAGTCGAAATCTCTTTAAGAGGCTCAAAATTGTAAGCCTTTCTCTCATTATCCATTTCGAAAAAATCTGAAATCATCTCTGTAGCCTCTTTGTGATCCACATCACCGCAAATCGCCACCACCGCATTATCGGGAGTGTAAAGTTTCTCGAAATAATCCACAAAATGCTTATGCGAAGCTTTTTTTATAAACTCTTTTGTACCGATTTCATCCCATCCAAGCGGCTGATCCCCGAAAACCAAATTTTCAAAAGTCCAACCAATCTGATACATGGGTGTATCCTGATACATATTATACTCTTCCAAAATCACTCCCCTTTCCTTATCCACTTCTTCTTGTTTAAATTTTGAGTTCACAAGCATATCCGAAAGCACATCCACCGCCACCTTCATATGTTCACTCGCCACTTTCACAAAATATCCCGCATATTCTTTTCCCGTAAAAGCATTAAAAATTCCTCCCACGCTATCTATAGCCTCCGACACCTCCTTTGCATTTTTATAACGTGATGCACCTTTGAAAAACATATGCTCCAAAAAATGCGATAGTCCCCGAATTTGGTCGTTTTCATATCTGCAACCAGCGCCCACAAGTACCAATACAGTCACCGAAGCGGTACCGGGAAGCTTTTTTGTAAGAACCCGAAGGCCGTTTTGTAAAGTTGTTTTTCTAAACATAAATTGAATTTAATATTTACCTTTGCCCGAATTTGATGCAAAAATACTAGCACAACTTCTTGAAAATCAAGAGCAAAAATGCCAAAAAAACAATTCAACATAAAAATTGACAGATACCGTGTTCTTATTGGGATATGTTCAATTATCACACTAATAATTATTTTAAAACTTTTCTCGCTCCAAGTTTTAAAACATTCATATTACCTCGAAATAGCGACAAAAAATCAGCAAGGAATAATGGAACTTCCCGCGCAAAGAGGCGAAATTTTAATAAAAGACAAACACTCCGGCGAAGAATTTTTTCTCGCAACAAACACGACTCTGGACATGATTTATGCAGACCCCGCCCTTATTGAAGACCCGATTACGATTGGCACAAAGCTTGCCCCTCTTCTTTTTTCCCTTGAAGAAGAAAGAGCAATCGAAACGGAAAAAATCCAAAAACTTAAAAACGATCTCTATCCAAAGCTATTAAACAACGAATTAACTCAAGAAGAATACGACAAACAAACAAAAGAAAAAACGGACATAGAACTCGAAGAATCTTATAAAATAACTTTAATAGAAAAACTTTCGGAAAAACAAAGAAAGGAAATTTTGCTTGTAAAAGAACTCACTCCCGAGCAAAAAGAATTACTCTTAAATAAATCCGTAGCCGGAGTTGAAATCGTTCAAAACTCCCTTTACGCTTATCCGCCACTAATTACTAATCCAAAAAAGACAGCCCTGGAAATCGCATCGGAAATACAAATTCCGCCAAGCAGACTCGAAACTATATTAAAAGGAGCAAACAGATACATCGTTTTAAAAAGAAAAGTAAAAGCCGATATTTCCGAACAAATAATCGGATTCATAAAAGAAGACAAAGAAAAATGGAAAGGAATAAAACTCCAAGAAGAATATTTCAGATATTACCCGGAAGGCTCTCTGGGCGCGCAAATAATCGGATACATCGACAGAGCAAACAAAGGCCAATACGGTATTGAAAACACATTCGATAAAACACTGGCCGGAATCGCCGGAGAATTTTTATCAAAAAAAGACTCAATCGGAAGACAAATCACAGTCGGAGATTCATCGATAAAGCCTGCAAAAGACGGAGACGACATTGTGCTTACCATAGATAGATCAATTCAAATGAAAATGGATGAAATCATAAAAAAACATGTCAGACACACTCAAGCGGACAGCGGCCAAATACTCATAATGAACCCGAAAAACGGAGAAATAATGGCAATGTCGCACTATCCCACATTCGATCCGAACAATTTTGGAGAAGTATTCAATAAAGTGGAAATCTCATTTTCCGACGAAGAAAAAGCACGGCTAATCGAAACAAAAGACAAAGGAGTCTACAAATTTTACACCAACGAACAAACGCTTTCATATTATTTGGTATTCGAAGAAACAGACAAAGACGGCAAAAAAAGATTTTACAGATATGAAAACTTTGTAGGCCCCGAAGTCTATCACAATAAAACGGTTGCATGGCCTTACGAACCCGGATCAGTATTTAAGGCGATCGCAATGGCAATCGCAATCGACGACGGAGACGTTACCCCGGACACGAAATACAACGACATAGGCCCGATTGGAGTAGACTTCAATAAATACACTCAAAAATACGACTTCGAAATCAAAAACGCCGACAGATATATGGGCCTTGTAGATATGCGAACCGTTCTCGCCTTTTCTCTAAATACAGGAATGACCTTTGTAGCAAAACAAATGGGACCTGCCCTATTTTACAAATATATGGAAAAATTCGGATTCATGGACAAAACAGATATTGAATTTGCAAGTGAAATCAAAGGAAAAATCGACGACTACGATAATTGGACGGAATCGGAACTTGCCACTCATGCATTCGGACAAGGAATTACGGTAAATATGCTCCAAATGGCAAACGCATACAGCGTAATTGCAAACGGAGGCATTTTGATGCAACCGCACATTGTCTCTGAAATAAGACACGAAGACGGAAGCATCACAAAAACGGAACCCAGAGAAGTAAGAAGAGTACTCAAAGAAGAAACATCACTCAAAATGATTGCGATGCTTGCCAATTCAGTGGAAACAGGATTTGCAAACAAAGCAAAAATCCCGGGATATTTCATGGCCGGAAAAACGGGAACCTCACAAACATACAAACACGGAAAAGCTTTAAGCGGAGCCGGAACCACAATTACAACCTTCGCCGGATTCGGCCCGATATCTGATCCTTCATGGGTAGCGATAGTAAAACTCGACTACCCGAAAATTTCCGAATGGTCCGAAGCAACAGTCACACCGGCCTTCAAAGAAGTGGCGGAATTTCTTTACGATTATTTAAACATCCCACCCGACGACCTGGATTAATTAAATTTTCTACAAATAAAAAGGAGAGCCTTTGCAGAAATTCGCATAAACTCTCCTTGACCTTGAGGGATTTGTCACGAATCACCAGCTTATCTCGATCAAAGCAGTGATTCTGTTACCAGCTCGGTAAGACCGAACCACCCTCGCCAACAACCCCTCTTCGACGAACCTATCGACCCATTTGAGTATCGTCTCAGGATACTCCCTCTTCTGTCGTGGAGAAAAGATACCCACGACTTCAAACCTGTATTCAGTCGCCCCGACCAACGCCTCCTTGCAAGCCTCAATTACGAGGACTTGCATCTGATCAACCCTTGACTCAAGCAGAAGGTCACACCGCCGAGCCTCGAGAGTCGATCGAAGGGAAGCCAGTTGCGACTTATCAGCTTTTCTTCTGTACCTACGATAAACCGCAGTGTACAGATTAAGAGCTGTCAACGGTTTGAAGCTTACCTCAGTTCCCTTTCTCTTCATCGCAGCCACCATGGTTTCCTCCTTTCCTTGGTGGTTCATTCAAAGCAAGTGGAATCCATTCCACCCACCCGAACAACACCAATATAAAAACATTTCGCATTTCTGTCAAAACATTTCCATTATCAAAACAAATAAGGCCGATTACATAAGCAACCGGCCTTAATTTTTTTATTCAAAAAAATCTTACTCTAAATAATTCCAATAATTCGTATACCCGCCTAATTTAGCACTAGAAATATCTCTCATATCCGCCATATTATGCGCCTTCACGAAATTCTTCGACACGGTATACACTGTGTCTCCGATATAAAGAATTCGATTTACAGCACTATCTCCATACCAGGCATAGCTGTATTTATCAGCCATTTCAGCCTCTGTAAGATGTGTCGCTCGACCCTTTAGTTCAAATCCATTTTCAAGACTCACTTTATATACATAAGCACCTTGATACACCGTTTCTCCATAAGTCCAAGCCGGAGTAGAAGCGTTTTTCTCGCTCTCAGGAATCAAAGACAAAGAAACGGGAAAAGCCATAATTTCCTTTTCCTTGTCAAACAAAAGCGCCTTGTGATTATACAAAAGTTCACTATAAGTTCCTCGATCTCCAATCACTATTTTGTGCATTTCTTTCGGATTATTTACATCCGTCACATCAAACATAGCGACCTTCATTCCCTGATACCAAGCACCTACCCAATCGGAGTCACCTGAAGGAAGTGTATCTTTTCCAAATCCAATAATATGATTTTCATCGTAAGGATGAAGATAATCAGAGAATCCCGGAATTTTTAGTTCGCCCAAAATTGAAGGCTTTGAATTATCTTTCAAATCAATCACAAAAAAAGGATCCGTTTCTTTAAAAGTCACCATATAAGCGCGGTCTCCCATAAATCTCACAGAGTAAATTCGTTCACCGGGAGCTACTCCTTCAAGTTTTCCATACATATTAAGCGAACCGTCCAAAACATAAATATTATTAGTGGACTCTCCCCATCTGTCTTTTGTTGTAGCGAGCCTAAAGAAGTCGCCATTCTCATCCATCGAGAATTGATTTAAAACGCTACCTGGCACTTCTCCGTTTCCTTTATAATCAATCTCATCCGGAGAAAGAGAAAACTTATGAACTACAGTTTTTTCTTCATTTGAAATTATATCTCCCATAATCCTAAAATCTCCTCCCCATCTGGATTCCGCAACATACAAATTTTTTGTGGAAGCATAAATTTGATCACCCGAAGCCACCACAGTATTTTTCACCACTTCTTTTTCCGCATCATCTACGGGAATTCCGAAAACCATAAGGAATCTGTTTTCCGAACGAACTCCCGGCAAATAAGCTATATCGCTACATTCAGCCACATAATCACTCTCACCTACGCTCGAATCCTTATACATAGGAACAGGACTAATAGGCGCATTGTAATAAGGATAGTAATAATATTGATATTTATTTGTCACAAGATAAAGCATATCTCCAATTTTCCTGGAACTCAAAGTAGAACCCTGAACTTCAAAATCTCTAAAAAGTTTGATATCCGTTTTATTCAAAATATCATACACAAAAACCTTTGAAAGATCCTCGGAATAATACGGTGGCATTACGGCAATTTTTGCATCCACATCTTCCGCAAGAGGCACCGGCATTGACCCATAGTAGCTTCCCGTCACAACCAAACGATCACCCGAAACATACATATCTGAAGGATAAAAATCCTCTACCGGAAATTCCACAAAACTCACTTCTTTCATCGAAGAAGCAGGTCGCGCATCTACAACCCTTACAGTATTTCCTTTTAAAACATAAATATATTCACCATCTGTTTTCACAATATCAGCCTCATCGACACCTTCAACCTGCACATTTGTTTCCGAGTAGTCAGATTCATTTTCAGCTGATTTAGATTGCTCAGTTACTGCACTATCTCCTGTCATTTCTTCAGAAGGAGATGCAAGAGGGAGTAAATCCTCCATATCATAATCATCAGCATAATAATATGAAGAATAATCAGGACGACTCATAACCGCTTGAATTTGCTCGCAAGACCTGAAATTTCTAGCATTAACGGTATCAATTTTCGCCACCTCACCACGACTAACCGACTCAAAAGTATTATAGGCCTTCTGAGTATATCCGTTCTTCACTCTATACATCATTTCGGCCATTTCCGCTCTAGTGATTTTTTTATCAAACGACAAAACGGAAGTCGGAATAGCGGAATAATCCTCAAGCGAAAGTACATAATTTTTAAACCACTGATTTGGATCAGTATCTTCTTTTATCAAACCAAAAGTATTGGAAATAATTTTCGAAGCCTCTGCAAAATTTATATCTTGTTCCGGTCGAAATTTCCCATCAGAATAACCATCCACAAGACCGGCCTCCTTAGCCGTACAAATGTAAGGAGCATACCATTGCTCATTAACATCATCGAAACAATTAAGACCGGAAACTGTTCTTTTTGAAGCAAGTACCAAAATTTTCGTAAATTCTGCTCTATTGATAGAATTTTCAGGCTTAAAAGTGCCATCAGCATAACCCTGAACTACCCCACTATCTTTGAGGTCCCAAATAGCAGAATAAAATTCGCTTTCGGAAGATACATCCATAAACGGATCAGCCTTACTCTCGGAGTTTACATTTTGCGCAAAAAGTGCAAAAATAAACATCACCGAAATCAAGACCGAAAATTTCTTTTTGATTTTCATATTTGATGTTTGGTTAAAATCCGATAAAGTCTAGCAGAAGACACTATTTATTCAAATTGACAAAAAAAATAATATTACAAAATGCCACAAATGCTTAATATAGAATCACTTTCCGTAGAAGTTGAAGATCGACTCGTTGTAAACGATTTTTCACTTAAAATTAAATCAGGCGAAACACACATTTTAATGGGCCCAAACGGTTCAGGGAAAAGTACTCTTATAAATGCAATAATGGGAAGGCCGGGATTAAAGGTAAAAAGCGGATCAGTAAAACTAAACGACACTGAAATTCTAAAACTTCCTGTAAACAAACGCGCAAATCTTGGAATTTTCTCTTCATTTCAAAATCCTGTGGAAATTCAGGGACTTTCAATGCGAAGCTTTCTTAGAACCGCATTAAATTCAAAAATTCTGGAAGAAGATAAGTCCGCAAAGACATATTCCCCTCTTGAGTTTATCGAACACCTTTACGATCTTTCAAAAAAATATGAATTCGACACAGATCTTCTTCTTAGGGAAGTAAATTTTGAAATGTCCGGAGGAGAAAAAAAACGAAGTGAAATTATGCAAATGGCGGTACTAAGACCGAAATTCGCACTACTTGACGAAATCGACAGCGGTCTTGATATCGACGCTCTGAAAAAAATTGCAAACACTATAAACAAAATTCAAAAAGATAATAATACCGGTCTTCTAATAATCACGCATTTTCCAAGAATCTTAAAATATATTGAAGCAAGCCATGTTCATCTATATAAAAACGGGAAAATTGAAAAATCCGGAGACACGAACCTCGCATTAAAAATAGAAAAAGAAGGTTATGCAAAATAATATCATCAAAAAAAAATTAAACGAATCACTTGTGAAAGAGATTTCAAAAGTGAAACAGGAGCCCGCATGGATGCTCGAATTTAGGCTTACAGCTCTTGAAATTTTCTTTCAAAAATCTATGCCCTCTTTTGGTCCGGACCTCAAAGATCTCAATTTTGAAAACATAAATTACTATATTCGGCCCGATGACAAAACACATGCGAGTTGGGAAGAAGTTCCATCCGAAATCAAAGACACATTCGACAAACTCGGAGTGCCGCAGTCAGAAAGAAAATTTTTGGCCGGCACAGGTGCGCAGTTTGAATCGGAAATGGTCTATCACTCACTCAAAGAACAACTCAAAGAACAGGGTGTGATTTTTGAATCGATTGAAGATGGACTTAAAAATCACGAAGAACTTTTCCGCAAACATTTCGCGAAAGTAATCCCCGCCTCTGACAATAAATTTTCCGCTCTAAATAGCGCCCTTTGGTCGGGCGGTTCTTTCATCTATATCCCGAAAAACACAAAACTCGACCTTCCACTCTCCGCCTATTTCAGAATGAATACGGAAAATCTCGGCCAATTTGAGAGGACTCTTATAATCACCGATGAGAATTCATACCTTCACTATATCGAAGGATGCACCGCCCCCGTTTACACTACCGACTCACTCCACGCAGCTGTTGTTGAAATTATTGCAAAAGAAAATTCGCGAATGGAATACACCACACTTCAAAATTGGTCGAAAAATGTGCTTAATCTCGTCACAAAAAGAGCTCATGTTAAGAAAAATGCGGAAATGTTTTGGCTTGATGTAAACCTCGGATCAAAAACCACAATGAAATATCCTGCAATTTATTTAATGGAAGAAGGAGCAAAAGGAGAAACTCAATCGCTGGCTTTTGCTGATAAAGGCCAAAACATCGATGCCGGTGCCAAAATTTTTCACATGGCGAAAAACACGTCTTCTCTCGTTCTTTCAAAATCGGTTTCAAAAAATGGCGGAATTTCCACCTACAGAGGTATCACAAAAATTTCCGAAAAAGCAAAAAACTCAAAAGCAAAAATCACCTGCGATGCGCTTATCCTGGACGACAAATCAATTTCAAACACTTATCCCGTAAACGATATCAATGATCCCGACACAAACTTTGAACACGAAGCACGCGTTTCAAAATTAAGCGAAGAAAAAATGCATTATCTAATGGCAAGAGGTCTAAGTGAAAAAGAAGCAGGCACAATGCTGATAAACGGATTCGCAGATCCAATAACCAGACAACTACCAATGGAATACGCTATCGAACTAAATCGCCTAATAGAACTATATCTGAACTAAATGAAAAAAAATTATCTCTACATAACAAATCCAAACGACCTAAATTTTTCATTTTTGGAAAACGAAAGTCAAAATCTGATTGTTTTACTAACCGATAAAGCCGAAGAAAATCTAAAATATTCTTTCAATTTTCCAAATAAAAACGCAGAAAGTGAAATTTTATTTTTAATTATTCGAAAAAATCCGATTCCTCTTAATATAAAAATCGATATCAATCATAAAATTAATAATTGCAAATCGGACCTGAAATTTAAAACCATTTTGTTTAAAGAAGCGAAAGTGATTTTCACTGGAAATATCAAAGTGGAAGAAAATTTAAAAGAAATTTCTTCATCAATGGTTCACAAAAATTTACTTTTATCGGAAATGGCAAAAGTAATTTCAAAACCAAACCTCGAAATAAACTCGAACGGAGTTGAAATAAACCACGGCTTTGCCACTGGTGCCTTCCCAAAAGAACTACTATATTACCTCGAAAGCAGAGGGCTTTCAGAAAAAAAAGCGAAAAAAGCACTGATAAAAGCATTCATTTTTAACGAAATAAACGCTATTAAAGATAAGCCTTTAAGAAAACAAATTAAAAAAGAAACTTTATGTTTGATCCCTTAAAATTAAAAAAAGATTTCCCGATTTTATCTCAGAAAATAAACGGCTATCCGCTTACATATTTGGATAATGCCGCAACTACCCAAAAACCAAAATGTGTCATTGATAAGACTATCGAATACTATGAAAATTATAATTCAAACATAGGAAGGTCCTCGGACAGTCTTGCAATTAGAGCCTTAAATGCATACGAAGAAACGAGGAAAACCGTTCAAAAATTCATAAACGCGAAACACGAAACGGAAATTATTTTCACACGAAACACCACCGAATCAATAAACCTGGCTGCTCACTCTTGGGGAGAAGAAAACATTTTGGAAGGCGACGAAATTCTAGTAAGCATTTTCGAACATCACTCGAATTTTGTTCCATGGCAAAATCTCGCAAAGAAAAAAAATGCAAAACTTCTAATCGCTCCGTTAAATAATGATCTCGAACTCGACATTGAAGCATTCAAAAAACTCCTTTCCGAAAAGACAAAAATAGTATGTATTTCCGCTTGCTCCAATGTATTGGGATTAAAGGAAGACTTAATATCGCTCACAGAAATAATTCGAGCGAATGCAAAAAACGCAAAAATTCTAATCGACGGCGCACAAAGTATCGCCCACCAAAAAACCGATGTTCAAAAAATCGACTGCGACTTTTTCGCTTTCTCAGGTCACAAAATATTCGGCCCCACTGGAATTGGAGTTCTGTATGGAAAAAAACACCTCCTTGAAACTATGCCGCCTTTTCTCATAGGTGGCGGAAATATCATTGAAGTAAACAACGAATTTACCGACTTTGCAGATATTCCTCAAAAATTCGAAGCCGGCACACAAAATATCGCCGGCGTAATTGCGTTTAACGAAGCCATTAATTACTTCAGCTCGCTGGACATAAATGAAATAATGACACACGAAAAAAATCTTTTCGACTTGGCATATTCCCTGTTTTCAAAAGAAAAAGGAGTAAAAATTTTTGCCCCAAAATCTACACAAAAAAGATCTGGAATCTTATCATTCACACTCGAAAAAGCTCATCCACACGACATCGCTCAAGTTTTCAACGAAGAAGGAATTTCAACAAGAGCGGGCCTTCACTGCGCCCATCCGCTCCATTTATTTCTAAAAATTCCCGCCACAGCTCGCCTCAGTTTTTCAATTTACAACACTGAAGAAGACATAGAAAAAGCCTACAAAGCCCTACAAAAAACACTTAAAATATTCGCCTAATGGACCTCTACTCTGAAATAATTTTGGAACATTTCAAAAACCCGAAGAATTTCGGAAAGCTTGAGAAAGCTCAAAAAAGCGAACTCGGAAAAAACACATCCTGCGGTGATAGCATTTTTTTGGAACTCGAAATCGAAGACGGAAAAATCAAAGACATAGCATTTTCGGGACAAGGATGCGCAATTTCCATCGCAGCAATGTCTATGTTAAGTGAAAAAATAAAAGGCTTAAGCCTTAATGAAATTGATTCTCTCGACCAAAATTTCATCAAAGACCTTCTCAAAATCGACATCGGCCCGGGCAGAATCAAATGCGCAATGCTGGGTCTCGAAACCCTAAAAAAGGCGATCAAAGACGCTTAAAAATTTTTTACACAATAAAAAAACGAGCCTTAATTTTATAGGCCCGTTTTTTATTTAATCTCTATTTAAGTTTTAGTATTGCCCTTCCAAGCACACTGTCTCCACTCACTTTCGCGGACGAAATCAAGTATTCAAATCTGGACACCACCTCTTTTACCTCTGCGTATTCTTCTCCAATAGAATCACTGTCTCCGGAAAGTACGAGAAGTGTATCCACATAATCAAAGACTTTCGCTATATCCAAATAAGAAACACCTGAACCATAAACAGTTCCAAGTGACTCCTTTGCCTCTTTGAATTTCGCATTATCTTTCACCACATCTTGACCGTAAGCCATATTGAAATCCGGATACAAAGCCACAAGAAGCACATTCATATCAGAATCTTTTTTAATTCCATAATACAAATCAAAAACGCTATCTTGAAGAATTTGTTTTTCATCTAAAAGACCTTCATTAGCCCAAAAAGTCTCAGGCAAAGTACTCATATCCAGTTTTACTCTTCTAAGAGAAGAACCCTCCACATTGCTTTTCACAATATAAGTTGATGCATCCAATGTTAAAACTTCACTATCAATTTCATCGATAAGTTCATCAACTTTCAAATCCAAATAATTCACAAGTTTGTCACCTGCGCTTAAATCTGAATTATCAAGCTTCAAAGCAAAAACCATTCCCGGATACACTTGTCCCACTTCAGAAAGAGAAAAAGCATATGGCGAATTCGTTATAAGCTCAAATTCACTCTCGGAAAGATCCGTTTCTTCATAAACATCCTCAAGTGAGAATGAGGAATAAGTACCGCCCATCATGGCTAAAGAGTCCAAATAAGGCTCAAAAAGAAGGCTTAAATCCATACTCTCCATATAAGCCATCAAATTTTTTCCCGGAAGTTTATTAAGAAGTGAAACCGGATTATCACGATACATACTAAGCATCTCATCATCAGTAAGCTCCATGGAAGAATCCATTTGAAGTTTGTTTGAGGTCAAAGCAGATATATACATTTCAATAGCTCCCATTGAGTCATAAAGACCACTCAAAGAATCAAAAGAAGGATCCATACCGTAAGCCAAATCCATTATCTCAGAAAACACACTTCCGGAAACCAAAGCATAAATAAGACTTTTTTCACCATCCGCGCTCATATCATAACCGTTTTTAGCCTTAAGCCTATCCATCGCATCTTCACGATTTTTCAAAGAATTCGTTACAAAAAAGATATCTCCATATCTCACAAAATAAAAATCCTCATCCTCGGAAGTAAAATAAAGCTCATTTCCGGATACCTCGCAGTACATGTTATTCATAGGTTCAACACCCATTGATTTTGTTATTGCATTGTAAAAATCATCTTCAGCAGAAACTTTTCCAGCCACAATAATTTCCGAATTTTCAAAATCTTCAAAACCACCATTCCCAAGCTTAAAGCCCAAAAGCGCCTGATAATCTTCATCAAAAACGCCCTCCATCAAATTTCCCAAATTATTTTCCGGCCTTTTGTTATAACCAAACATTGAAGACCAAAGACCACTTTCAGAAATCTCAGGAAATTTTTCAAGCATAGCTTCGAAATTTTTTCTTGAAGCACTATCAGAATAATTCAAAGAAAAAACCATATCGGAGTCTTTAGAAAGCAAATCAGAAATCTTCAAATCCGAAGTGTCCGGATTTTTTGTGTAATTACATTTTTCATAAAAATATTTTTCACCCAAATCAAGCGGACGATCCCATGAATATCGAATTTGCCCATTATCTTCTACAGATTTAAGCCTATACAAAAGCTCCGCCACTTCTTCTCTACTCATTCCGGAATTTGCTCCAAGAGAAGAATCGGAATACACAGGCCAAAAATTTCTATCCAAAGCAAAAACTCCATAAGAGAAATACCAATCCTCCTCTTTCAAATCAGAAAGCCAAGTCCAATAATTATATTCAACTTCTGAAGAAATTTCCTCATCAGAATAATACATCAAAAACGCCATTTTCGAAGCCTCCGCTCTT
This sequence comes from Candidatus Altimarinota bacterium, assembly GCA_034004605.1. Lineage (GTDB taxonomy): Bacteria > Patescibacteriota > Gracilibacteria > UBA1369 > LOWO2-01-FULL-3 > JAVEWJ01. Next base: position 288,501 of record JAVEWJ010000001.1, on the reverse strand, counting down.
GTTACACATTTTCCAGGCTTAAAAGATCCATCACTATATCCATTCACAACCCCTCTGGCTCTAGCCGTTTTAACATAAGAAGCATACCAAGAGTCTGCAGGCGTATCAGTAAAAAGCTCAGCCGTATAGGCTGTCTCATCAACACCCTTCATCTTGAAAAGCATCTTCAAAAACTCAACACGATTGACACAAACAGTTGGCTTAAAAGTGCCATCGCCGTATCCATTTACAACTCCGTTTTCACTCATCCAATCAATAGATGAATAAAACTGACTCCCCACCGTGTCCGAAAAATTCGAAGAGAAAGCCACATTTCCCATACTCGAAAACATCAAGGCAAAAGCCAAAAGTCCGAGCGGAAATGAAAAAATCTTTTTCATTTTCTTAAAAATTAAAAAATACTTAAAACAACTTTACAACAAAACCGCATTAAAAAAAACAAATTAATCCTCTTCCGAAAGAGAAAGAACCCCGGCTGTGGGCGTTCCATCGATTTGTTCACCGGAAACAATGGAGTAAACTTTTTCCACACCGAACCCTACACTATTTATTCTATCTGCAATTTCCTTCAAAATTGCCGGAATTCGAAGGATTCCAACTTTCTCCAACTCAGAAAGTTGTGCCGATAAATTTTGAATCTGTTTTTCCTGATCAGCACATTTAAAACGAAGTTCCCTCCGTTCATTTTGAAGCGAAACATACTCTTCCTGAGAAACTCCGGACTGCCCAAATTGTCTAAAAGACGAAATTTCAAGATCTTTATGCGTAATTTGTTCTTTCAAAGCCTCATTTTCCTCAAGATAATTCTCAAGTTGATCACGAATCGCATTAAAATCCGCCTGTAGTCGAACATAATCTCCAAAAGTTCGCTCAAAGTTTGCAAGTTCTTCGTTAAGTCTTTTCACAGCCCGATCTCCATTTTCAGCCCTTTCTCTAAGCTCGGAAAATTCTTGAACATTCATTCGAGAAACCTTATCAAAAAGAGCAAGTTGAAGTTCAAAACCGGAAAGCTTTTCTTTTAACCTCGAAACCTCAGACCTAGCCGAATTTAACTCTTTTTTTAGAACACCTATTTCGGAAAAATCGCCGGAAAGAAGCCTGTCACCATCACTTTCACTTATTAAGACTTTTGCCTGATTCAAATCAAAAAGCCTTAAGTTAGCCTCACTCAATTCCAAAATCTTTTTTTCCAAGTCTTCAATATTTTGAAGCAAAGACAAATTTGCATTTGAATAATTTTCTCTTTCAAGCTCGATACGTTTTTCCATGGAAAGAATTTTTTTTGCCAATTTTAAAACCAATTCGCGCGACTCGCTATCCCTTTCCAAAGCCAAAAAACAAAGCTTTTCCATTTCCAATTCCAAGTCGGACAATGTAAATCCTTCTGATGTTGTTCCATTACCCGATTTAAGAAGCGCTGAGAATTTATTATACAAAGGAACAAACTCTTCCAAAACAACATGCAAATAAAACGCATACTTAGCTTTTTCAAACTCAAATTTTGCTCTATTCAAATTGCTTGGCTCTTTTTGATATAAATCCTCAATATTTTTTAAACGTTTTTTTGAAAGAATTCGAAAAGCTTCAAGCTCGGACCTCCACAAATCAGCCGGAAAAACCTCAATATCCAAATCATCTTCCTCTTCGCTTAAGGTCAAAATCAAGTTCTCTACTGCCGAAGACTCACCTTCAACACGCCCTTCAGGCAAAACCTCATCTCCATCCTCAAAAACCTTGGACCAAAAATCCGGAACAGATACTTCATCCGTAGATCTTTCTTTTGGAAAATCATCTAATGATCTCTTCATTATTTCAATTAATAAAAATAGGCTACAAAATACCAAAAATTCAAAATTTGGCAATAGACTTAAGCCCAAAAATCTGCTAAAATATATAGATTTAAAATAAAAATCAAAAATATGAAAACAAAATTTCTTTCAAGAATTCTAAAAACGATTCTATTTTCAGCGATTCTAGCCGTAACCATTACAAGTGCGGAAGCATTTGCAGCAAACTGTTACTGGGTCGGTTCAAACTCAACATGGGAAAGCTCAAGCAACTGGGCAAGCGCCGCAGGCGGCACACCGGGAACTTGTACTGCGACAACACCCGCAGGATATCCCGACGGTGGAGACGACACAGCATATTTTACGACAAACAACACAACAAGCGCATCGATGGGAGGAGCAATCAGCCTTACTGCATTAAATATAAACACGGGATATTCCGGAACAATTTCAACAAACAACTACAGTCTGTCCACGACAGGAGCCTTAAATCTGGCAAGTGGCAATACTGCGACATTCAATGCAGGATCCTCCACAATCACAATCGGTGGTGCATTCACAGTAGCAGCGGGAACCTTCAATACAGGATCTTCAACAATAAACGCCGCAGGAGCTGTGACTCTTTCAGGTGGCACCTTTGCTTACGACACTTCCACAATAAATTTCAATGGTTCCTCGGCTCAAACTTTAAACACTCAAACAACACAAAGTTTTTACAATTTTATAATAAATAAATCGGGATCAACAGCCTTAAACACTAGTAGCGGAGACACTATAACCGTCACAAACCAGCTCACTCTTACAGATGGTAAATTGGGTATTTACTCAAGTGGAGCACTTGTTTTCAACGGTTCACTTTCAAATTTCACTTATGCCTCAACCTTTGATGGAGCAAACAACACCAGCACATACACAGGTGCACTTGAACTCAAAGCCGATCAAGACTTCACTCTAACCACAACAAACACATACATTCCGGGACTAAAATTAAACAATCAATCCTTCAACGATTTTGATTTCACTCTCGACGCAGGCACGGATGTCACAATTTGGGGAGCCTTCACAATGATAAACGGTGCGGGAGACACGCCTGAATTTACAAATTTAAACGATTCAAACATCACATTCAACTCAACGACAACAGTGGAAAAAGGAACGCTAAACACGGGCTCAAGTACAAGCACCACTTTTACAGGCACAACAACACTTAGTGGAGGCACCATAAGCGCAGACGCAACAACCACAACATTTACCGGCGCCGTTACTTTATCTTCCGGAACACTCACATTAAACTCCACAACCACAAATTTTACCGCAAGTCTTACAATTTCAGGAGCAACCTTCACCCCAAACACCTCCAAAATAGTCTTCAACGGCTCATCAAACCAAACATTTGACTTCAACTCGACACTTTCCATTTACGCACTTGAGATAAATAAGTCCGGAAACTCATATCTTACGCTTTTAACCGGAGACACACTCACAATTACAAACTCTCTCACTTTAACCGATGGAAGAACCTCGATTAACACAAACGCAGAGATTATTTACACAGGAACATCAGCAAACTTTAGCTATGCCTCGACATTCGATGGGGGTTACAACTCAACATCAAACACAGGATATTTAACTTTCAAACCAAGCACATATCCCCAAGCCTTTACAATCAACACAACAAACACAGTCCTTCCAGGAATCCAACTATACAACGACGGAACAACTCAAGGTGTGGATACCCTATCGCTCGACTTACAAGATTCAACGACAAAAACAATTTATGGTAAGTTCAGAATATATGAAACCACCCCCGGTACGGGAACCACTTTTTCGAACTCCGGCAACGGAGACCTCACTTTTGGAGGAGGTTCGGCCGTTCCTTTCGCTATTGAAAGTGGAACATTCAACACCGGCTCCTCAACAACCACGACCTTTGCAGGAACAGTCACTGCAAGCGGTGGAACAATGAACCTAAACTCAACAACTACAACCTTTACACCCGCCACAACTTTCAGCGGCACAACGATAAACAACTCAAGTACTACTCTTAATTTTTCAAACACACTTGCGGTTTCCGGCGGTGAATTCAAAGCCGGATCAAACACAGTAAATCACACCGGAGTTGTGACAATTTCAGGCACAGGAACATACAATGCCGAATCGGCACTTATTTATTTAAACGGAAACCTCACGATTACAGGAGGAAGCTTTACGGAAGGAACAAGTGGAGTTGTTTTAACGGGAACAGCAAACGGCACACTTGACGCAAATTCAACTGAAACATTTTACAATTTACAAATAAACAAATCCGGAACAACTACAAACATCGTCACAATCCCATCCGGAGACACGATTTATGTTTCAAACATACTCGACTTAAATGACGGAAGAGTGGCAATAGCATCAGATGCACGACTTACATTTACCGGAACCGACGACAATTTTTATTACCGTTCAACATTCGAAGGAGCAAACCCATCCACATCATACTTGGGTTATTTAAGCTTCAAAGCCGCCACAACCGGCCAAACTTATGTCATCAATTCAACAAACGCAGACCTTCCCGGTCTTGAATTACACAACGATGGTCTTTCAAGCATGACCCTCGACCTTCAAAACACCGGAACAAACAGAATCTATGGAAAATTTAGAATTTTTGAAGAAAATGGAGGAACGGGCACAATCTTTTCAAATAGCGGAAACGCTTCACTCACTTTCGGTGTGAACACATCCGCAACGGTATCAATCGAAGGAGGCACTTTCAACACCGGATCTTCAACCACAACTACCTTCACAGGACCCGTCACCGCGAGCGGCGGAATAATGAACCTAAACTCAACAACCACAACCTTCACCCCGGCCACAACCTTCAGTGGCGCCACGATAAACAACTCAAGCACAACACTTAATTTTTCAAGTACTCTGGCTCTTTCAGGTGGCGAATTCAAAGCCGGCTCAAACACTGTAAATCACACGGGAATTGTAACGCTTTCATCAACCGGAACATATAGTGTTCAAAGCGCATCAAATACATTCACAAACCGATTTGTAATGGACGGAGGTACTTTCAACGGAGGATCAACAACCACAAATTTCAACAACACTTCCGCCAACTCAATCGATATTAACGGAGGAACCTTCAACGCCGGAACAGGAAGTCTAATAATCGCAAGTACAGGAGGCTTCGATATGGACGGGGGAACTTTCAACGGCTCAACAACAAACGGAACACTTCAAATCGGTGGGGCCTTCGATCATTCAACCGCAGGTACTTTTAATGCCGAGAACCAACTTGTTAAAGTGGGTACTTCTTTCACGATCGGAAGCGGAGCCACTTTCAACGAAGACGAAAGCACAATCGAATTTACAGGCACCGGTTCATACTCCGTTAATGTAAACTCAAGCGAAACCTTCTACAACATAAGAATAAATAAAGGCTCAGACACCGCTTATCAAACATTTGGAAGTTCGGACATAATCACAATTTCAAACGGACTTGAACTTTTAAACGGAAAAATCAATGTTGAATACGCATCTACCTTAAATGCATATGTAAGCGGCTCAACATTTATCTACGATGAAGATTTTGACGGTGGATATTCAGCATATTTAGTTAATCTATTCCCAAATTACGACAATGTCACAATCGAAATTCCGGAAATTCTAAACGCAACAAAAACCATTCCGGCATTTACCCTAAACTCAAATTCAAAATCAAACTTCACCCTGAATTACACGGGTACAAGCGCTCTCACCTTTCCATATCCCTTTAAAATAGTAAGTGGTTCTTCCACAAAATTCGATGCAACACAAAATGCGGACCTCACATTTTCAAGCACCCTGGAAATTTCCGCCGGAAATTTTTACACCGGAACGGGAACAATCCAGCACAACGGAGCAATAACAATAAACGGAGGCACCTACAACAACGAAGGCTCAAACACAATAGCCTCAACCTTAACTATTTCTTCAGGTGAATACAAAGCCGGCACAGGTACTCAAGACATTTCAAATACACTCACCCTCTCGGGAACGGGAATTTTCAATGTCGAAAGCTCTACCACAACTTTCTCCGCTGCCCTCACCATATCCGGAGGTACATACAAAGGAGGAACCGGAACGGCAAACCACAATGAAGATATCACGGTTTCAGGTGGTACCTTCGATCTTGAAAGCGGAGATCTAAACCTCGGAACATACGCGCAACTCACTAATACAAGCGGCACATTCACAGCCACAAACGGAAACATCGACTCAAACTATTATGATCCGGCAAATCCATCATTATCCGCAATTTATATAAATGGCGGCACATTCAACGCACCGGGAACGGGAAAAACGTTTACAATCCTAAAAAACTTCACACACACTAGCGGAACTTTCAACCACAACGATGGAAAAATTACATTCGACGGACCAAACAGCATAACACTCGACATCCCAACATCCGATACCTTCGGCGACATTGAAATAAACAAATCCTCGGACGATGCGATAGTAACCATTTCTTCAAGCGACACATATACCATCACCGGATATTTAATATTAAATAACGGAAAACTTGATATCCCGACAAACTCAACTTTCATAATCGACACCACAGGTGACTTGGCATACAGTTCGAATTTCGACGGCCGAAGCACAATTGGAGGAGGATATATAAGATTAACTAATTCGGGAACTGTAACATTACCAAATGGAGCAACTCAAATCCCGGGTCTATATTTAAACAATTCAAGTTTAATTGTGGAAACAGATACAGCCACACTACCGACGACTTTCTACGGACCTCTCTATATAGCCCAAGGAAGCTTTGAAAACAACGGAGATGCGGAAATCACATTTGAATCCACAGTCACAATATTAAACGGAACACTCGATGCAAAAGACGGATCCTTTGACCACAAAACAGACTTCACAATTTCAAACTCAAATTCGACATACAACGCGGGAAGCGGAAGTATATTTTTCGAAGGTGACCTCACAATTTCAAGCGGAACATACAACGCATCAAACGCATCAATTACCATTGAAAACGATTTTGACCTAAACGGTGGAACCTTCATCGCGCCGGGAACGGGAGAATATCTGGCAATTGGAGAAGATTTCAATGTTGGTAGCTCCGGCACATTCAACCACAATAATGGAAAAGTAATCTTATACGGAGGATACACCACAAGCATCACGGACTTCAGTACAAACCCGGAAATTTCATTTTATGATTTGGAAATTGATAAACCGCAAGAAGTGGATGCTCCGCCATCCGTTCTGCAAGTCCAACAAGACCTAATTATTAACAATTCTTTCACATTAATAGACGGCTACCTTCATCAAGGTTTTGTTTGTGACAATTCAAGAACAGAACCCTACGATGCAGACCTTTGTATGATTACCGTTGAAGCGACCGGAAGTGTATCTTGGGGATCAGATTTCGATGGAGGTTATGGAGGATACATAAAAATGAACAACGCCCAAACTCTAAACATTCCGGAAATACCATATTACTTCACCTATGGAGATGTTCCATCTCTTTGGTTAAACAACGATTCACTTTTGGTACAACAAACTTCAGCCGGAAATGTAGTAATGAGCAATTTATTGATAGAAAAAGGAACCTTTTCAAATACAGGAAACGGCGATTTAAGTCTCGGACAATTTACTCAACTTGGAGGAACCTTCAACGGTGGAAATTCCGATGCAACACTCAGCTTCGACTCCGCCGCGGCATATTATCCCGGTGTAAAACTGGATGCAGGTACCTTCAACGCAAACGCAGGCGATTGTTATATGAGATGGTTTGAACAAAACGGTGGAACCTTCAATGCCGGCTCTTCAACCCTTCGTTTTGAAAACTCCTCATACGACGGCTTCAATCTCAAAGCCGGAACCTTCAATTCATCAACCAATCCTATTCATATAAACTCTGAATGGCACCATACTGGAGGCACATATTCACAAGATGCCACACACGGAGCCATTATATTTGATGGTACATACGGCTTCTCATCAATGGAAAACACGACCACGCAAGAATACTTGAATGTTACAATCAACAAAACCGATAGCACCGATAAAGTATATATCAAAACAGGCGCTCTAAGAGTAAAGGATCTTTCAATAACAAGCGGAACATTGGATACAAAATATCCTCTGGAGACCGAACAAGAAATAATTATTACCGGAAATTGGACACTCGCCGACACAAACGCATCATTTATTCCAAACACCTCTACAGTGTCATTTGATGGCGACACACAGTCAATCTACGGTGCAAACACATTCTACAATCTCTCAAAACCACACAACTCGACACTTTCATTCGAGCCTGGAGTAGACAATAAAACAATTGTAAACGGAACATGGACAATGCAGGGAACAGATGCAGACCATTTACTATTACTTCGTTCCACCTCCCCGGGAACCCAATGGTATATCGAAATAAACGGGGACTACGACATCGCATATCTCGATGTTCAAGACAGTAATTCAACTTACGAAATCGATGCTCAAGGCACTGGCTCGATCCCTGAAGGCTCAGCGCCAAACAATTTCAATTGGCTGTTTGATGTTACCGGCGGATCAACAATAGTGACACAAAGATCCCCCTCCGGACAAACCGGAGACACAACTCCAACATTCACATGGGATGATATAAACGGAGAAACCTCTTACACAATACAAGTACGAAACCTTTCAGACATGGACTGGTCCGATCCGGTATTGGAAATCACAAACATCCCGGCCGACACAACAAGCATAGCCGCACCGACCGCATTGGGATACAACACATATACATGGAGAATTTACTCGGATATATCAGACCCTGCAGAGGCCACAACAAAAAATTTCCAAATCATAAATCTTGTACCCGAATTCAACACATACTTATACATCTTAATTTTACTAGGCGGAATATTCTTCATTTACCGCCAAAAACGCCAAATTGACTAACCCAAAAAGACCCGGAAATCCGGGTCTTTTTTTTATAAAAAATTTTTTTGGATTAGCAAAATCGAGCGAAACTGGCTTGCCGGTCGAAGCTCGAAGAACGAAACTGGCTTGCCAGTCGAAGCTCGTAGAGCGAAGACTGGCAGGCCCAAGAGGATTTGAACCCCTACCAACGGTTTTGGAGACCGGTATGCTACCATTAACACCATGGGCCTAATTTCTGTATTTCAACGCCCTGCATTATAGAAAGCCCTTCCCCTCTTTGCAACTCAAATTATTTCCATGTCGACAAAAAACCCTCAAAAACTGAAAAATCATCATTATCCTCTCCCAGCAAAATAAAAGCCGAAAGTTTATCAAGAAAAATTTCCCTAAAAAACTCACTATTTTTAACCACATTCTCCGAAATCGCCCCCCAAGAAAAAAGCACTTTTGAAAAATTCTCGTAAAATTTCCACAAATTTAAAAAATTCACATAAAAAACAGTATTTTCTCCTTCCAAAGAAAGCCTTTCTCTGGCGGAAAGAAAATCCTTTGAATCCGCAATCCCTTGCTTTTTCGAAAAACTCATAAAATCAGAACCAAACGAAAGAACCAAAATATTGTCTTCAATTAGGCCAAAATAGAATTCCACCTTTGTATCCGCGGTTATTCCGGGAAATAAGACCGAAAGTTCCGAAAGTTTTTCAGGCGAAAGAAAAGACAAATCAAGATAGGCCCTCTTAATATCATCATTTAAATTAGAAATTTTCAAAAAACCTTCTTCCGAAATCACACCCGACAAAATAAGCTGATCCGTAAGGCTTTTTCCCAAATCCTCAAAAAATCTGTTCGCGAATTTCAAAAACTTCTGTACCAACAAAAAATCTATTTCCTTCGTGTCTATAAGCAAAGTCGCACCGGGAATCACTTCCTCGAAATTCATCAAAAAAGCAAATCTCGTATCAATCAACTTCGAAAATTCATCCTTTTTAAGTCCCAAAAATTTCTCCGTATCAAAATTCGAAAACAAAGACACATAAGAAGAAAGATTTAAATCTTCAACAAGGAAAAAAGAGCCTTCCGCCGGTAAATATTTTAATAAAGACTTCGAAAAATTAGTTGTCTTTCTTTCGGCGAAAGAACCAAAAAAACGAATACCTTTTTCTTCCAAAAAGCCTGCAAATTTAGTCCCGTTTTTAAGATAAACCTGAACAAAAGGTGAAAAAGTATAATCCCTGTTCACATTCAAAACGAATTTCGAAAAATTTTCCTCTTTCAAATTTTTCAATGTTTCCTGAAATTTCGCAAAATCATTACTAAAAACAAAATTAGATCCTTTTTTTGCCAAAAACAAAGAATCCTCTTCCAAAAGCCACACATCCACGCCAGAAACTGTCATTTTTTCAAGTTTTTCACCTAATTTTTTTCCCAAATAAGCATCAATCAAAATCTTAGCCGTATCCTTTTCTTTCACATTTGCGGAAATAACAAAATCCTGATTAAAAAAACCGCCACTTAAATTTTCCTTACTCAAAGCCACTTTAAAACCCGACTGAAACACGGGTAAAAACAAATTTTCATAAGCACCCTCCCCAGCCACACGATTTAAGTCATCCACAAAACCGGCAAATTGCAAATCAACTCCAATTTCATGCCAAATTTTCAAGTCTTTAAAATAATCAAAATACGATTTCACATCTTCACGGACCTTCAATTCCGAGTAATCAAACACAAAAACATTGCTTCCATTCGACGAAAAAAGCCTCTCAGGAGCTACACTGAAAGACTCAAAATCCTTCTTCACACCGCAAGAACTCAAAGCAAGAACTACAAAAAGAACACTAAAAACAAGCCGAGTTCTCATATTTTAAAGATATTAGTTACCTTTTTTGGTATCTTTTCTTTTATGCGTAACTGATTTTTTACACTGTGGACAATATTTTGCCTTCTCTTTCACAATCTCCGCATCTCTTCGTTTGCAGTAATAACTGTGATAATTGCCTTTGTTACACTCTGTGCAAAACCATGTTGCATTTTGACTTTTTCCTTTTGCCATATTTGTATGATTTTATCTTATTTATCCAAAAAGTACTGGAATTCTTGCGCATTTTTTCTCTATTGTCAAACCAAACATTTTCGCCTAAATTATTAGCACAAATCTTTTGGATGCCACTGTAGCTCAGTTGGTAGAGCACGTCCTTGGTAAGGACGAGGTCGGCGGTTCAATCCCGCTCGGTGGCTCCACGAAAAAATTTCTAAAAAGACGGCTCAAGAAGCATTTTAAGCCCTTTCGCCGGTCTTTCAAAAGGCCTTAAATCAAAAGCTTCAAACTTTTCCTCCGAAACTTTTCTCCCCAGAACCTTAATCATTGAGGATATTTCCGGCCTAAATCTTTTCGGTATTTTAGCCTTTTTAATATCAACCAACCAAGTTTTTCTTTCCAAATCTTTAAATTCAAACACGAATTCAGACTCAAAACCAACAACAACGCCTACAAGAAGACCTTCGGAAGGCCTCATCCATTTAAGTTCATGTCTTGGCTGAAAAATATCATAAAAAGGTAATCTATCAGTAAGTTGACCATGAAACCATTTCGCCATCCCGGACTGAAAAAACAAAGCGCCAATAGTCAAACTCAAAAAAATACTGGTCAAAAAAACATAAACATATTTCATCTTATAACCACGATCCGTAAATTTAAAATTCAAAAACGCAATTATCGAAAAACCCAGGAGCAACAGAACCCAAAAGAATGGAATCACGCCCGCCACAGCCGAAAAAACGGATCCATATACCGACTCGTAAATATCCAAATCGCCCGTTTTTACAAAAAACAAAATCACGGAAATCGACACAGCCCCCATCAAAACAGACAAGACAAAAGAAACCCATAAAACAGTATCTTTAAGCAAGAACTCCCATTTCGGTTTTGGAAAAATACCATCCTTTTCAATTTTTTCGATTATTTTTTCACTTAAATTATTCATATATTTAATTCGTTATATTTTTCCTTAAACTGCTTTTTAGCACGATTTATTAGAGTAGCGACTGTCCCGGACGGTTTTTTCAAAATATCCGAAATTTCCTCATAGTCCTTATCTTCAAAATATCTTAAAACAAGAATCTCCCTATATTTATAATCCATTTTAGAAATAGCCTTTGCTACAAGCTCTTTTATCACCTTTTTATCCAATTCCTGTACCAAATCGCTTTCATCTCTCAAATCCTGCGCCAAGTTCTCAGTGAGTTCAAAAGTCAAAATTTTCTTTTTTCGATAAACGGAAACCGCATAGTTGTGAGCAATTCTGTATATCCAAGAAGAGAACTTAAGTTTCGGATCAAACGCATTCAAATTCTTATAAACCGAAATAAATATTTCCTGCAAAAAATCTTCAATATCTTTTCCTTCAAAACCGAATCGCTTAAGATATGCACCAAGTTTACCTTCATAACGCGAAATCAACTCCGCAAAAAACGTACTATCTGAAATAGTCTTTATCACAAGTTCTTCATCTGATATCTGTAAATTTTTCACAAAAAATATATTTTACACTAAATAATACGCAAATTTTAAAAAATTCTTTCAAAAAAAAAGAGCCCGGTTACCCGAGCCCCTTTTGATTTTTTACTCAACGACTACTGCTAAAGGAATTGAAACTGCACTGTCCTCAACAGGAACACCTCCTTCTGGAAGCAATTCAACGGACAAATCAACGGAAGTACCGTTTTCAGTCTCATCCATAGGAGTCTTTTCTTCAGCTGGAAGAAGGCTACAAGCGGAAAAAAGCACGCCTGTAACGATTGTTAGAGCCAAAAGAATTGCTGTTTTTTTCATACTATTCTTTTTAGATTATATTAAAATTTAACACGACAAAGACTAACACCCGACAAAATAAAGGTCAATAAATTAATACTTTACAAAAAGAAGAAGCCTTTTTTTGAATAAAAAGGCTTTTGAGAGAGGCTCCACCGATCCGTCGCCGTCTTTGTATACTGGCCCCCTTTAGGAACAAGTGGGTGCTCACACCCCAAGGTTATCCCAAGAGAAATATCGAGCTCCCTTAATCTACTATGATAGAGAGAGTAGATAAGACTCTAACGAGATAAGTAGAGCAATTTCATTATAAAAAAATGGCTTAAAAAAGCAAACCGCAAGACTTGATAAAACCAAAGAATTAAGGGATTTATGCACCAAGAAACATTAGCATTTCAATATTTTTCGCCAAAAAAGAAAGGACAAAAGCCAAAATCGAAAAACCAAACACATTTCCTAAAATAAAAACATCAATCAAGATTATGACAATAAAATATTTCTGCCCTTGTTCCAAAAAATTATCAAAACTCAAATAATATTTTCTGGGAACGAAAAATCCAAGTATTTTAGAACCATCTAGCGGCGGAATCGGGAGCAAGTTGAACACACCCAAAAACACGCTTATATGAAAAACATATTGAATAAGTAAAAGTACAATTTCCGGAAACACATTTACCCCATATTTCCAAGGGAAAACCATCGAAAAAGCCAAAAGAAAACTTGAAAGAGGACCCGCCAAAGCCGTAAGTGCATTATCTTTCACGGGATTTCTAAAATTCGCGGGGTTCACAGGCACTGGCTTCCCCCATCCGATTTGTTGAGTAATCAAAAACACAAGACTTCCGATTAAATCAAGATGCCTCACGGGATTAAGGCTCACCCTACCCGCGTTTTTAGCTGTAGGATCACCGAGTTTAAAAGCCACTATCGCATGAGAAGCCTCGTGAATCGTCAAATTTATAAGCAACGCGATAATGAATATTAAAAATTCGAGCATGAAAAATTCGTTAGTAAAAAAATTATACTGTATTTTTCAAAAATTGAATAACGAATTATTGTTCCAAATCGACCTGTAATAAAAGCCACTCGCCTTCTTTCTTAGCCAACAAATCATTTATTGCCGAAAGCCGTTTGTTTTTTTCAGGCGAAAACTCTTTAAAGTTTTTTTCAAACCATGAAAGAAGCAAAAATTTTTCTTCCTCCAATTTTTTCATTTCAGCCTCCAATTTTCGAATTTTTCGTGTAATTTCTTTGATTTTTTCTCGATTTTTTTGTTTTTTCCCGTTCTCGGAATTTTCCAAAACCACGCCCTTGCTCAAAGAAGACAAATCATTATCTATATCCTTATTCAACAAATAAACATATTCTTCATAATTATGATGAAACCTGGTCACTTTTCCGTTTTTCACCTCCACGATTCCATTCGCAAGAGCATCAACAAAAGTACGATTATGACTGATAAACAAAATCGTACTGGTGCTCTCTTTCAAGGCACCGGCAAGAGCTTCAACGGTTTCAAAATCGAGATGATTGGTCGGTTCATCAAGCAAAAGAACGGAATTTTTATTAAGCAACATTGAGGCCAAACAAAGCCTTGCTCTTTCACCCCCGCTCAAAACCGAAATTTGTTTTTTCAAAGCATCATCTTTAAACAAAAAATTTCCGGCCATTTCAAAAATATCCCGGTCTTTCGTGCCTTCCGGAGCCGTTCGTTCAAGATAGCCTTTTACAGTATCTGAATTATCAAGCGTCATAGGCGTGTGCTGAGCATAGTAACCGATTTGAATATTCGCACCCCATTTAAATTTTCCAGAAATCGAACAAAGTTCTCCGGCAATAGTTTTTAAAAATGTTGTCTTTCCTTGGCCATTATCTCCGACAATCGCGATGTGTTCCCCTCTTTCTATTTCCAAAAAAATCTTATCCGCGATTTTCTTTTCCGGATAACCGATAGCCAAATCGTCCACAATTAAAGCGACTCCCTTTTTATCTTCCACTTTGGGAATTCGAATTTTGCTTGTGGAAATCGGATTTACAATTTCAATGGTTTTAAGTTTTTGGATTTGCTTCATCTTCGATTTCGCTTGAGTCGCCTTGCTTGCTTTCGCCTTAAAACGATCTACAAATTTTTGAAGATGTTGTTTTTGAACTTCGATTTTTTGATTCGCCTTCTCGGTAGAAGCAATTTTTTCCACTTTGTAAGCAAGATATTCCTCAATTGACTGAGGAAAAAGAAAAGTCTTCCCTTGATCTATTTCAAGAGTTTGGTTGCAAGTTTTTTTAATAAACTCCCGATCATGTGAAATAAGCAAAAAAGCCGCCTTATAATTTTTCAAAAACTTTTCGAGAAGAAGCTGAGTGGAAAGATCAAGATAATTGGTGGGCTCATCGAGAAGAAGCAAATTCGGCTCCTCAAGAAGCATGGAAACAAGCTTAAGTCTCATTTGATAACCACCCGGAAGGGAAGAAATTTTTCTATCAAAAAGATCAGTTTTTATTTGAAACTGACCTGCAACTTTTGCACAAACAAAGTCTTCTTTTTTCGAAGATTTCATTAAAAAATCCATTACTTTATCCTCATCTCCATAAGGATTGTTTTGCGTCAAATAGCCGATTTTCGTCCCCGGAAAGATTTTCACATCTCCTTCAGTTAAGTCCTCTTCTCCCACAATTATTTTAAACAAAGTCGATTTTCCCGCCCCATTTCGACCTACAACCGCAATTTTTTGTTTTTCTGAAACGGTAAAACTCGCGCCATCCAAAATCACATGAGAACCATAAGATTTATGCAATCCTGTTATTTGAAGCAATGTCGCCATATAATCTATTTATCTAAGTAAACTCCGGATGAAACCAAGGCATTATAATGCTCAATTTTTTTGTTATATAAATATTCTATCACCTTTCCACGAACTCTCTCATTTTTAAGTCCAAAATTTTTAGCAAAATTATGTATTTTGTCAGATGCATTAGAAATCTCTGTCTTATCAGATACCACCAGTTCAATTTCTGCAATTTCATAAGAAAAATCAAAAAAGTTCACAAAATCGACATCAATAACAAATTCATCTTTCTTAAATTTCCTCCTTAAAGTCCTACACTCACAAAAAGGAAAAAAACCACGACTTTTTATAGAAAAATCTATACTTAAGGCATTATCAAGTTTTAAAAATTTTTTTATTAACGATTCATCAGAAATTTCCTCATATTGATCCGTATCTACACTACGAATTTTTGAGACGGGAAGCTTTAACTCAAAAACTTTTCCCCTTTTTCTAAGCCAAATATCATTAGTAGTGAGTGAATAAAGGCCATCATCAAAATAAACATCACAAAATTCTTTTTCACTAATAAAAACAGCACCAGAAAGAAGTAAGTCCAAATCACCTTCAGATAATTTAAATTTCTTTTCAACCTCTATCATAAAACCTTTTAACAATTTTAATACAAATTTTTGGTGGACCCTGGGGGAGTCGAACCCCCGACCTCGTGCATGCCATGCACGCGCTCTAGCCAGCTGAGCTAAGAGCCCACGATAATTAAAAGCAAATTATTTATAGCCTAAACCGCCCAACAAATTCAAGCTTTTTCAAGCAAAAAACCTTTAAAAAGCTAAAAAGTCTATTGAAGATATGTTCAAAAAAGATTTAAAATTCAAATAATCACTTAACAAAAAAAATATGGGAAAAGAAAGAGAAATCCATGGATTATCCTTGAATGTCTTTATTCTAGCATCAATCCTCACTTTTGCGGTTTTCACATTTTTAGGTTTCAGAGTTTATGAAATCTGGAACAGTTCAAAAGGAGACTACCCAAGAGAAATTACAATTGATGCTGTTGGAAAAGCATTTGTAAATCCGGACACTGCAATAATCAACTTAGGAGTATTTAGCATTGGAGATACAACCGAAATTGTTACAAAAGAAAACAATGAAAAAATGAACAAAATCTTTGAAACAATAAAAAGTTTTGGAGTAGAAGAAAAAGATATCAAAACAACAAGCTATTATCTCAATCCAAATTGGGAATGGGATGAAAAGAAAAAAGAAAGCATAGAAAAAGGTTATAGACTAGATCAAAACATTACAATTAAAGTTCGTGATTTAAATAAATCTGGAGAAATAATCGCAAAAGCTACAAGTGCTGGAGCAAATTTGGTTGGAGGAATATCCTTTGCGATTGAAGACGAAGAAAGCGCAAAAGAAGAAGCAAGAACACTCGCAATCTCTGCCGCAAAAGAAAAAGCAAAATTAATATCAAAAGAAACAGGAATAAAACTCGGAAAAGTATTAAGCTACTATGAATACACTGACAACTACTTTGACGGGTACGCAAATGCAGTAAGAGCAGATATGGGAATGGGAGAAGCCGTTTCTGAAATGGCAGTGCCAAGTATTTCAGCAGGTCAACAAGAAGTGGTACTTAGAGTATCATTTACTTATAGAATTAAATAAAAAATTTACTATAAAAAAAGTCTTCGCCCTTAACTTAGTGAAGGCTTTTTTTCTATAATAAAAAGAAGTAAATAATAAATCGGCCCAAGTAAAAAATACGCAATTTTCATCCACCAAACCGCATGTAAACAATTACAAACCGGAAAGCCTAAGTAAGCCGATGCACTCAAATTCACAACACCAAATTTATAATAAAAAAATGTTTCAAGACTAATTAAACAAAATTATCGAAAAATAAAACCCAAATCTAAAACAAAAAACGGAAAAATATTAATTCCCAAAAAAGTGGCCTGCAAGTTTTCATAAGAATAATGGTCCGAAGCGATGAAAACCCACAAAAAAGAAATCAAAAATGCCAAAAAAAATTTTTCCTACTAATAAATTACAGGTGAAGCTTCTTTAATATCTTTTATTTTTCTCCTTTCAAAATACACTAACACAAAAGCAAAAAAGGATATTATCGAAGCAATAACAAAAGGAATTTTTATATTAATCTCAAAAAGAAAACCGGCCAAGAGTGGTGCCATAGTCATACAGAGAGACGACAAAGACATAAGAACACCAAGAGTTTCCCCTCTTACATTTTCTTCGCAGAGTCCGGAAACTTCACTGGTAATAACGATTCGAAGCAAAGACTGACTAAAAGCATTCATAAGAAGACCTATAATAAAAACCCAAAGATAACCAATAGAAAAAAAGAAAAACGCAATAGACAAAGACAATAAACCAAAAAACAACAAATCCTTTTCTTTAAAATTCTTTATCCAAAATTTTCTAAGAAGAAGACCTTGATTTATTGCGATAATAAGACCTATCACTGCCAAGATTATTGAAGAACCAAGCTCTCTAAATCCAAAAGCAGAAAATAAATAAAGTGCAAAAACGGATTGCATAATAGAAATCCCAAAATTAAATACGAACCAAACAATGAAATAATGTCGAAATTTTTTCATTGGTAAAATCTTTTTCAATGGAGCAAAAGGATTAAAACTAACCTTTAATTTCGATTTTTCTTTAATACTTTCCGGTAAAATAAATATACTTAATAGTGTCGCTATTACGGACAAAAAAGCAGCAAAATAAAAAGGGAAACTCAAAGAAATTTTGCTCAAAAAACCTCCCAAAGCAGGACCAATAATAAAACCAATCCCAAAAACAGCACCAAGAAGTCCAAGATTTGCAGTTCTATCTTTGCTATCTTTTGAAATATCGCTTAAATAACTATTTGCTGCAGAAATATTTCCGGACGCAACACCTTCAATTATTCGCCCTACAAAAAGCCATGTTAAAGAACCAGCTGAAGCAAAAACGATCCAACCAACTGAAGTAGCAAAACTACTAAGTATCATGACAGGCCGTCTACCAAATCTATCAGACAAAGCGCCAATCACAGGAGCAGAAAGAAAAGCGCAAAACGCAAAAATGGAAAAAAAACTAGTCACAACAAAAGCACCAACATTATAAGATTCAATATAAAAAGGCAAAATAGGAATAATAATTCCTATACCCAAAACACCCACAAAAACAGTTAACAAGACCGCGAATTTAGGACTTAAAATTTTCATATTTATTCAAGAAATTCACCAATATAAAACTGATCAAGCATCGATCTTGCCCTACTTGAGTGAGCAGTCCCGGATCCCATTGGCCTAGTATTAAAAAGCTCTGTGGCATCCGTTCCACAAGCATCAAAAATTGGCATACCACCTGGATGAGAATTATAAGAAGAAACATCATAAACTTTTCCATCAATAGCAAACCAACAATCGTCTTTTTCAGAATGTAAAGCGATATCTTCAAGATAATAGTACCCAACACCATCAGGCCCCAAAGACTCAGATCCAACATCCAAAGTTAAAGTTTCCGTTTCAGGAGTATCATCATTTGAAGCACTACAAGCACTAAATAAAACTAAACTAGACATTAAAACCAAAAACAAATTTAACGATTTTTTTTTCATAATTAATTAATTTTATTAAATTCATCAATAAACTGCTTCATATCCGGAAGAAGGCGAGCATCAGGATTACACTTTAACACCATTCCATCCAAAAACATAAGACTTTTTATAATTGGAAACATTCCTTTTTCAAAACGCATTCCATTCAAAACACCAAGTTTAATTGTCTGCATCATCTTTTTAGTAAGACTAACATCAGAAACAGTAGAATTGGTAAAATCTTTATAAAGCTCAATAAATTCCTTTTCGAATTTTTCAAACTTTTCTCCATCAAGATAAACCTCCGACATTTGATTTAAAGCCTTAGCACAATTTGGATAATCGAAATTTGACAAATGATCAAAAAAATTGAGAAGTCCAAGGGAAAGTTTCCTTGTAGAATAACCGATTGCGCCCGTATCAATGAAAAAGAAATTCTCTCCATTTAATATTATGTTTCCAGGATGAATATCTCCATGAAAAGTACCAATATTAAACAAGAAAAATCCATGTAATTTAAAAAGTGTTAGAAGTTTTGAATAATCAAGTTCTTTTTTTTCAAGCAATTCGTCAATCGTTTTACCCGAAACAAACTCGGAAACCATCAAATCTGACCCTGAAATTTCCTCATAAATTCGACAAAATTTAAGCTTTGATAAATCATAAGAACCTTTATTTTCTTCATAAATTTTTTTCAAAATATTATGCCCCTCAATTTCGTTCAAAAGATCAAGCTCTCGAAGAGTATATTCTTCGATATGTTCTAAAATTCCAATTGGATCAAAGACCTTAGAAAGCTTTGGATAAAAGAAAATCGCAATTTTAAAAAGAATTTTCACAGCACGAACTTGTCGAATAAAATCTTTTTTAAATCTAGACTTAATTACCTTCACTACAACTTCCTCTCCACTTTTTAGCTTAGCCTTATGCACTTGACCTACAGAAGCAGAGGCCAAAGGTTTTTCATCAAATTCGGAAAAATGACTCATATCAACATGAGCCAAAACATCTTCAGAAGAAATTGGAATTGTTGACCGATAAAGCTTACTTAATTCCTCACATTTTTCGATAGGCAAAAAATCTAGCCTAGTTGCATGCACTTGACCAATTTTCACAGCCAAAAGACCATATTTTTGAATTTTCAAAATATCCACAGGCTTTTTACCATAAATCATTCGAAGCAAATCTATAAACTTAAAAATATACATTTTTAAAAATTATCTAAACAGATTAATAATAAAGAAAAAAGTAAACAAAACAAAGAAAAAAGAGCTTTAATAATTAAAAGCTCTTTTTAAAATTATATTATTCTTAATTAAAAACTATACTCAGCCCTTTTAATAAATAAAAGATCAGTTTCTGTAAAAAAATTCACCAAGTAATTATCTAAAGCCTCCTGTTCATCAAAAGACAGACTATTATACTTCACTAAAAAAGCACTTTTTGACTTAATAATTGAAATAGTTAATTTCACCTCATCATTCAATAAATACGAATCATCAAGCTTTTCTAATGAAGGAAGATTATCACCAAAACTCGGAAGTCTTTTATGATCTTCCGTTGAATTGACATAAGTTCTCATCAAATCTACAAACACTTGATACTCAGGTCTTATTTCTACACTTACTCTTTCTTCGGAAGCGTTTGAATAATAATTATTTATTTCCATGTTTTTTTGATTAAAAATAAAAACAGAAAAATACTTTACGAGAAAGACAAGGGCTTGTCAAGCCAAAATCACAAATTACAATCTAAGGCTTATTCAATCTCAATTTCCTCACCCAAAAATTTGGGCGACGCATCGAGCAAAAGCTCATAAAACATTTTCATTCTAGCAAATTTTTCACGAAATTCCATTCTTGCAGTAAAAAAATTGGGAACATCTTTTGCTGAAAAACCCGAAGCCTCATATCCCATTTTTTTTGCGATATACAAAGCCCTTTCATTGTGAAACTTTTGAGAAACAATAGTAAAAGCACTTTGCCCGAAAATTTTATTCATTCGAACAATCGAATCAAGCGTATCAAAACCGGCATAGTCCAAATAAATATTTTTCTCAGGAATTCCTTTTGCAATCAAATCAATTCGCATTGACTCAGGCTCATTATTTTTTTTAGTGGAATTATCCCCGGAAGCAACAATGCAAGAGACTTTCCCAGCTTTATAAAGAGCCGAAACCGCATCAATTCTATAAAGATAAAATAAATTTCGCCTACCATCAGGAAGAATTTTCGTAGTACCCAAAAGAAGCGCACATTTATTATAAGGTATTTTCGAGATGTCATCATAGATAAATTCAGAAGAAAAATTCGTCACATATTTATCATAAAAAACCACAAAAAAAGGCAAAAAAACACAAAAAGCCAAAACCAAAAGGACCCAAAATTTCAGCTTACCGATAGCCTTTAGCCTAATTTTAAGAGTGTTTTTCATAATTTCATTTTTCCATTGCTCTAATCTTATACTCTTTCGGCATTTTTTCAATCGCATACCTAAGAGCCGTTCGAGGCATCACGGGTTTTCGTTTCATCACAAAATCAAATACTCTTTTCAAATCATAATCTGACGCAACTTTTAGCATCCAACCATAACCTTTCTGCACCAAATCCTCATTATCCTTTAACAATATTTCTGCAATTTCAAAACATTCATTCATAAAAAAACCTCTTCTAATAGGCAAAATTAATGAAACCGCACTGGCTCTACGAAGCCATAAATTATCGGAAATCGCCCATTTTTTCATCTCACAAACAAATTTCGGATATTTAATCAAAAAATCCCCCACCGTATGATTGCAAAAAGTATCGCAAGTAGCCCAGTTTTTCACATAAAGATTAATCCATTTTTCAAAAATCCCAAAATCATCTTCCGAAAAATCCTTAGCCAGAAAATCCGACAAATTGCAGGCAACAATACATTCCTCTAAATATCCTGTTTCCCAAAGTTTCTCGCACAAATCAAAGACTTCATCTTTGGAACTCAACTTCATTTCCTTAAAAATATCTCTCGAAAATTTATGAACCCTCGGAGTCGAAATCCCATGAATTTTTATCGGAGACTTAAAAAACCTCTGTCCGATTTCCGCCACTTTCAAATCAGCATTTTCAATCAAAAAATATTGAATTTTTTCAAATATATCTTTATTAATCACCAATTTCATCTTCATCTTCATCTTCACATATTTTATCAATTTTTCCCATCAAATTAGCCTTAATTCGATTAATTTTTTCTTCCCGAGAAAGTGTTGTTTTTTTTTCTTTAGGAAAAACCATTTCTGTTCCCGCCTCTTTTTGCAAAACCAAAGAAACGCCATTCAAAAGTAAAACTTCCAGAACAGCCTTCCGTACAGACTCGGGATATTCAACATCATAAACAGAATCACAAAGATTTCTTAACTCCTGAGAGTTTCCAGATCGTACAATCTCAGAAGCTCTTTTCCTAACACTTCTAAGATAAGAAGTAGATTCAAATCTTCGAGTCAAATTAGTAATTGTTATAAAACAAGAATCTAAATAATCATAGAAAACTTACAAATTCAATAAAAAAACAAAAAATGGCAGGCAGAATCGGGATTTTAAACCCGCGCTGAGTTGCCCCACACACAATAAAAACTCAACTTCCTCGTGTCCACTTTTTGGGGTACACATCATTGGCGGAGAGAGCGGGATTTTAAGCCCACGGTGAGTTTCCCCACGCACACACACATCATTGGCGGAGAGAGCGGGATTCGAACCCGCGGTGAGTTGCCCCACGCACGCTTTCCAAGCGTGTACCTTCAGCCACTCGGCCATCTCTCCGTATAAGTTTCGAAAGCTTTATATCAAATTATCAAGACTTTTTAAAGCTAATTTCGCCTATAAGCAAAGCCCAATCAAAACAAAAAATTTTCACAAAAATCCTCCACTTCTTCTACACACCATAGCAAACACAAAAAATCGACAAAAAAAGTAATTTCTGTAAAATACAAGCCACATTTTAAACAAAATAATGATAAATCCCTTTAAAAAGAAATCAGACATACTCTACACACTAAAAACTTTTCCGTTCACAATCTTCTTTGCAATTTCAACGAGCATAAGCGCCTCACTCCTCGTCAACAATAACTCAAAACAAGAAACAATTATTCCCCTCCTGATTCTCGGGCTTTTCTTTTCATTCGCAATCACAATCTTTTTCAAAGACCGCAATTCAAAAAAACATGAAACAACAATTCAATTAATATTGATTGCAGGCCTTATCCTTCTCAAAATTTTCATATTTAAAAACGAATACATCTTTTCAACAATCCCAGGCACCACTCTCTACTTTCATCTTCTTATTTTAAGCTTTCTAAGCATATTCATAGCGCCTGCCATAAAAAAAACCGACAAAGACAACATCTTCGGAAAAAACATCAATCGCCAATTAAGCGACATTAGCTTAGGAATAACAATTTCAGCCGGAATATTCGCCATAATAATGGGCATGATTTTTCTAATTTCATATCTCTTTGAAATCAATCTGCCACAAAACATCATAATACATCTCTTCTACTGGTGCGGCTTCGTAATTGGAACTTTTATTATCTGTCATTTAAGCCCAAAAAAAACAAACTACATTCTAAAAGAAAAATTAAAAGAAAGCGTCCAAAAAACTTTCACATATATATTTCTCCCGGGAATCCTCATATACACAGCAATTCTATACGCTTACGGACTGAAAATATTAATCACGGGAGTATGGCCACAAAACCAAGTTGCACTTTTAGTCTTGATAATCTCAATTTTAGGAATTGCTACATATGTTGAAAACAGAAATTTAGATATCAAAACAAAATTAAATCAATTTTTCGAAAAATACTTTTTCTTCCTACTCACACCAAATTTCATTCTAATTATTTTATCTCTACAAATTCGAATAAGCCAATACGGACTTACTGTAAACAG
The DNA here is from genome assembly GCA_034004605.1 of Candidatus Altimarinota bacterium. Classification (GTDB taxonomy): domain Bacteria; phylum Patescibacteriota; class Gracilibacteria; order UBA1369; family LOWO2-01-FULL-3; genus JAVEWJ01. The sequence continues at coordinate 264,655 of JAVEWJ010000001.1, read as the reverse complement.
AGCATATCTTGTGTTTTTCACAATTTGGGCAATGGCACTTACAATATATTTTTTGGTTTCAAAAGCAAAAGACTTGAGAATCATAGCTTTCAGCCTTGCAATTATACTAATACTCACAGGGGCAGGACCATTAAGCGTCGTTAATATTTCAAAATATTTTATAAACAAAAAAATCCAAACAGAAACAAATCAAGAAAAAATCCAAGACTTAAAATATTATTTAGAAACAATACAAACAAATAATTAACACAAAATCACATGAAAAAAATTCTCACAAAAATCGCCATCACAACCCTCTCTCTTTTTCTACTAGCACAAAGCACTCTTGCAATCACACCGTTATCAGGATTTTCTGACACAACAAATCACACATACAGTGAAGGAATAAATTATTTAAAAATAAACGGACTAATAAACGGCTACTCGGACGGCACTTTCAAACCCGACAACACAATAAACCGTGCGGAAATGATAAAAATACTAGTAAACGGATACTTGACCTACAACAATCTCCCCCAAAGCGACCTCGATCCTTTCGCTACAAAAAGCTGTTTCAACGATATTCCCGCAAACGAATGGTTCACAAAATATGTTTGCTTCGCCAAAGAAAAAGGCTGGGTAAAAGGCTACGAAAACGGCACACTATACAGACCAAACCAACTCGTCCCTTTTGTTGAAGGCCTCAAAATGACACTAAAAAGCTTCCAAATCGACTTCACAGAAGGCGATCCCTGGTACAAAGATGCCGTAGAAAAAGCCTCTGAAAAAAATTTCATCCCTTTCACAATCCACGGTTTTTCCGACAATATTTCAAGAGGCGAAATGTCGGATTTGATTGTTCGAATTATAAAAGACAAGGAAGGTTCCCTAAATGAATACCTAAAAGAACGTGGAGAAATTCAAGTAAACTTCGATTCGATTAGTCAAGGTGTCGATTTTTCAAACGCAGTAACGATGAATACATACAAAAAGACAATGCAAATCTTTATGATTAAAACCGATGATGCAGGAAAAAACGGAATGGAAATAGGATGCAGTGATTCAGTCGTTCCCATTGAACTCTACATGGACGCAAAACTCGCAGGCGATTACATTGACGACATTGAAACAGCTCTAAACTATCTGTTAAACATCAAAACCAGCGAATACACCTCTCCAACAAATGAAATATATTACAACTCACTCCACAGTTCAGATCTTATAGTCACACAAGTTCTATACGACGATTTCAATAATTCAATTGAAGTGAATTTAAGCGGTGAATTAAATATGGGAGGAGTTTGTGATAATCCTCGAATTGAAGCACAACTCGAACAAACGATCCATCAATTCGGCGACTTCGACGATGTCACAATCACAATAGACTATGAAGGACTCGATGAGCTTTTAAGCCTTCAATAAAACAAAATTAAAAAGCGTTCTTTAAAAAAAGGGCGCTTTTTATTTTTTCACATTTTTACCAATTGCTTCCGAGAGAGCATTAAACCCATCTTTCCTAAGCAACTTAACCAAGCCTTCATTTATTTCTCCGATAAGTTGAGGCCCTTCAAAAAGCATACCCGTGATAAGTTGAACAAGACTTGCTCCGTTTTTTATCATTTTATAGGCATCTTCAGCAGAGAATACTCCACCAACTCCGATAATTTTTAAACGATCACCACAGTAAAGATAAGTCTTTGCAATATATTCATTAGCCTTATCATTCATCGGTTTTCCGGAAATTCCTCCATGCAAATGTTTCAAAGAATCTTTCGGGTGAACTCCCGCCCTATCCTTCATCAAATTTCCCACAATCACACCCGAAATAGGAAAATTTAAAATAACATCAAGAAGTTCTTTGAAATTTTTCCATTCCAAACTAAGTGGCATTTTAATAAAAACAGGAATATTCAAACCGACAAAATCCTTAAAAACCTCACTCAGAAGTTCAGTCAAAGACTCTTTGTCCGTAAAAGGTTCTCCGCCAAAAGCATTCGGACAAGAAATATTTAAAGTCAAAAAATCAGCCTCCTGAGTTTCCAAAATATGTTTTAAAGACCCCAAATAATCCTTAATTCCACAGCTTTTTTCAGCGGTTTGCCAGCAATTCGTCTTCGCCACAGAAATACTTATGGGAAATGCCTTATTTTTCCTCTTCGAAATTCTCCTAAGAATTTTTTCAACTCCGATATTTTTAAGCCCGAAATTCACCCAAATGGACTTGGAATTTTTAAGACGTTTAAGACGAGGCTTCGTATTTCCTTCATAAGGACAAAGCGTCACAGAACCGACTTGCATAAAACCAAACCCCACATCATCCAAAATGTTCACAAGCATTCCATCTTTATCAAACCCCTCAGAAAGCCCAACGGGATTTTTAAATTCAATTCCGCAAATTTTCTGACGCAAAATCGGATTTTCATAATAAAAAGCGATCCTGTTTATTTTTTTAAGGACACTATGTTTTCCCAAAAAATTTCCGATATGTAAAAACAAATCATGAATTTTCTCAGGATCAAAACTAAAAAGCACAGGCTTTAAAGCATATTTATAACCCACACGAACACATTTCGATAAAATACGCATACAAAGAAGGTTCACAAAATAAGAACTATATAATATTATCACTATACGAAAATATAAAAAGCCAAATGACAAAAAAAATCGACAATTACAATTTAATATTATTCGTTTTAACATTTCTGGGAATAGCGCTCTCCGCTTACCTTTGGTATTTCCAGGTAAATCCGGATCAAAACATTCCATGCACAAATGATGGCTGCGGACATATTCTATCTTCGCCTTACAGTTTTATTTTTGGAATTCCGATGGCTGTATACGGCTTTTTCTTCTATGCATTTTTGGAAACCCTCCTTTTTCAAAGATTTTTCTCAAAAGAAAAAATCCTCGAAATTTTGGTAAAACTGACTCTTCTCGCAGGTCTTCTGTTTTCATTGTATTTACGATACCTCGAATTTTTCAAAATCGGCTCAATTTGCGCTTGGTGCTGGGTCTCGTTTATGATTGTTCTTGCCATGTGTACGACATATATTTTAAGCCCGAAAAAAAGTGGAAAATAGTTTCGCAAAAAACAGAAAAGCGCTTCACGATTTTTTCGTTGAGGAAGAATTTGAAGCCGGAATCTCTCTTACCGGCGACGAAGTAAAATCCATCAAAAACGGCCAAGCAAACCTCAAAGGAGCCTATTTGGAAATTTCAAACTCGGAAGCCTACATAAGAGATATGGACATTTCGAAATACAAACAATCATCAAATCAAAAATACGAATCGAAAAGAAAAAGAAAAATTCTTCTCCACAAAAAAGAAATTGAAAAACTTGAACTAAACCTTCAAAAAAGCGGACTTACAGCAATTCCGCTGGAGCTTTACGCAAAAAAAGGCAAAATCAAAATAAAAATAGGCGTAATGAAAGGCAAAAAGTTTTACGATAAACGGGAAGACTTAAAGAAAAAAGATCAAAAACGAGAAATTGAAAAAATGATAAAAAACTTTTAAAAAGATTACTTCGGTAACCCCTCACCTCATGAGCATGCACAATACCTACACCCAAATTCAAGCCGGCATTCAAAAATTTTTCAAAGAAATACCTGAAAAGAGAGCCGTAATTGGCGTTTCAGGAGGAATAGATTCCACGCTTTGTTTAAAACTTCTAGTCGATGCACTGGGAAACGAAAATGTGACCGCGATAATTATGCCCGAAAAAGGCATTTCAAACGAAGAAAACATCTCTCACGCAAAAGCCCTTTGCTCGTTTTTCAACGTAGAAACCTACCTTGTTCCAATAAACTCTTTCATCATCGAATTTATGCCCCTACCCTGGAAACCCTCAGAACTGGCCCTCATAAACACAAAATCCCGTCTCCGCACAAACATACTTTACAATTTTGCAAACACAAGAAACGGTATTGTGATCGGAACAGCAAATAAAACCGATTTAAGCCTCGGATACGGCGCAAAGCACGGCGACTTGGCATCGGATATTTTTATAATCGGCGATTTATACAAAGAAGAAGTACAAAAACTCGCGCAACACTTGGAACTTCCCGACGAACTTCTCACAAAAATCCCTTCAGGCGAGCTATACAAAGGACAATCCGATGAAAACGAACTCGGAGGCACTCTAAAAGAAATCGATTCAATCCTTCGACAAACAGATGAAGGAATCTCAAAAGAAGAACTCTTAAGCAAAGGCATAAACCCGAACACCGTTCACAAAACACTTCGACTTAAAAAAGAAAATTCTCATAAAATAGAAAAAATACCCGTAATTTTAGCCCACTAACAATGAACAAATCAATTTTCCGCACCTACGACATTCGCGGCATTGCCGAGACAGATATCACAAACGAAGACGCATACCTCATAGGTAAAGCAAGTGCGACTCATCTCATAAAAAAATTCGGCGCAAAAAAAATCTCAATAGGCGCAGATTCAAGGATTTCAAGCCCAAGAATTAAAGAACACATCATAAAAGGCGTCCTCGAAACAGGACTTGATATCGTAGATATCGGACTTTCCACATCCCCAATGCTATATTGGTCTATTTGCAGTCTAAAACTCGATGGTGGAATAATGATTACCGCAAGCCACAATCCGAAAGAATACAATGGTTTTAAAATTTGCAAAAAAGACGCCGACACAGTTCACGGAGAGGAACTTCAAGAAGTATACGAACTCATAGAAAAAAACGATTTCACAAATTCCGAAAACAAAGGAACTCTTGAAGAAAAAGATATAAATGAAGCCTATACAAACGATCTAATTTCAAAGGTAAATATAGGACGCCCATTAAAAATCGTGGTAGACACGGGAAACGGAGCATGCGGACCTTCGGCAAAAATGCTTTTTGACAAACTAAAACTCGAAACGCAGTATCTATTTTTAGAACCGGACGGCACATTTCCAAATCACCCGGCAGACCCTGAAAAACGGGCAAACATGGTACAACTTATCGATAAAGTTCTCGAAACAAAATCAGATCTTGGAATCGGTTTTGACGGCGATGGCGACCGTGTGGGAATCGTGGACGAGAAAGGAAACCACTATTCTGCGGACTTTCTTCTATATATTTTGGCAAGAGATTTGACTACCCGGATAAGAAATCCGAAAGTCGTTTTCGATACCAAAGTCTCAAAAGCGATAATAAATGCTATGGAAAAAGCAGGAGTAAATCCCATTATGTATAAAACGGGACACAGCCTCATTGTGGAAAAAATGAAAGAAATTGATGCACCGTTTGCAGGTGAAGTGTCGGGACATATGTTTTTCGCGGAAAACTATTACGGCTTTGATGACGCATATTTGGCTGCAATAAAAATTCTGGAAATTCTCGCTCGCCACATGCGTCCCTTTTCAGAAATGTTTGAAGATATAGAAAAAACAATAACAACCGAAGAAATAAAAATCCCCTGCGATGACGAAAAAAAATTCGAAATCGTTCAAAAAATCGTAGACCATTTCACAAAACAATACGATTGCATCACGATCGACGGAGTGCGAATTGAATTTGATGAAATCGCCTGGGCACTAATCAGAGCCTCAAACACAAGCCCAAATTTAACTCTCAGATTCGAAGCAAAAAACGAAGAACAAATGAAGGCCATAAAAGAAGTTGTGTACGAGCACCTGAAAACATACAAAGAACTCACGGTATAATTATAAAAATTTTCGAAACAGTAAGGGGCGCTCTCCAATGGAGACCGCCCCACTTTATTTATAATTACCTCCCAATATTAAGAGCCCCCGGCTTCGAGAACACAAAAGAATCTTTCGAAGGAGCCATATAGAATATATACACCGGTGAATTTTTTTCACCAATCGGCACTCCTTGCGCATACAAAGATGGATCATCGGGTGCCACCAAATCTCCTGGAGGAAAAGCATTCAAAGGATCTATTCCATTACACTCCTCACCATTAAACAGAACTTGTCCTCCGGAACTTATAGTCATAATATCATCCGGCGTAAGCCCCTTATCACATTTTTGATCCACAGGAAGACCCTCCGGAGTGGTTTCAATTATCATTCTAAAAAGCCTTAAATAATTCAAATCATAAAGTTGCGCACGAATTCTATCTTCCCCCGAAGGATTTTGAAGAATTTCGCCTGTACCTAAAAGTAAATAATTCTTCGCCTTTGCAAAACTTCCTGACCTGGGAGCATCCAAATCCGCTCCACCAATCGTGTTTCTGGAAGATATACTTCCTTGAATAAATATCTGTCTACCCAAAGAAGAAATTCTCTCTTGATCGTCAGCCCAAATGGGCTCACCGGTTGTTGCATTTATTTTATTTTTATCTCCATTATAAGAAAAAACCGACCCCGAAGCCGCAATATTCGCCTGAATATTTTGAACATTTGGAGCAATATAAATATTTCCGGCCTCTCCATAAGCTTTGTCATATCCTCTCAAAACCACGAGAGAAAGCCTTTGATCAGTCAAATCAGAATTATACAAATTACCATTAATATATACATTTCCCCCGTCCACAATAAGCACCTTAAGTCCATCCCACTGCACATCGGTGTCAAACACAACATCACTGTCTTTAAAATAAAAAGCCTGCTCTTGATTAACCTCAAAAACTCCATAATCTTGGCCTTCAATACAATCATGAATTTTTGTTTTATCAAATGCTAAAACCCGACAAATATTTCCGCTTCCCTGTGGTAGTTTCTTATTCAAAAACGCCTTCGCCAAATTTTCTTTCACTGTATCCTGTACAATATCTAGATTCACAGTACTTAAAACCTGCCCCGATTCCGTCTGCGCACTCGGCGTAAAAGTGGTTTGAGCATATACATTTCCACGAATCAACGCGGCGGGATTCGAAATCACACCTCCTCCGAGTTTTGGAATTTTATTTCCATAATAAGAAACCGTTTGTCCATCTCCCGTTTCATAAGTCACAACCGAAATAAATCCCGGACCTTGAACCATATCACAAGGCACATCTTCTCCCTCTACAAACACAGTAGCAATTGCCGGAAGCATTATTTGACGATCCTTTAAAGAAATCAAAGATTGTTTAAGCAAATCTCCCTGATATTTTTTACAAGGAGACGAAGGATCTTTAGGATCGGAAAGCTCAAGACACTCCAAATCTTTACCCTCAACATCTTTCAAAAAATGAAAATCAAATGCAGGAACCTTACTTGAACAAAGCGGTGACAATTCAGTCATGTTCTTATCATAATCCAAAAGAAAATCCACACTCGGATTCACAAACGATTCTTTTCCACTCAAAGTCGCCTTCAAAGTAAAACTCACGGGAATCCCTCTATATCCCACAATTTTATCCTGCAAATTATTCACATATAAAGTCGTAAGATCCCACACAGGCTTAAACTTTAAAGCAAGCCCTTCTTGACCATTCGGATACACAACTCCGGGCACTCCCGGAATGGGAAGACCCGTTTTATCATCAAGCAAGTTAAAAGTTAAATTCATAAGTTTAAGCACATTTTCCTCAATGCCACCGGACACTTTAGGATAGTTATACAAAAACCTCTCGTTTTTCACCAAAATCGGAGGAGTAAGGCTACTCGTTTTAGACACATTTCCATCACTGCTAGGAGCAAAAGAAGAAATTTTATTTTTAAGAACAAAGTGCCCCGTTCCATCATGTGTAAAAGCATCTTGATCAAGCCCACTCACGGGCTTATAAACAACACCGCCCACCCTCTCTCTATATGGTTCGGATTTATCATTTAAAGAATCGCCCACGCTTTGCCCCGCAAGTTGATTTAGTTTCAACCGATCCACCCAAGAAAAATTAAGTGACTGAAAAAAAGTTTTTTCATCATAAAGCGCAGGATCATAGTTTCCGTTTTTATCTTTCAAATAAACATGTACCTCATAAAAGTCTTGTCCATCAGCCAATTTATAACCATCCGTCAAATTATAATCCAAACTCAAAGGATCGGGCAAAATCTCCAAACACACATAAGGTTTGCCGTCACACCAACTATCTTCTACCACAAGCTCATCGGGAAGGCCCATATTCACACCGTCAAAAACCAGATAAATTCCCGCGCTCGTATAGCCATATCCGCTTAAATTTCCGGAAGAATCCCTAAAAACTCCATAATCAATTCCGCCACACGCATTTCCATACACATCCACTCCGCCAAAACACGAAAAATTTATATAACCAAGCACATCATTATAAGCATAACCCAAAAGCGGTCTGGCTCCTGCAGGTGCTCCCGAAGCAGCCTCTGCTCCAACCTTCACACCATACTTAAAATTTCCGCAAGAATATCCCAAGTTGCTATATGGAGCAGCCGCCCCATCGCAATACATTGAAACAAATCCCACATTAGTATTCCAAGCAAAACCCTTCACTCCAAATTCATCCGCCCCAAGAGACATAAAAGGCTCATCTTCGTCCGCAATGATACAAGCAGCCGACTCCCTCGAAGGCGCATAGCCCATCGCCCCTGCCCCAAGCATCACACTCAAATCCACAAGTTTCAAATCTCCCGCATCGTTAAAAGAGGTAACCCCTCCATTAAAATTCGCCTTTGAAGGATCAACAACGGTTTCCCCTTTGATTCTACCGCTACACTCAACATCATCCTCAGCAAAAACCACCTGACTACCCAAAAGCGAAAAAAGCGTTAATGAAAGTGCAAAAAGAAGTATTTTTTTCATATTTTTATTTTTGTTTTATTAAATCCCTATATTTTAGCACAAAATACACAAAAAAACCAACAAAATAATGTTTCAAAATTATTAATACAAAAGCCTTAAAATTATTTACCGCTATCCTTAGTTTTTCCGACACTTTTTTTCACAGTTTTCTTCACAGTTTTAGCTTTTTTCAGCTCTTTCACGGTAGATTTTTTCACTTCCTTCGTTTTTTTCACCGCAGTTGAAGCACTTTCCTTTTTGGTAGCCCCCTTGGAAGCACCCGGCTCATAAATCCCCTCTTCCCCATTTTTCTTCAAAACCACAAGTTTTCCGCTATCCTTATCTATTTTCACAGGTTTGTCCCAAGTAGCAAAATGGCATTTCGGAAACTTATTACATCCCCAAAAAATCTTTCCACCTCTTTTAGTATGCCTTTCCACAAGCTGTCCATCCTTACACACAGGGCATTTCACCCCTGAAAAAACAATTATCGGCGTGATTTTTTTACAATCCGGATATTTACTACATCCCAAAAACGGTCCATATCGTCCCACTTTCACCTCCACTGGCGCACCGCACTCTTCACATTTTTTATCCTTAAACTTTTTTCTGTAATCATCAAGCTGAGCTTTTTGATCAGGAGACATTTGGTCTTCACTCATAATTCCACTTGGACCACCCTCACCCGAAGCCCCCTTCAAAGGTTTTGCATTTTTACAATCGGGATAATTGCTACAAGACAAAAATTTTCCAAAACGACCCAATTTAATCGTCATCGGAGAGCCACATTTTTCACACACTTCATCAGTCGTTTCGGTAATCACTTCGCCTTTTTTTACTTCTTTATCCTTTTCAGCCACCAAAGCATGAAAAGGAGTATAAAACTCCCTAAGCATCGGCACCCATTCCACTTTACCATGTTCCACTTCATCCAAATTCGCCTCCATTCCGGCGGTAAAATGCAAATCCACAATATTCGGAAAATGAGCAATAAGCATATCCGTTACCACAAAACCTGTGTCTGTCGGTTTCAAAGCCTTCCCCTCTTTTTCAATATATCCACGAGTCATAATAGTACTGATTGTAGGCGCATAAGTACTCGGTCTACCAATGCCCTCACTTTCCATTTTTTTAACCAACGAAGCCTCAGTATATCTTGCAGGAGGCTTTGTAAAATGCTGACTGGTGTTCATTTTTAAAAGATCCACAGCCTCGTTTTCAGACAAAACAGGCAAAAACTTTTCACCTGCTCCCTCGCCACTTTCATCTTCGCTATGTTCTTCATCACGACCTTCCATATACACACTCATAAATCCCGGAAACTTCACAGTCTGACCGGTAGCTCTAAACATATATTGCTTTGCCTCGACATCAACAGCCACTTTATCCAAAATAGCCTCAGCCATCTGGCAAGCTATCGTTCGTTTCCAAATAAGTTCATAAAGACGAGCTTGATCCTTCTCCAATTTTGACGCGATCATTTCAGGATGAAGAGCAAGATCAACGGGACGAATGGCTTCATGAGCCTCCTGAGCCCCCTTTCCACCTTTATATTTTCTTGGAGTCGAAAGCGCATACTCCGCCCCAAAATCAGCAACAATCACCTCTTTCGCCGATTTCAAAGCCAAGTTCGAAAGATTCACACTATCTGTTCTCATATAAGTAATAAGACCGGTGGGCCCATTTCCGACATCGACACCTTCATAAAGTTTCTGAGCAACCATCATCGTTTTTTTCACGGAAAATCCAAGTTTTCGGCTTGCCTCTTGTTGCAAAGTAGAAGTAATAAACGGAGGAGCTGGAGACCGTTTTTGAGATTTTTTCTCCACTTTTGTCACCATATATGAAGCATCTTTCAAGTCTTCAAGCACTTTTTTCACATCTTCCTCTTTTTTAAGCTCGAATTTTTTCCCCTTATACTTCTGAAGTTCCGCAGAAAAAAGCCTATCCTTATCTTTCAATTTTTTATCCTCTTTTTCAAAATTTCCAATCACCTTCCAATATTCATCCGGTTTAAAATTCTGAATTTCCCTTTCTCTATCAACAACTAAACGCACCGCAACACTTTGAACACGACCGGCGGAAAGTCCAAAACGAATTTTTTTCCAAAGAAGCGGTGAAAGTTCATATCCCACAAGACGATCAAGAACACGACGCGCTTGTTGCGCATCAACAAGCTGTTCATCAATCTGTCGCGGAGATTTAATAGAATCTTTAATAGCCTTTTCAGTAATTTCATGAAATACAATTCTAAAAGTAGGAATATTTGTTTTCTCCGGCTTAAGAATTTGAACAAGATGCCATCCAATCGCCTCTCCTTCGCGATCTTCATCAGTCGCGATGTATAGGTTTTCAGCTTTTGTAAGTTCTTGTTTTAATTGCGCAACAATTTTTTTCTTATCGGGATTTACGGCATAATTCGGCTTAAAATCATTTTCGATATCAATTCCCATATTCGACTTTGGAAGATCTCTTACGTGTCCCATCGAAGCAAGCACGCGGTAGTCTTTGCCCAAAAACCTCGAAATAGTCTTTGCTTTTGCAGGAGACTCCACTATCACTAAATTCTTTGCCATAATAATAATTTTGAGAATTTTTCATTAAATTATAGCACAATACCGAAATCGTAAAGGAAAAAACTTTTGCTAATAAAACTTTGCGCTTGCTAATACCAAAACAAGAAGCATCAAAAATCAAGACAAAAAAACAACACAAAGAAAACGGCTTCACAAAAACAAAATATAAAAACTGACAAATCAAAAAATGCCACATAAAGACCTCAAAAACATAACCCAAAACACACTTGGCTTGATTTGGGCATTTTAGTCGCTATAATTTAAGCCAGCTTTCTAGAAAAAGCTTTAGAAAGCCAATATCAATCTAACCTTATAAAACCATGACAAAAGGTGAACTCGTAGCTGGTGCAGCAGAAGCAGCAGGCGTTACAAAAAAAGCCGCTGGTGAAGTACTAGATTCAGTACTTTCAATGATCACAAAAAGCCTAAAAAAAGGCGAAACAGTTACAATCACAGGTTTCGGCACATTCAGAGTATCAAAGAGAGCCGCTAGAAAAGGTGTAAACCCAAGAAATCCAAGCCAAACAATTTCAATCCCTGCAATGAAACTTCCTGCTTTCAAAGCTGGAAAGACACTAAAAGATGCTGTTAGATAATCTTTTTTGAAATTTTTAGTAAAAGACCGGCCGTAATTGGTCGGTCTTTTTTTGTTTAAAAAAATCAAAACAAAAACAAACGAATTTGACAAAAAAGCATTAAGTGTTTAAATTCTTTCCGTTTTCACTTGCAAGGTAGCAAGGGGAAATTGGTCATTACCAAAAAAGGAGGAACTCGTGAAACTGTTGAAAAAGGAAACGAACTGTGGACTCACGGTAGGACTTTCCTATCGCGAAGAAGGAAGCTTCCACCCCAAGCTCGAGAACTTCAAGGAGAGGTTCTCGGATCTGCAAGCAACCACCGGTGTGGCAGACTGGTATTTCCCGTCGTTGGGATTTACTAACGCAATCATGTGGGAAGCTGACGGCCTCGACCACAAACCAGGTTTTCTCCGAAGCCTCTCGGCCGACGAGAAGTCCGGACACAAAGCAGACGGGGTGATGCTCCCAAGGCACAAAGCCTTCGGGATGGGCATCTGCAACGCAGACTGCCCCATCATCGTCGGCACTGGTGGTCCATACAAGTTCCTGCTCCACGCCGGGCTGGGCAACCTCATCCGCAAGGACGAGATCTCGATCATCAACACGCTTGCAATCCAGATGAGGATCCTCGAGGTCGCCCCCGAAGATATCCATGTGTGGGTCGGATTCGGAGCCACCCACAAAACCTACGGCATCGGGGAGGACGATGACCGTTGGCCACTCATCAAAAAGTGGCAACGCCACAACTACTCGGTCATCCTCGGGCCCCGAAAGGGCGCTCCCGGTGTGGACCTCCACGACATCGCACATCAACAATTGGTCGAGCAGGGTGTTCCGCCGGAGAACATCGAGATCGACCTCTACGACACCGCCCTGGGCCCCGATCACGCGAACCCGGGAGAAGCGCACTTCTCGAACTTGATGAAGTGCGCTTCCCTGGAAAGAAACTTCGCCGGCGCTTGGTAGACTTCCTCCCGTAGCCCCATCGACACTCTGTCGAAAACGGCTCAAAGAACGCAAAAAGGTGAGAACAAATCCGAAAGGATTTGCCTCACCTTTTTCAAAACCACAAAATTTCTATTAAAACTCATTCTAGACATTAAAAACAATTTTTCCAACACTTGTTTTCAGACTTAAAACCCTTTAAAATCCTACGCGACTCAAGATAAAAACCAAATTTATGGAAACAATTTTAAAAAATCTGAAAACCGAAGCTCTGGAAAAATCCCAAAAAATCGACTCACTTGAAAAATTATACGCGCTTGAACTCGAATTTTTAGGCAAAAAAGGCCGACTCACCGAAATTCTAAAAGGCATCAAAGACCTTTCTCCCGAAGAAAAAAAAGTAATCGGACTCTTAAGCAACACAATAAAAAAAGAAATCGAAGAAAATTTTGCACAGAAAAAACTCTCCCTTGAAAACGAAAAACTCGAAAAAGCACTAAAAGCCGATTTTTTTGACACCACAATTCCCGCCCCCGAAAGCAAACTCGGACACATTCACCCCTTAGCCAAACTCCAAAAAGAAGTCGAAGACATTTTCTCATCAATGGGTTTTTCAATTATGGACGGCCCCGAAGTCGAATCCGAACACTATAATTTCAACGCACTCAATGTTCCATCTGACCATCCTGCAAGAGATATGCAAGACACCTTTTTCATAAAAGGCAAATCCTCAAAAGACGAAGGTCGCCTACTTATGCGAACGCAGACATCTCCCGTTCAAGTACGAACAATGCTTAAATACGGCGCACCGCTTCGAATAATCGTTCCCGGAAGAACATTTAGAAACGAAGCCACCGACGCAAAACACGAAATGACATTTTCACAAGTCGAAGGACTCCTTGTAGATAAAGATATTTCAATCGCAACGCTCAAAGGAATCATGACTGAGGCTCTAAGCGCGATAATGAAAAACGAAACAGAAGTTCGCCTTCGCCCGGGATATTTTCCTTTTGTGGAACCGGGGCTCGAGCTCGACTTTAAATGCGTTTTCTGTCACGGAAAAGGCTGCAAGACATGCAAACACGAAGGCTGGATCGAAATCGCCGGCACGGGAATGGTTCACAAAAATGTACTTATCGCCGGAGGAATCGACCCGAAAGAATATCAAGGCTGGGCATTTGGAATAGGTTTTGAACGCCTCGCAATGATGCGCTACCAAATCCCGGACATAAGATATTTCCTTTCCGGAGATATTCGTTTCACAAGACAATTTTAAACACAAATGAGAATAATTGGTCAAAAAATATCTGCCACAAGGCAAAAATTAAAAAGCAAAGAGAGCCGTATTTGTACATACGGCGAACTGCTTTTTGATTTTTAACGAAGCGGAAGATGTTTTTTCACCAATTACAATAACAATAACAACAAAATAAATGCACATATCCCTAAACTGGCTCAAAGAATTCGTTCAAATTCCCGAGCAAGATTCTCACGCTCTCGCCCACAAAATCACCACCCGCACAGCCGAAGTGGACGGCCTTATTGAAGAATCAAAGGAATACGAAAACATGGTCATCGGCCAAATAGTCACCGTTCAAAAGCACGAAAACGCAGACACACTTTTGGTCACAAAAACATCAATCGGCAAAGAAACCGTTCAAATCGTTTGCGGAGGCCAAAATTTAAGAGAAGGAATGTTTGTAGCGGTAGCTCTTCCAGGATCAGAAGTAAAATGGCATGGAGAAGGGGAAAAAGTCAAAATCGAACGCACAAAAATCAGAGGAGTTGAAAGTTTCGGAATGATATGCGCATCAAGCGAAATAGGGCTTCCAAAAGGTGAAAACGAAGGACCAAAAGACATCCTCGACCTCTCTCCTTTCAAACCTACACCCGGCACCCCTTTAAGCGAATTTTTCAAAAAAGACGACACAATTTTGGTTTTCGACAACAAAACAATCACAAATCGCCCCGATCTTTGGGGACACTACGGAATCGCCAGAGAGATTGCGGCCCTCTACGACCAAAAACTTTCACCCTACAAAACAACCGTTAAAATCCCGACAAACAAAACGGATTTCGAAATAAAAATCGAAGATGAAATTCTTTGCCCAAGATACATGGGTCTAATAATTGAAAACATCGAGGTAAAAGAATCTCCGCTTTGGCTTAAAGAACGCCTTAAAAAAACAAACCACGGCACGCACAACAACATCGTCGATATCACAAACTATGTAATGGCTGAGCTAGGCCAGCCAATGCACGCATTCGATAAAGACTTCGTTAAAGGAAAAATTATAGTAAGAACCGCACGCAAAGGAGAAACTATAAAAGCTCTCGATGAAAAAACATACCGCCTTGATGAAGATATGCTTGTTATCGCAGACGAAAAAGACCCGATAGCAATCGCAGGCGTAATGGGAGGTTTTGATTCCGGTGTAAACGAAAACACCACAACGATAATTTTAGAATCGGCAAACTTCAATTCCTCAAACATCAGAAGAACATCATCAAAACTCGGTCTTAGAAGCGACGCATCTCAAAGATTCGAAAAAGCTCTAGATCCACTTTTGTGCGAAAAAGCCCTTTTAAAAGCCGCTGAGCTTGTTCTTGAAGTCTGCAAAGGTGCAAAAATCAAAGGCGAAATAGTCGACCAAGGAAATTTCGACACTTCAGCAAAAACAGCAAACCTGTCCATTAAAAAAGCATCTTCGAAAATCGGCGCGGACCTTTCAAAAAAACAAATCACCGACTTCCTAAAAAAACTCGAATTCAAAATCACAGCAAAAGACAAAGACACTCTCGAAGTTGAAATTCCGAGTTTCAGAGCTACAAAAGACATCAAAGACGAAGACGACATCATTGAAGAAATCGCAAGACTTTACGGCTATGAAAATATCCCGACAATAAGCCCGAAATTACCCATCAAACGCCCCATCGAAAATACCGAAAGAAAAATAAAACACGAACTTAGAAACCTTCTTTCATTGGGACTTAGCTTCGATGAAGTCTCAAACTACGCTTTTTACAGCGAAAACGACCTCAAAAAATGCCTGATGAACGAAGAATCTCATCTCGTTTTGGAAAATTCAATTTCAGAGGAATATACTCATTTAAAGACCACACTCGTCCCTCATCTTCTGAAAAACGCAGTTCTTAATTCAAAAAATTTCGACAATTTCAAAATTTACGAAATAAACAGAAGATACAAAGAAATCGGCGAAACATATCCTCTCGAAGAAAAAATGATATCGGGCCTTCTCCTTGAAAAAGCAAAAAACGACAATATTTTCTACGAAGCAAAATCAGTTTTTGAAAAAATCATAAATCATTTAAGTATCTCTCTCCCAAAGTCTGTAAAAGGAGTGAAAAACACACCCTATGCACACCCTGAAAAAGCGCTTACATACATAAACCACAAAGGCGAAACACTCGCAAAAATCTTCATTTTGCATCCGCTGGTTCAAAAAAATTACGACCTCGAAAAATACCGAATTGCTTTATTTGAAATCAATTTCACAAAACTTCTTCAAGAAAAGAAAAATACGGTTTTGTTCAAAGAAATACCAAAATTCCCGAAAATCGAATTTGATGTATCTGTTCTAATCGATAAAAAAACGGAAATCGGCACTTTAATTAAAGAAATTCAAAACCTCGACAAAGAGCTTATCAAAGAAGTGCGCCTTTTCGACATATACGAAGGAGAAAATATAGGCAAAGAAAACAAAGCCACCGCCTTCAAAATCACCCTTCAATCAAACGAAAGAACGCTTACCGATGAAGATATGTCAAGAGTTCAAGCCGTCACATTCGAAAAACTCAAAGCACTTGGGGGAACAATAAGAGGGATCTAACATGCAGAAACACCTTCTTAAAAATCGGAATCCGAAATCTCCGTGCCCTTAGTTTCTCCATTCTCCATTTTCGAAATTCCCTCTATTTCAAAATCCTTAATAAATTGGAAACTAAAACATCTTGCAATTTCCTCAACTATTTCATCTTGAAAAGCCCTTTCTTCTTCGCCCAAATTAATACGATATTTTACAACATTCCCTTCCAACATCTTGAATAATCTTTAGAAAATTAAAAATCTTCTTCATCTTTCTGTCCGGATAAAGCGGGTAATTGACCAGCCGCAAGTTTCTCATCAAATCTTCTCAATTCCCCCCGAACACCACCAATACCATCTACTTCTCTAGAAATAGAAATTGAGTCATCGAGTTCTCTTAAAAGCAAATTAAGATCAGAAAAAGATTTTTCATCAAAAAACTTACTCAACAAAGCAATATTTTCTTTTGAAATCTCTCCACTTTGAAATTTTCTAGAAACCAAAAAGGATTCTATTCCTACAGCTATTGATTCGATTTTTTCTGTTAATTGTCCAGCCATATAAATAAGTAACCGCCCCTCTGATTTTTGTTGCTCATTTGCTCCTTGATTAAACAAGACTCTTCCTTTAGTTAATATAAAAGCATTAAGTTTAATCATTTCCAATAAACCAATCAAAAATGCATCAAAGCCCTCATTTTCTTCTACTCCCAACGCTTTTGCAAAATCATCAACAATCGCTTTGGTTCTTGATTTTCTAAAAAACACACTTAATTGATCAATTTTTCTTTTAATGTCCCTCACATCAACAAGTTCATGAGAATCTCCATTATCACTTTTCGAAGCAGCCTCAACTAATCCTAAGACAACATTAAACTGTTCATTTAGATGATTCCTCAAAATGTGCACTTTCATCATATTTAACAACAATTTAAGTTTTGAAAAATCTGGATATTTTTTAACATCTCTCAAATAATCAGTAGGCTCAAAAATTGGTTCTTCAACTTTTAAAAAATCACTTATTTCCGGTTCCGGTTCATCAAATACAGGTTTTTCAGGAACTGAAAGAATAGCTGTATATTCTTTTAAAACAGGTCTATCCGGAAATTCAATTCCTATTTTTTCATCATTTATTAAAAGTCTTACAATTTCACAAACAAGCCCATAACAAACATCTTCATCTCTACAATCAATATCCGTAAAACTTTCCAACGGTCTTTCGAGAAAAGCCAATAAACACTTAAATTCTAAATTAGAAACAAGAGCATCAATTTGTTTCTTAACTATAGGATTATCAATCCTATAGTCTTTAATCACTCCACTTATATTATTAAAAAATTCTGGACCTAAAGAAATACTATAGGGAATACCTTGATGCCTTTTTATATAACACCGCCCCAATTCTAATCGAGAAAATAATTTATCTTCCCCCACTGCTTGTTCACCAAAATCAGCAAATAATATATCTTTAATTTCAGAAAGCAAAAAATAAAAGTTATTAAATATATAAGAAGAACAGTCTTCAAGACGTAAGCTACCAAAAGCTCTCACTTCATCCAAATTATTAAAAAAATTATTATAAAAAACACTAGAAAGTACTTCTTCAAAAGTTTTAAAACTTCCATGCGCCCTAATATTATTAACTATTTGCGAAGTGTTTGACAACAAATGGGTTAAAAATTCACTCTTCATAACCTTTGAAAAAATTCCTTCATGCGAAATTTTAAGTTTTTCCAAATTATCTTTATTTCCAAGAATCTCAGTCCTAAATTTCCTTCCAAGTTCTTTTAAATAAGCCTGAGTTAATACTGCATTTTCCTCAACAATCGATGAATCTTCACTTTCAGCCTGCCTTTTTTGATCAGACCAAGACAATAATTTTTCTTCAAAAATTCTTTTTCTTTCTTCATAAGCAATTTTTGCTTTAGAAAGTGCTTCATTAGCAATCCTCAACTTTTCATTATATTCAGATTGTCTCTTCTCAAATTCCGCAATTTCAATTTTTTTCCTTTGTTCATCTCTAGCCAAAGATAGTCTAGCCTTACGAACAAGAGATCCAAAAACATCATTTTCAAAACCAGATTCTGTATAATCTCTTAAAGCTACCATACTTCCCGTTTCTTCAACTCGATCTAAATCACTTGAACCTAAGCCATTATTTTCTGCATTCATAAATATTTTATTAAAAACAACACAGGAATATAAAACAACACGCAAAATTTGTCAAGCTATTTTCCCCTAAAACACCTAAAAAGATTTCACAAACACCCCACCAATAAACTCTTTTATATATCCATCAAAGAAATATACCAAAGAAAGACTAATAATTTCTACAAACACACACCTCCACAAACTTGCAAAAAAAACAAAAATCATCTAAAATCCGCTCGTGTTTTTAATTAAAAATATCTTTCACAAAATGACAAAAATATTTCTTCCTCATAAAAGACCGGGCTTTTTGAAAAATTTGTTTTTTTGGTCTATTACAATCATTTTCGCAATTGGCTTTCTTGGAATTCTCGCCGTAGCAGCCGTTTTTGTATATTTCTCAGTAGGACTTCCCGATGTCACAGACCTTGAAAAGCTTACCGAAGCGCAATCCACAGAAATATACGATAGAGAAGGAAATCTATTATATACAATTCATGGAGAGGAAAACCGAGAAAAAGTGAGTTTCGAAAACATTTCACAGTATCTAAAAGATTCCACGATAGTAATCGAAGATGCTGAATTTTACACTCACCCGGGCTTCGACATAATAGGTGTGGGAATGGGCGCACTTCACGAATTCACCGGCATCGGAAAACAACGAGGAGGCTCCACAATCACCCAACAATACATCAAAAACACATTTTTATCTGCGGAAAGAACTGTTACAAGAAAAGCCAAAGAGCTAATTTTGTCTATTCGCCTTGAAAAAGCCTTCGACAAAGACAAAATTTTGGAACTTTACCTAAATAGAATCCCCTACGGAAACAACGCATACGGAATCCAAAAAGCCTCCGAAATATATTTCGCGACATCCGCAAAAGAGCTAACCCTTGCACAAAGCGTAGTTCTCGCCTCAATGCCCCAAGCTCCAAGCCGTTACAATCCATTTGGAAATAACAGATATTCACATTTAAACAAGGAATTCACCCTTGAAGAACTAAAAAAATCCCCAATAAAAAACCTGGACGATCTCGAACAATACACCGACTACACAGTAGGACTTATCGGTGCTGATATCACGCTCGCCGACGACACAGTTGTTTACATACCCGGCCGTACAGACGCGGTTTTAAGCCAATTGATCCGTTACAAAAAAATTACCGAAGCAGAGCGCACAAAAGCAAAAGATGAACTTAAAGACCTAGCTTTCAACAATTACAGACAATCAATCAAATATCCGCATTTCGTCCTATACATAAAACAAATTCTCGAAGACAAATACGGCAAAGACTACGTAGAAAGAGGCGGACTAAAGGTATACACCACAATTGATCCAAAACTTCAAGAATTGGGAGAAAAACTGGCATATGAAAAAGGTGAAAAATACGAAACTGAAGTCTCTGCAAACAATGTCGCCATCCTCTCAATAAACCCCAAAAACGGAGAAATCCTCGCGATGGTCGGTTCAAGAGATTATTACAACGAAGAAATCGACGGAAATGTAAATATAGTTCTCCGCCCCAGACAACCGGGATCCTCCTTTAAACCCTTTGTATACGCAGCCGCTTTCTACAATAATTACGCCCCCGGCTCCGTCACTTACGATATTCCAATGAGACTTGGTGCCGCAAAACCACAAAACTACGACGGCAAATTTTTAGGACAAATAAGCCTAAGAAGGGCTCTCGCCCAATCAAGAAACATTCCGGCTATCCAAGCCTACTATTTGGCCGGCGAACAAAGCAAAATCATAGATCTCGTTGAAAAAATGGGAATCTCTTCTTTAGACCCGAACCACAGCTATGGCTATCCTTTAGCTTTAGGGGCGGGAGAAGTATCTCTTATGGAAATGGTCCAAGCCTACGGAGTTTTTGCAAACAACGGTAAAAAACCTGAAATAAGCGGAATACTCAGAGTTGAAAACGCAAACGGAGATATTTTGGAAGAGCTTGTTCCAAAAGCCTTCGAAGAAGTCTTGGATCCCCAAATCGCCTACTCGATCAATTCGATTTTATCCGATAGGGAAAATTCAATAGGCCCTCGTCTTTGGCTTGCAAATAAGATTTACGCAGTCAAGACAGGTACTTCCACAAAAGAGAACAAACAAGAAGCCCAAGGTGCCGTTCGCCCATCGGATCTTTGGACAATCGGATATTCTCCATCAGTTGTTACTGGTGTATGGATTGGAAACAGTAGAGGGCAAGGCCTTGCCTACGCTGCGGAAGCATACAATCAAGCCGCCCCCATTTTCACAGAAATGATGGCGCAAGCATTAAAAGGAGATTTAAGTGAACCATTTCCCGAACCTGAAGGAATCAAACACGTAGAAATATCGAAAATTTCAGGTAAACTTCCCGGCCCATCCACTCCGAAAACCGCTATTGTAAAAGAAGTTTTCCCGAGTTTTTCTGTCCCCACAGAAACAGAAAACGCATTTGTAAAAGTGAAAATAGACAAAATTTCTGGCCTCTTGGCAACAGAATACACCCCCGAAGCAGCGGTACAAGAAGTATTATATCAAAATTACGAACCGATAGCAGATCTTTTCAACTGGAAACAAGAGCTCACCACATATTATTCCGGAAAATCCGGAGAAGAAGATGGTGTAAAAATCGGTCTTCCTCCTTCTGAATACGACAATATTCACACAGCCCAAACGGAAAAAAACAAACCCCAAATCACAATTCTTAATCCGGTCTCTTCATCTTCTCTTCCACAAGGAGGCTTTAAAGTGGAACTTTCACTTGAAGCGCCAAACGGAATAGAAAAAATCGAATATTATATAAACGACAAACTACAATACACCACAATTACCGCTCCTTATTCAGGATATTTAAACATTTCAAAATTTATGGCACCCGGATCAAGACAACTCATAGTAGCAAAAGCATATGACAAACTTGGCTACACTGAGGAATCTGCCATTGAGGTGCGAGTGGAAAAAGATGGAGACAGCGAAGGCCCACAAGGAACACCACAAGAAACACAAGAAACTACAACTCCAACAGAACAAAAACCTAAGCCAACGGAAACAACAGAAACTCCATCAAATCCGCCGGCCACTTCTACAAAGGCCTCAGATGAAAACGAAAGCATATTCAATACAAATTAAAAAAAGGCCCCGAGATGGGGCCTTTTTTATTTATTTCTCAGCAATCAATTTTTCAAATTTTTTCACATACCAATCATCGGTTCCTCTAGTATCAAACATATATTTCAAATCCAATTCCTTTCTTACCGCATATACATCCACTTTATCATCGGAAAGCCTTGTAATGGTCATTTCGGAAACATCTCCATAATATTTGCAAATCGGATTTGCCACCTTATTTTTCAAATCTGAAATTTCCTCTTCTGTAAGATCTTCGCTATAAGCCACAACAAAATCGCATCCGCCAAAAGGCCAATATTTGTAAAGAAAAATACCCGAAAGCACGAGAATAAAAATCATAACCGGCACAAAAATAAGTACACCCTTAATAGAATCAATCATCTCCCAAAATTCATCCTTTTTCATTTCTTTTCTAAAAGCCTCATCCTCTTCAAATTGTTTTTTCACCTGATATTCATCATACACTTTTTGTTTTTCCTGTTCATTCATTGAATTTGCGGCACTCACAAACACTTTTGCCGGATCATTGCTTCCTTTATTCATATTATTTTTAATAAGATTTTGACGATTTTGACGATTTTCCTCATTGGCCTTCATTTCTTTTATAAGTTCACGATCCAAAATAAGTTCACTATTATCGATTTTAGCGGAAAGTTGAGCCTTAAAACCGAGACGAAGAGCCTCTGGAACGGCAATTTTTTCATTCTCCATAAAAGATGCCAGCATTCCCGAAAGTTCACCGAAATAAACTCCCTGATTTTCATTTCCCTCTCCAAAAATAAGAAAATGAGCGCGTTTAAGCACTCGATAAATTCTTGCACCAACCGATTCCGGATCAATTCCCAAAATAATCATTATATCACTATCTGCAACTTGTTCAAAAAACTTAAGTTTAATAATTTCCGACTCTTCGGATGAAAGTTTTGAAAACATCGAAAGAACCTTTGAAATATCCTTTTCTTGTGAATCGTTGGCCACCTTTTTTAAAATTGAGGAAAAATCAAAACGAAAATCACGATTTCCTTCCAAATACGAATAAACCCTCTTTTTAGCCAAGCTAAGCAACCAAACCAAATAAGAAGAATCCTTTGGAGACTCTTTATACAAAGAAAGCGCCTCAAGAAAAGTAAAACGAAGAATTCTTTCCACCTCTGCGTCATCATTTATTCTTCTTTTCAAATATTTGAAGACCTCCCCAAAATTCGCATCAAAAAGATTTAAAAACTGCCTCGTTTCACCTGCTATAAGCCTTTCGACACACTGTTTTTCGACATATAAATCCATAAAAAATTTGATCATTTGTAAAGACGAGATATTACCGCCCAAATGGTCAACATGTCAAGCAAAGACACAAAAAAACTTTCATTACAAAAATAAGCATTTTGAAAAGCAAAATGCTGGTGGAGATGCCGGGAGTCGAACCCGGGTCCAGAGATGAAAGACTTCCCCGTTTACAACCATAGCTCTTTTTAAATTTCAGTCGATGTGAATAAAAAAAGTGCAAAAAACTCACAACGCTTGGCTTCAATTAATTTTAGTGGCTTAAAACGAAGCGAAAATAAGCCCTTCACTTGCGATATTACGCCTTTTTCACCCCTGCAAGTTCAAAGTGAAAAGACGGGGTCCAAAAATTTTCAGACCGCAAAGTTTAGGCCATAGCTAAAGCAGGAGAAAAAACTTCTCTGCCTGTTGCTTGAGCGCCTAAAAATTTTGCAACTAAATTGTTTGCATTTATTTTACGCTGGACGGATATAGGGGGAGACAGCGTGATCCCCCGGTTGAAGAAAGAAGACTTTAAGTCATCCTGTCGAGTGCCAAATACATCCCCACTTTTCAAAGACCTAAAAACAATTCTAAAACATAATATCAAAAAAACACAAACAAATAAAACCATTAATCCAAATAAAAACAAGAAATTATTATTCAGAAAGCTCCTTAAAAAGATTTTGAAGCCCCTTTTTCATTTTATTTAAAACCTCTTCAGAATATTTTTCTTCAGAAACTTTTCTTTCCAATAATTTCAAACAAATATCCAATATTTTTTGTAAATCAGCTTTATCAGAAGATATTTCAAAAGCCTTTTTCATTTCTTCACAAATATCAATAAAAATCGTTATTTCGTGAATTTTATCTTGGAGAGACATTTCAAGAGTAACAAAATCATCTGCCTCCCAAGTATTGTATGGTTCATCTCTTAAATCTCTCGCAGTTTCGGAAATTTCATAAAACCGCACCTTCAAATCATAAACGATATTAAAATTTCTTTTAGAAAAATCGTGTTCACTATAAACAGCTTCGTCTATTACTTCTTTAAAATAAATTGTTTGTCCCAAAATATCTTCTTCCAAATCCTCTCGAGCCTCATTAATTATTTTTGTATCCTCATCTAAAAAAATATCATTCATGTTATAAAAAATTATTAAATCAAATCATTATAACAAAAAATCAATCAAAATACCAGATATTACATAATAAATTAGCGTTTTCCATGTTTTGCCTCAACTGAAAGCCGTTTTACACTCTCTTTAATTCCTTCAAACCAATCCACCCCCGAAAGTTTATCAATGTCGATTTTTAGCTTACTGCCAATAATTTGCCACGAAGGATTATACTCAAGTAGATTAATTATATTCGCAGGTTTCACCTTATTAGACATAAGCATCTCAATTTCTCTATCCTTACTCATCGGCTTAATTTGAGACCTCACGTTCACTATTCCAGCCTTCTTACAATAAATCTTTAGTTCGATTACCCGAAACAAATTATTCACTTGTCGAGGCATTTTACCAAAATCCGCCACAAGTTCATCCTTAATTTCTTTCAAATATTCAAGAGTATCAGCAGAAGAAAGCTTTTGATAAGCGGAAATTTTCTCATTGGAATTTAAGACATAAGTCTCCGGAATAAAAGCAGCTATAGGTAATTCAATGGAAACATCGCTCACTTCCTCACCACCCTCGGAAAGAAGCCTGCCAGTTTTCAAATCCTCCACAGCTTTATTTAGCATTCTCATAAAATGCGCCACACCAACCACATTAATCACCCCATGCTGATTAGCACCCAAAATATCTCCAGCACCGCGAATCTCAAGATCTTTCATTGCAATTTGAAAACCACTTCCAAGATCACTGGCCTCCACTATGGCACGAAGCCTCTTTTTCGCATCCAGCTTCAGTCTTTGTCCTTGATACAAAAAATAAGCATAAGCCTGAGATTTTCCACGTCCCACACGACCTCTAAGCTGATATAGCTGAGCAAGTCCGAATCTCTCTGCGCTATCCACTATCAAAGTATTTGCATTCGCCAAGTCAATACCGTTTTCAATAATAGTAGAACTAATAAGCACATCATATTTTCCCTCAGTAAAAGCCAAAATTCTTTCCTCAAGATCACCACTTCCAAGCTTTCCATGAGCCACCACAATTTTCGCCTCGGGAACAAGTTGTTTGATCTTTTCCGCGAATCCATCAATGGTTTGAACCCTATTGTGTAAAAAATATACCTGCCCACCTCTCGAAAGTTCCTTCAAAATTGCTTCTCTTACCAAATGCGTTGAAAACTTTCTCACCTCAGTGATGACAGGAAGCCTTCCATAAGGTGGAGTTGTTATCGTCGTTATATCTCGAAGTTTATTAAGACAAATATTTAAAGTTCTCGGTATCGGAGTAGCTGTAAGCGTAAGTATATCCACTTCCTTCCTAAGAGCTTTTAGTTTTTCCTTTTGCTTAACGCCAAATCTTTGTTCTTCATCAATAATCACAAGTCCCAAATTTTTAAAAGCAATATCAGGTTGTATAAGCCGATGCGTTCCAATAATAATATCTATTTCCCCTTTTTTCAGTTTCTCCACAATTTTTTTCTGCTCAGATGCCGTTCTAAACCGGCTCAACATCTCGATTCTCACATGAAAAGGTTCCATCCTCTTTTTAAACGATTTAAAGTGCTGATCAGCCAAAATCGTTATCGGGGAAATAAGTGCCACTTGTTTCTTATTTAAAACAGCATTGAAGGCGGCTCTCATTGCGACTTCCGTCTTTCCGAATCCCACATCTCCGCAAACCAGCCTATCCATAGGGACACCAGAAGCCATGTCCTTTCTAACATCCTCAATGGCTTTTATCTGTCCCGGAGTTTCCTCATATGGAAAAGTTTTATCGAATTTTTTTTGAACATCTTCTATCGGATCGTATTTCGGCCTCGAAGCCGATTTTCTTTCAGCGTAAAGTTTCAAAAGTTCTTTTGCTATTTGCTCAGTCTCTTTTCTCACTTTACTGGTAATAGTACTCCAATCGGCGGACCCAAGTCTTGTGAGTTTAGGAAGTAAATCATCAGAACCGATATACTTATTCACCTTATCCGCCTGATCGATTGGAACAAAAAGCTTATCATTTTCCGCATATCCAAGAGCCAAATACTCTTTCGTCACACCGTCAACTGTTTTTTGTTGAAGACCTAAAAACTTTGCAATTCCATGATCGCTATGCACTACATAAGACCCCACAGTAAGACTCATCAAAAAATCATCAAAAACGCTTCTGGTAGCAGACTTTCTTTCTTCAAGTCCCCTAATGAAAGGCACTTCTATATCCGAAATCACTAAAATTTTCTGACTCGGATTTTGAAAAGATTGTGGAAAAATGTCATCCTTTAAAACAGGTAAAATAAAAACGGAACTCTCATCAATAGATTCGTCCGTCAAATCAATTTTAAACGGAACTTTCTGATCAATAAGCAAAGATTTCATATCATCAAAAAGCTTGGTAAAAATCAAAATCTTCCATTTTGAAGAAATTTTATCTTTCAAATCATTGGAAAAATCGGGCGCAGTTCGGTATTTCAAAACCGAAAGAAAATGAAGATGAATATGTCTATCATCATCTTCGTTAAAAGAAGTAAAAGTAATTGTATTCAAAGACTCACTAGCCTCTTTCATAAGCAAATTCCACATATCAAAGTAATCTTCTCCCAAATCAATTTCATCATCTATAAGAAGTCCTGTTTCAAAAAAATATTCCAAAATATTACTATCCGAGTAGTCAACATTAAGTGAGAAGATTTGCACTTCAGCTAAAGACTTTTGAACTTTTGAGTAGTCATCATTGTGCAAAACTTCGATTTTTTCCACATTATCAAAACCTAGGTGAATCCTTACCGGAGACTCCGTGTTCACCGGAAAAACCGTTATAGAATCACCTTTTTTAAAATAGCATCCTTTGTGCAAAACCTCGGAGTCGCTGACTTCGTAGCCAAAAGAAATGATTTTCTCCACGAAAGAAACTGCATCAAACGACTCTCCTTTTTGCACATCAAAAAAGGACTTTTTCACACTTGAGTAGTCGGGAAAATTTTGGAGAATCGAATTAAAAGGCACCACAAAAATCGCATTTTTGTTAGTAATGGCTCGATATACGAATTCCATCAATAAAATTATCTTCTCCCTCTCAAAATCATTGTGAGAGCCGTATTCTTTTCGTTTTTCATCATCCAAGGCATTGTATATATATACAGGTCGATCACTCCAAAGAGAACAAGCTCTATACACCGAATTTGCCTCTTCTTTACCATTTGTAATCCAAAGTACATTACTCACACCAGAGTCCTTATCTCTTAAAATATCGCTCAACAAAAGAGCCTTTCCCGAGCTGTTTGAGGCACCGGAAAAAGACACGTTTTTTTTCGTTCGAAAAAGCTCGCTCGCTTTTTTTAATTCTTCCCGCGAGAAAAAGGAAACTAAATTTCTCATCCCTAATGTTTTAATAGCTTTAAAATGCCGAAAAATTAAACCTTGAGAGGCATAATTATGTAAATGT
This sequence comes from Candidatus Altimarinota bacterium, assembly GCA_034004605.1. GTDB lineage: Bacteria > Patescibacteriota > Gracilibacteria > UBA1369 > LOWO2-01-FULL-3 > JAVEWJ01. Next base: position 237,023 of record JAVEWJ010000001.1, on the reverse strand, counting down.
AATCTTCCTGTTTTATAGGTCTTACAAGTGCAGGAGATTCCCTATCATTCACTATTATATCAATTTTATCGTCATTAATAAAGTTTAAAACATCCAAAAGATATTGCCCATTTAAAGAAATTTTATTGGGGGTACCTTGAAGTTTTACAGGAAGAGAGGACTTCTCCTCACCCACTTTCGTTTCTTCACTTGAAACGAGAAGTCTTCCATCCTCGGATACACTTAAAACAACGGAATTATTGTTTTCCTTAGCGAAAAGACTCACTCTTCGAAGAGTCAAAGACAAATCCGGAGCGCTCACTTCAAATTTGCTTTTTTCGTCCGTGGGAATAATCTTTCTATAATCCGGAAATTTACCTTCAATAAGCCTCGAAATTAATTCCACACCTCCTACGGAAAAAAGAATTTGATTTTTAGAAATATCAATCCTTACCTCTTTTTCTTCAGCTTTAGATATAATTTTTGCAAGCTCGGACATAGTCCTTGCAGGCACAATACATTCAAGTTCTGAAACAGTCCCAGATTTTATCTCGATTTTCCTTTCTGCAAGCCTATAACTATCTGTAGAAACCATTTTAAGTTTACTTCCTTCAAGCGTCAAAAAAACACCGGAAAGAACCGGACGAGAAGTGTTTACCGAAGCCGAAAAAACAGTTTGATTAATCGCAGTAATAAACTGATCAATGTTAACATTTAAATAATTTTCTTTCTCGATTTGGGGAATAATAGGAAATTCCTCAGCCGAAATACACTTAATCTTGGTATTTGAAGAAGAACTATCGATAGATAAATTAAAATTATCAAGCACCTCCATCTCTACTTTTTCGTCATTTAAAAGCGCAATATAGCCTGTAATAAGCTTTGCTGGAACCGTAATCGCACCTTCTTTTTTTATCTCTGCATCGATAGTGCAACTGATAGCAATCTCAAGGTTTGTAGCCCCGAAATGAAGTTTGCCTTCCTTTGCGGAAATCAGCACATTGTTGAGTACAGGAAGTGTGTTGTTTAGGTTTATCGCCTTATTCACAACATTTAAAGCGAAGTCCAAGTCTCTCTGAAAGCATGAAATCTTCATAGTGTTTCAAGATTAAATTAATTTCTGAAAAATCTTTAAGTTCATTATATGAACCCTTAAAAATAAAACAATACTTTTTTATTCACACAACACTTTAGACACAATCAGTTATGTATTATATTAATTATAAGAAAATAGAAGTAGTAGGTTTTTACTTTTCATCTCTTTTAAAGCCTTATAATACTTGGCTTATATAAAACGAAAAAGCCTCTTTCTATAACAATTAAAACATTTTTAAAAGTTTTGTTTGTGTAAAAATTGTTTAAAACTTGTTCAAAACCTTGTTGGAAGAGTGCAAATGTACTAATATACGAAGGCTAAATTCTACCAAAACACACACTTATGAACGACATACTGTTTAATATTTTCGCACCTATTCTCGGATTGGCTCTGGGACTAGCTTCCGCTTTATCACTAATTAAAATAGCTACAAATCCGCATGCTCTTGAGCAAAAAAAACATAAAGCCAAAGAACTCATTGATAATGCTGAAAAACAAGCAATCGAGACAATATCTCAAACAAATCAAACCATTAATAGAGACAAAGAATCTTTTGAAGCTGAGCTGAAAAGAAGAAAAGATCACAGCGAAAAAGTGAGAGAATCCTTAAATTTCAGAGAAGAAAGCTTAAAAAAACGAGAAGACAAACTTCGCCAGCTTTCACTCCAACTCAAATCCGAAAATGAGTTTTTCGAATCCGCACAAAACGCGGTAAAAGACCTCGAATCGAAATCTTTGGCAAAACTAACGCAAATCGTCGGAGCCACAAAAGACGAAATGAAATCGGAAATAATCAATTCCTTAAACAACGATCTTGAAAAATATTATGAAGACAAAATCTTAAACATTGAAGAAAGTCTGCGGGACGACGCCGGAAAAATCGCCAAAAAAATCATCACTGAAATTATGCAAAGAATTTCATCCGCCACATCCGTTGAATCCAGAGTTGTGAATATTATTGTCCCGAAGGACCACATAAAAGGGAAAATAATAGGAAAAGGAGCAGTAAATATTCTTCATTTGGAAAGCAAAATCGATGTGGATATTATTTTCAATGACGAACCAAATACAATTACGCTATCAGCCTTCAATCTTGTAAACCGATACACCGCTCAAAAAACGATTGAAAACCTTATAAAAGTAAACGGTGACATATCACCGAAAACAGTTGATATCGCTATGGAAAAAGCCGAAAAAGAAGTGGAAAAAGAACTTTTTTCTTTGGGAAGAAGAGCCGTTCAAAAAATGAACCTCAAAGTGGATAATAAAGAACTCATCTCAATAATAGGTCGTCTCGAATTCCGCACATCCTACGGCCAAAATATTATGAAACACTCGATGGAGGTAGCATATATAGCGATGCTTCTAGGAGCCGAGCTTGGCCTTAATATCGAAACCTGTAAAATAGGAGGATTCCTTCACGATCTCGGAAAAGCAATAGATCAAAATCCGGATATTCAAGGCGCTCATGACTTCCTTACAAAAGAGTTGATGGAAAAATACGGTTTCTCAAAAGAAGAAGTGCACGCAGCTTGGACACACCACAATTCGCAGGCTCCCGAAACAGCCGAAGCTCTAATAGTAATGGCGGCAGATGCAATATCCGCTTCCAGGCCCGGAGCTCGTCAGGAATCTATTGAAAGATACATTGAGAAAATTCAAGCACTTGAAGAGACCGCAAGATCCTTTGAAGGAGTCAAGAATACATACGCCATTTCCGCCGGCCGCGAAATCAGGCTTTTTGTGGACCCGGAAATGATCAAAGACGAAGGTCTTAAAAACCTTGCCGACTCCGTTGCGAAAAAAATTGAAAACAATATTGCCTATCCCGGTACAATTAAGGTAAAAGTTTTCCGTAAAACACACAATACCGAATTAGCCAAATAAAAATGAAGCTTTTAAAACTTTTCAAAAGAAGAAAAAAAAATGAAAATTTAACTCAAAAACCCAAATCAAAAGTTTTTGAAAAAGTGGTTATGGGTGCGATTATCGGAGGTGCAATCGGTTCGGTTGTCGGGGTGTCGATTCTGAAAAATAAAAAAGAAGAAGGAAAAAAAACTAAATTCATGCTTCTTCGAAAACTTCTCGGAATAAAAAAGAAAATTCCAACCGAAACAGATAAAAAAGACTTATGAAAATACTTAAGACCGCCCTTACAATAATACTTTTTTCTCTACTGATTCTGCTTATTGCAGCGTCTTTTCTTTTAGCATACAAAAAAGCTTTCCACCTTACCTACCCATCAAACACAATAGTGGCGGGACTCGATATTAGCGGAATTAATCCACCCGAAGCAAAGAAATTGTTTGAAGAAAAAATCACCTCTTTTTTGGAATCGTCCACAAAATTCACACTCAAAGAAACAACAATCGAAATCAAAAACAAAGAGCTTCTAGTAGAATATAAAATAGACGAAACACTTTCCGGAATAATCCTTTCCGACTTAAGCGGAAATTTCATCCCAAAGCTTTTCACCGAAAAAATGAAAACCGATATAGCTCTTATTGTTAAGCCTGAAAACGAAAAAATTCTCGCTCTTTTGGAGGAAAAATTCGCCATCTCTGATATCAGAGCGAAAAACGCAAGCATTTTCTTCAACGAAGAAGAAACTCTCGACATTTCAGAGGAGCTAAACGGTTTTGTCCTTAATACAGAAAGCTTAAACGAAAGCATAAAACATAGTTTTTCAAATATGAGCCCCACTGAAATAGTTTTGAAGTTGGAAGAGGAAAGCCCGAAAATCACAAAAGCCGACATCGAAAGTCTTCTTCCCGAAATCAATGATAAACTCAAAAACAAAATCACTCTTATAGACCCTGTTTTCAGCGACAATTGGACGATAAAACTCGATGACTATCCAAAGTTCGTTTCTTTTAAGACAACTTCGGACAAACAAGTTTACATTAACATAAACCGCGAAGCCTTTTTCGACTTTGTAGATGAAGAAATTTCAAAGTGGCTCGATCGCCCTGCCGAAGATGTGAACATTACAAAACAGGAAGACGGAAAAATAGAAATCACTGGAAAAGGAATAGATGGTACGGAAATCAAAAGAGATCTTTTTGTTTCACTTTTCGAAAAAGCCGCAAACGCAAAAGCCTCTTCCGTGCTTATTCCGATAAATCCGATGGTGCCAAAACTCATTGTCTCAAAAGAACTCGCCGATTTGGGAATCAAAGAGCGCCTCGGAGTCGGACACACCTCCTATTATGGAAGCCCCACAAATAGAATTCACAATATAAAAGTCGGCGCAAGCAAGTTTAATGGCCACCTAATAGCCCCCGGCGAGACTTTTTCTTTCAATACAACACTCGGACGAGTCGACGGTTCCACCGGTTATAGAAAAGAACTTGTAATCAAAGAAGAAGGCACAATCCCCGAATATGGAGGAGGCCTCTGTCAGGTTTCCACCACCGTTTACAGAGCCATACTTTTTAGCGGACTTCCCGTTGTCGATAGAAGACCCCATTCATATTCCGTTTCGTATTATTCTCAGATTCTGGGCCACGGCCTCGATGCTACCATTTATTTAGGCGGACAGGACTTAAAATTTACAAACGATACAAATCACCACATTTTGATTCAAACTTTCGTAGATGGCAATTACGAGCTTTATATTACATTCTACGGCACGAGTGATGGCAGAACCGTGGAAATGGACGGCCCATATCTTTCAAATTATCATTCGCCCGGACCGACTCAACTTATCACCACAAATACTCTTGCCCCCGGTGAAAGAAAGCAAGTTGAAAAGAGCCACACGGGATTTAATGCAGTTTGGTACAGATACATCACAAAAGCAAACGGAGACAAAATCAAGGAAACAATTACCTCCGCATACAGAGCAATTCCGGCAAAAATATTGGTGGGCGCACAAGATTAAGTTTTAATTTCGTCTTTTTCTAAGGAGCCTTTTTGCTTCTTCATTTTCCGGATCTAAAAATAAAATCTTTCTCACGACATCTTTCGCCTCTTCAAATTGATCCATTTCAAAAAGTATTTCGCTCAATAAAAACATATATTCGATGTTGTCCGCTTCAAGATCCAAAGCCTTGTTTAAAGAAATAAGCGCCATTCTGTTATTGTTCAAAGCCCTATATACCTGGCAAAGCGAAACAAACCTAGCAGATCTATCGTAATCAAGCATAATAGCCTTTTTGTAAGCCTCGAGAGCTCTTTCGTATTCCTGCAAATTGTAAAGAGCAAGACCCAAATGGCTCAAATACACAGCGTTTTCTTCAAGCTCACAAAGTTCTTTAAAAACAGCACAGGCCGCACTGTACATTTGTTTGTGCATATACAAAACTCCGAGTTTGTTCATTGATTCTTTGTGTTTAGGATCAATGGCAAGAGCCTGCACAAAAGACTTTATAGCCTCGTCCTCTTTACCGTCTTCCAAAAAAGAAGCACCCTTTTTGTAAAGAGTGTTTACCTCCTCTTTTTGTTTTCTGGAAAGTTTCACTTTCTTTTTTATAACCACAGCAAGATCATCCGGTCTGTTTTTCAAATCGTCTTTAATAAGGTCTTTTCCGCGAATTACAAATACAATTCTATAAACAAATATCGATAGAATTGAAATCACGCTCAGAAACAAAAGTAAATATGTCCACATTTGAATTTGATTAATTATTATTCCTCAATTTCATTTAAATTTTCATCCTTTTCCGACTTTTTGTATTTTTGACCGGAAGAAATCACTTTTTCGATATCCTCAGCTCCAAACACCAAATATTCTTCGGATTCCGTAAAATAAATTTTAAGTTTTTGATTCAAAACATCAAGCGACACGACACGTCCCGTGCCTTGTGGGGCCACAATTCCTCTTTTGATTTTCACGACGTCATCGATATCCGGAAGTTTTAAGCGAAGATCCTTATACGCTTCGACCTCGTATTTAAGACAACAAAGAAGTTTTCCGCAAACCCCTGAAAGCTTGGAACTTCCCTTACTTTCAAGTGCCTGCACACGAACCATTTCCATATTAATCGATTCGAGTTTATTAAGAAAAGTATTGCAACAAAGAGATCGTCCGCACTTCCCAAAACCACCAACAATTTTAGACTTATCCCTCGGACCGATTTGTCGAAGATAAATTTGTTTTTGAAAAGTTTTTGCAAGGTCTTTCACCAAATCTCGAAAATCGATTCTCTCATCCGCGGTAAACATAAAAAGAAGACGAGAACCGTCGAAAGAATAATTAGCAGCAAAAACCTGCATTTGAAGACCGTATTTAGTTACAAATTCTTTGCAAGATTTCACGGCATTTTTACTGAGTTCACGATAATTTTCAAATTTTTGAACATCGTTTGCCGTAGCCGGACGAAGAATTTTAACATTTTTCAGCACACCATCTTCGCTTACGGAAGGTCTATCCACGCTTTTTATTACACCAAATTCCTCTCTGTCTTCAGCATCTTTAAAAACAACCATATCCCCGGGACGCACCGCAGTTCTGTCTGTAAAAGGGATTTCAATATTCTTAAGCCCGTAGGTATCATATATCAATATTACTTTTTCGCTCATATTTTTAAATTAACAACATTAAGTTTTCTAGTAGCAGTTTCGCGTTTATATTACGCTTCAAAAGAATACCATCTCCCGGAATTTTTGAAAGTATTTTTAGAGAAAGCTCTTGTTCTTTTTTATTTCCATTAATAAGGTTTTGCCTCATCAAATAAGTCAAAACCTCGAACATAAGCGAAATTTTTTTCTTGGAAGTCTTTTTATCCGCAACCAGTTTTTCCACAAAGGTAAATCTTTGAGTAATTCCTACGTCCTTAAAAAACAAAGAAGACAACTCCTCCCGCATTTTTTCATACTCGATTCGCACCTCTTCTTTTGAAAGAATAAGGAAAGCTTTTCCGATTCTTTCAAGCGCAAGATCAAAAAAATCCGAAACAACTTCTTTTTTTTCATCCGGAAAATTTTTACACAAAAATTCAAGACTTCCCTTTTTGTTTGGAGGAAAAAGCTTTATTTGCCTGGCCCTTGAAAGAACCGTTTCGGGAATCAGGGTGGTGGAAAGACAAGTCATCAAAATCACTGTGTTTTTCGGCGGTTCCTCTAGTATTTTTAGAAGAGCATTTGCGGAAGAAATGTTCATCCTCTCAATGTTTTCCATTAAAAAAACTTTCATATTTCCACTCGGACTCATGTGAAGTTTTTCGATAAGCTCTCGAATAGTTTCCACTTTTATCAAACTTTCATCCACCAACACTTCCATAAAATCAGGGCAAGTCCCATTTTCGATTTGTGAAACGATTTTGCCCGCATCACCTTTGGAAGAATCTGTGATTAAGGCTTTCGAAAAAGCCCTCGCAATTAGGCCCTTCCCAATCCCGGACGGCCCGGAAAAAAGATACGCATGCGATACATTTCCCATCAAAATATCCCGCTCAAGTTCGGAAATTTGTTTTTCGTTACCGATAATTTTTGAAAAATAGTTCATAAAATTTTGCTCCATTCTTTTTCCTGTCTCACAAGCAATTCTTTAGCCATTTCAGGGTGCTCCATAAATTCTTTCACAAATCTCTCCAATCTCACTCGGTTTTGAGAACCTTTAACAAGCAATACGTCGCCTTTCTTAGTAAGATCTCGATAAAGATCCACAGCCTCTTTTACATTATTCACAAAAAACGCCTCTTTTTCGTCCATACCTTTAGAAATCGCGCCTTCTTTGAAATATTTTGCATCTCCGCCAACGGCAATCAAAATATCAGCAAATTTGGGAATGATTTCCCCTATAATTAAATGTAGGTCCTTGCTCCTCTCCCCAAGCTCATTCATTTGGCCGAGTACAGCCACTTTTCTTTGATCTTTTTCCGCCACGGATTTAAAAACATTCAAAGCCTCTTTCAGCGCATCGGGAGAAGAATTATAAGAACTGTCAATCATTGTGGTCTCTTTCACCCCCGAAATCACGGTCATTCTACCTGGGGGAAGTGTGAATCGTTTAAGCGCCTCTGTAATATCTTCATCCTTCATGCCAAATAAATTCCCGCAGATATAAGCAGGTGAAAGCACAAAAGCATGAAAATCTCCGAGAACCGGTGACTCGATAAGTGTTCTGTTTTCCTTATGAAACAAAGAAAATCGAACCCCTGAAATACTGCTTGAAACGGCCGAAATTCGAAAACCCGCTTCCTTGTTTGTTCCGTAGGTCAAAACTCTCCTTTTTGGAATTTTTTTAGACAAAGATTCCAAAAATTCGTTATCAGTATTCAAAATAGCAACGCCATTTTCCCTGAGAGAAATAGCGAGTTTCGACTTTTCCTCAAAAATTTCCTCAAGCGATTTGAACTGTCCTTCGGCAAGATGCACGGGCGCAATAGAGGTAATCACTGCAATATCCGGCTTCGCAACTGAAAGCAAAAAATCCATATCTTTAGGTTTATCAACTCCATATTCGAGAAGAAGAATTTCGCTCGTGTCCTTGGAAAGAGAATGAAAAAACGCTTTAGCAAGATAAAAAGCCCATTTCCCAGCATTGGAATAACCGCTTTCTATATCCAAAATTGTAAGAAGTAAACCGAATTCGCTATTCATACTTTTTTGGCTTCTTCGCACCCGAAATTGCGTATTAAGTACTTTAAAAATCGCCTCTTTCGTTGAAGTCTTGCCCACCGAACCCGTCACGGCTACAATCTTACCCTGGTATTTAGATAGCCTTTTTTTCGCCAGAACCTTAAGAATCTTTAAAACCAAAAGTCTAAGAATGCTTTTCATATTTTTTAATAAAAATTTTTTCAATCGGGAGTTTACCACAAGGCTTTTGTTTGGTAAACTCTCGGCGTTTAAAAAATCCATTAACCCGAAAATCATGAAAAACACTTTTCTTTTGGGCCTACTTCTGGTCATGGGCCTATCTCTTACTTCTTGTGGAAGCCTTGAAATCACCACAAATACGCAGAACACCGAAGGCATTGCAAATACCGACAATTATTCAACTAACGATACTCAAATGGAAAATGACAATGGTTCTTTCGTTTCTTTTCAAATCGGAGGTGGAAACGAGATGAGGCTTGTTCCGGGTAGCGGAGACACTATCGCAACTCTAAAGACAAGTATGGGGGACATAAAAGTGCTTCTTTACACAAACGAAGCGCCCGAAACCACAAAAAACTTCATCGAACTTTCCAAACAAGGCAAATATGAAAATGTGCCTTTCCACAGAGTCATAGATGATTTTATGATTCAATGCGGCGATTTTGAAAACAAAAACGGCACAGGTGGCTACTCGTACCAAGGCGCGGGCACGGTAATCCCCGACGAATTTTCACCCGTTCTAAAAAACATCAGAGGAGCCCTTTCAATGGCAAACAGAGGCCCAAACACGGGAGGAAGCCAATTCTTCATCGTTCAAAATAAAGACGGCGCAAGCTGGCTCGATGGAAAACACGCAGTCTTCGGATTCGTGTTTGAAGGAATGGAAGTAGTGGACAAAATCGCCGAAGCCGAGACAGACGCAAGCGACAGACCACTTTCGGAAATACTCCTTAAATCTGTAGAAATCACCACATTATAAATCTCACACACAAAAAAAGAGGACCTAAATTTCTTTAAGTCCTCTTTTTTAATTGTTTTAGTCTTCTTTCATTATCTCGTTTATCACCTTTCTGAACAAATCCGGATTCGAGTAAGCCATTTCACTTAGTAGTTTTCTATTGATTTGAATATCTTTCTTTGTCATCGAGTCAATGAGTCTGCTGTATTTGTAGCCCATTTCACGAAGCGCGGAATTGATTCTCGAGATCCATAGTCGTCTAAAGATTCTCTTTTTATTTTTTCTATCTTTGTAAGCATGCATGCCGGCTTTAAGAACGGCTTGTTTTGCTTGATTGAAGGCCTTTTTCCTAAGCCCTCTGTAACCTTTGGCTGCAAGAACGACTTTCTTGTGCCTGCGGTGGGCGGTCACGCCTCTTTTTACTCTTGTCATTTTATTGTTATTAAAGAACTATTTAGCCATTTTAATTTTTCCCGGAAGAGCTCTGGATGCCTCTTTCAGTCTTGTAGACGGAACTTTTACTCCGGATTTCCCAAGAGCTTTTTGAGCTTTGGATTTGTTTTGAAGCAAATGTCTTCTGCAAGCTTTATCGACTTTTAGAGAACCGCTGCTTCTTACTTTGATGCGCTTTTTAGCACAGCTTTTCGTTTTGATCTTCATTATTTTGTTGGGGTTAACATCATTTGTAGTGTATTTCCTTGAAGTGTTGCCGGACTTTCCACATTCGACAGCTCTTTAAGGGCTTCTTGGAAAATTACGAATTTTTCTTTTCCGAGGTCCTTATATACTATTTCCCTTCCTCTGAAAAGCATAGATACTTTTACCACATTTCCGGATTCAAGGAATTTTTTCGCCTGATTTATTCTCACATTAAGATCGTGTTCACCGATTTTAAACGTAAGCCTTACGCACTTTACAACTGTTTTCTTCTGACTCTTTTTGTGTTTAGTTTCAATCTTTTTCTGTGTGTAAATATACTTTCCGAAATCCATTATCTTACAAACCGGAGGCTCGGCACTTGGCGACACCTCGACCAAATCGAGTTCTTTTGCCTGCGCCGTTTTCAGCGCTTCTTCAATGCTCACCACTCCAAACTGTTCGCCATCATCTCCAATCAGCCGTACGGAAGCCGAAGTAATATCTTCGTTGATTCTTGTTTTCTTGTTAATGTTTTTTTTATTAAAAAATATTAAACGCGCTCAAGTAAGAGCACAAAAATTCGTGAGAATTCTATGTAAAGGTAGCGGTCTTGTCAATTAAATTCTCCTTTTTTCGTTTAAAAAATACCGAGTAATAAATAAAAATCATTTATCATATCTCTCCTCTTCCTTTAAGAGCCCTGCTAATAGTGATTTCATCCGCGTATTCAATATCGCCTCCCACGGGTAGCCCCCTTGCTATTCTGGTGATTTTTATAGGAAAACCGGCAAGCTTTTTTTGTATATACATAGCGGTGGCTTCTCCTTCAAGGCTTGGATTCGTTGCCAAAATCACCTCCGAAATCCCACCTTTTGCCACTCTTTCAATAAGAGCGTCTATCTTAAGTTGATCCGGTCCGATTCCGTCAACGGGAGAAAGCGATCCGTGAAGCACATGATAAAGCCCGTTAAATTCGCCAGTTTTTTCGAGAGCAACGGTATCAAGTACATTTTCAACAACACAAATCGTCATTTTATCTCTTGTTTCATCAGAACAAACGGCACACGGCGAATTTTCCGCGATATTAAAACAATTCTCGCAAAAAACGGTTCCTTCTTTGAGTTTTAAAACGGACTCGCCCAGGTCTTTAATTCTTCCGCCCGGGCTTGTAAGCAAATACATCGCAAGCCTTTGAGCGCTTTTGGGACCAATTCCGGGAAGTCTTGAAAATTCTTCTATCAACTTTTGCAGAGATTTCGGTAAAAAATTTTGCATCTTTTTCAGGATAAATTATACAAAAGAAATATTACAAGTTTTTTAAAATTTCACAACTTTTATGTTTTCAAAAACACGTTTAAAATCCAACAGTAAGAAGTCTAAATGGAAAAAACAACAGAAATACAAACAGAAATAAAAAGCAAACTGGATCGAGAAAAACAAATTGAAAACGCCCGAAAACGAATAACTGAAGCCGAGAGATCTTTTGTCCAACGTTCGGAAGAGCTGCCCATATATGAGAGGCTTGTTCATGGGTGTTTTCGCGACTTTCCCCAAGATACACTACATCCACCCGTCGACACGCAAATTGTTCAAAGTCCGGCAAAAAAGACACCAACTCGAGCCATAAAAGCTATTATCCCGGAGACTTTTATAAATATTGAACCAGAAAACCCAAACACCCACAATAATTTAGATGTTCAATGGGAAAGCCTTGCCGCCGAAATAAATTCGCAGGCCGAAGAGATTGGAAAAAAAGTCGATACGATTGTTCGATCAATCAGAATAAAAGGGCCAGCCACTCTTTAGAATTCAAAGCTTTTCTCCGGCTCGTTTTCATTTACCACTTGCCATTTTACAACCGGCTTAAGTTTGCCGGAAATACCGAATCCGGAAGCTTTCGGGTGACCACCTCCTCCGAATTTCGAGGCAACATCGGATACATTTACCTCATCTCTCTGTGTTCGAATCGATCCCTTCACAACACCCTTATCGTCTTCCGAAAGGAGCACGCAGTATTTTGAATCCGGCACGGCGTTTAGATAATCGATGGCCCCCCCCGTGTCTTTATGGGTGGTATTTAAAGCGCTTAAATCTTCCTGATTTACTGCAGAAATCACTACCGAGTCGGAATTGATATAAGCTCTTTCAAGAATTCTTCCCCAAAGACGAAGCTTGTTTATCTCTATTGTTTTAAATAAATTTTTCACGATTTTTTTTAGGTCCGCGCCCTTTTTTATAAGCTCTCCACACACTTCATATACATAAGAAGTGGTGTTGCTGTGCATAAGGCTTCCCGTGTCAAAATATATGCCGTGAAGAAGGCAAGTCGCAGTTTCTCTATCGATATCCCAATTCGCATAGTTGAAAAACGAATACAGAATCGTGGAAGTGGAAGGAGCCTCTCCATCCACGATGTTTATATTTCCAAAATTATCGTTTGAAGAATGATGATCGATATTAATGAAAACTTTTTCACCGGATAAAAGTTCCGGCTTTTTTTCATGAAATTTCATCAAGGAAAGAGCGGCACAGTCCACGCTTACAAACAAATCGAAATCCGCGTAGTTGAAATCGCTTACAAATTTATTTGCATTGAGTAAAAAAAGCGAATTTTCGGGGACAGGATCCACGCAGGCCGAAATCACGGTTTTTCCGAGTTTTTCCAGCTGAATTTTAAGCGCCAAATTGCTACCGACTGCGTCGCCATCAGGCCCTCTATGTGAAATAATACAAATTCTATTGGCACTCTCTAGGGCATTTTTTACCTTCTCAAAGTCAATTATTTTTATTTTACTCTTCTTTTCCGCCATAAATTTTTTATTTTTCTTTTCTTAAAGTTTAAGATTTAAGTCTATCCTAATTTACAGGGTGCTAAAAGGCATTAAACAAAAAAACAATTGCAAATACTTTTGTAAATGTTGGAGAATATAAATATGAACAAAGAAATTCGCGAATTAATAAAAGAAAAAGCAATGTCCTTGGGGTTTAATCTAGTGTCGTTTACTGACCCCGAAATTTCAACGCAAGATATTGAAGCTTACGAAGATTGGCTTTCAAAAAAACGAAACGCGGATCTTGTCTATATGGAAAACGCTTCGCCTCGAAAAGATATTTCGGAAATTTTGCCCGGAGTAAAAACGATAATCACTCTCGCCACAAGCTATAATTCGGAAGAAAAGCCGCTAACGCCCGGCAATCTGAAAATTGCAAAATATGCTCACGGAAGGGACTATCATAAGTTTATAAAAAAGCGACTTAAAGATCTCGAATCTTTTTTAAGAATTCTTTTTCCTGAAATTAATACAAGATCTTTTGTGGATGCCGTACCTCTTTTGGAAAGGTCTTTTGCAAAAAAATCCGGGCTTGGAATAATCGGAAAAAATTCCTGTCTTATCACAAAAGAATTCGGATCATTTGTCTTTCTTTCAGAAATTTTGTGCGACATAAATTTGGGGAAGGACAAGCTCTCAAACCAAGATCGCGATTTCGGAATATGCGGAGCCTGTTCTCTTTGTATCGATTCTTGCCCGGTTAAAGCCATAATTTCTCCGGGAGTCATCGACGCCACTCGTTGTATCGCATATCACACAATTGAAAATAAAGGAGAAATCCCGCAGGAACTTGGCGAAAAAATTCGCGACTCAAAATATCTTTTCGGCTGCGATATTTGCCAAAAAGTTTGCCCTCACAATGCTTTTAAGCCTTATTCAAAAGATCTGGAAATCACAAAAAAAATAGCCGGTGATCAAATTGAAATTTCAAAAATTGAAAACATTAAAACGGAGGAAGGATTTGCTGAAATATTTAAAGGATCACCCTTGATGCGAGCGAAACTCAAGGGGCTTAGAAGAATTATTGCCCTTCACTCGAAGAAGGTTCTTCTTGAAAATAAAGCGCAAAAACAAAAAACACATCCGAAAGCCGATTTAAATATTTAAGCTCAAGCGAGGGCTCTTTCAAAGAATATGCCCTCACAAAGCTCCTCTCTGCCCTTCTGCAAATCGTGCGAAGCACATGAAAAGACGAAGACACTTTCCCTTTGCCGGGCCTCACAAATCCCGAAATTGGATCGATGTTTTTTTTGAAATACTCACAAAGAATTTCCATCTCGGAAAGATCTTTTTCGGATATCCCCGACACATTTTCCGGATATCTAAATTCAAAACCGCAAAAACTCATAATCAAATACAAATCATCCAAAGTTTTTGAAAGAAATTTTTTCACTTTTTCAATATTACAATCCTCTTTTATACACAGAGGAATCAATTCAGATTTTGTCCAGCCCAAAAATGCGGAAAGTTCATCGATATCCCCCAATAAATCAAAAAGGTTATCGTCTTTTTTAAGCCGTTTTCCGTTAAAGAGACCGCTTACACCACCGTCTCCCATTTTTGTGGTAATTTTCATGATTTCTATATAAAATTATCTTGTCAAAAAATACCATGAGAACGATAAAAACCAAAACCAATACTGAGGAAAAGCTTATAAAAGAGCTTAAAAGCCTAACGTCAGAGGTGAAAAACCTTAAGCATTTGGAGTTCGTTAAAGTAATGAAAAAACCCAGAAAATACCTTTTTTATTCCTTTCTTCACGGTCTTATGGTGGGGTTTGGATCGGTTTTGGGGGCCACGGTAGTCGTTGCTATATTTGTTTATCTTCTCGCGCAAATAAGCTTTATTCCAATAATCGGAGATTTGGTTGAGAGTGTTTTGCACGAAATCAGGCCAAGCATCGAGAACTCTATTGAACAAAACAATAACAATAATTATAATAATCTTCCCGAGGTCGTTACCGAAGGTGATGATAGCTTCAAAACACCTGTTTCAGCTGTAGTCCCGGAATCTTCATCCGAAAATCCCACCACGGAAAACGATACGGAAAATAATTAAATCAAATTTATGAACGATAAAAAATCCAAAATTCTTATTGGCGCATTTTTAGGGCTATTTACAATCGTTTCGATTGCAATGGTTATTCCCCCATCGCCAAATAATCAAAACGATGTCCCCTCAAAAAATATTTTAGAATACAACTCTTCCGAGCCTCAGGTCGCTTTTGGGGAACCAAAGGTCGTACTGGTTGAGTATTCCGATTTTCAATGCCCTTACTGTGCTATTGTGGATCAGACTATTATTTCTCCGGTCATTGAAAAGAAAATTGAAGGAAGCGCCTTTGTTTTCAAACATTTGCCACTTAAGGGTATTCACCCAAACGCCGTCATATCCGCAGTAGCTTCTGAGGCTGCATTAAATCAAGGAAAGTTTTTTGAATATAAAGACCTACTCTACAAAAATCAAAGTGACTGGAGCGATCTTGCAGATCCAAAACCTATATTTTTGGAATATGCCAAGTCTTTAAGCCTGGACGAAGCTAAATTTGAAAACGATATAAACTCAATAGCACTCACTCAAAAAATCGAAAACGCGTATTCGTTCGGAATTGAAAACGGCTTAAACTCAACACCCACACTTTTCTTAAACGGAAAACAAATAAGAGTGAAAACGCCGGAAGAGCTTGAAGAACTTATTTTGTCCGAAATTTCCGGAAAGTAATATAGCCAAAATAAATCAGGGAAATCGCAATCGGAAGAATGCTTAATATCTGGCCTTTGCTAAGGAAATAAATATCCGATTCGGCCACTCTGTCTTTGAAGTATTCTACTAAAAACCTGCTTGTGAAGTACAAAAACACAAAGGTAAAAAGTAAAAACATCTTCGGAAGTTTTCGGTAAGCCGTTTTGTAGAGTAAAAGCATAATTCCAAAAATCGAAAACGCAATAAGCGATTCGTAAATTTGGCTCGGGTGCCTTGGGAAATCTTCTCCGAGTCTTTTGAAAATCACGCCATAGGTAGTGTGTGTGGGCTTTCCGTATATTTCCGAATTGAAAAAATTTCCAAGCCTCACAAATCCTGCGGTAATGGGAGTCACAATTGAGAGGAGATCCACATATTTGGAAAAGTTTACTTTTTTTATAAACACAAAAAGCGTGTAAGCGACAAGAAGTCCGATTGCAGCGCCGTGGCTTGCCAGACCTCCGTGCCATATTTTTAAAATCTCCGAGGGGTTTTGGCTAAAATATTCGAAATTGTAAAAAAGAATATGTCCTGCGCGAGCACCCACAAGAAGTCCCACAAAAAGAAATATCACAAGACTATCGAGGTCTTTAAGCGGAAGATTTTCCTTCTTGAAAATCTTAAGAAGCACGCTGTAAGAAAGAAAAAGCCCGATCGCAAAAAACATCCCGTACCAACGGATTTCAACGGGACCGATTGAGAGCATAATCGGACTTAAGTCGTTAATAAATGTCATAAAGTTTTTATTAAAGTGTGAAGGGGGCAATTTCTTGCCCCCTTAATTGTCGCTGTGTCAACGTCGAACCCTCGGAAGATAGGTGGCCTGTGATCCATCCTCAAGAATCAGAAGCACTGGCCTCATGTCCTTCGTTTTTGTCAGTGCTCTGACAATAAAGCAAAGAACAAGTTCCGCAGCTTCCGAGCAAAGACGATGCACGACAAGCTCCCCATGTTTTTTTGTCCTCATGTTTCCCTCCTTGGTCAACACGATCGGACTATAGGAGTCTTTCGACCACCGAAAGCTCCCAAGTCACAAATCAATTAAAAGGTTTATCCTCTTCCCTGTCAAATAAAATCCGAAAATTATAAAACAAAAAATTCCGAATTTTTGCTGAAAACGGCTTGACAAAAATGGGGGGGTGGTATTTTGCCTGTAGGCTAATTGTTTTAATGTGCAATCACAACATAGAACATAGTATTTGTTTGGCGCATAACTGCAGTTACTGTTGCAATCCGGTAAAAATAGACTCGAGAATAAGTCTTAAATACGCCATTCACAATCGGCACTTTGTCGAAATGGAAGGTCTGTTTGTGCCGGTTGACCATATTGAAACAGTTAGATTGAAAATTTATAAATGTTTATTATTTATTCCGGAAACAGGCCTTTGTGGGGATTATTCACACAGACCTGAAATTTGCCGAAACACTATTTGTCCGGCTTTTTTCGCTTCTGATCTAGAAGAACAGTGTAAGATTATTAAAGAAATAAATGATGAAGAATTTTTGTTATTAAACAACTTGGGATAGCGAAAATTTTTATTATTAGTATAATCAAAAATGTTTTTGAAAAATTAGAGGAGTTACTTCTATTAGATTATTTGCTATTCAATAAAAAATGAAAAAAAATAAAACAACCTTGGCAATCGTTTTTGGTGGGAAATCGGCCGAACACGAAGTTTCAATTATTTCCGCGCAAAATATCGCCAGGGCAATTGATAAAAACAAATACAACCTCGTTTATGCCGGAATAGACAAGGAGGGAATACTGAAGAGTTTTGCCGAAAAAGAGCTTTTATTATTAAAGAAAATTCCGAAAGAAAAAGATGAAAAAAACGACCGTATACTTGTTCCCAAAATTAAAAACAACAATTTTTACCTACATTCTTTAAGTGATTCGAAGGAGATAAAAATTGATGTCGTTTTTCCTGTGCTTCATGGCACATACGGCGAGGATGGCACTTTCCAGGGCCTATGCAAAATGTTTGGAGTCCCTTTTGTGGGATCCGATATCTTAAGTTCCTCTGTTTGTATGGATAAAGATTTTTCCAAAAGACTTCTTCGGGATGCAAAAATTCCGGTTGCAAGGTTCGTGGTTTTCAATAAATCCGACAAAAAAAATATTTCTTTTTCAAAAATCAAAACCTCCCTCGGTTTACCGTTTTTCGTTAAACCAGCGAACCTCGGATCCTCGGTTGGTATTAGCAAAGTGAAAAATAAAAACGATTTTTCCAAAGCGATAGAGGATGCCTTCATTTATGATAATAAAATTATTATTGAAGAATTTATCGATGGAAGAGAAGTTGAGTGTTCGGTCCTGGGAAACGATAACCCGATTTGTTCCGTCCCCGGAGAAATACTTCCCACACACGATTTTTACTCTTATGAGGCTAAATACCTGGATCAAAACGGAGCAAGAATGGAAATTCCCGCAAAATTTTCCCAAACAATGATTGAAAAAATTCAGAACATGGCAATCAAGGCTTACAAAATATTAGGCTGCGAAGGAATGGGAAGAGTCGATTTCTTTATTACAAAAAGTAATAAAATTTACATAAACGAAATCAACACAATTCCCGGGTTCACATCAATAAGTATGTATCCAAAATTGTTTAGCGCATCGGGAATTCAATATTCGAAGCTCATCGACAAATTAATTGCATTAGCAATCGAAAAACATAAAAACAATGCATTACTAAAAACTGATTTTTAGCACCAAATATCCCCTATGAAAACCCTGAATTTTGTCACAATCGGAGGTGGAACCGGAAGCTTCACCCTACTGAAAGGACTTAAAAACTACAAAATAAATATCACAGCGATAGTTTCCATGGCCGATGACGGAGGCTCTACGGGCCGTCTGCGAGATGATCTGGGAGTTCTTCCTCCCGGAGATGTGCGACAATGCTTAGTTGCCCTTTCCGACCAGTCCAAAGCCATTCGCGACCTTTTTAATTATCGTTTCAATTCCGGCACTCTCGAAGGCCACAATTTTGGAAACATTTTTCTTTCCGCACTCGAAAAGACCTCCGGCGGTTTCTCTAAAGGCGTTGAGCAAGCGATCAAAATTTTAAATGTGAAAGGAAATGTAGTTCCCGTCACGGACAATGATGTGAATTTGTTCATTAAGCTTAAAAACGGCAAAAAAATCAAAGGAGAGGACGAAATAAATCACAGTTTTGACATTGAAAAAATCGGTATCGAAAAAATATATTTAAACCCTTCGGCAAAGGCGAATAAATCGGCCCTGAAAGCTATAAACGAAGCCGATGTTATAGTGATCGGTCCCGGAAATCATTACTGCAGTATTATCCCAAATTTGCTTGTAAACGGCATCTCCAAGGCCATTCGCGAATCAAAAGCCACCGTCGTATACAATTGCAATCTTGTAAACAAAAAAGGCCACACGGAAAATTTCGATTTGGATGATTATGTCGCTTCTGTAAACGGATTCATCGGCGCACCGAGAATAAATTTTGTCACTTTCAATACAAAAAAGCCCGTAGCAAGTCTCGTTGAAAAATACGAAAGCAACAAAGAACTCCTCATTTCATTTAATCCCGAAAAAGTCGCAAGTCGCTCTTACAAAATAATCAAATCGGACCTTTTAAGTCGCACCCGCACAAGCTATTCGAAAGCCGACAAGCTCGCAAACATAAGGTCTTTCATTCGCCACGACTCCGACCGCCTCGCAAAATTACTCATAATGATCAGTGAACTCGACGATTACAAGAATTTGGTGAAGGAGATAATTTAAATTATTGCAGGAACTTTCACGCCATATAGATAAAAACTAGTCCCCATAATGAGTCCTTGCTCGCTTGATATAAACGATATAATTCTCCCTGTCGATACCGTATAGGATTCGATTCTTCAAATCTAAACGATGAGAATAATTTCCCTCAAGCTCTCCGAGGAGTTTTTTGCCGGCAAAGGGATTTTCGGAAATTACTTCCTGAAGAATAAATTTAAGCTTTTCTTTGAGCTTTGGAGAAAGAGATTTTACATCCTTGAAAGCTTGTTTTGTAAAAACAATTTGATATTTTTTCATTTTTTGAAGACTTCATCAAAACCAAAAACCTCTCCCTTTTCAATTTGCCTATCGGCTTTTTTCAAGGATTTCACAAGTCCCGGAGAGGACAACAACTCCGCCGTTTCAAGTATGCTTTCATAGTCCTCTTCGGAAATGATTATCACATTGCCGTCTTTTGAGGAAACCCTTGTGGGAACGCGCCCTTTTATCACTTTTTTTACAATCTGAAACAAATTTGCTCGAACATTTGTGGCTGTCAAAGTAATCATATATTTCTAATTATGTACCATTTTATGTACATATTTTATCACGATTTATAAAATATTCAAGCAAGATTCGTTTAATCACAAGTCTCGTAGCTGTTCCTTTACGCTTGGAATTTTTTCTCCGGAAATTTTGTTGTCCAACAATTCATTTAAGGTTTCAATCGATTGTTCAATCGAATTCTTAGATGTTTTTTTATCAAAAGTTTCTATCATTCTGGAAATAGTTAAAATTTACTCGGAACATTCTTTTAAAAAAAGTCACTCTTATTAAATCACAAAAAGATTAAAAAATTATTAAAAAATATTAAAAAACGCCACCTTTCAATACAAATAAAAAATCGGCTTACCAAAGCCTGAATTTAAATGGCGGAACGGACGGGATTCGAACCCGCGACCTCCACAGTGACAGTGTGGCGTTCTAACCAGCTGAACTACCGCTCCATTCAAATTTTTAAGTGTACCCAAGGAATCCCTAAGGCGCAGGAATCGTATTATATTTTTATTTCGTTGACAAGAGATTTTGTGTATTATTTCGGCAAGCCCTCTCAAAGGCAATTAAAACACCAATAAAATGAAAATAGGCATCGATTGCAGAATGTATTCCACCTACTATGGTATCGGCAGATACACGCACGAACTCGTCACTCGAATACTCAAATTAAACGAAACACTCAAAAACCCACACGATTTCGTTTTGTTTTTCAATTCCCCCGAGTTCGAAAATTTTGATGAAAAAGCCTTTCCGCACGCAAAAAAGATTCTTGTAAACGCCGGACACTACTCCTTAAAAGAGCAAACGACTTTCTTAAAAGCGCTATACAAAGAGAATCTCGACACCATACATTTCACGCACTTCAATATCCCATATTTTTACAACCGCCCATTTACAGTCACCATCCACGACCTCACTCTTTCGCTTTTCCCCGGCCAAAAAATGAACAAATTTTACCACCGCCTCGCATATAATCTCACGGTAAGTCACGCTGTGAAAAAGGCGAAACGAATAATTTCTGTTTCCACATACACAAAAAACGACCTCATAAGATTTATGAAAGCCGACCCGAAAAAGATTTTTGTCACCCATTTGGGCGTTTCCGACGACTTCACTTTTATCAACGATGCAAATCTTCTGACTCCCACTCTCAAAAAATTTGGGCTTAATCATAAACAATTTTTGCTTTACGCAGGCGTTTGGCGAAGCCACAAAAACATTCCGCGCCTTATAGAAGCCTTCGCTATTTTAAAAGAAAAAACTGCAAAACCGTTAAAACTCGTTCTCACAGGCAAGCCCGATCCGCTATACAAAGAGGTCCCCGACACGATTAAAGCCCTTCACCTCGAAAAAGATGTGATTCTCACAGGTTCCGTTTCAAACGAAGAACTCAGTCACCTCTACAACGCCGCTTTCATATTCACATTTCCATCTCTCTACGAAGGCTTCGGCCTTCCGCCTCTTGAATCGATGAAGTGCGGCACCCCCGTCGTTGCCTCGTTCGCATCCTCTCTTCCCGAAGTTCTCAAAGAAAATGCGGTATATTTCGACCCATACGACACAAGTGACATTGCGCAAAAAATCGAAAGCCTTGCTTCCGATGCCGACCGACAAGCCGATCTCGTTGAAAAAGGCTTTGCACACGCCAATTCCTTTTCGTGGGAACGTATGTCTAAAAAAAGTTTTGATATAATCACCGGAAATGTTTGAACCTTTTCAAAAATTCGTAATACCCGCATCCAGGCGTTTTGGCGTTTCCAAGGAGCTTAAATCCTCCCAAATGTGCCAAATTTTCAGAAACGTTCTCTCCGAAACTTTTCCCCAAATCGAGGACTTAAGCGCGCACATAAGCCCCGCTTCCTTTCACGACACATATATGCTTGTCAATGTTTCAGGCCCCGGTTTTGCTCAGGAAGTGATGATGAAAAAGGAAAAACTCATTTCCCTTTTCAATGAAAAAGCCGGCTCCGACATTTTAAACAATCTCCGCACACAGACCAAAAGATAACAATCCCCTTTATTAGCCCAAACCGCATTGAAAAATCCCGAAAAATCATATATAATTATATGATAATAAAAACAAAAACATGGGAATTGATGACTTAAAAAACTCAGGAGGAGAAAATTTGGATCAAGATTTTGATTTTTCCGAAGATAAAGAAGCCGTAAAATGGCGTTCTCAATCGGAGCTTCAGGAGCTTCGAAACCAACTCAGAGAAGATCCTTCAAGAGATACAATTACGGTTGAATTCGATCTCGGGGAATATAAAAAAGACCCGGAGTTGAAAAATCTTATGTCTGATAAAGAGACAAGCCTTCTTCGAGTGCAAGCTTCGGTAGATACCGCAGTTCACAAACAAAAATCCGATAAACTCAAAGAGTACGTGAAAGGAGCGGAAAAAATTCTTTCATGCGAAAAATATTTTACACCCGGCACAAAAGCCTTTTTTGAAAAAAATCGTTCGGCGATTATCGAAATCGCAAATTTAAATCCCGAAGAAAAGGACCTGAAAAACTCAAAATCTTGGGAGCTTATTTTAAACAAATACGGTGATTCCATTACCGATTCCGACGGCGCACTAAATTTTATTTTGGCTTTTATGCGCGCCACGGACGACAAAATTCTGGCTAAAATTGAAAACGGAGAAGTCGGTAAAAGTTTCAGCATTGATCTCTTTGTTGAAAAAAAGAAGAGTTCAGCTGGTAGAAAAGCGATTTTCGAACTTCGCCTTCCAGAGGGCGCTTCTCGTGCCGGACGCGAGGCTGATCTAAATCTTGGCCTTATTATGGAGCTCGAATCCGACGCTTCCTTTTGGCAAAAATACAATCCCGATCGTTTTGCGGTTATGTTTATGGGCGACAGTTCAAAATTTGGAAAAATGTATAAGGAACTCATCGATTTTAAACGAAAAAATCCCGATACATTCGCCTTTTATCCGAAATATGAAAAAGCCTTGAAAATTGTAACTCAAAACCTCGCAAGCTTTTATACCACTTACGGCGCGGTGCTTCCAGATGCCAATCAAAGGCTTAAAGAGTACGGCAAAATTTTAGACGAAGATCTTTCGATACCTTCCGATCCTCTTGCAATTTGGACAACCAAAAAAACGCTTGAGTGGCTCAATAATCCTCAATTTGTAATCAACTTAATGTCTTCTTCCGTAGAACCTCTTCTTGGAAAAAAAGGCCTTCTTACGGCCGTTTATGGGGAGACCTTTAATGCGGGAAAAGTTTCTATAATCAACGAATCTTTGTTTAGGGTACTTACAAAAATTCTAAAAGACTTTAAACAAGGCGACAAAACCGCGGTTGAGATGCTCGACTTTAATTTGGAACACGCCCGATTCGAATAAAAAACTAGGATTATATGTTCTTTTTCATTTGAGAAATTTCTTCCAGCGAAATGCTCGCTTTAAGAACTTGGTTTATTTCTTTTCTGGCCTTTGAGTCCAACGAATTAAAATATTTTTCGGCTTCTTCCTTGCTTCCGATTCCTTCACCAATAATAGTCAAAAGCTCAAATCCGAATTTATCGTTTTCATTTTCACTTCCATAAATCAATTCCCCTGTTTCATATTTCCTCTCGATCTCGCTCTTCTCCATTTCTACAAGTCCCGGATTTTCCACGGAAGCCATGAGAACATTTTCCTGAGAAAGGTCCGCCCCTTCTTTATCATTGTCTTTAATCGCAAGCGTCACAAGGCTTGCAATCATCGTCGCAACGGCACTTGGGATCGCATATCTGAAAAGTAATTTGTCTATATTAAACACTCCGGCTTTTTTCAAAATCTCTTCATCGCTTTCCTGCAATTCGTATGCCTCCTGTAAATCTTCTTCCTCTGCTATGTCAATCGTTTCCTCAATTTCCGCTCTTTCTTGAATTTTTCTTTCGATTCCGTTTCGGATACTCATCAAAAATTTGTCTTCAAATGTAGGCTTTTTAGTGGCAAGAACTCTTCCGGAAAGTCCCCACTCTGCAAGCTCAAGCTGTTCAGTGATTAAGGCTTTTCTATCCTCATCAATAGAGTCATTTTGAGCGATGTATTCCTTCATTTTAAATAACTGAGGAAGAAGGCTTGAAAGTAGCTCTTCATGCCTTGTTTTCGCTTCCATAGCCGAGAAAAATAGGTCGTATTGAAAATCTTTCCAAATTTTATCCGAGTAAATGTCGCTATTGGGATATAAGTCAAAAGGAATTTTCTGGCTTAAAAACATAAGAGACAACGCCCGAACATCCGTTTCGGAAAATATGCCACCGAGGCCCAAAAGACTGTCAATGGCGTCAAAAAGCCTTTCCGTTTGATCTCTGGAAATCTCTTGAATTTCCGCCTGCTCAAAATATACGGTGATAAGGTTTGAGATAAAATTATAGTCATATTCAAGAGCCCGAAGTTT
Organism: Candidatus Altimarinota bacterium; assembly: GCA_034004605.1. GTDB lineage: Bacteria > Patescibacteriota > Gracilibacteria > UBA1369 > LOWO2-01-FULL-3 > JAVEWJ01. The sequence continues at coordinate 212,550 of JAVEWJ010000001.1, read as the reverse complement.
GTGATTTATAGAGTAAAGATCCTCCACTACAGCGGTTTTCTTTTTCAGTTTTTTCGCAAAAGCCGAAAAATCCTTTTTAAAGCCTCGAAGTTTTGAAGTTATCAAGTCTATGTGGTTCCCAATTTTTTTGTATTGAGCACCCATTTTTTCATCATTGAAAATCCCTGCCATCAAGGACAAAGATTCTTTAAGTTTTTGAAAGGATAAAATAAGTGACTTCATCGCATCAACTACTTTTATCCTATTTTCCTCGGAAAAGCCCAAAAAATAATCGATTAAACAAGCTTTGAATATTTTTTTTCCAAAAGCCAAATCCGAAATTTTTAATTTTGCACCAATTATTCCTCTCTTTTTTTCATTGGTTTTTTTCAAGGTTCTGCTTATTTCTAAAAACAACTCAAGCGCTTCTTGTCTTACGTCTACGCCGTGTTCTTCGGATGCTTTTATTAGAGAGAATATTTCTGATGTTAATTCCTCGATATTCCTTTCACTAAGTATGATTTCTTCAATTTGTTGCTCATCCATAAGAGCATTTTCAAGATCTTCCCTCTCAGCCGGAGAATTGTTTACAAATTTTTCGAAATCTCGATATCTTTTTAGTAATTCTTGGTCACTGATCTGAAACTCTCTTTTATTAGCACCAAAAAAAGTCTCGGCGTTTTGTGAATGTGGGCGAAGAATCGGCTCATAATTGGGAAGAATTCTTCTTTCGCTTTGCATGTAAAACCATCTATCCCCTTCCTTATACCTTTCCGTTTCAAAAGTGGAAATTGAAAGACCGGTTTCTTTATCGCGAACCACAAGGCCATACTCGGTGTCCATTATTTTTCTAAACAAATATTCCTTCACCTCATCGGACAAATCGGATTTTTCGAGTCGCATAATCAATCTGTTTGTTTTTATTTCAAGAGCTGTCGCAAATTTTTCCACTTCCTTTTGCACAAAAATAAGTTCCTCAAGTTCTCTCATTAAAAAGCTTTCCTTCGCATTTGAAATGGAAAGTTGCACGTGTGCAAAATACAAACGCAGAGCCCTGATTTCAGCCTCGCTGAAGAAAGTTTCCGGCACAGTCCTAATTTTCATCGGTCTATTGTTGTCGTTGTTTGGCTCGATTTTGTTGATTAGTTCACCGATTTTTTTAAGCTCCTCTGCACTTGAAGCGATTTGAAAAAGTCTGTTTAATCCGGACAAGATCAGAGCCTTATCCTCAGCCCTATCCTGTAAATTGTTACAATAAATGGGATCTCTTTCCGTGCAAGATTTTCGTATTTCTGAAAACTCCTCTTCATATTTCGAAAAATCCACCTGAAAAGACTTAGCAAGTTCCTGAAAGTCGGATTGAATTGAAAAAGTCGCCCAAGCAAGGTCCTCAAAATCCTTTTCGTTCATTTCCGAAAATTCCCTCAGCAACTCAAAAAATATATCCTGAAAATACCAAAGCAGATCGTTTAGAATAAGCATTATTTCCTCGAGCTGTTTTTCTTTATCTTTTGAGTCTTTTCTCTCGGAAAAAAGCAACTTCAAATACTCAAAATATTTATTTATTTCCTCTTTTTTTTCCTCACTCGCCCCAACCGCCCGTAAAGCTCTAATATGAATATCTTCCACTTTTTCTAAAGTCTCTTCAAAATCTTTTTTTTCAACGGTCTCAAAGTTTACAAAGTCGGATAGTACATAATTTAGAGAGCTTGAATATACGTCAGAAGCGTTTGTTGTAAGATCTTCAATTCCTCTTTTCAAAAAGAATATTTTCTTTTTGAATGAAGTGCTTATTTCGTAAATTATCTGTATCTGGTCGTTAACCATTGCAAATGCCTGCTCGAAATCAAGGCCCTCAAACACATATTCGAGTTCTTTCTTTTTTTCTTCACCGCAAATACCCGAAAGGAAATTCTCGAAATTTACCACAGCTTTCCCGAGCACCGGCTTTTTATTTCCCAATTCGTCCTTATTCATTTCATATGTTTTTTCTCCACCGATTATTTTATGAAACCCCTTAGGTTCTCCCGTGACAGGATCTTTTTTTACGAAAGCCAAAGTACTCGGAGTTAGGTATTGAGTGTCTTTTATATCGGCTGCATCTTCCATAGCTTCTATATACCTTTCGCCGTAGTATCCAAGTTTTTTCAACTTCCCCTCGTAGCGTGCAAGTTTTTTTAATTGTTCCGTATCGTTTATCGAATAGGTTTCCATAATGGCACTTTTAATAAAAAGATTTATAGTTTTAACCAAAACCCCAAAATTGTCAAGTTAATTTAACAAAACCCAGCTACTCTCCCCTAAAAACAGCGGGCCTTGACAAAATAGAAAAATGGCGTATTTTTAAAAAGTAGTTTCTTGATCTTTTCCACTTCGTCCGCAACACAAGGAGGAACAATGACGGACGGCGAGAAAAAAACAGCCCGGTTCAAAATTGAGACGGATCAGCACGGTCGCGGAGGCTCAACCCTCCACGACCCAAGCTCGGATGAAGGGCAAGTGGCCTTTCGTCCTCGTAAGAAGCCGCTCCTCGACTCCCGGACCTTGGTGTCCGGCGAGTGGGAGAAGCCCTCCGCCGAGGATTTGGCTCAACCCATTATCCGTCTCCCCGCAAACCCGAAACCACGGCCGAGGCTCACCGCCCCGGCCCCACAGGAGAAAGTCAAAGTGGAAGAAGAAATCGAAGAAGTTAACGAAAAGGCCGCGCTACGATGGATCGGCTACATGGTGCTCCTGACAGCATTGACGCTGTCGGGGATAATCATAGCCATCCTCGTCTCCGGCTAGCACAAAGGGGAAATCGCCACAAGCGGTCTCCCCTTTTTCACGTTCAAAAATTTCCGGTAAAATTATGAATATCGCTCTTTTAGCTCCAAATTCCCTTGACTTTAAATCCTTTCTATTTAATATTTAGCTCGTTAAATCAGTTTTATCCGTTTAAGTAAATAATACCTTGCTAAAAATCAGACTATCTCGCACGGGAAAAAAAGGACAACCAAGTTTCAAAGTAATCGTTCAGGAGCATACCGCCGCTATCAAAGGTGGTCATGTTGTTGAAGAACTTGGATACTACCTTCCTGCGACAAATCCAAAAAAATTCACCGTCAAAAAAGAAAGAGTCACCTATTGGGTCGGCGTTGGAGCAAAGCCCTCCCCCTCTTTAGCTGTTCTTCTCAAAAAAGACGGTTTCTCCGATATGGATAAATATTTGGATCCGGCTACAAAGAAAGCAAAGAAAAAGAAAGCACCCGCGGAACAACCAAGCCCGGCCCCTGCCGCTTAGTTTTTCTAAATACATTTCCGCAAATAATTTCAGGGGCAAAAAACTACCTCTTACTTAAATGTAATAATTCCTAACCTACAAACAATGACTAACCAGGCGACAGATCAAGAATTTGTTAAGTATGTCGTAAGCCAGATCGTCGAAAATCCCGATGATGTTGAAGTTTCGAGAGACATCGATGAAATGGGTGTACTTCTTACCCTAAAAGTCAATCCCTCAGACATGGGAAAGATCATTGGAAAAAGCGGCCAAACAGCAAAAGCCTTAAGAATTTTGCTAAGAATCATCGGTTCAAAAAACAATGCGAGAGTAAATCTTAAAATTGTAGAACCGGAAAAAGTTTAAGCTTAAATCTCTTAAGCTTATTTCATAATAATATTAATTATGGCCAACAATTTAGTTTCAACTGACGGTGGCAAGTCGATTATCGAAGCAGCCGCCGATTATGAAATAGTGGAATTGATAAACCGCGGTATAGCATACGCCATAATTGCCGCGGCTTTTCTATCGGTGATTTTTATTTTCATCGGAGGTATTTCCTTCATCCTCTCGGGAGGCCAAGAAGACAAAATCAAATCCGCGGTATCTACAATCAGGTACGCAATCGTAGGCTTGATTATCACGATTATGGCCACTGTAATAGTCGGAACAGTTGGAAAACTGATGGGGCTAAATATCATTGAATACATCAATTTCCGCGATATCATAGACATCGTCACAAATATCGGTTCAAGCGTGGGATCCTCGGGAAGATCTCTCCAATAATTATTTTTGGATTTTCATGCCCGTTCTCACAATATGTTTAAAATCCCAAGGAAATTTAAAAGTTTCGATAGCTCTTACAGTTGCCTCAAAAAGCCCGTAAACGCTATCGTTTTTTATTATAAACGAATTCCCGCTTTCCTCCTGTGCATTGTAATTCTGTGCACCCTCCCTTTCTTTACAAATCGGCACACAACCCTGCATAAAAACCTCCTCCAAATCATTGAAATCATAAGCGATGATAAGATCCGAAGCCTCAAGTACCATTTCTCTGTTTCCCAAATTGAATTCAATAAAATGAAAGTTTGAAAGCCCGTCCAAAGCTGAATCGGAGAGTATTAAAAAATCCGCATTTAGGCTTGAAGTCGCCTCGTTAAATTGCCTTAAAACGGATACCTGCGCCTGCGACAATTCTTTGTCCGCAATAATTGAAATAAGGGGTCTTTTTTTAGTGTTTGAAAGTTTTAAAAAACCAAAAAGCCGTTTTTTTCTGTCCGTTTTTTGTGCTATCGTTTCATCGACACTTTGATATGGCATTTTTGTTTTTATTTTTATTTGTACATAATACCATATTTGAAGCCTACAAGTCGAAACTAAGGGCTTGACTTATATAATAAACATTATGAAAAAGCTTATTCTCGTAGATGGAAATTCTATTTTTCACAGAGCCTACCACGCACTTCCCCCAATGAAAGATGAAAACGGCGAAAGTGTACAGGCCGTTTTGGGCTTCTGCTCAATGTTAATTAATGTTCTACTAAAAGAAGCTCCGGATTATCTCTGTGTATGCTTTGATAAAAAAGGAAAAACGTTTAGGCATGAAGAATATGCAGAATATAAAGGCACTCGCGTCAAAGGCCCAGATGATTTATACACGCAATTTCCCGGTGCAAAAGAGTTTTTGGAAAGTTTCTCTGTTCCTCAGTTTGAACTTGAAGGATTTGAGGCCGATGATTTGATTGCAACTTTGGCTACTCAAGCCGAAAAACATTCCGACTTAATGACCCTGATTCTCACCGGAGATCGTGATGCCATTCAGTTGGTTTCGGAAAAAGTGCATGTGCTTGCTCCGATTAGAGGAGTGAGCGAGATGATCGAGTTTGATGACAAAACCGTTCGGGAAAAATATGAGCTTTCTCCCGGGCAAATGGCTGATTTTAAAGGCCTTTTTGGGGATAATTCGGACAATATTAAGGGTGTTGCCGGAGTGGGCAAAAAGACTGCGCAAAAACTTTTAAGTGAGTACGGTTCTCTTGAAAATATTTACGAGCACATCGAAGATTTTAAAGGCGCGCTGAAAGAAAAATTGATAAGTGGAAAAGAAAACGCTTTCATGTCGAAAAGAATAGGAACACTTGTAAAAGATTCTCCGATTTCACTGGATTTGGAAAAATCAAAAATTTACGAATTTGATGAAAATTCCCTGAAAGCCTTTTTGGAAAAATGGAAATTCCCGAGTTTGAAAAAAAGAATGGAGACCATGACCAAACTTTACGAAAAAAAGAAAAATCAAGAAAAATTTGAGCAAAAATCGCTTTTTTAAAAGGGTGGTTTAGGTTGATTTAAGGCCACCTTTGACCGAACAAAAAAACTAATCAACTCCCCTCTTTTTCACCTCGAATCAAACAAAATTATTTGTATAGAAAATTAATTTGCTTTATTATCGGACAGTATAAAAAAATACTCTAAAACTTATGGCCAGATCAAAAGTGGTAGCAAGCCTAGATATAGGTAGCTCTAAAATACGCACGGTAGTCGGAATTCAGGAAGAGAACAATCCCATTCCAAATATAATTGGAGTAGGATTGGCGCTTTCAACAGGGCTTCGGAAAGGCGCAGTTATTGATGTTGAGGAAACGATAAACTCGATTTCATCGTCTTTGGAAGATGCGGAAAGAATGGCTGGAGAGCCGATAAATCATGTTTTCTTAGGAATAGGAGGCACAAATCTCGACTCGATAAATTCAAAAGGCGTTATAGCCGTTGCAAAAGCGGAAAATGAGATCAGCGAAGAGGATGTAGACAGAGTGATACAAGCCGCACAGGCCGTTTCTATACCTTCAAACAGACGAATCCTTCGAATTATCCCGAAAACTTTCACAGTGGACGAGCAAAAAGGAATCAAATATCCGGTTGGTATGACGGGTATTCGCCTAGAAGTAGAGACTCATATTGTCACGGGCTTTGAGCCGATTATTAAGAACATTGAAAAATGCGTTCTTCAGTCCGGAGTGGATATCGATGATATTATCCCTACGAATTTAGCTCCTGCTGAAGCCGTTTTATCAAAACGACAAAAAGAACTTGGCGTTGTGGTAATTGATATCGGATGCGGAGGTACTTCGGTTTGCGTTTTTGAAGACGGAGCCACTGTTCACACCGCTGTAATTCCCGTTGGTGGCGAAAATGTCACAAACGATGTGGCTATCGGAATTCGCACATCAATAGACACAGCGGAAAAAATCAAAATTGAATACGGCTCGGTTCTTCCGGAAGATGTAAACGATCGCGAGTCCATCGACCTTTCTCTTGTTAGCAAACTCGACACGCACATCGTTTCAAAAAAGCAAGTCTGCGAAATAATTGAAGCCAGATATCACGAAATTTTTCTTTTGGTAAAAGACGAACTTGCCAGAATCAATCGCGACGGAATGCTACCTGCAGGTGTTGTTCTCACCGGAGGGGCATCGAAAATTCCCGGAATAATTGATTTAGCTAGAGAAACTTTAAACCTACCTGCCCAACTCGGATTTCCGCAAAACTACGACGGAGTGGTTGATAAAATCGACGATCCGGCTTACGCCACCGCAATCGGGCTTCTCATTTGGGGTTCAAGATTTGAATATAGACAACACGGAGGTCTTACGGCCGGAATCAAAGGACTAAATTTCAAGAAAGGTCTTGGCGGCCTAAAATCTTGGCTAAAGAAAATTGCGCCATAATTAGCCAAAAAAGCGAAGTGATAAAATTAGATTTCATATTGACTTTATGTCAACCAGAGTTCACAATAAGGCCTACGCAAAATTTAAAAACCACTTAAATCCATGATGCAAGACAACCAAGACTTAAAACACCTTTTTTCGTCAAAGAGAAAACAAAATATACCCATAATAGGAAAATCCAGAACGATGGAAGTGACTCCCGATATTACGCCTGTCGCAAATATTAAAGTCCTTGGTGTCGGTGGAGGCGGAGGCAATGCGGTAAACAGAATGATTAAAGCCGGGGTGAAAGGAATTGAATTTATCGGTGTAAATACAGATGCTCAGGCCCTATATTTCAACGAAGCTCCAAATAAAATCAATATCGGTCGTGCCACGACAAAAGGACTCGGAGCTGGCGCAAATCCGGATATTGGAAAACAAGCCGCTGAAGAATCAATTGAAGAAATCAAGGAAGCTATTGCAGGTGCAGACATGGTTTTTATCACTTGCGGTCTTGGTGGTGGTACGGGTACGGGCGCATCCCCTGTTATTGCAAACGTTGCAAGAGAAATGGGAATTCTCACAATCGCTGTCGTCACAAAGCCATTCGGTTTTGAAGGTATGAGAAGAAAACAACAAGGAGACGACGGTCTTGAAAATTTAAGAAACAAAGTTGATACGCTTATTACGATTCCAAACGATAAAATCTTGGCTCTTGTTGATAAAAAGACTCCTCTAAACGACGCATTTGCTGTTGTTGACGATGTTCTTAGACAAGGTGTCCAGGGTATTGCAGATTTGATCACGGTTCATGGAATGATCAATGTGGACTTTGCGGATGTAAAAGCTGTTATGGAAAACGCAGGTTCCGCTCTTATGGGTATCGGTTACGGTACCGGAGAAAACAGAGCACAGGAAGCTGCCAAAGCCGCAATCGAAAGTCCTCTTCTCGAGATGTCTATCGATGGAGCAAAAGGCGTACTTTTCAATATTACCGGTGGCAACGATTTGTCTATGTTTGAAGTTGACGAAGCTGCGAGAGTTATTACCGAGGCTGCTGATCCTGAGGCGAATATCATCTTCGGTGCAGTGATAAACGATTCATACACGGGCGAAATCAAGATTACTGTTGTCGCTACGGGCTTTGATTACAAACAAAACGAAAGTTCATATATGAGATCCACCGGAGCATTTGGCTCAAGATCGATTCAAGGAGGCTCTTCTTCTTCGATGAGTGGCAAGTCTCAAAATCAGATGCCGATCAAGCACACAGAAAACGAACTCGACATCCCTGCCTTCATAAGACAAAAGATGAATTAAACTTGATGCTCCGCATCAAATTTGTATCTCTCATCGAACAAACCACAAGGACTAGAGAAAACCAACCGAGTAGTCCCCAAAAGCAAGACTTCTTTTAGTAGTGCCACTCTGCAATTCTTTTTAACCGAGCGCGCCAGCGCTTATCCCTTCAAAGCTTCGCTTTGGACTTATCTTTTTTTCCTCCTGAATTTTTTTTATATATCTTCGAAAACCTCCCACAACCTTTCATTGACAAAACCCATAAAAATGCCATAATGCCCTTTGTCTGAAACGGATTCGGACAAAAAAGGAGGACTTTGACAATGGATTCTAGTAAGATGGTGGCTCTATTTCTCGGGGGATTGTATTTTTTCGTTATGGGACTCGGTGGGCTCTTGGCTCCCGAAGCCCCGACGCGAGAACAAGTCCACTCTTCCTTCTTCTTCGTCACCAACACCCCATCCTGTGCCGAAAACGCGCAGGAAAAGGCCCAGATTGAGGAGTGGAAATCTCTCCTCAAGAAGTCCCAGTACTGCGTTCCGCAGTACCTGGATTGTGTGCTGGAGGAGCAGGGTTCATGCAGTGCCAACATGCATCTTTGCCTCCTTCCTTCCGAGGAGATCGACATTTCCGCGGAGAGCAGTCTCCTTCCCTTAAAGGAGGAGAACCTGGCGAAGATTCCCGAGTGCGACACCAAGAGCCGCAAGGCCTATAGTGAAGCACTTAAATACAAGAACCACCTTGAGAAGCAAAAGGAATGCATCATCGAGCACTTGAAATGTCTCAAAAATGACAAGACCGAATGCTCGGGGATGCTGACAAGATGTGTCTCAAGAGTGGCAAAGGAACATCCTTTCCGGCTCCCCGCCGGTGAAGTAATGTCCAAAAACGAAAACTAAAAAGGGGCGGTAGACTTAGGCTACCGCCCCTTTTCCCAATAATTTTTTTTATTCTCTATAAACTTCATGTCTTCCCGCAAATTCAGGATCTTTAAGCATCTCTTCAAGTCTTTGAGTATGTTCTTGTATTATGTTTCTCATCTCCTCCAAATCTTCCTCCTCCAGCCTCATGGAAGTGCTCAACACCTCTAAATAACAAAAAAAAGGAGAGGCCAAGTTTCTCGCTTCCGCAGATCTGTACAAATCCCAGTTTTCCATTTGAAGTATCCCCCTAAAAAAATCATTTATCTTTTCAACCACATCTTGTACTTCATGGTCTGTATTTTGCAGCGCATTGTCTCGAATAAACTCAACTGCACCAAAAATTTGAGAAATTAATATTTTTTTTCTTTCAACGTCTTCTGGAGTTTCCATAGTAAATACAGTTAAAACCACACCATTCTACGCACTACATCAAGGCTTGTCAAATCTTGAAAAGATTGGTACACTTTGTTTTTTATTATCTTTTTTATAAAAAATGTTTAAAATATCACCAAAATAATAAAATTATGGAAATTTTATCCCCTATAAATTACGCGAAGTTTGAGCAATTTTTGATACAAGAAAATGCCTCTTCGATTTTCCAGTCAACCGATTTTGCCGATTTTAAAATTAAAGCAAAATCAAGAGAGCAAAGCTATTTTATTGTCGTTGAAAAAGATAAAAACGATCGAATAGTCGGGGGCACTTTAGTCTTCAAAATGAACCTTTTTAAAAAATATTCCTTTTTCTATTGCCCTCGCGGACCTCTAAATATTGACCCCGTACAACTTGCAGACTTCCTTAAACCAATCTCCAAAGAACAAAATGCGGTTTTCTTAAGAATAGATCCCCCCACCCTCCAAACGGAAGGAAAACTGTTTCCAGGGTTTCTAAAATCTCACTCTCCCCAACCCGAAAACACCCTCGTGTTAGATCTTACAATGCCACCAGAAGAGATTTTAAAACAAATGCACCCGAAAGGACGATACAACATCAAAGTGGCCCAAAAAAACGGCGTAGAAGTGTTTAAATGCGAAAAGCCCGAGCATATCGATAAATTCCACACTCTAATTGAAGAGACAACAAAAAGAGATGGCTTTTTCGGGCACCCCAAGCGATATTATGAAACAATGCTGGAAGAGCTTTCTCCGAAAAATATGGCAACTCTTTATCTTGCCAGCTACAAGGGTGAAATTATTGCAGGCCTGCTTGCCACTTTCTATAAGGACACAGCGATTTACTATTACGGAGCCTCTTCAAACGCTCACAGAAATGTGATGGCGCCATACCTTTTACAGTGGACGGCAATTCAAGATTCAAAAAATCGCGGCCTTAAATTCTATGATTTCCTCGGAATTTCACCGCAGAATGTCAAAAATCACCCATGGGCCGGCGTCACCGATTTCAAACTAAAATTCGGCGGAAATCGCATTTCCTACTTCCCCGCACAAGATTTTCCCTTCAAAAAAGCCCTTTATCTTCTTTTTAGAATTTATAAAAAGTTTAAAGAGCACTCTTAATAAGCCTACTCGATTCCGTTTCTCCTCAAAAACGCCTTATGTTGAGCCGGAGTCCTTTTTCTCTCCGCCAGATGCGAAAAATCTCTGCCTTCCAATTCTTCAAGAACCGAAATAGCCGTCATTTGAATTTGAAAAACGATTTGGCCGATTCTACTGTCCGTCACTCCCAATTCTTCTGCAATTTCAGTATGGTTTTTGCCATCAATTAGACCGGAAAACACTTCTCGTTGTCGATCCGTTTTAAGCGCCTCGGAAATTCGTTCACACACTTCACGAACATGTGTCGCCTCTTCCAAATATTGTCCCAAATAATTCCCCAAATCGAAAGAATTATTTCCGCCCTGTATCTCTATTTGTTTGTTCATTTAATTTTGTTAAAATAAAAGCACTTAATTAAAACAGAAACACAGCAAAAGTCAAGATGTGTAAAAATTAATATGTATTACGACATTGTTATTATCGGCGCAGGTTTTGCCGGGCTTTCCGCCAGCCATCATCTTCCAAAAAACCTCAAAATTCTTATTCTCGACCGCAAGAAAAAGCTCGATAGTCATATCGAATCCACAGGTCTTATTACCAAAGCCACAAAAGAGCTTATCGAAACTTTTTTTGATCCCAAGCCTTTTTTACCAAACCAAATTACAAAAATAGCCGTTGTGGGAACGGATTTTAGAAGAGTCCTTTTTTCGGACACAAAAGAGCCCTGGATTTATTCCACCGACACACCGGCTTTGCTCAAGAAAATGTCCGAGAATCTTCCTGGAAATGTCACCCTCGAAATAAATTCGGTATTTAAAAATCTAATCAGAGAAGAAACAGAAAAATACCCTTTGAAAATTGAATATTTATCAAACGGAAAACTTCAAACCGTAAGGTCAAAGTTTTTAATCGGGGCCGACGGCGCAGGTTCGGGTGTCGCAAAAAAAACATCCGGCCTTTCTCAAAACAAAAAGCTTTTGGTGGGTTTTGAAAAAGTTTTTTATGGAAAAATAAAGCTGGGAACTTCTCCCGAAAAAACCGTTTATCATTTTTGGTTCGGAGACTTTTCTTTGGGATATGGTGGTTGGCTTTCTCCTACTATTTTAAACGGAAAACCGGCTTTTCGTCTTGGTTTGGCAAAGCACATGAAAGACGCTTCCGAAAATAAACTCGAAGAATTTATTCGGATTCTAAAAGAAAAAAACATTATCGAAATCGAAAAAGATACGGACGAAATTTTAAGCTTCACAAACACAATTCCAATCAGTGGGCCACTTAAAAACATCTTCACGAAAGACACTCTTCTTCTCGGAGACGCCGCCGGTTTTTGCGGAGCTTTTGCCGCTGATGGAATTAAGGGAGCGATTCTTTCGGGAATTGTAGCTTCAAAACTTGTTCCGAAAGTCCTTCAGGGAAAGCCTTCTTCGCTTAAAATTTTCAACAAAGAAATGCAGTTGCACAACAAAATTCTGACCTATTACAAAAAACAACTTCTTTATAGATTTTTATGGGACAGAATGAAGTCAAATCGCAGCTTCGACTTACTTTTCGACATCATAAATAGAGACAGCGAAAACTTTATCAATCATTTTTGCGATAGCAGAGACAAACAAAAGAGCCTAATCGGTTTCATCGTAAAACCCAAAAACTATTTTTTGCTTATCAAATACGCCGTCTCTATATTCCTGGATTTTTTTAAAGCCTCGTCTCCTCGCCGTTTTCAATAAAAACAGTATCGGTCACGGCCAAAAGATCATCATCTGCGTTTTCTCCTTCGTTGTTGGTGTCGATTTCTATACCGCTGAAAAGAAGCACTTTCACGCTTTCTTTGGCGGAAAGAATTTTAAGCTCGTTTACAAGCCTTCCGATTTGTTCTCTCTGAGCAAAAATTGTTGTCTTCAAAATTCCAAGCCCGTTTTCTTCGTCTGAAATGCCATTTGTTTCGATAATATTTCGAATGTATGAATGAAGCTCTAATACATCTTTATCCTGATCCTCCGGCATTTCTTGTCCATTCATTATCGCCTTATAAACGGCACAAAGCGCTCCGCAGGAAGTCGTGTGTTTTTCATGACCGTCTCTGATAAAGTTTCCAAAAGAATTCTCGTCCCCGTTAAAACCGATATGCGGAAAATTCCAAAGAATAAGAGCCGGATCCTTTATTTTTTGAGGAAGATGGTGAACCGCCGGAGAAAGAGATCTCCATGTGCTTCCAGGCATGAAAATACCACCGAAAGGTCGTCTCTGATATCTGTTGTTTGCAAGATAGTCATTCACCTGGTCTCCATAACTTGGCCCGATTTCTTTAGCAACACCCTCTGAAATGGCGTCTTTCACTGCTGAACACTGATCATCCGAACAAAGTATTGTCGCTCCTATTCCGTTTACTCCGAGAATAGCGCTGGTCTCCTGCATTTTTCCCACAGCCTCCCTCGCAAATTCGTGAGGTGTAAACACCTTTGCCTCGTCAAAATATCCTTTTAAAAAATCATTAATCATTTTATTATTGTTATTTATAAAGTGAAATTTTTTACCTTGAAAATTAAAAGAAATCAAGTCTAAAAAACAAAACCAAAGGATTTCGCTTGTTTGAAAAACTTCGAAAGTATATAAAAAACACATGAAAGAAATACTAATAGCCACACACAATCCCGGCAAATTCGCGCGCTTTAGCGGTCTTCTCAAAGACATTAGCGATTTTAAGTACCTTTCTTTAAACGATGCCGGTATTTCTCACAAAGTGGAGGAACCGCACCACACACCTCTCGAAAATGCGCTCCTTAAAGTGCGCGAGTATTCACGATTGAGCGGTCTTCCTACACTAGCAGTCGATGAAGCAGTAATGACCAATTTTCTTCCAGAAAACGAACAACCGGGAGTCTATATAAGAAGAGCGAGTAAAGATCGAGAATTAAGCGACCTTGAAATTATAGAATTTTGGAGAGAAACTTTCATAAAATATCCGCAAAAAGACAAAAAATTCATTTGGAACATGGCAATCGCCTTTACCAATAAAGAAAACGAAGAAATTTTCTTTACTCACCACACAAGAGAAGACAAAGTTGCGGAAAAGTTCTCCCCACACTTTCGTCCTGGCTATCCCATGGACAGTTTTTTGATATTCCCCGATCAAAGCCTCCCCGTTGGCGACCTTTCAGACGAAGAAAAGCTTAATTCCGACAAAAAAAGCTTTAAAGATTTTATCGAAGATTTTAAAAAATGGCTAAACTAAAAGCTCCAAGAAATAATTAAAAAAACATATCTTTTTTTGCAATTTCAATAACATTTTGCAGTATTCTAGAAGTTCAAAACGAAAAGCTTGCAATATGTGCAAAATGTAATATAATTACATGTCGTTCAATTTGTAAATATAGTAAAAGATCTCTTTTTTTAGAGCTTAATAAAAAATATTTATTAAAATTACAAAAAAATGTTTCAAGGACTAAATAGACTAACCCAGCCAGAGTTAGATTTCGAATTAAGATTGCAAGAAGAAAGAAAAAACTCAGTAAAATTTATTCTTAGCAGAATAGAATCTCCGTTTATTTCTTTTGATACATTAAACGATATAATTTTCGAACTCGAAAATTATAAATCACTACTTCCTGCGGAACTTGAAAAGTATCGATATGATTTGTTTGAAGATATTTTTTCAAAATTATTTTTTAGAAGAGATTATTTATCAAAAAAACATAAGCCGGAAAATTTGTTTGAAAATTCAGAAAAATTTGATTTTGACTGTATAATAACAAGAGACAGAAGCCTTTTAGCAGCACTCATGGAGATGGTCTTTTTAATTCGAGAAATCGAAAATGACTTTACGATAAAAGAACTATCAGTTTAAATTCTTGTTATTTTTCATGTTTTTTACGATTACCCCATTGCCCTTTTTTAGGCTTTAAAATCCCTCTAGTTCATTTTCCGTGTCCAATATCTGCGTAATGTATATCAATCACAGCAAACAGGTGGTTGACAGAAGTGGGAAAATGTGCGAGAATTAATTCTGTCCTTTTAAAACACAACAAGCCTTTCTTTTCAACAACGGAGAAATCAAACATGCAAAAATACTTTGCATTGGTCTTATTCATGGGGATCACTCTTCTGACGGGGTGTGATCAAACGCATTCAGAAACTCAAGCAACAACCACAAAAAAAGAAGAAGCCAACAAAGACCAGGAAAGGTCTAAAGAGGCTCAAGAAGAAGCCAATAAAGACCAAGATGAGGCTAACAAAGACCAAGAAAGGTCTAAAGTTGTCGAAGTCAAAAGGTCTAAGCCCCAGAAAAGCACGCAAGAAATCTCCGAGGAAGAATGCAAAAAAATCTCAGACATTCAGAACCAAAGACAGTGCTATCTGCACTGCATGGAAAAAAATGTCCAAGAGCAAAAAAAATCTTCCAAAAGGAGAAAAGATAGCTTAAAAAGGCGATTCCAAAGGACACTTCGAGATTACTGTAAAACTTTTCCCAAGGAGGAAAAAGTCCAAATTTGCCTCGTAATAGAGTCAAAGGGCTTTAATACAAGTAATACTCGATAAAAAAACTGGCGTCAAAATCCTCAAAGGAAAATGACGCCAGATATTCTAATTATAAGTTATCAGCACTATAAACGTCCCCTCTATTTTTATTTATCAACTCTTGATAATTTTTATCAGTTTTTTCACTTTCTTTTTCACTCCTAACAGGCCCAGAACTTGGATTTTTGCCTTCTGGCTTAGTAAAATCTTCACTTTCTGGACGATCTTCTACATAAAACCCACCTTTGACATCTGATTCTTGTGCCTTTTCGCCTATTGCATTAAATAATTCTTCGGAATCCAATTTGGGATATACTTTTTTAATTTTTTTCAATAAAGCCTTTAAAGACCTACCATTATTTGAGTAAGTAAAAAACTCTTGAACTGGAACTTTGTAAACATCTTCATCAACTTTAAGAATCATATAATTCGGATTTGTTAAATCCCTAAACAAATTTTCCTTTTGTTTTCCCAAAGCTCTAAATAATTTTGTATTTAAATTATCTGCACTAATTTCAAAATCACCCATCGTGATTCTACCTCCAAGCCGCCTATCGCCATATTGACTAATAATATTACCTAATCCATCAGGATTTTCGACATTATTAACCAAATCAATTAAAAAGTTTTGCACAGTTTTTGATGCATAAACTTCATTAGCTCTTTCAAAATCAGCTGTAGTTTGTTCAAACTCTCCTTCCTTAAAAGGAGTTTGGCCTAAAATTTGATCAACAGGAGACTTAAAACCATTTTCTTCTGGAGCAATAGTTAATTGACTGGCAATATCATCTGCTCTTTTTTGAATCTCTTTTTCCATTCTATCAGAAACTTCCTTCTCAATTTGTTTTTGTTCTTCTTCAGTTCTTGCTTCCCCTTTATCTACTTCATTGTCATCAGGTCTACGCAAATCGCCCAATAATTTTGAATCACTCATAGCTGAAGAAATAGCTTTTTCATTTCCCCTCATAAAAAGGAGCCTTGAGCTAAATAATTGATAATTATTCATTTTTATTTTTGTTACAAACAATCACAAAATTATAACACAAAAAATATATAGAAACAAGGGTCAAGAATTAATGTATCTTAAGATTCGAGTAACCTTGGGCTTGACAAAAAAGCAAAAAAGTGTAATCTTGATAAAAATCATATCTAACTTTTTAAACTATGAGCAATAAACCCGCTGAAGTATCTCTCGATCAAAAAACTTTAGAAACCCTAAAAGCTATTGAGAAGGACGAAAAAATGGATAATTATCAGAGACAATTTGAAGCTGCTCTTAATGCTATTGAAATTAAAGTGGATAGTCCGCCGTTAAGGCTAGTACTAAGACAATATATAAAACAGATTATTGAAACTGCTTTGGAGGCGGCCTCTTCAAGGGATGAACAA
Source organism: Candidatus Altimarinota bacterium (assembly GCA_034004605.1). GTDB lineage: Bacteria > Patescibacteriota > Gracilibacteria > UBA1369 > LOWO2-01-FULL-3 > JAVEWJ01. The sequence continues at coordinate 195,980 of JAVEWJ010000001.1, read as the reverse complement.
TATAAAATTCTTGGATTTCTTCAAAAAGAAGACCTTAATTATATGAACTTTGACAAGCTTCTTAAATACTTTGATGGACTACAACGGGATTTTTTAAGATGGTCGATTGAAAATTTCCTTGCTCTTCGTTCTCATGTTATGCCACAGTATTTACCGAATTATTCTTCCGGCAACTTGTCCCTTAGAAATTCTGATCGGATCAAAATAAAGTTACGCCAAGTTGATTTTCAAACGGATTACCATATCGGTCAAAGAATTGCATTTTATAGAATATTATCTTCTCTGGATCTGCAAGAACAAAAAAAGCTTTCACCTAATCTTGAACCGGTACATAAGTATGAAGATTACTCACAAAATAATACCCCTAACGATATCCTTTTTTCCAAAGGTGATGAATTGCAGTTGGTTGACATTGGTTCGGGCGATACTCTATGGCTTTATAGTCCAGATTTAGAAGATTCAAGAAATCAAGAAATTATAAAAGGTTATAGAGAGACGATGGAATTGTTTGAAAAATATTCAGATTCAGAAGTCTTAGCTACTACCCCGGAAGGGCTTCGTTCTCAAATAGCGGGACTTTTTCAAGGATATCAAGCTCGATTGAGAGAACAAGACGACTCCATCAAACAACTAACGAGCGAGATAAACTATGCCAACAAAAGACGTGAAACCACATATAAAGCTTCAGAAGAAGAAATCGAAAGTCTTCAAGAAACCCTTGCCACTACTCGAAAAAAAGCATCAGAAACAGAATTAGAACAGAAAGCAACCATTGATCAACTTCAAGCAACCATTGATCAACTTCAAGCAAGAGTTCAAGCTTTAGAAACTGCAAGGCAAGAAGCACTCGAGACTCTCGAAAAAGGTAATTCCTTTGGAAAAAGAGGAAATACAATCGAAAGAGCAAGCGAAATTTTAAATGCTGCAGTAGAGCAGAAAAAATTGAAATAATTATAAATAAACCAATCAAAAAACCGTTCGATAAGAGCGGTTTTTTTTATTCTCAATAAATAGGCTGTCTACACAAAAAAACGAAAAATATAATCTCTCTTTATCCCCTAATCCCTTCACGCTTCAAAGACTCTTTCCTCCACCCTGTCAATAAAAAGCACTCCGTCCAAATGATCGTTTTCATGCAAAAATTCTCGAGCATTAAGGCCGCTTAAAGTCATTTTCATAAGCGCACCGTTTATATCATAAAATTTCACCTGAATTTCACATGGTCTTTTCACTTTTTTCCAAATGCCGGGAAGACTCAAGCATCCTTCGTCATCTATGCACAAATCTTCGCTTACAGCCAAAATTTCTGGATTAATTACAGTTAGCACCGTTTCATCTTTTTGTTTGAAATTGTAAATCATTGTAAACATTCTTATGCTTTTCCCGATTTGCGGAGCAGCAAGACCAAGCCCATTTGACTCTTTCATCGTTTTTTTCATTGCGGAAGCGAGGGCCTTAAGTTTCGCATCAAAAACGGAAATCTTTCCCGCTTTCGCACGAAGTATCGGGTTTTCACTTCCTGTAAGTATTTCCAGTTTCTTCATAATAATTTTAAACAGCTCTAATTCTAGCCCTTAATTATATTATTCGCAAGATTTAATAAATATACAAAACAATATTTCTACTCAACAATTAAACAAGACCACGCACCTTATCAAGATAATAATTCAAGAATCTTTTAATGTAATCATAAGAATATTTAAAGCCCTCTTCCTGCAATTCTTTTTTCAAAGCCAAAACTTCTTCCAGAAAAACTTTATCGACTTTTTTATCCGAAGATACGATACCGTACAATAAAGAGGCTTCTTTTCCTGATAATCCCGCTAAGTCTACATCAAAATCCGAGTTTGTATTTAAATTGATTCCTCTTGCTCTTGCAGTCAATAATTTGCAGTGTCGTGCAAACATTTTAAGTGGTTCAATCTTTTCTTCCAAAAGCACTCTCACCTGTACAAACTGCTTTCCCGTAAAGCCGCTTACATCAAAATATTCATCGGGAAATAAAATCAAATCATATATTTTTTCTTCATAAGTATCCAAAATCCCAAAATCATATCTTTGCAAAACGGAATCCTCCAAGGCTCCAGACAACTGAAAAACGATCGTATTAACTCGGCCTTCCATTTCATCAGTTTCTTTGGGCTTTATTTCCTGTGTTTCTGCAAGTACTCTGTCATAAAGATTCTGAACTGAAGAATCTTCACGTGAAATAGGCACGGTTTCCCCCATCAGGTGGGCCACATCTTTTCCGGTTTCCAGTCTTATATCTCTGGTAAACGCTCCTTCTTCCCCACTCTCTCTTTCTTCTACTTCTTTACTAAAATCCCTCGCCTCAAAAACCAAAAGATCCTCAGGATTTAATTTCCTTTTTAAGCTAACCGCTCCGTAAAATCTCGCTTTACCGTCTTTTGATACTATTTTCGGCTGAAACACAAAACTTTCAGGATTTTTCACAACAACGACAACATCGTTTTCTCCAATATTTTTTAAATCCACATTCAGCCTTAAATTTAAAATTTCACTTCCTTTGGATGAAACAATCGAATTTCCAAGATCAGACCCAGGCTTTAATCCTTGCTTCATCAATGTTTTTATATATTTTTTATCCACAACAAAATACGGTTTTATTCCCGCCCCAAGCGTTTTTTCTACAAGTTCAATCGCTTCCGAGTAAACAGCATCTTCATGCAAATATTCAGGCATATTATCCATCGTAAGTGCATCGAAAATTATATAGCTTTCACCATCTTTTTCAGCGGATAAACTTGTATTGCTAAGCAAATACCCCGCCTCAATCCTGTTTGAATTTTCCACATTTGTCATATATACAAATTAAACATCTTTACAATATACCACAAATGTTGTAATATATCAAGCGTAATCAAGTAAAAATGAGCGATAATTTATATCTTGTTGAAGTGAATTTTGGTCAACCATATGTATCGGTATCAATACCGAATAAATTTATAAAGTCCACCGCCTTTGAAAAAAATGGTTATCGAGTGGCTTTAGGTGCGGGATTTATGAGAAATGAAGAGTTTGACACAACTTCTTTTTATAAAAACATATTCAAGGACGTTTCACAAGAAGCAAGAAGTTTGACGGACGTTTCACAAGAAGTAAGAAGGTTTTTTGACCAATTTTTCACAATGCTTGATTCAATGCAAGCACGAGAGCCGGATTTACCCATATCGGGTACATGGATGGCAAACATAGAAACATTTGAAAGGTGCGACGAGATTGTCAAAGTTGGCTATTTGGAGTTCAAAACTTCACTTTTGAAAGTAATATCATCTTATTAATAAATAAATCATGCGAAAACTCATTAGACCCGATAATCCTCCTGAAATAAGCCCTCAAGAAGCAAAAGATAAGCTAAAAGAATCCTTGTTAAAAATATTGAACGAAGATCCATCCGGATTTTCTTTAATGGAAGAGCTGGATTTATGTTTGGGATATTTGATGAAAATTGAAACAAATTCATCAACTCAAGCAAAGCAAGCAGTTTTCATTAGACGTCTAAGCAAAATAAACGAAAAGGTTAAAGCAATTCATGCAAACGAAAAGTTTTCTAAACTTGCTAAATATAATCCAAAGAGCATTGATACATTTTTCTTAACGGACAATACGGAAAACATAAAACCTTTCTTACAAGAAATTTTGGGATTTATTGAAGACCGATCCATACAAGAAACACGGGCTTACATCCACGGTAGCATTGAAAAACAATCATAAAAAATTCTGAAAAAGGCACAATTCTTTCCAAGAAGTGTTTTAATTGCTTATGTTTGAGAAGTTTTAGGAACACTTATCCTTTGAAATACTTCAAAACAACAAATCATAAAATTTACGCTTTTTTTAATTCCGCCTCAATAAACCCGTCGATTTCCCCGTCAAATACTCGCTCGGGGTTGCTTTCTTCATATCCGGTCAGGTGATCCTTCACCATTTTGTATGGATGAATCACATAAGATCTTCTTTGATTTCCCCAAGACATTTCCACTTTTTCACCTTTTATTTCAGAAAGTTCCTTGGCATGTTTTTCTTCCATAAGTACAGCAAGCCTTGATTTTAGAACTGCCATAGCCTGTTCTCGGTTTTGAATTTGACTTCTCTCATTTTGGCATTTTACAACAATGCCCGTAGGAATATGCGTAAGTCTCACAGCCGAATCGGTCTTGTTTACACTTTGTCCACCGCTTCCACCGGACCGAAACACATCCACCCGAATATCGTCCGGCGAAATATCGATTTTATCGCTTAAATGCACTTCCGGCATAATTTCGACAAGCGCGAAAGAAGTTTCCCTTGTATGTTTTGAGTTGAACGGAGAAAGCCGAACCAATCGATGTACGCCCGATTCTCCCTTAAGATAGCCATAAGCAAATCTCCCCTTCACAATAAAAGAACAACTCTTTATTCCCGCCTCATCTCCCACAGTTTTGTCAATTATTTCAACCAAAAATCCGCGCTTTTCAGCATATCTCATATACATTCGCATTAATATTTCCGCAAAATCCTCGGCATCCGTGCCTCCTGTTCCTGAATGTATTGAAAAAATTGCATTCCTATTATCATATCTTCCGCTTAAAAATGTTTCGACTTCAATAATTCTCCATTTTTTTGAAAGCTCTGTTACCATTCTTTTAAACTCTAAAGCACCTTCGGGGTCTTCTTCAGGGTGTATTGAAGGTATCATTTCAAGTAGTAAATCACATTCATTTTTTAATCTATCCCAGTTTTCGACATGGTCTTTTAAGTTTGAGGCTTTTTGACTAACTTCAGCGGCTTTTTCCGGATCGTTCCAAAAACCTTCCTCAGCCATCAAAATATTCATCTGAATGATTTCGTGCTTTTTATCCTCGATATTTTGAGTGGCATAAGCCTTATCGATAAACTCTTTTAGTTTCTCCAATTCCGCCTTTATTTCGTGCATAAACAAGGGTAATATTTCCCCGTTATTATCAAGTGCACAAATACAAATGTCAACCGCGCGAAAAATTCTAACCAATACTGTATCCCAATTCGTCGGCAAGATTGCGATTGCTCTTTTGGGGCTTATGGTAGTAAAAATCTGCACAAACTACCTCTCTCTCGAAAGCTATGGAGAATATGTGTTAATATACGAATATTTGGCTTTCTTCGGCATCACCGCGGACCTCGGACTTTTTACGATTGCCGTTCGCGAAATGTCCAAAGACAAAGCCGATATTCCGAAAATTATCGGAAACATCCTCTCTCTTAGAACTATTATGGTGTTTTTATCTATGGCGCTTGCCTCCACTATAGTCTTTTTTATACCGAGATACGAGGACACTAAAATTCCCGTAGGTGTGATTATAGCCTCTTTTACCACAATTCTTACAATTATAAACGGAACCACCACAAGCGTTCTTCAGGCCAAGCTCAAAATGCATCTTGCCTCAATAGGACTTATTATCGGGAAAATTATCTCGGTCGCCTTTATGGGATATATCGTGATTTACGGCATCCCGGAGACTAGCGATTTTGGCTTCTATATGCTTATTTTTGCAGGCACCGTGGGCACTCTCGGCACGATTTTTTTCACGGATCATTTTGTGAGAAAAATTACTCCCCTGGTATACAGGTTCGATTTTGATTTATGGAAAGATGTACTTGTAAAATCGCTTCCCTACGGCATTGCACTATTTTTAAACACTCTCTATTTTCGAGTTGATTCCATTATGATTTCTTTCATCAGAGGCCAGCAGGAAGTCGGTCTTTACGGAGTCGCTATGAAAACTCTCGAGCAATTCACCGTTCTTCCGTTGTATTTTATGAATTCCGTGCTTCCTGTACTTACTCGTGAAATAGAAGCCAAAAGCGAAAGATATAAAACTATCATAAAACAATCTTTTTCATTTCTTTCGATGCTTTCTGTTCCCATGGTGGTCGCAACCCTTGTTTTAGCCACTTCCGCAACACACCTTGTCGCCGATGATAAATTCGTTTCAAATCCTGAAATAGGATTCTTCGGCTCCGATGCGGCCCTTAAAATACTTATTTTTACTATTCTTTTTCAATTTTTGAACGTGCTTTTCGCATTCGTCCTTATCGCTTTAAACAAACAAACAAAGCTCCTCTATATAAACGCCGCCTGTGTTGTTTTTAATGTTGCCGGAAACGCGCTTTTAATCCCACTGATCGGTTTTCGAGGTGCCGCAATCACAAGCGTATTAAGCCAACTATTTGTACTGATTTTCAATTATTATTTTGCGAAAAAAGAGCTTCCATTCAGCCTAGATTTCAAGGTTTTCGGCAAGGTTGTTTTCGCATCGCTCATTATGGGAGGCTCTCTCCTTGTATCTCAAAAATTGCTTTTCCCGATTATGGGCTATCTCGACATCCTTCCAATGATTCCAATTGGTGCAACGGTGTATTTTGCCGTAATTTTTCTCACAAAAGCGGTGGACAAGGATACTCTGAAAATGCTTAAAAAAGCCTAAATCTAAAAAGTAGACTCGATAATTTTCCCCGCGATATTTTTTCCGGTGGATTTTTCAAGATTTTTAAAACCAGGATTTGAGTTTACCTCAAGCACCAGAGGGCCCCGATCACTTCGAATAATATCAACCCCGGAATAATCAAGGCAAAGCGAATTTGTAGCTAAAATTGCAAGATTTTTTTCTTCCTTGCTGAGCGAAAAAATCTCCTTTCCTTCGCCTGTTTCTGAAAACTTTTTTATATCTGAGTTGTTGCTTGAGATCTCTTTGTGTGCAATTACTTGCCCTTTTATCACAAAAACTCGCATGTAACTTCCATTTGCCTCTTTTATAAATTCCTGAAAAATGTGAGGACTTCTTTTTTTCCTTTTTAAAACTGAAATTAGTTCCGCCTGGTCTTTTATAAGCCTCATCCCAAGCCCCTTCATAAGATTTGCATCTTTTAGAATAATCGGAAAACCGTCAAGATTTTTTCCCAACTTTTGAGGATTTAAATTTTTTCTAAAAACAACGGTTTTGGGCGTATCAATTTGGTTTTTCTTTAAAATGTTATATGTGGAAATTTTATTTTTCGCATTTTTTTTCGCCTCAAAATTATTTAAAATTTTTGTTTTTTTGGATTTTTCCAAATACGAAAATATTTTCTTTATTTTTCTGCTTTCAAAATCAAAAACAGACCGAATAATGACACAATCCGGCACCTTAAATCTTTCACCGCAATAAAAAATTTCTCCCGATTTTTTTATTCGAAATTTGAGAAAATTGTAATATTTTACCTCAATATCCCGTTTTTTTGCTTCGAAATAAAGCCGTGAGGTGGCGAAGTTTTCGTTTTCCCTTTCGCTTTTCGAATAATAAAAAATTCCAAGTACCATTTCTTAATGTAAAGCGTTTACAATATCGCGAAATTTCTGTCCCCTTTCTTTATAGTCTTTAAATAGACCAAAACTCGCAGTCGCAGGTGACATTACCACAACCCCGGGCTTTTTTACCTGTGCAAAGCCATCGATTACCGCTTCTTCAAGGGTTTTCCTCGTTAGAATTTTTGTCGGACTACCTATCGCATCTCCAAGTTTTTTCTCGGCTTCAATAAGCGCCGATTCCATTTTCGCCGCAATATCTCCAATCAGTATCACGCAGGTTAAGTTCGGTTTCGTCAAAATTTTCACCGCCCAATCCTCATAATTTAAACCTTTTTCCCAGCCTCCGGCGATAAGTACGGTGTCTTCATCGAAAGAATCCACCGCCGCCATTGAAGTTTCAGGTGTTGTAGAAAAGGAATCATTGAAAAAACGAATTCCCTTTAGTTCTCGCACCAGTTCAAGCCTATGTGGAAGACCCGAAAAGCTCCTTATCACCTCGGCAACATCCGAAACGGAGACACCCAAGGTCATCGCCACGCTCGTAGCCGGAAGCACATTTTCAATATTGTGAGAACCGATAAGTTTCATCTCTTTCACAGGGCAAATTTCGGTCTCTTCTCCGTCTTTCATAAACACAATATTTCCTTTATGAACGGTCGCACCATTTTCCACCCTGTCTTTTCTGCTTACTTCGAGGATTTTGCCCTTTGCAAGCGGTTTGTAGTATTTTGAATACTCGTAATCTTTGTTTATCACGAGAATTCCGTCTTCATCCTGGTGCGCCAAAATATTTTCTTTCGCGGCCAAATATTCGAAATTATCAGCATGATAATCCAAGTGATCGCTTGTTGTGTTTAAGAAAACAGCAATATCAGGACTTAAGTTTAAGTCCTGAAGCTGAAAACTGCTCATTTCCAAGACAACAACACTGTCCGGGGTCAATTCATCAACGAATTCAAGTGGCGAAGAGCCAATGTTACCGGCCAAATACGCGCTTTTATATTTCTTCTTAAGCATCTCAAAAATTAGTGTTGAGGTCGTTCCTTTGCCCTTTGTTCCGGTAACACCCACCACTTTGCAATTTCGAATTTTTAGAAAATATTTCATGGCCGAAGTTACCTCAGCACCTTTAAGAATCGCACTTTGAATATGCGGATCCAAATACCTAATGCCGGGAGTGCGAAAAATCACATCAAAGTCCGTAAGATCTTCCATATAATGCTCTCCCAGTCTACAAGAAACTCCTTGTGGCAAAATATCCTGTAAATCAATATTCCTGTCACACACAGTCAAATTTCCATATCCATGTTTTACCAAATAATCCAAAGTGGCTTTACCTTCAGTCCCGTATCCCAAAATGCAAATTTTCGATTTTTGATCCATAATGAAAATTAAATAACGCAACAATAATAACACGAAGACACCCCTAAAGTCCCTTTTTCTCTAGCCAAAAAACGAGTCTTGTGATATAATTGCATAAAGCGATCAAGAGTAGAAAGCTGAATAATAGTTAATAAAACAAAAGAATGGAACTCAAAAGATTTTTTAAGAAAAGTTTTTTAAATCAAAAAACTCTCAAAAACGAACCCGAAAATAAGGTTCAAGCGGATTTAAAAGTCCAAAACAAATCATTCAAACACTTTAGGAAAGGTTCGAATTTTGGTGGCAAAAAGCCCCTTAAATCAGCCCCGAAGCCCGTTTCTCAAACAAAGCCCAAAGTACACCCGATTGTAAAGGGCTCTTTAAAAATTATCCCTCTCGGAGGACTCAATGAAGTGGGCAAAAATATGATGGTTTTAGAGTACGAAGAGGATATTATTGTGGTTGATATGGGATTTCAGTTTCCGAATGAAGATATGCTCGGAATCGATTATGTGATTCCGGATGTCACCTATCTTGAAGAAAACCGCCACAGAATCAGGGGAATTTTCATTACACACGGACATCTCGATCACATCGGCGCCGTGCCATATATTCTCCCAAAGCTGAATTATCCCACGATTTTCACCACGAAATTCACGGCGGAGCTTATCGATAAGAAGCTTGAAGAATTTAAGCTCAAAAACTTCTCAAAACTCGTGACTGTATCAAGCGACGATCATATAAAAGCTGGAAAGTTTTCGGTGGATTTTTTCCGTGTGGCTCATTCGATTCCGGATGCGGTTGGCTTGGTTATTACCACTCCTGCGGGCAAAGTTGTTCATACCGGCGATTTTAAATTCGACGATACTCCGGCGGGTCTTCACGAAAAAGCGGAGATAAACAAAATGAAACGCCTTGGAAACGAAAATGTATTGGCGTTATTTTCGGATTCCACAAACGCCTTAAAACCCGGAAAAACGATGTCCGAGGAAGAAGTGGGTCATATTCTCGAAGGTATAATTCAAAAGACTGAAAAAAGGCTTATTGTTGCCTCGTTTTCGTCTTTGATTGGTCGAATTCAACAACTAATCGATCTTGCACAAAAGCACAATCGAAAGGTGTTTATTTCTGGTCGTTCTATGGAGCAAGCGATTACAATCGCAAAAAAACTCGGATATATAAAATATGAAAAAGGTGCGGTTTTGCCCATTAAAAAGCACAAAAACACACCCGACGAACAAACGCTCATCCTCACGACAGGTTCTCAGGGCGAATCCGTGTCTGCCTTAAGCCGTATTGCAAGAAACGAACACAAGCAAATCAAGGTTAAAAAAGGCGATACGATTATTCTTTCCTCTTCTCCGATTATTGGGAACGAAAGAGCGATTGCTACTGTGATAAACAGGCTTTGTCTGCTTGGCGCCAAGGTTATACACAAACAAATTATGGATGTGCACACTTCGGGCCACGGGCAAAGAGAAGATCTTAAAACGATGATAAATTACATAAAACCGAAATTTTTTATTCCCGTCCACGGCGAATTCTTTATGCGTCAGGCGCATGCGGATTTGGCAAAGGAGGAATGCGGCATTCCGGAGCAAAATATTTTTATGCTTCAAAATGGAAATATTTTGTATATGAACAAAACCCAGGCAAATATTGCAAAAGCGGTTATAGAGACAAAATATATTCTCATTGACGGATCGGGTGAAGGCCATGCGGGCTCTCAGGTGCAAGCAGAGCGCCAGATGATGTCGGAAAACGGAGCATTGATTGTGCTTCTTTATGTTTCGAAATTGTCAAAACGGCTCAAAGGAAAGCCTGAAGTGATGTCGCGCGGATTTGTGTATATGCACGAAACGGAGGAAATATATCAGGAAATAATCGAGCTTGCCGATGATGCCTTTAGAAAACTTATTAAGAAAAATCCGGGAGCCACTCGTCAGGATATGAAAAATTATCTCTCTCGTGCTATTGACACCTACACTTACAACAAGCTTGAACGAAGACCATTAATCGTTCCCATAATTATTGAAAAATAATGATAAGTGCAGTATTAACCTCGTTTTACCTGTTTTTACCGGCATATTTTGCAAACATGTGTCCGGTGATAGCGGCATCGTTAAAATTGCCTTTAGGACACCCGATAAATGAAAAAATTTTTGGATCTCATAAAACATACAGAGGCTTTATCGGCGGATTTGTAGGCGCTTTATTGATTTTGATTATTCAAACTTTTCTATTTAAAAACGGGTACTTTGTAAGTGTTTCAATCCTTGAATATTCGTTTTCGAATATTCCGCTTTATGCCTTTGTTTTCGGAGTAGGCGCACTTACGGGAGATATTGTGAAATCATTTTTTAAGCGCCTACTCAAAATCAAACCCGGAGCGCCTTTCATACCTTTCGATCAAATAGACTTCATTTTAGGAGCTTTTATTTTTAGCCTTATCTTTTTTCAAATTCCTTTGAAAAACCTCGTGGCAGCCCTCCTAATCACTCCATTTTTGCATTTGCTCACCAATGTCATCGCCTATTTTCTGGGACTTAAAAAGGTTTGGTATTAAAAACTGCGCGACACGAAGTGGAGCGCACTGCATTCTAAAAAGTAGAAATATTCATTTCCAATTTATCTACACCTCAAGTAGAACGCTCTCCACCCCCACCCCACAAAGAAGAGAGTATGGGAAAATGGCGTTGCTCGTAAAAATCATTAGACTTGCAGTAAATATCCTTCAAAAAACTAAAAAAAGAGCTTCCCTATTAGCAAGCTCTTTTTCTAAAAAATTTAAGCGTTCATTGATTCTAAAATCTCATTTTTCGTCCCTGAAGCGATTTCATCAGGTGAAGTTTCGACAATTTCAATGTTTTCCAAGATGTGTTCCCAGGCTTCTTCCATTTCTTTTTCGGCCAACATATCCTCCCAAGCTTTTTCGCTCGCCTCAAGGTTATTAGCAATCTCCACTTCTCTTTCAATTTCAGCCCAATCTTTTTCACTCGCTTCAAGATTCTGCGAAATTTCTTTTTGTCTATTTGCTTCTTCTACACCAGCCAAATATTGTTCAATTGCTTTTTTACCCTTAATTACGCCAAGTTCTGTATCAAGTTTATAAGTTTTTCGTTCCGGAGATTTTTTCACAAACGCTTTTATTTCTACTGCTTTATTTGTTTCAAAATCTAATGCCCATCCTTTAGTAATCCAAGTCATTACATTTGCAATCTTTTCACCAGCATTGAGTTTATCAAGAATATAAGTTCGTGTTTTTTGAGATGCAAATTTAAATGTTTCATCAATTATTACTTCTGTTGCCTTAATATCTTTAATACTTCCTCTTCGTTTGTGGTATCTTTTCATCAATGACACTTTCTTTTGTTCAAACTTCTTTTTTATTTCAACAGAAAGCGGAATTTTTTCACCATTTTCGGCAATAAAAAATCCCCTGTCGATGGAGGCAAGAATTACATCAAAATCTCCACCATTTTCCATATATTTTTTTACAAAATTTCTTTGGCTTCTGGATTGAAATTTATAAATTTCCATGAAAATTTGATACGGTGTTGCCCTGAAAGTATCAGCAATATCCCTATCAGAACCTTTGTAAACATCCAGATCCCTATTTCTTCCATTTTCTTTATTGAAAATTAAACGCAAAGCTGTTGAGATATCCCAGTTGTCAATTTTTTGTAAAAATTTGTATTTATCTCTTGCTTCAGAAAAACCATAGTGTGCTTTCCAGTCTTCTGTAACCTTAAAGAAAGTATCCCCTTCTTTTACTTGATAAGACCATTCTACTGTTTCTGAGACTTTTTCTTTTTGAGACAATAAAGCTTCTTCTTGCGCTTTTTGAACAAAATTACCAGCTGAAGCAATGGCAGTATCAAGTGATTCGCTTTCAATTTTTTCTTTTTGAGCTACAGCAATACCATCTGTCGCACCATTCGCGGCAGAAATGAGTATTTGCCCCATTTCGTCAAACGAAACAATCTGTTCTGAATTTTGACTAATCAAACCACTCACACCGTTCACTCCACTTACAGAAATACCCTGCGCAACTTCTTTCGGGTCTACTTTGTTTGGAAGACCTTCATCTTCTTTTTGAGTATTTTCATTTTTTGAAGTGTAAGCACTCACACCCACGATTCCGAGAAGAGCCAAAGCTCCTGAAAACATCGCAAGTCTTCCTCTGTATTTATTCAGAAAAGCCATAAGCACTCCTTTTTTCTTTTTTTCTTCGTTTATTTCTTCATTCGTTTCACTGATATGTTCATTTGTATAAGAGGTCTCTTGAGTAATCGCTTTTTTCTCTCCGGTTTTTGTTGATGGAAAAGCGATTATTTTTTTATTTTCTTCTACTTTTATTCGATTTATCTCCATTTCAAGCCGAACTGTGAATTCAAAATCAAGCTCTGAAAGAGTATCAATAATAAAATCCTTTTCTTCATATTTAGAAGATTTTTCAAGGCTTAAAATCAATGTAATTAGTTCAGAAAAAAACATTTTTCTGTCAGATTTGATATAGAAATGTATAAGCAGTTCTTGTAGTCTTTCTTGGAAATCTTTACTATCAAGTATTTGCTCCATTGCATGAGAAAAATCCATAGTCGGATGAGGCATCACTCTTACAGAATCCGATTGTCCAATTAGCACTTTTAAACAATTTTCTAAAATTAAGTCGATCCCTTTGTGCCAAGTCCCAACCGGAGAACCTTTAGCAGCATGCTTTGATTCCCATATGTTTTTCCCCGGCTTTTCGATTACTGTTCTTAAAATTTGAATAAACGCTTCCTTTTTTTCGGCAGAAAAATAGTCTTTATTCTTCAAAATGTGAGCAAATATCAAATATAATACCTCCCTACCACTTAATCTCTCTTGGCAATCATTTATGAATTTTCTGAAGAAATCTTCTTGTTCATCTTTGTGCCCATTGTCTAAAAATACCAAACTGGAAACTTTCTTTTGAGCCTCAGAAAATTCCTTCTCAAGTTCAGTCCTGTTTCTTTGAATAGTTTTTCCACCAACTAGGGGGGAAGTTTTTTCTTCTGCAATATTATCGCCATAACCGATCGCAAAAGCTCGGACATCTGAATTAGAGGCGGTTTCTTGTAGAAAAAGCACTTCGGATCCACTTGAGGCAGATACTTCAGGAGGAACCATAATTCCTGAAACATCTTGTCTTAACGAATATACTTTTGTTGATTCGGTTTCCGATAAAACATTAAGTAGCTCTTCAGCCTTAACTTTTTCAGCCTTAACTTCTTCAACTACTTCAACTTCTACAACTCTTGTCTCTGCCCTCGGATCCGCACCAATTTCAGTACGGTCTGCAATATTTTTTTGAACCTGCGCAATGTCGTCCGCATATATGTCTTGAGGTTTTTGCGAAGAATCCTCCCCTCCTGTGACAAACTCCACCGCATGGCTACATAAAATACCGAATTCCTCAGGAGGACAATTATTCATCTCTTCAATCAAACTATCAAAATGGCCTGCTCTTGCCTTGGGGTCTCTTTTTTTTCCTGCCATAGTATTTATTTAATAACTGGAAAGAGAATTTAATGCCAAATCGAAAATTTGTCAAGAAAATCAAGGGTTTAATCAATAAAAAAGCGGACCTCCCTATAAAAAGAAAATCCGCTTTCATCTGTATGGTTTTTTTATTTGATCATGGCGTTAAGTGCCATTTCAAGCTCTGCGTCCTCTTCATCATCCATTTCAAGCCAGCCTAAATCGATTTCATTCATAGTTGATGATAATTTTTTGTTTGTTTCATCAGCTAAAGTCAAGGGATCGATGTCAATCATATTTTCCCATTCAAGATCGATATCAATTGGGATTAAATCATCCAAGTTTTCTTGATCAATAGGAATTAAGTCATCTGCAACATTTTCTTCCAAGCAAATAGGAATTAAGTCATCAGTCATATCATCAGTATCTCTTTCAAGAGTGTTTTCCTCTGCAAGGCTTAAATTACTGGAATTATCTTCTCCATTGATAGGAGTTTTGGACCACTCTTCATCAATTTCAATAGGTATTAAATTATCATCATTATCTGCTATCTCATCTTTTTGTCTCCAAGCTTCATAATTCACCTTTGTATTTTCTCTAGCAAAACCTTTTAAGTCCAAATTATTCATTATCTTAGCTTCCTCACTATCTGCTTGAATATTACCAGTTAAAATATCAAGAATTTCAGCCGCATCTTCAGGAATAAGGAGATTTCTTCCGCTTCTGAGCATTAAATTTTTAGAAATAGGTTTATATGCACTGTCTCCTATTCTTTTAGCTTCTGCATCAGAAAAGATTGCTAAAGCAGTCATTATTTCGAAATCACTAAAGTCATCAAAATATTCAGGGAATGCGACATTTCGCATATCTCTTATTTCCTTCCATTTATTTAAGAATTTGTACATACCATCACCGGGAAGTATCTCTTCTTGAAAAACGGAAAGACCAAGCTTCGTTTCTTCTTTAACAGGACTTGTTTCATCAATCGTTGTAAAGTCAAAAATATCAGACTCAGCAATTCTTTCCCACTCTTCGTTAATAGCGGTAAAATCAAATTTATCTTCGGTCTCATTTTCATTTGAATCTTCCACTACATCAACCATTTCAAAATCGGAAGTATCTACCTTTTCACTAGAATCTTCCACTACATCAACCATTTCAAAATCGAAATCATCTACATCGTCTGGAATATTCGTTGTACTTTCTGTTGCATCATCCGAAGCATCTTCATTCAAAGCAATCATTTCTTCCATTGAATCTTCCTTCGAATCGCCTTCATTATTTTTCATCAATATCAAATCTGAATTTAAATCGTCCATGGAGTTACACGAATCTTTTGCTGTAAAAACCGATGCGGTTAATGTGAACAAAAGAGCCGACAAAGACACTGCTTTTTTCCATAATGATGATTTTTTAGGCAAAGGCTTTGTTTTTACAACATTGGCGGTATACTCAACTTTATACGACCTTCTACCGCTTGCCTCAGCTTCAGAATTTCGTTTTTTCCTATTCTCATCAAGTTTTTTTTGCTCCTCATTAACTATGTCTATAACTTTACATTCCAATTCTTCAAATACCTGCTTAATAGCAATATTTCCCGCCGATTCGATTGTTCTTTTACGGCAAGAATTAAGCCTCTTTGAACACTCATCAGCTTCAACAGTATTCGCTAATAATAGATACGCATGTTTTTTTAAAAGCTCAATTGCTAAAAGTTTGAGTTCATCAACATTTCTTGCCATTGAACAATCATATTCGAGTTGATCTTCTTCCTCATAATCAAATCTTTTGCGGAATCTTTCTTTGGAATCAAACAGAACCTTTTCAAAAGCTTCCAAAGCTTGTCTTTTTGCAAAAAGGATTTCTAGAATTTTTGAAATCACAGGCAAAACCAAGTCTTTGTAAAATTGCAAAATTACCTCATCTGAACAATTTCCAATAATATCCAATTGATATATATTCTTTAATTGCGAAAAAACTAAATTAATTTGAGATACGTTTTCAATTTTTACTCTTGGATTCCTTACATAATCCAGAAAAGGATTTAAAATATTTTTAACCATCTCTTTTTGGGCATCTTCAAAACTCATTCCGTTTTCTATTTCATCAAATATTTTGTTAAAATAATCCACACATTTACTTAAAAATGAGTTTTCATCCAGCTGTTCAGACTCTGTCGGTAATAAATGTAATAAATCAATTTGTGGAAGCCCTGTTTCCACTGTTACGGCATATTGTTTTTTCGGTCGAGCATCAGCTTCTATTGTTTTCCATTCTCCGCTACTCAATAAAGTCGTGGGTTTGCTGGTATCATCTTCAGTACCATTTAGTCTGACACAAAGGGTCGGTCCAAGAGCATCCACAGTTCTATTTGGCCGTGAAGAAATGTCTGTCGGTGAAGAAACATCCGTAGTTTCATAAGGAAGCGTATCGCCTGTGTCATCCGAAAGAATACCTTCCTGAAAATGAGGTTCCGAAGACCTTAATTTTTCGGCTTCGAAACTATCACCTGAAAGCGGAATATTCCCTGTACCTATTTGTGTTTCTTGTCTATTTGTCATTACAAATATTTAAAAAGCTTTGCATAATATAACAACAAACAAATATTGTCAAGTTAAATTATATAAAAAGAACTCGGTTTTTCCAAGTAATTCAGAAAATAACAAAAGAATCGTCCATTTCTAAATATTATTTTTGATTTTCTAATACCGAAACTTACAAGAAAAGGTTTAAAAATGCACTTTTTTAAAGTATAATAATATGAACGGTTGACGCAGTCGTTCTGGCACTCTATAATGATGAGTGCTAAAAAATTAAACAATCAACCTTATGCAAATAGGAAACAATTTCACTTTAAAGCTTCAAGAACTTATCTCAATGGCAAGTCAAATGGCTGATTCAAAAGGAAATCAGGCTGTCGATTCTCCGCATCTTTTTTCAAACATGCTGGAACAAGACGGCACAATAATTCTGCCACTTCTTGAAAAGCTTTCTCAAAACTTAGTCACCCTTAAATCCGAAGCATTAAATCGTGTTGATACCTTGCCAAAGGTTAAATCCGAAGAAATCACTCAGCAATACGTCTCAAACGAACTGAAGAATATTCTTACACAGGCCTCAAAAGAAGCACAGAAGCTTGGCGATCAATTTATATCCGTCGAACATGTTTTTTTGGCTTTTCTAAAAATAAAAAACGCAATGTCTGACCTCTTGGGCAATCTTTCTTACGATGCGGTTTTAGAAACTTTAAAAGAGCTTAGAGGCTCGGATCCTGTCACCGATGACAATCCCGAAGGCAAATATCAAGCTCTCGAAAAATACACTCAAAATTTCACCGCACTTGCTAAAAAAGGCAAAATCGACCCGGTTATAGGTCGAAACGAAGAAATTCGCCGAATTATGCAGATTTTGGCTAGAAGAAGCAAAAATAACCCCGTACTCATTGGTGAACCCGGCACCGGAAAGACCGCAATTGTGGAAGGCCTGGCCTATCGTATTGTAAAAGGCGATGTCCCCGATACCTTAAAATCAAAAGAACTCCTTTCATTAGACCTCGGAGCGCTTATAGCCGGCACAAAATACAGGGGCGAATTTGAAGAACGAATCAAGGCCGTTTTAAACGAATTAAGCAAGAATCAGGATCGCTATATTCTTTTCATAGATGAGCTACACACGCTTGTGGGAGCTGGAGCCACTGAAGGACAGATGGACGCTTCAAACATGCTAAAACCCGCCCTGGCACGCGGAGAATTGCATTGTATCGGTGCCACGACCCTCAAAGAATATCAAAAATACATAGAAAAAGACCCGGCCCTTGAAAGAAGGTTTCAGCCCATATATATCGAAGAACCGTCCGTTGAAGATACAATAGCCATTTTAAGGGGCATAAAGGAAAAATATGAGCTTTATCATGGGGTTAAAATTCTTGATGAAGCGCTTATTGCAGCCGCCACTCTTTCCGATAGATACATCACGGATCGTTTTCTTCCGGATAAAGCCGTGGATCTTGTTGATGAAGCCACGGCCGTACTAAAAATCGATCTTGAAAGCTCACCTGCCGAAATTGACGAATTGGAGCGAAGAGTTATGCAACTTGAAATCGAAAAAGAGGCTCTAAAAAACGAAAAAGACGCAAAGGAAAAGCTCGATTCCGTTGAAAAAAAGCTTTCCGAGCTAAAAGAACGCCTTAATGCCTTAAAACTCACTTGGCAAAACGAAAAAGCGGACATTGAAAAAGTGACGGATATAAAAGAACAAATTGATGAACTAAGTCGTGAAGCGGAAAATTTCGAAAGAGAAGGTCGTCTTGATAAAGTGGCTGAAATTAAATATGGAAAAATACCGGAACTTGAAAAACACTTGAAAGAACACGAGGAAGATTTAAAAGCCAAATCCCATGATAACCAAATGATCAAGGGTGAAGTCACAGCGGACGATATCGCAAAAATCGTTTCAAAATGGACCGGAATTAGGCTAAACAAGCTCACTTCTTCAGATAGTGAAAAGCTCATAAATCTCGAAGATGAAATGAAAAAGCGCGTAGTCGGACAAGAAGAAGCCATTAAGGCTGTCTCAAATGTTATAAGAAGATCCAAAGCGGGCATTTCCGAGGAAAATAAGCCGATAGGCTCTTTCCTCTTTCTTGGCCCCACGGGTGTGGGAAAGACCGAGCTTGCAAAGACTATCGCAGAATTCGTTTGCAATGATGAAAAAGCCCTTATCAGGCTTGATATGAGTGAATATATGGAGGCTCATACTGTGTCGAAAATACTTGGCGCACCTCCGGGCTATGTGGGCTTTGATGAAGGAGGTCAGCTTACCGAAAAGATTCGAAAACGCCCATATTCCGTGGTTCTTTTTGACGAAATCGAAAAGTCCCATCCCCAAATTTTCAATATTTTACTTCAAATTCTTGATGAAGGCCGGATTACAGACTCAAAAGGTCGCCTTGTAAACTTCAAAAACACGATATTAATTATGACTTCGAATATCGCATCCTCCGAAATTCTCGAATTTAAAGGCGAAAAGAAGGCATTAGACTTAAAAATCGGCAAGGAACTCCAAAAATATTTCAAGCCCGAATTTTTAAACAGAATCGACTACACGGTAATCTTCAATGGCCTAACTGAAGAGCAAATTAAGGATATTGCCAAAATACAGGCAAAGCATCTCCTTTCAAGGCTGAAAAAACAAGGGATCACGCTTGAAATTTCGGAAAAAGCCTACAAATATCTTGCCGAAAAAGGCTACGATCCGCTATATGGAGCCCGCCCACTCAAGCGATTAATTCAAGACGAAATCGAAAATCCGCTTGCACTGGACATTTTAGATGGCAAAATAAAGGAAGGCGACACGGTAAAAATCGATATTCAAAAAAATGGCACCATTGCTATAAAAATCTAAGAAACGGCATTTCTGTGTAGTATCCGAGCATATTTGGCATAAATCGGTTCTTTTGTTTCACAAAATACGAAAGACATTTCTTCCGAATCAAAGACACTTTGAAATCCGATAATTTTCGGAACGATAAAATCGCTATTAATAGTTTTTGCTAGCACTTTTATATCTGAAGTTCCGCAGATCTCTACACCTTCTTCTCTTAATAATTCACAAAGTTTCTTTCCGGAAATAAACTTGGGGCAATAGCTCCATAAAGTGTTGAAAATTACCCTTGGAACGGATGCCATTTCTTTTTGGCAAGAGTGCACATCATCCAAATGTTCCTGAATTTCTTCAAAGAGTTCATTGCTTAATTGCAGAACGCAACCGTTTTTCTTAAGAATTTTTTCAAACATTTCTTCAATTTGTTTGTTTTCATTTAATGTCGAAGGACCGGAAATAAGTTTCGTCACCCCTCTCTTTATCGTTGAAACCACATCACTTGCAATAGAAGGCCTTTCTTGTTTGTATTGAACAATTGTTAATGGCCGAAGTTGCACTATATTTTGTCCGTCATTTTCCATTTTTGTCTTTAAATAAATCAAAATATATGTTAAAATAATACGATAATACTATTTTGTCAAACAATAATGCCGAGAACAAAGCATATAAATAAAATAATAAAAACCCTTATTTTTTCAGATTTTTTCTTGTTTTTTGGAATCGGTCTACTTACTCCGATTTTTGCCCTTTTCATTATGGAAAACATCGAAAACAAGATAGAAATTGTCGGATATGCCACCACGATATATTGGCTTACTCGTCTTGTCGCAACGATTCCGGTTAGTCGGATTATGGACAAAATCAAAGGTCACCGTGATGAATATTACTTTCTGGTGTTCGGCACCTTTTTTGTAGCTTTTGTTCCGCTATTATTGCTAATGGCTAAAGATCCTCTTCATTTGTACTTGATCCAGGTCTTCAATGGGGTCGCTATGTCAATGGCTGTCCAATCATGGAGGATCCTTTTTACCACTTTCATAGACAAACCCATGATGGGCTTTGAATGGTCTGTTGAAGACGTAGGGATCAGTATTTCAACAGCGATTAGTGCAAGTCTCGGCGCATTTATTGTAAAACTTTTCGGCTTTCCCGTTCTACTCGCTTCAATGTTTTTACTGGAGTTAGTGGGCACACTTTTTCTTGTTTTTCTGTATCGTTCAAAAAAAATCTTCACAAAACCCGCTCCATCACTTTCAGACGTTGACAAAGCACCTCTCAAGATTGATTCGATAAAATAAGTCTTTATACACAAATTCTTTTGCATAAGCTTCTTTTTTGTAATATATAAAAACCGTAATCAAATCGTTAATTTCGGGATGTAGCGCAGTTGGCTAGCGCGCAGCGTTCGGGACGCTGAGGTCGTGGGTTCAAGTCCCGCCATCCCGACCAGCCTTCGCTTTACGAGATGCATCCGGCAGGCTAATAGCTAGCAGATAAGCGAAGTGTGGTTGCTTAAAGCGTTAGCGAAGAGGAACCAAAACATAACTTTCGTCCTGTTTAACAATTTTAGGTCTTTTATTCCCTAAAACTAATATCAAAATAATTTCTGATGATTATATTTAAAAAAGAAAATTTAAAACGACTTTCATTGTTTTCTGGTCTTTTTATTTTAATATTTTCGTTTCTATTCTTAATTCACGACCTTTGTCAGATGGGTTTCACAGGGGATCAGATACATTACATAATAATGTCCGAAAGCCTTATTGAAGATGGAGATTTCAATCTTGAAAATGATTATTCAATAAAGAGATATAACAAATATCTCGAAGGAACTTTGGATGCACACATTCCTCCTCCTCTTTCAAAAGAGGATACTCAAATATGGTATTCGCTTCATAATCCTGGATTGCCAATTCTCTTAGCTCCTTTCCTAAAACTATTTGGGGAAAAAGGAGCAACGTCGTTAATGCTTTTTTTGTCAACAATTGCACTATATTTATGTTATTTTTGGACTTTTCAGATCACTAAAAATAAAACAGCCGGAATAATTGCAACAATTGTCTTTTTTTCTTCAGGTTTTTTTATAGCGATTAAGGGCTATATTTTTCCAAACATCATTAGTTCAATCCTCTTTTTGGGAGCTTTTTTGATAATGGAACAAAAAAAACAAAAGCATGCTTCATTATTTTTGCTTGGTGTGATTTTGGGGTTGGGGCCATGGTTTCATGTTAAATTATTTTTATCTTTTGCCACAATAGGAGTCATCGCGGTGATTCAGATACTTGTTTTTTCAAAAACAAAAACTAAAGATCTTTTGTTTTTATGTCTGCCATCTTTTTTTCTGATTGGACTGTTTGAAATAAAACTTTTTCAATGGTATGGAGTATTACTTCCAAACAATACTTTTTCAGGAGATATCATGTTTAAAGTCTCCATCTTAAAATCTTTACCGGCACTTTTTTTCGATTCCACGAAAGGATTATTAATTAATAATCCGGCATTTTTTATTATTATATTCGGCATACCGCTTTGGATTAGAAAAAATCCTCTGCAGATTCTAAAATTAGCCATTATTATTCTGCCCTCTTTTCTTCTTCAAAGCACTTTTCTCAGCTGGTGGGGTGGGTGGGCTCCAAGTGGGCGATTCTTTATTGATATTATTCCCTTGTTTATGCCAGCAATCGGTTTGGCCTTTTTATTTCTAAAGACTATTTGGCATAAAATTATTTTTTATGTTTTTTTAACAATTCATGCTTTTTTGTCTTTTATATACATTTTTTCCAAAAATGGTTGGACATGGGCTGGTGTTAGAAATCCTATCTTTCAAACAATCGAAAATATTTTTGGCATATCCATCGATAATTTTTTACCACATTTTACCCCTGAGCTTCGAATTGTTTCAGGGGAAAAAGCCCTATTTTTATTGATATTGTTTTCCATATTTCTCTTCATTTTCGGTTTTTATCAAAGTAGGAGAAAAAATTTAAATAATAACCTTTTATGTATATTAACCGAGAAAAAAAACTGATTCACATTTGGAAAAATATTTTCATAAATTATTAAATTGTATACTCAAATCCAAGAAGTCCTCGATTCCCTCGCCCAAAATAAATCCAAATATTGGAACATCTCTCCCGAAACCGGCCATTTTTTAAACGATTTCATAATCTCTCATAATATGAAGTCGGTCCTCGAAATCGGCACCTCCACGGGCTATTCGGGCATTTGGATAGCCGAAGCTTTGAGTCACACAAATGGTCACCTGTACACGATGGAATCCCACAAAGAACGTTTTGCCCTCGGCGAAGAAAGCTTCAAAAAATCCGGTCTTACGCCTTTTATCACACACATTTTAGGCCACGCTCCCGAAAAAATTCCTGAAAACATTTCTTTTGATCTCGCCTTTTTCGATGCCACAAAATACGAGCACATTTCATATTTTGAGAAAATCAAAACGCAATTAATTCCCGGCGGATTTATCATCACGGATAATTTCAATTCTCACAACAAAGATCTTTCCGCCTTTCTCGACCACGTAAAAACTCAATCAAACTTTGAACATAAAGTGGAAAACATCGGCACCGGTCTTTTGATTATTCATCGCCTTTCATAAACGAAAACAGCTTAAAACAAACAAAAAAGCCCCAAGAAATTACTGCCGGCAGGAATTTTGTTTGTAGAAATCGCTTTGCACTAATAGCGAATTCGTTGTATAAAAAGCCTGTGATTCGATAAAAATCGTTCTCGGGGTGTATAAGGACGAGAATGGTTAAAAAACAATCAGTACTAAATCGGGGTGTAGCGTAGTTGGCTAGCGCGCAAGCATGGGGTGCTTGAGGTCGTGGGTTCAAGTCCCGCCACCCCGACCAGAAATTTGCATCGCAAATTTCCCTTAATTCTTCTTCTTAACAATTCGTAGCGAAGCGAAGAATTTGCCTTCAAAAACCTTTAATAACAGCAAAACCCCTCTCTTATTCTATTTCTATGTTTTGTCTTTTTTGATAATCAGTTTTCAATTTTAAAAACTCGTTCAATAATTCCGAAACATCACTTCCATCTTTTGATGCCGCTTCAATAGCCTGTGCTACTTCAAATAGAATGTCACGATAAGCAATTTGCTCTCCCACTAGGTGTTTATCAACAAAATATTGAAACCTGATCACTTGCATTTTCGCATATTTCAGTCCCAATCGTAAAAATAACACAGGTTTTGCTTCAAACATTTCCGAGACATCACAGCCCGCTTCATTTGCGGAAATAAGCGCTTTTGACAAAGCATCCATCTTTTTTCGTAAGTCCCATCTTAGACCAAATCTTTGAATTTCATGCTTATCAATTTCTCTGGAATCAAATTGTTGAAGTTCTTTAAATAATTTATTTGCCCATGTAATTTTTATTATTTGTTCCAATTCGGATAATTTTAATTGATAATCAGTCACATCTCCGCCTGCCAGAATGGCATAGGAAATTGCTTTTTTTGTTTCTTCAATCGTGTTGAGTATTTCGGAGATATATGAACCCCTTGCAGTGGTAAGATTTTCCAGGTCTTTAATCAGTTTTTTAACATAGGATACTCGTACCTGACATAAAAGCATTGGTAATCGTTCTTCGATATGGTCAACAACTAAACCGGAATCTTTAGCAAGAGTTAAAGCTTCCAATGCATTTTTTATAACTGATTCAGCAGTACCTTCATAATAAAAATAACTATCTACTATGGCAGTATCTAATAATTCAAAAGCATTTTTTAGATTAATGCTTAGTACTCTTCGTTCAAGTGAACTTAAATTTTTTTCAACAGTGGATACATCGTAACCAAACTCTTTAGCTTCATTAATAAGCCGTTTTAGACACAGCAAGTAATAGGTTTGGTTAGGGCCGTCATTGTCAATCGCTATAGCCCTTCTTATATTCCCAATATAATTTTCAAGATAAATAGTCATAGCAGCTTTTCCATCAATAGTTAGTTCTGCGTCTATTTTTGAAGCATCCCCACCCAGTTTTTGAATTTTTTCGATACATTCTTTTACAAAGTTTATCTCATACATAGGATTATTTTCTCTCGAGTATTTATTTTGAGAATAATTTTTTAAATATTGAAGTCTCTCCTTAGCATCTCTAACAAGACGACCCAGCTCTGTTCTTCTTAATAATGCTTCTACTTCGAGTTGAACGGAAACTGCTTTCTTAACAGTTTCTTGTGTTTCCAGAATTAAAGCTCCATTATTCTCGATAGAATTTCTAGTTCCATCCCCTAAAGTTTTAATCTCTTTATCTAGTGGCATAAAATTTATTTACAACACATTAAAGCAATTAAAACGAAAAATGTCAAGCAAGGGTTATTGATTTTCCTCCATCCCAAAATACTCCTTCCCATCAAATCCCCTCACGCAATTTCGTCCATCAATTTTTGCCCTTATCTATTTTTGGTGATTCTTCTTTGCTCATATGTAAATCGATTAAAATATCTAAAACTAATAACAGAACCTTTTCCGTAAAAATCAACTCCGAGAGCTCAACTCCATAAATTTAACTTAATTTATGGAGTACAACTCCATAAATTTGACATAATTCATGGAGTTAGCTATAATTAAGACATGATAAAAAGGACATATAGTCTAGACAAAATAATAAAAAAGGGAAAAGTTTTGATAATTTACGGCCCTCGTCAGGTCGGAAAAACAACTTTGATTAAAGAGTTTATCAAAAACTCCAAACTTACTTACCGCTACGACACGGGAGATGGCTTTCAAATACAAAATGAATTGTCAAAATGCACTTACGAATCAACAGATAATCATGTAGGAAATTATGATTTAATAATCATTGATGAAGCCCAAAAAATTCCAAATATAGGAAATGCTTTAAAATTAATGGTCGATAGTCACCCCAATAAATATTTTATAGCAACAGGATCCTCCTCTTTTGATCTAGCCAATAAAACCGATGAATCATTAACGGGAAGAAAAATCGTTATTAAACTTTTCCCAATTTCATATTTTGAATTGTCAAAAACAATGGCGGTCTCCGAGATGAAAAACTCTTTAGAAAAAAACCTAATTTACGGTTCTTATCCAGAGCTTTTGATGGCTAAAACAAATCAAGAAAAAGAGCAAATCATACGCCTTCTTAGCGATTCGTATTTAATAAAAGATATTTTGGAATTTGATAGAATAAAGAGAGCAGATGTTATAATGAAATTGTTAAAATTATTGGCTTTTCAAATCGGCTCGGAGGTTTCTGCAAATGAACTCGGAAGAAGCCTTGGAGTAGACACAAAAACGATTCTATATTATTTGGATTTACTCGAAAAATCATTCGTAATATTTGGTTTATCTGGCTATTCGGGAAACTTAAGAAAGGAAATTACAAAAATGTCGAAGTACTATTTTTACGATAACGGAATCAGAAACGCCCTAATTTTAAACTTCAATAGACTTGAAGACAGAAATGACATAGGTCAATTATGGGAAAATTTCTTAATGATAGAAAGAAGAAAAAGAAACGAATACAAAAATGCCTTCCCCGCATATTATTTTTGGAGAACATATTCAAAACAAGAAATTGACTTGATTGAAGAGAAACAAGGTTTTCTTTCAGCCTATGAATTCAAGTGGAAAGCTCAAAAATCATCTTCTCCATCCGAATGGCGAGCAAACTACAAAAACTCAAAATATCTTGAAATAAACGCAGATAATTACATAAATTTCATTACTTAATGCTCTCACAAATCCAAGAATTCCTATCTCACACCCCTGAAAAACTTCAAGTCCTCACCGACTTTGACGGCACTCTTACCGAAGAGTTAAAAGACGGAAAACCGGCCCAGTCGATCATTTCCGTTCTCCGCAACACTTTAGGCTATCTCGATGAAGATTATCAAAAAAAAGCACATGAACTTTACGAAAAATACCATAGCTTAGAGTACGACACAGCCCTGACTTTGGAAGAACGAAAAGCCAAAATGCACGAGTGGTGGCAATCTCACAAAAAACTCCTCATCGCCCACGGTTTAAATCTCAAAGACATAGAATCGGTAGCCAAATCCGGCCACATCAAATTAAGAAAAAGCGCTCGGGAATTTCTCCTAAAAATGCAGGAAATGGGAGTCCCCGTAGTGATAATGTCGGCCTCCGGTCTCGGTGATGCAATCCCCCTTTTTATGGAACATGAAAACCTAAGCCTCCGAAACATTCATTATGCGATAAACAGAATGGTCTGGGATACTCTAGGTAGTGCGGTCGACTTCAAGCAACCTATAATCCACTCTCTAAACAAAGACGAAACCTCACTAAAAGATTTTCCGGAAATTTTCGAAAAAATCGCCCACAAAACAAGGATTCTCCTTCTCGGAAATTCGGTTGGTGATGCAAAAATGGCTGATGGTTTTGCTAACGAAGCACTACTTAAAATCGCTTTCCTCGACAAAGAAGACCCGACCTTTGAACAAAAATATGAAAAATTTAAAGAAAATTTTGACCTAATTATCACCGATGGATCCTTCACATCCCTGCTCTAATCAAAAAATGTCCCACTTCTCGCAAAAAGTCCTTGAAGTAGTCTCAAAAATTCCAAAAGGAAAAACGCTCACATACAAAGAAGTGGCAATCCAAGCGGGCTCTCCGAAAGCCTTTCGTGCAGTGGGAAATATCTTAAATAAAAACTATGATCCAAAAATCCCCTGCCACCGCGTCATCCGCTCGGATGGAACCACCGGCGGATACAATCGTGGACCTAAAAAAAGAAAATGCTTCTTAAAAACGAAATCATATCATCGTAAGTTCACTTTATAAAAATCATTCGTTATAATAGGTCTATGGAAAAAACAAACGAAACATCAAATTATGCCTTCATAGACTCTCAAAATCTTCATATTGCAATACATGAAATCGGATGGAAAATCGATTTCAAAAAGTTTCGAATTTATCTCAAAGAACACCACCGAGTTAAAAAAGCATATATGTTTATGGGTTTCAAACCGGATGAACAACAGCTTTACAATTATCTTCAGGATGCCGGATACACCCTTATATTCAAACCTATTCTTGAGCTGAAAAACGGGCGTATCAAGGGAAATTGCGATGCCGAATTGGTTTTACAGGCTATGATTGATTTTGATCAATACGAAAAAGCGGTTATTGTAAGCGGAGATGGAGACTTCCATTGTCTTATAAAACATCTAAAGGAGCGTCACAAGCTCCAAACGGTTTTAGTGCCAAGTGCAAAAAATTGTTCAAGTTTATTGAAAAAATTATTGGGAGGACACTTAAGTCTGGTAAGCGATCTTCGAAGAAAAATCGAATTTGTAAAAAGAAAAATGCCTCTTCAAGACAAAACATGAAAAGACAAATTTCAATCGTTATTTCTAACTCTAAATATAGACAAATTTATCACAAAAGTCAAGTAAATAAGCCAAACTTATAACAAAAAACCATGCCTTCCAAAATCTCACAACTCATAGAAAACATAGAAAAATCCTATGCGGAACTTAAAATTGAGTACCGAAAAGCGATGGAAAAATATGGATTTAATCTCAAAGGGAAAAAAATTATTTTCCTAAAAAACATAAAAGACAAAAACAAAGCCCTAAAATTAAGCATTATCCGTCACATCACTCATGCAAAGCTTCGCCACCTTCTTTCGTTGCCCTTTATTTATTCAATGATTATTCCGGCATTAATTCTGGATTTTTTCCTGCTCGTTTATCAAACATTCGCTTTCCCTCTCTACCGCCTCCCAAAAGTGAAACGCCGAGATTACATTGTTTACGACAGAAGATTCCTCGATTACTTAAACATTATCCAAAAAGTTCACTGCCTTTATTGTAGCTATGTAAACGGACTTTTCGCTTACGCTGTGGAAATCGCCGCTCGCACGGAACGATACTGGTGTCCTATTAAAGCAGCTTCCCACCCGAAAAGCCCCCACTCTTTTTACAAAGAATTCGCCGACTATGGTGATGCCGAAGGCTTTCAAAAGACTTACAACAAAGCGGACTTTAAGTGTTTTGACAAAAACCTTTAATATTTCTCTTTTTTTAGCAAAAATTAATTCACAATTTCAAAAACACTTCCGATAAGGCCTGATTCTTTCAATAAGTCCCGTTGGTTATAAAAAATACTACTCTCTGAAATTCTGATTTTATAACCCCTCTCTTTCAATTGTTCTTTGTTTGTTCCTATAAATTCAACTAAATCGATAACGATTGGGTTTTTGGATAAATCAACAAATTCAAGGTTTGGAAAATTATCAAAAATCAATAATTTTTTTATCCCATTTTTGCTTAAGTCAAGTCTTTTTAATTTTGAAAAATTTGGAGAATTTGCAATTGAAGCCATTCCATCATCTCCAATAGCATTTCCTGTTAAAATCAAGTTTTCAAGATTGCCCAAGCCACCTGAACTCATCAGGCTGGAAACACCTTCATTGCCAAGACTACACGAGCCTAAATCAAATTTTTTAAGCTGAGGAAATACACAAGTCCGTAAAGAAGCACATGTCTTTTTAGAAAGATTATTTAGTCTTAAAATTAATTCAACCAAATTTAAAGCCACTCCCTTTCCAAACAGTTTAGCCAAATGTTCATCGTGTAAAATTTTATCACTTTGCTCCATGGCTTTAATACGTTCCATGTATTGCGGATGAAATGGTTTTAATCTTTGCAAAGCTTTCCTTTTGTCTTCCGTTTGAGGTATCGCGTCACCAAAAGCGTTTATGCTCAAATCGAGATGCGTTAAACGCCATAAGTGGTTTTTTGAAGTAAGAACTTTCATAGCTTCATCATTGGGGCTTGTGTTCCTTAGACAAAGCCGTCTTAGAGATTTTCCTATTGGGGATTCAAATAACATCAATAATCCGTTTGCAGTAATGGGATTAAAAGACCAATCAAGCGATTTAAGACCATTTAATCCGGGTATCTGAACAATCCTTTCAATTTCTTTATCAGATGACCTTGGTGCAATAGTAAGGCTTGAAATTTTTAATCCAAAATAGTCGTTTAATTTGAGAAACCAAAAAATCGCCTCGTTTTCACCGGACAACGAAATTCCTCCCGGATAGTTTTCATCTTCCTTAATCCCAATTTTATTGGTATATTCACTTTTTCCTATCAACAAAAAAAGTTTCTTTAAATTCTCACTCAAATTTTCAAACAAAACATGTCCTGGAGTGATAATATTAGGAAAACATCGTAGTAACTCAAAAATAGAAGTTTCTTCGGAATATCTTCCAGCTTGTTCATTTTTACCATTCCTCAAACAATCTTGAACAAAATAATCTCTAAGTCTAAAAAGTTCACCTTTCATCCCTGAAATTTCCTCATCATTTTCCTTAATTGTTTCTGCTTCCGTATCTGTTAAATCAATCATTTGGTATTCAGTCCCGGAAGTTTTAGCAAAATCAGATCCGGAGTCATCAATTTGCGCTTTTGCAAGTTCTGAAACCAAAGTTTGCTCCTCGGTAATAGCCAGATAAATAGATTTATCCGCCTCTTTTTCTGTATCACTAATCTGTTTAAAAGATGGCTTTTCTAATTGAAAAAACGGATTGGGGTGGGTGCCTGTACCCTGCACGATAGACAACTGACATTTTTTTATATATGAGGGATCTCTCAACGCACCGGTCGAACCATTGGAAAAAAATCTTGGTCTATTCATTCGAAAAATTAAAAATAAGAAATAAATATTGCAAAAAAATTCGACAATGGCAATAAAATATTTTTACGCCTCCTCGCAAGAATATTTCCCTCTTTTACAAAACAAAAATTTAATTAACAGATCAAAAAATACAATAATCGCAATAATCATGCTAATTATTGAAATTGTTTTAAAAATAATGCTTGGAACAAAAAAACTATATGTAAAAGCGGAAAGAACAGCATAAGCCACAAAGGGACAAACCAATGCCCACTGCGACGCAAAATGCTCTTTTTCGAAATGATAATGTTTAAAGTAATGAACGAGTAAATAAAGACCAAAAATCAAATACCATGTTTCAAATGCAAATCCCGAAGTGATTACAATTGTATAAAACCAGCCTGCATCAAGTCCGGAATGATGTGAGAAATAGTGTGCAAGCCTGAAAAATGTAATGGAAAGTAGGGTAATCGTAGGCACTACATTCAAAAATCCCGGGAGAAATTGTTTTTCCGGTAGGCTTGAATCCGCATAATGTCTTTGAAAAACAAGAACAAGTTTAATAAATAGAAAAAACATTGCCATAAGCGCTGCCATAAGTGAGAAGAACGCCGCAACAGAGGCAATTGAAGATGAAGTTGAAAGAGCTGCAATTCCGGATCCTGTTACCGCAACCATAGAAAGAGCAAACACATCTATAAGCCAACCAAAGCCAATTTTCTTTAAATCGATAGGACTTACAAAATTAGTTTTAATGACCTTCATTTCAAAAACGAAAAAGCTCAAAAATATACCAAGCCAAAATATTAATGCAGGCAACATAAAAGATTGAAGGTTGTCGGAAAGCAAAGGAGTAAAAAATCGAACAGGTCCGATAATTACATTCATGCTCATTACTAACGCTATAAATGGCGTTAGAATGGCAAAATTTTTGAGTGGATTGTTCATAAACGAATCAAATTCATCCGATTTTATAAACAAAACAAGTTCATAAATTAGATAAAACAAAAACACAAAATGAATTATCGAAAACACAATCATCACGCTTTCAAGCGAAAAAAACAAAATCTTATTTAAAAAGTCATAGCTTGAAAAAGAGATATCCCCGATTTTTATTAAGCCCTTTGGGTGTTCCAAAGTGTAGTTTAGAAAGGCAAAAGGAATTACTGATATTCCTCCCGCACCAACAGCCGCTAGGAAAGAAAGAGGCGAAAATCGTTTTTTCATATTCTTGATTTATTAATAACGGAAGGAAAATATCAGACACCCCGTGGGGGTGTCAAGTTTTGTTTTTTCTTATAGCTTTAGCACGTGTAAAAACAAATTTCACAAAAGCACACCTTTCCCATATTCAATATATTCGTTAGATTTCAATAAATTTATAAACTCAAAAATGCTCAAAAAAATTATTTTATCCCTGGCAATTGTATCAACAATACTAATCCTACCCTCACCGAGTACAGCCCACGCCGAAGACTGCATGCACGATCCCATTTACACGCAGGACTGGAACGCAATAGTCACCACGGGCGCAAGGGTAAGAAGTATCCCCTGTATGGAAACCTCCACTGTCCTTACCACCTTGCCTGTTGGCGAAGTCGTGAAAATAATCGCAATGACAGACGGATATTATCAAATCAGAAGAACTGATGGCACGGAAGGCTGGATAGGTCAATGGCTCGTTTCCGCTACGGACAAAGCTTTTAACGAACAAAGCAGCACAGCAGACAATACACAAGCTTCAAACGAAGACTCGATTTTCAACACAGAAGAAATCGAAAATCCTGAAGAAACTCAACCAACACAAGTAAAACCCGACCACCTCACCGACATAAATAATCACAAATACGAAACCGCAATCGCTTATCTCTTTGAAAAAAATATTATTTCCGGCTATTCGGACGGCACATTTAAGCCTGACAATACGATAAACCGAGCGGAGTTTTTAAAGATGATTCTAAATTCCGCCTACACGCAAAAAGAAATCGGCACAAATAATTATTGTTTCAATGATGTGAAAAATGACTGGTTTGCACCCTTTGTGTGCTTTGCATTTAGACAAAAAATAGTGGAAGGATACGGTGACGGAAATTTTAAACCGGGAAACGATATTTCTTTTGTAGAAGCTGCAAAAATACTTGTGAATACCCAAAAATTGGAACACGAAACGGACCCTGAAATTTGGTACTACGGTTTTGTAAAAGCCCTTGAACAAAACAATTATATTCCGCAAAGCGTTCTCTCTCTTGATAAAAAAATCACAAGAGGAGAAATGTCCGAAATGCTATATCGAATACTTGAAGAAAAACACGATCTCTCCTCTCAAATCCTTCTCCCCGATATTTACAAAGGCTCATCAGATTGGGCATCTTTCAATAAAAACGGCTTCATTTTTAGTCATCCAAACTGGGTCGGCTACATGCGAAACGGATGGGATTATCTTTCCGACGAAATGAAAAATATCGAAGGCCTTGATACAAAAAATTACGAACAAGTCGACCATTATCTCGTTTATTACACAAAATCAGTATCCACCACCGCTTCCGATGAATCAGCCTTAAAACAATCAAATTGGTTTGGTCATGACCTTAAATCCGAGTCTTACACAAATATAAACGGCCTTCCGGCTCTCCGAAGAGAATATCGTGCATATCCCGGCGAAGTTGTAAACGGACGCACGGTAAATTATGATGAGGTAATTATCGTTTACACTTACAGAAAATCCGACAAAGTGGCGATTCTTCAATATTTCAACGCACATCCGCCAACACAAGCCGAGTTTGTCGCACAATTCGAAGAAATCGCAAAAACAATGAGATAACCCAAATTATAATGAAACTACTTAGACCCACAACCTGGCAAGAAACTTTTGATTCATGGCAATCTCGCGAAGCCTCAGATCCCGGATGGATCCATTGTGCGGTGCAAATAAAAGGTTGGCCCGATTGGGAATCTTGGCGAAAATTCACGGCAGAACAAATCGACGCAAGTTCCCTCGAATGGAATTTATATGAATTTGAAGACCCGATGAAGGAAATTCCGGAAATGCTTATGGGACCGTTTCAGGGTTGGCAAGGTCGTGTCGAAACACCAAACACAGCGACTTTCAATGATTTGATAGACCTTCCTTCTCAAATGAAATACTGGTCTTCAGTTGAAAAAATAAATTCTCTAATTGAAAACTTTCCACAAGGTACAGAGCTTATTGGCATAATTCGAGACGATATTAAGAAGATTGTTTGCATTGAAGGCCACCACAGGGCCACGGCAATCACAATCGCGGATAGAATGGGGCAAAATTTAGAATTTAATGATCCTCCCAAAATAGCTCTTGCACGCATCACCGGCGACATCGACAAAAAGCTCTTGGAAATCCTGCAAAGAGGCACCTCGAAAGAAACTTGATCACTTACAATTTTCAATTTTTTTCAGTAAATCAGGAAAATATGGAGTTGTTTTCAAAAAAGTATCATAAGTCTTTTTCTTCGAATCCGTAAGGGTGTCATATGCATTTCCCCATTTCCATATTTCGGGAATTGAATTCAAATATCTTTCATAAATAATTGAAGCGCTTTCCTTGTCACCATACGAACAAAGCATATCTCCAAAAGCCCTTAGCCAATTTGGGTTGTTTGGATTCTTTTCCAGAGCTTTTATATAATAATCACTGGCTGTTTCGGGATCGAAATTCGCAAAATAATTTCCCATCCAAGCTAAATAATTCCCCGACTTCCCTTCAATTTTGAATATGTTTTCAAGTGCCCTTTTCATGCTAATTTCATCTATCATCATCATTTCATACCATAATTCCGAATAATACGGTGAGTAAAACTGGGCTTCCTTAAGATAATACATCGCATCCGAATAACTGGAACCGACAGAATTTGAGTATTTATTATAATTTAATTCACACATAACAGCATCGAATATCTTAAATTTCGCAATAATTAGAAATAAGGGGATTAATAATAAAAACAAATATTTTTTCATTCGAAAAGAAGATTTTCCTTTACTTTCTCTAGCAATTAGAATTCCTAAAATGGAAACAACTAAAAAAATTATCGAAGCATCGGAAAAAGCAAACTGATTCTGCACCATGTTTGTAAGAGGAATCAGATACAAATATGAGTAGGAAGACTCCTTTTCCTTAAAAAAGCCAACAGACAAGATAATAAATAATAATAAGTACAACAAAAGCCCCACAATACCCAAAGAAAATAAAAACTCCAATGATTCATTGTGAATTCTGTCAGCGTTAATGTTAATGTTTTCCTCCAAACTCAAGAAGGCCTTTGACGCAACCTCCGGGAAATATACCTGAAAATTTTCAAGTCCATAACCCAAGAAAGGGCGTTCTTTAACAAGCTCTATAGTGCCTTTCCAAATTTCGATTCTGGAGTTTAGGGATCTTGTCGCCAAATCGGAAAAGGAGAAACGCTCGGAAAAACTTCTAACACCTATTATTGATATCGCCACTATTAAAACCGGAAACAAAATAAAAAATTTATTTTTGACACAATATTTATATATTCTTTTTAGATTTTTTACGGTCAAAAAGAAAAATAAAAAAACAATACCCACCATTGCAGTTCGTGTCTGAGTTAAAACGATTACGTAGAAAATCAACAAAAACAGGGCAATAAAAATACTTTCTTTCTTCCAATTTTTTAGGCTAAGGTTTTTAAAAATAAAATATAAAACAGGTATCAGTATCAATGTTAAAAATTGGCCCAAATAAGCGGGATTACCCAAGAATGAAAAAACTCTTCCATCAAAAAACTTTGTATTGAAATTTGAGAACAAAAAATCAAACCCGAGAAATTGAATTATTCCATAAATCGAAACAATGGTGCCGGAAATAATGGGAAAAAATAGAAAATTTTCCGATATTTTTCGTTCTGCAAACAAACCTATAAACGAAACATATAAAAATAGAATAATCCAATATAACACGCCTCCACCTCTTATAAAAGTGCCCCAAAAATTGATTCCGGGTGTGGGGGTTGTTATTGAAACAATTAATGACAACAAAAGAATTGAGCAAATTATAATGAAAACAGGAGAACTAAAGACATTGTTTATTGATATTTGTCGGCTTTTATCAGTGATCAATTTTAGAAAGAAAAGTCCAATCCCAAATAATAAATAACAATAAATAAACATTTCCTTTCCTCTAACAAAAGAATTTGAAAAACCGGTAAAATAGACAAAAGGAACAAAAAAGAGACCAAGTCCAATATAAACGAACAAAGCCTCTTTTTTTAATTTTTTTAATTTATCCCTAAGAAAGTGCACTTACTAAAATGGTTTACCTTGTTTAAACAAATCCAGTATTCTCTTTTTCTCGGAAACTGGCAATGTAAACTTTGATGGATTCTTTTTATAGTCTTCTTTTGCAGCACTTTCTAAAAATGGATCAGCAAGCGTAGGGGGTTGAGCGCTTCCCGTGTCTACATTTGGAGGAACCGCTACTGGAGATGCAACAGGCGAAGTTACAACTGATGGCACCTTGGAAGTGGCAGCTGGAGAAGTAACATTTGATACTACAACAGACGAAACCGGACTGGTAACTAGAGATACGATCTTTCCTTTATGAAGGAAAAATTTTGGAACTTTTTGCATGTCTACCGGTCTTGGTTGTCTTTTAACCATAAAACCTTGCATAAGGTCCGTTTGTGAGCTTACAACCACGCCTACTATCAGTAGAACGGCGATCGCACTCACCCAAATAAGAGTTTTTTTGTTTTTCATTTTTGATTATTATTAAAGTAATCCCTACAATATACCATATTTTAAGGGCTAAAATCCAGAGGACATTTATTTCTCAACATGAAAAATTATTATTCGCATCATCTTCAATATAGTTCGAAAGAGCTTTATCCCATCACTTTTCGAATTCTTTCTGCAATTATCTGTGCAATTGTGTCATTTCCGGCAAAAATTACATCATTTTGCGAATTAAAAGAAAACGGAGTATCTCCCAGGTCCTCCCCTTTGAAATTCACCGCAGCTCCTCCGGCACCTTTCACAAGGGCATAACCCATTCCCGATTCGTGTTGTTTTTGATTGTCGCAAATATGTGCAAGCACTTGCCCCGAAGAAACACTCGCAATTTCCCAAGCGGCCGATCCAAAGCTTCGAAGATATCCTTGTTGTCCTTCGAAAATATCCGCCATAAGCCTTCTATTCGATGAATAATACATTTCTCCGGCAATTATTTCCGAACCCAAATCCAACTTTACTACATCTGAGGATTTTTGCACAAAACCATTAAATGAAGTCCTATAATCCCCATTTTTCTGTTTCTCAGAAATCCAGGTGTCACCATTTCGAAAATCCATATTCGCTCCCAAAATTACATTTGAAAAAGTCGCATCATCAAAACGATCAAGCACAGTCACGCAAATTGTATAAGGCGCACCCAAAGAAAGCCCTCTTTTTCGATAATTTAAAGAACCGTCAAGCGGATCAACACAAAACCACAAATTCGGATTTTTCCCCTCAATAGTAGAAAGCCCCTCAACCGAAATATTCGCTTTCCCGTTTGTGTGTTTCCAAATCAAATCTCGAACTTTTTCCCCAATTTCTCTGTCTAGTCTAATTTCAGTATCGTTTAATAGATCGCCAAAACCGGCTCCTTTGTGGATGACATCTCCTCCATTTTCAAGCGTCTTGTGTATTTGTTTTGCTTTTGAAAAACAAGATTCTACTATTTCTCTATACCTCATTGGTTTTTATTATAAGATCCATTAATAGCAAAACCTCCGAATTTTTTCAATCCCCCTTTTTGTCGCCAATTCGACAACACAAAAAAGTAAAAATATTGAGAAAAACCTAAAAAACATATAAAATACATATAGTTATTATTAATAATTCACATTAAAATTAACTAAAAACAATATGTCGCAACTACTCACAAGCCTGTCTTTGGATAAAAATATAAAAACAAAAGCTGAAAAGAAAGCCAAAGAAATTAGTATGACATTATCCGGAGTGATGCGAATTTTGTTAAACGATTTTGCTGAAGGGAAAATCAGAATCGGCACTATAATTCAAGACAAGGATGAAAACGGTCTTTCGCTTTCGGAACAAAGGGAACTTCATCAGGCGCTTAAAGATATTGCCTCGGGAGAAAGCCTTTCCGGACCATATTCTTCAGCCCGGGAATTCTTAAATAGTTTAAAAAAGGATGAAAATACTTCGACACCGCCTCTTCGAAAAAAAATATCAAAAACTAAATAGTTCAAGAAAGAAACAAATTGATGACGCAATTAAACTTTTCGAAAAAAATCCGTTTTCCATAAAACTCAATAACCATTCATTAAAGGGAAAATTTCAAGGACTTGCATCGATAAATGCCGGATTTGATTTAAGAATTATTTATAAACAAGAAAACTCTTTCAGTATCGTGATATTTATTACTCTCGGAAATCACAACAATTTATACCGCTAACAATCAGACTCAACTCAAATAATTATTTTATAATTTATTAAAATCCCCCTTTTTGTCGCCAATTCGACAACACTTTTTCTTCGCTTTTTAGCCTTCTTGAAGCGGAAAATTTTTCAAACATCTTCGTGAATTTTTTCACGGGAAATTTCCGGTTTATTTTTAATCTAGCAATAAATATAACCCGAAAAAATATGACAAAATCTGAAAAAATTCGAGAAATCGAAGATCTTTATCTTTCCCCCTGCGCCCCTGCAGTATCGGAGGATTTGAGTGAAGAACAAATCAAAGAAAAAATCCGAAAGTATTCAAAAGAGATGGAAATTGGGCTTTTTTGCCACTATATGGATCTCCTAAAACCGGGATTTGAACACAGATTTTTTGAAATGATTATTTTATTTCACAGAGCCTACATTGAGGGAGCAACGCTCGAATGCACTTTCAGCGAAAGTGATTTCATTCCTCCTTTTCTCAAATCAAACACGCACGATTTTCTTTATCTGTTCAGAGAAATTACAAGTTGTCTAAAAGATGAAGGTGTCGAATTCGAGGAAGTATTGGATTTCGAAATACTAAGAAAATACAAAGAATGGGAAACACTTGAGAGAAAGCAATACTACGATTATGAAAAACGCCTTTTCCGTACGCCTGATTCCCTACAAGAATGTGCCTAAAGATTGTTTTCTTTTCGAAAATTTTCAACGATTTCCTTCACATCGGCAAAGGTGCTTACACGAATAAGTTTCGTGCGAAGCTCCTTTGCCCCGGAAA
Organism: Candidatus Altimarinota bacterium; assembly: GCA_034004605.1. Classification (GTDB taxonomy): domain Bacteria; phylum Patescibacteriota; class Gracilibacteria; order UBA1369; family LOWO2-01-FULL-3; genus JAVEWJ01. Next base: position 157,549 of record JAVEWJ010000001.1, on the reverse strand, counting down.
ATTCATTCGCATACCAAGCCAAATGCTTGCGAATATGTACAAACCAAATTTGAGGATACATATTTGCAAGTATTTCAGAATGCTCAATTATTGCATCAAGTTTTTCCGAAACCGATGGGATGTGTTCAGTGAAAAACCAAGGATTTCCTTGAACAGCTCTTCCCACCATCACTCCGTCCACCTCAAATTCGGAAATTTTATCTCGCGCATCTTGCATATTTTGTATATCTCCATTGCCCAAAAAAAGTATCCCAGCGCCCCTTACAACGCGAGAAGCCCTCCGAATGGAATCCCAATCGGCTCGGCCGGAATAAAGCTGTTTTAGGGTCCTTCCGTGAACTGTAATCATGTCCGGTTTTGCAGGAAGAAGTTCGCTCATCCAATTTTCGGCGATATCTTTGTCAAACCCGATTCTCGTCTTCACGGAAACCGGTATTTCGCGCGCTCTTTCAGCCCCACCGTGCAATTCGGACATGTTTTTCACTTCATCGATAAGTAGTGGATTTACTCCAGCCTCTTCAAGTGAAATTCCGTTTTTAAAATCCCGAACTCCCGCTTTTACCGTGGCAATTATTTGTCTTGCAAGCTCAGGTGTCTTGATAAGCGCCGCCCCCGATCCTCTTTTCGCCACTTTGCTCATCGGACAACCCATATTTATATCCACACCGTCAAAGCCGAGAAAACAACACATAACAGCAGCCTTGTAGAAGGACTCAATTTCAACCCCGTAAATTTGGGCGATAATAGGTCGTTCCCTTTCAGAGTACAAAAAAGCATGAAGCATTTTGACTCCTCCGCGAGCAAGTCCCTCCACATTAGAAAACTCCGTCACTATGAATGACGGAGTGGAATGTCTAGCTATCATTTCCCGAAAAGGCGCATCTGTCACACTGTCCATTGGAGAAAGTCCGATAATTGGCCTTCGAAAATTTATCATTGAATCGTTTTAAAGCTTGCAGCTATTTTCTGCAAATCTTTCATAATTGCAAGTTTTCCTTCCAATAAAAATTTTGTATCTGCATCTCTGTTCACAAAAATGAGTACTTCACTGTCGGATTCCACCAAATCAGGATCCACTACGGATATTGCAAAATCCACTTCCGCTTCTTCCACTGTAGCAAAATCATCAAGTGAAAATTCGGTTCTCCAAAGATACCCCTCACTTTTTCTAGATTCACCTATGCTGTTATCCCAGAAATATAATGAAGGCACATATACTTTGAAGTTTTTCAAATCCTCTTCAAAAAGGGAATATCCGGCAGGCATCGTAGATTCGCTTTCCAGATCCACAGTCACATTTAAAACAATTTGCTCTTCATCAATAGTTCCTTCGCTTTCCTCCGAAGAATCTTCGTCGGTTTCCGCTACCTCCTCATCCTCTTCATCTACGGATTCGTTATTTGGAGTACTTCCTTCAAGTTCGGCGATTTGACCTTCAAGCTTAGCTATTCGGAGGTTTGTTAAATAAAAAAGTTTCGCAGCCTCTTCTCTTGTAATATTTTTACCGACACCGAAAGTGCCATCACTGTAACCGTTTATAAGTCCCTCTTCCGAAAGCTCCATTACAGCGGAGTAGTACCATTGGTCATCTTTGACATCACTGAAATATTTTGAATATTCCCTGGTTGCAAACACTCCACCCGAAAGGGCGAAAATGGCAAGCGCACTTAAAAACCCGATAATAAAAAACTTTGTTTTCATAGATTTGAGGTTAAATCTTTTGCAAAAATTATACAGACTGCAAAAAAAATTGCTAAGAGATTTTTTAAACATTTGGATACTTCAAAACCCGTATCCACTTTTTGGGATCCACATCATTGGTGGGCAGGGCTGGATTCGAACCAGCGAAGGCGCGAGCCGACAGATTTACAGTCTGTTCCATTTGACCGCTTTGGTACCTACCCACGGCATACCATTTTTTCTCGAAACGCAAAATGATTATAATCGAAAATCTCGTATGCGCAAGCTATTTTCTAAATGCTTAATGCTCGGAAAATATATTCGCTAAGTTGACCTCTTCTCAAGTTGCTATTTGGCTGGAAGAAAAGTCCATTGTCGTCCAGAATGCCAAGGAAATCTGCAGAGTATACGAAGTCCGTATACCAACTTCCCACTTTTACATCTTTATACACATCAGAGTCGGTTCCAGCTACCTCTATTTCAAAAGCGTTAAAAATCATTTTCAAAGCTTCCGCTTTGGATACTGATTGGCTTGGTTTAAATGTCCCGTCCGCATATCCGTTAATCCATCCTTTTGTTCTTGCAAAGCACACATAAGGTGCAAACCAACCATCTTTTACATCCGGAAAACAATTTCCGTAAGCCTCCGAAGGTGAGTGTCCGGCCGCAAGCGTGAGAACTTTGAGTAGTTCAGCCCTGTTGATTTCGTTTTCAGGTTTAAAACTTCCATCGCTATATCCGTTTAAAATTCCCCATTCTTTGAGATAGCTTATAGCAAGTGCATATTTATGCGATACTTCTACATCCGAAAAGATTGGAGAACCGTCTTCCGGAAGAATAGGCTCGCCAATATTCGAAGTCGGCGATTCATCGTTTGTAAACACTTCGCTCACAAATTCCGGATTTAAAAAACCCTGGTCTGCAAGATCCATAAACCAATAATAAATCAAATCGTTTGAAATAACATAACCGTAATTTCCGCCTATTCCATCCGTGGAAATTGCGATTACAACACCCACGACTCTTTCGTCCAAATTATAAACGGGACCACCGGAATTGCCAGGATTTATTGTAGCATCCGTAGCAATCTCTTTTACTACTCCCTCCTCGTCCTTTGAGAAACCGCTCACAATACCTTCCGTCAAAGTGATGCTCGAAAGCTGGCTCGCATAAGGAAATCCTAAGATCATGATTTTTTCACCGATTTTCGGAAGGAAATCGGCCATATCGATATATGGTCTTTGTAGGGTATCAATATCTACTTTTTCCGTAGTTACATTTTCGTCCTCATCCAAATAATAATTTGGAACGAGAATTGCCAAATCTTTTTCTTTATCGAAAGCGATTACTTTAGCCGAAAATTCGCAGTATGGATTGGAATATTCATCTTCGATTGTGCAAATATTTATGGTTTTGTAAGGCTTTCCGGTGCTCTCATCGATGATAATATGTGCAACGGTCAGTATGTAAGAATCGGTACTGATGAAAAATCCGCTACCATAAAGCTCTTCCCCGTATTCATTGAAACTTTCAATCATGACAACAGAGGGTATTGATTCGAAATATTGCAGGGCTGAAGCGGAGGCCACGCCCGAAAACATTAAGGAAACAAAAAGACCGAAAATGATTTTTTTCATTGTAAAATTTGTTTAAGGTATGCTTTTGAACGAACACAATCTTTCCCCCCACTGAGTAAATTTTCCATGTAACAAGTTTTTTCTTTTATTTCGCCATATATTCTTTCTTCACTGCAATATTTTTTGAAAAGCGGATCCTCGAAAAACACTTCAGAGATTTTTTTACAATCGGTGTCCATTTTCAAAAACATTTTTGTGAGAAGCAAGTCGGCGTTTCCGAGAGCCACAATTCGGGATAGATATAAATTATCCAAGCCACCTTGAAGCTTATAAATGTCGTATTTGTACATTCTCATAAAATCGGTTGAATTGTTGTCGTACACTTGAGCAAGGGTCGTATCGCCGTTTTTAAGGGCATCAGCAAAGCCCTCCAGATTGTTGATAGCAAGGAGTCCGAATTCACTTTTTTTGCAATACCTATTTTCTTCGCAACTTTTTCGAATTATCGAAAGCTCTTGAGCAAAAAGTGTCGCTCTTTTTTCTCTAGATTTATCCACTTCTTTAAACTTAATTGAAAGATCGTCCCAAGAGCTACTTAATGACATCTTTTCAATATAATCCTGCGGAACAAAAAATTCTTTAAGACTATTTTGAATGTGCCAAGCCCGAAGGGAAAGATCCAAAAATTCCATTTTTTGAATTTGCGGAATTTGGAAAAGTGCAAAATAAATTGCTCCGAAAATAAAAATACCAATTAACGGAAACACAGCATACAAAAGGCGAAATTTAATTTTTCTTTTTTTTGCCATTTTTATTTTTTTATTTACGAAAAACAATATCTCACGCAAAAGATTTAAAATCAAATTTCTAAAAATCAATCCCCAAACAGATATTTAATCTCTTCTCTTTATAAATACTTTCTTCTGTAATTAACAATGAAAACGGTTCATATATGCAAGAATACCTTGGCTAATGTTTTCTACATCTGAATCTCCTGATCCATCAGTCTTACCTGATATTTCTGCTTCTGGAGACTTTTGTTTATCCGTTTCTTCAACATTTTTTATTAATTCAGGACATTCTCTACCGTCTTGCATATTTATATTAATTAAATAATGATATATCAAAGTTTTTTGATATGACGAAAAATTTATATTCGAACAAAACTTTTCTAATAAATCTCGCCATTTTTGTCAACAAAAACTCCAGTCCCACAAAAAAAAATATGCTAAAATACTTTTCCATCTATTAACCAAAAATTATATGGAACTAGAAATCAACAAGCCAATTCCAGAATTAACGCTGGAGGCTTATCACAACGATCAGTTTGAAAAAATTTCACTTGCCGATTACAAAGGAAAATGGCTCGTTTTATTTTTCTACCCTGCGGACTTTACATTCGTATGCCCCACTGAATTAAGCGAACTAGCTGACCACTACGAAAAATTCAAAGAACTTGATACAGAAATATTAAGCGTAAGTACGGATACAGCCTTTGTTCACAAAGCATGGCATGACGCATCCCCTGCGATTAAAAAAATCAATTTCCCAATGCTAGCCGACCCGACAGCAGAGCTTACAAAGGCATGTGGAGTCTATATTGCTGAGGAAGGCCTTGCTCGAAGAGGTACCTTTATTGTAGATCCGGATGGCGTTCTCAAAGCCTTTGAGGTCCACGACAACTCGATTGGAAGAAGTGCAACAGAATTAATTCGAAAAATCGAAGCCGCAAGATTTGTGAGAGAAAATAAGGGGGAAGCCTGCCCCGCAAGTTGGCATAAAGGAGAAAAGACCTTAACCCCCGGCATCGACTTAGTTGGAAAAATCTAAAAAAACCACACAAAAAAACAGCCCAGTTCACACAATATGGGTTGTTTTTATATTGAAAAAATATTGGTATCCGCCGACAAAAGCCACTTTTCGACAGCTCGTCTATTCAAAATAATCCTCGTTTTTCGCCTTTTTCTTGTTTTTATTAAGTTGACTAATCACTTTCTCTAGATCCGCCGACAAATAAGCTTTTATAGACATAGGCTCTCCTTTCCAGCTGAAATATATACGACTCGCGTGCAAAAATTGTCTTTTTAAGCCGAATTTCTTAGCCAATAGCCGATTCACATCATATTCGCCATATTTCTGATCTCCCGCAATAGGATGCTTTATCATTGAAAAATGCTTTCTTATCTGATGAAACCTTCCATGCTCAATGCGCACCGTCAAATAGCTTACTCCGTCATCGGGATATTGCCCCATCGGATCATAAAAGGTCTTAGCCTCCACTTCCTGTCCTTTTCTTCCTTCAAGTTTGTCATCGATTACGCCCTTTTTTAGACTTCCAAGGACTAGCGCCAGATATTCTTTTGTAATTTTCCCATCTCTAAACATATTTTTAAACACTTCCTGTGTTTCAGGATTCTTCGCTACAATAAGCGCACCACTCGTATTCAAGTCTAGCCTGTGGACCAAATAATATTTTCCAAATTTTTCTCCAAGAAGACTCGTCAAAGCCTCTTTTTCTTTTACACCTTCTCCCGCATGCACAGCTACTCCAAATGGCTTATTTATAACAAAAAAATCCTCATTTTCGAAAATTACATCAAGCTCGACTCGTTTTAGAGGCTCAAATTTTAGAAAAAACTCAATCTCATCCCCCTCCTCAAGCACATAATCCAAAGAAACTTTTTCTCCATTTACCCGTACAGCTTTTTTTCTCATAACGCTCTTCAAATAACCTTTAGAAAATTCTTTTTCAATAAAATGCCCAATCGGCACACCATCCAAATTTTTTGGAACTATATATTTTTTCATTGTTCTTATTTAAGAAGTTGTCTTTTTGAAAGCTCTTTTCCGGTTTGTATGAACACATCAAAATCCAAATATTGTGGCATTTCTCTCATTGATGGCATACCCATTGATTCCCTTTTTTCCACTGATAGTGTCGGGTCGTCACCAAATGAAACGAATTTCCCTATTGCAATTTTTGGCTCATTTCTTGTCGTTATTGGGGGGATTATGCCTGTGTTTGGTTTTTCTTGTCTCAATTCCTCATCTCGTGAGGCAGATTGTATTTTTTCAAGAAGATCTAGTGAAATTGTATCGATGTCTTGACCTTTAGTCGAATCGAATTCAAGTTTTTTAATCGAAACCTTTGATTTTCCTTGCAGTCTTTCTCTTCTAAGAAGGAGTTCACGGGCGATACTTTCATAAATATATCTGTTTCGAACTTGAGTTTGAAGATTAATCAAAGATGAAATCCCAAGATTTAGTTGCTTAATTAATGCTTCATACATTGTTTGTTTTTGAATGATTTTATTAGAGGAATTTATTCCCTTTGTTTGGCATAATTCTTTAAAGTTTGTTTGATCTAGTTCAGTTAAAGAAATATGATAATCAATTCTTACTTTTTTTTCATCTAGGAAGTCAAAAAGTCTATGAATTCTTTTTAGTATTTCTTGAAGAGGTATTTCACATGCAAAAATAATTACATCCTTATTTAGTCTATATGCCTTGTTTTCATTAAATTCTCGAATTTCTCTAAGCCTTTCAGCTGCGTTAAGCCTTAAGATTTCCAAGTCTCCGGGAGCTGTTTCAGAGTTGTGTTCAGATAAGGATTCTTCTTCTCTGCAATTATTCAAAAAATCATTACTTAGAACTCCTCCTTCAAAAATTTCTGTGATCGCAAGTTCTTGAAGTGAAAGAGTCGGTGAGTCATCCTCTTCCGTTGTTTCAACTACAGGATCTTCAACTGTAATATCCAAATCAAAATCATCTGAATTTTCATCTGTGCATGGCTCTTCAGTTGTACTCTGATTTTGATTTTTTTGAACTTCTTGTTTATATAAGTCCGAACTCATAAAAAGAAACAATCTAAAAGCCTTAACTAAGGAAACAATTTGATTAGTAGTATATTTATCAAGCTTTATGCCGGGAGTCCCACCTTTTTTCTCTCTCGGGTCACTAATTTTTACCATTAAAAATGAATACGCAGTATTTTTTTTTACAACATCAATCAGAAAATCGTTCATATCTTCTCTAAACGAGAAAGCAGAAGGTAATGTTGGTTTATATTCAGAAATATGCGTCATTAGTCTTAGACTGGAATATCGTATTGAAAGCGTATTTAAGTCTTGTATAAGTTGGTTTATCTCTGAGATTAATTCTGTGTTTTGGCTTTCCAAAGCTTTAATTTTAATTGAGTTGTAAATATTCAAAATTAAACTAGGCGCAATTTTTTGAGAAATTGAAAGTTTTGTGGTTATGAGTAGCTCCTCTCTAATTTTAGCTGGCAATCCACATTTTTCGAGTATTACAAAAAGCTCAGCAAGACTTTCGGAAACAATTTTATATGCCTCATTACCAATTTCTCTTAAAGCCTTTGTTTTTCCCTCTGGACTTAGTAAAAATGCATCAATAGCTTCTTTTTTTTGTAAATTATCAGCATATACATCGTCAATTACTCCCATAATAGCCGATAGGTTTATCTCACGAGAAATTTCAGTAATTTCCTCACTGTGTAATTGTAGGGATTCAGTTAAGTCAGGAATTAATTCTTCTACGGATTCAGTCCTACTCCTCTCAACAACTCCATTCTCTATTATTTCAACTTCTTTTGAATCAACAGAACCCAAAAAAGGTTTTTCTTCTTTTGTCATAAATAGCTTTAATAAAACACTTTTAAAACTTATAAAGCTTTTTTCTAAAAAATCAAGAACTGATTAAAAATTAAAGGAAGAATTTCTGTCATCAATACTTCTTTCGCTATCTTTAATGGCGTTAAGCGCAGCTAAATGAACTTCTTTCCGGAGTCTTTCAGTCCCCTTTTTCTCGCGCATAACAATAATTTCCGGCTTTTTACCGCCCTTCTCAGGAACGGTTAATCCCTCATATCTTCCTCCATTTAAACTTGCTCCTTCCATATATATTGTTTATTACAAGCTAATAATACCAATCTTTTTAGTCTTTGTCGAGAAAATTTTGTTAATCTAATTTTTTTCACACAATATTAGGTTTTTTCTTAAAATTAGCTACTCAAAGTGTCCGAACAGTGTCTCTCCGACGCTTAGCACCTCTAGCGTCAGCAATCGCATTTAAAGCAGTCCTTTCGATCGCTTCAGTCAAAGCATCAATTTCTTGGCCAGGCTTTTCAGCAGTATTTATAGTAGGCAAAACCAAAAAAGCTCGCTCCTCCGCCCCTTCCTTCCGTCCCATTTTTGAACTTCCTTCTTCCATATATTTTAATTACAAAAACATAATACCAGGCAATTAAAGAAGCTGTCTTGAAAAATAGATTTATTAATAACTTTTTATCAAACAAAAAACGCCATTTTACCGCTTTTCACCATATAGCCAATCGCCCAAAATGGTACGACTACCTTTTTTTACACATAAAAATGGAGCCACTTGTCGGATTTGAACCGACGACCCACGGTTTACAAAACCGTTGCTCTACCAGCTGAGCTAAAGTGGCTCGTCAAAATTACGCGCCAATATTATTTAAAACGCTCCACTTTGTCAAATTTTATTCAAAAATTAAAAAAACCTGCTACACTGAATGCACTTTAATAAATTTCAAATGGCGCAAGTATCGGACCAATTCCTAAAATCCTTTCCGAAAGGCAAGCTAAACGAATCGATTTCCAGATATACCACTTTTCGACTTGGCGGCTTCGCAAGCTATTTTTACAACCTCGAAGACGAAAGCCATCTCCCCTCTCTAATCTCTTTCGCCAAAGAACACGAATTGCCCTATTTTATCCTTTCCGGAGGCTCAAATCTCCTATTCCCCGATGAAGGATTTAATGGTCTTGTTATCCGCATGGACAATCAATATATGGAGATTTTTGGCACCGACATTCTCGCATCTTCAGGCACTCTCATTTCAAAACTCGTAAACTTCAGCGTCGACAATAACCTTCAAGGCCTCGAAAAATGGGCATCCCTCCCCGGTACCGTTGGCGGCGCCGTAAGAGGAAATGCCGGTTGTCATGGCCTTGAAACAAAAGATATCCTCAAAGAGGCAAAAGTCTTAAATCCCGACACCCTCGAAATAGAAACGATTCCACTTGAACAAATGGATTTTTCTTACCGCCACAGCGTATTAAAAACGAATAAAAAGATTGTTTTAAGCGCGGTTTTCGCCCTCTCTCCGCTATCAATTTCAAAAGAAGAACAAAAATCCCAACTCGATGAAGCTATAAATTTCCGCCTCCAAAAGCAGCCTTTCGGCTTTTCCGCGGGCTCTTTCTTCAAAAATCCATCTCCGGAACGCCCGGCTGGAATGCTCATCGAACAATCGGGTCTCAAAGGTCATCAAATCGGAGGTGCTAAAGTTTCCGAAAAACACGCAAATTTCCTTATAAACACGGGAAGCGCCACATCCAAAGATATGCTCGATTTAATAAGCCTAATCAAATCCACGGTAAAAGAAAAATTCGACATCGACCTTGTGGAAGAAGTGCAAATAATAAAAAACTAGAAAAGCGATCTAAAAAAACAATCTTCAAAAAATACCCTATTTCTTCTTTGGCAGTGGGCAAGTTCTGATTCCAAGCAGAGTATAAAGCCCGCAAAAGCCGGTAATAGCAGTAAACACAAGCATCACAGCAACAACAGCAAGTACGACTTGCAACCAACCGGAAATTAAATAAGCCCCCACCGCAGCGGCAATTCCCAAAACAGCACGAATTATTCTATCAGCTGTACCTTCATTCGGAGCGAAAAACTTGTGCATATTATTTTTGTTATTTATTTGAAAAAACAATAACAAAATAAAAATTTTTTTACTATCCCTTAAAAAGAGAAAAATATTGTTTTACCTTTTTAAGAAAAAGAAGTTCATATAAAATTCATACAAATAATTTAACAAAAAAAATGAAAAAACTGCTTCTTCTTCCAGTACTAATGCTAATTTTTAGCATCAATACTGTGAACGCATCTTTCACGGATGTTTCAACGGAAAACGAATTTTCTACCTATATCAACTGGCTTCAGGATCAGGGGGTCGTTCAAGGCTACGAAGACGGAACTTTCGGGGTTTATAAGGATATTAATCGAGCAGAGTTTTTAAAAATGCTTTATGAAACAATCGGGGGAATAGATACAAGTAAATTCCCAAAACAAAGTCCTTTTCCAGATGTTTCAGAAAACATTTGGTACTATAAGTATGTAACACAAGCTTATATTGATGGAGTTGTTCAAGGCTACACAGATGGCACATTCAAGCCAGAGAATAATATTACTCTTGCTGAAGCGTTAAAAATAGTAGAGGAGGCATTTTTTACTGAAGATGAAATGAAAGAAGGAGAAGGTTGTTCATCTCTTAGCGTATATCACTCATGTAAAGAGAACTCATTGACCGAAAACGAGTTATCTTGCGTTCAAATAGAAAACATGCATTGGGCTTTTGGATATTTTTGTAAAGACAAATATTTAAATCTTTCAGGAATGAGTAGTTTTATTATTTTGGACAAATCAATCACAAGAGGCCTCATGGCTCAACTGCTTTATCGTTCAAAAGCAGTACGAGACAATGGCTTCAAACCATTTACCGATTCTTTAAAACCAATGGGGCTTGCAGATAAGGAAATTTTATCGTATTGCACTTCAGAACCAGAATCTACAGATATTGGATATATGATATATCCCAAAAGTGAAAAATATAGTCACCTATCAAAATTGGGAGAATTATTTACCGCCTCTGAATGCAGTGAAGAGCGAATGAGTGGAGTTTTCGGTGTTGATGGATCTACTTATATACTTGGTTCAGATATTTCCCTCACACAAGGCCCAAGTGATGAATTTTTAGATATTTTAGAAGAAATTGGCTTTGAATGTGCAGAGGAAGATACTTCATTTACCTCTAATTGCATGAATTGGAAGCTTGAAAAAGTTGTTGAGTTGACAGAAATTTTAAAGTTAAAAGAATACGCTCATTTAATAAAAGGCAACGATTGTATTAATTGCGGATAAATCACCTTGCAAGCGAACTAAAAATTTACTTTAATTGGCACATACACTAACCCTGTAAAAAATGAAAAAATTCATCGCAATGAGTGTTCTTGCACTCACGGTATTGGTCGCTACAGGTTGCGGCACCACTACACCAGCAACTGAGAACGGCACCACTGAAACGGCTTCAACAATGGGTTCTTGCTTGGTAAGTTTCAATAACTCCTGCCAAGACTTCGAAAACCTAAACAACTACACGGTAGACAATCTAAAGAGCGATTGCCAAATGGTTGGCACATGGAGCGAAACTGTTTGCCCTGCTGAATATACAGGCGGATGCAAAAGTAATTCCACAGGTATCACTGGTGGTACTTACGATGTCACAATCTGGTATAAAAAAGATGATCAATTTATTGAAACCGTTAAGTCAGGATGCACTGGAGAATGGCTTGAAAGATAATTTATTCTTCAAAAATCTTAAAGAAAGTCGGCTTTTTAGCAGGCTTTCTTTTGATTTCAAAGACAATAAATGGTACAATAATCTGAAAACCAAAACAAAAAACAAAAAATGGAAAAGAAAAAATTCCCAAAATGGGCGAAGATTACAGCAATAATTGTGCCTGTGCTAGCGATTTCCGCTTTCGTTCTTTTCGGTGGTGAAATTATCGGAGGACAAGGAATGATTAAGAGAAATCCTTTCGATATGAGGCCCCCAAAGCCTGTAGTGGCTCCTTCGAGGGTTCTTACCGACCAAAATTCCGGCACACTCACTTCTCAGGTCCAAGCCCCCATCACCTCTCAAGTAAGCGCACCGATTACACCGCAAGTAAAAAATTCCGCAATTCCTTTAAAAAGGAAATAATTTCCCGGAAGTAATATTTGCAATAGAAAGCCACTTGTGATACAATATTATGAAAACAAAAATTCAAACAAAAATAAAATCTAACAAATTAACCATGAAATTGGTAAAACAAACTCTTATCGTAGCGGCATTGATGATGGGAGCATTGGCACTTGTTTCACACATGCCAAGTGTTTACGCAGTGGGATTCCTCACTCCGGAAGACAATTTGCTCGGAACTGAAGGCGATCTTCGATCACTTATCAGAACCGTTCTAAATTACTTCCTCGGATTCTTAGGCCTTCTCACAGTAATCTTCATTATCTACGCAGGTATCCTTTATGTTACTGCTGCAGGTAATGACGAAAACACAACAAAAGCGAAAGGTATTATCAAAAACGCAGCAATCGGTTTGATAATTATCCTTCTTTCATTCGCTTTGGTAAACTTCGTACTTGGTGCTTTCACAGCCCAATAGTAGGTAAGTTTCGAAACTAAAAATTCATTTCAAAATTTGAGGTTCGGGCCCTCGATGGGACTCCCGAACCTTTTTTTTTGCACTATGCTCCCACCATTGAAGTCTGTTTTTCGGCTACCAGATCGTCTTTAACGATGATTTTGCTCTTTTTTACCTCCACAATATCCTCAAGTGGAATAATTCGGTCTTCCACGCTAAAAAAATGCAAAATCCTCCTTGAAACGAAAATCTTTTTAATTCTAAATTCGGTATCGTCAAATGAAAAATCCTCACACACCCCTAAATACTTGCCTTTCTCCGTAACTACCCTGTTGCCTATTAAAAAAAGACCCTTTTTTTGAATTTCATACACTCGAACAACATCCACTCCCTCAATAATACAATCATCGCCCTTTATCCTCGGAAAAAATTCATATCCGGAAATATCCTGCTCGGTCACAATTAGATTTCTCCTCTTATTTACAACCAATGCAACGATTTTCCCCTTTTCGCAGTCAACGACAAAATCGCGAAGTATAGCCACGGGGGCTTTGATATCGTCGGCGATAATGGGACTTCCTATGCTTTGTTTATAAAGCCTCTCCATAAAATTTACTTTTCAAGTACGATTTTATTATATACAATCCAACACGCAAAATATACAAAAAGAAATCGGGGTGTAGCTCAGTTGGCTAGAGTGCATGGTTTGGGACCATGAGGTCGAAGGTTCGAGCCCTTTCACCCCGACCACTATGCGTAGCGTAAGCGAAGCATTTGTATTCGAAATTAAATAATCAAGTTTTTACAATACTAAAAACTTCAAATTTATTATTCTTATCCATCAAAAACAATCACCTTCCCAACTTCCCCATTTTCCGCTATAAAGAAGAAAACCAAGCCAAAGGCCTTTGGCTTATTTTCTACACCGATTTTATGAAGATATTTCTATTCGGCCCACCGGGGGGAGGAAAAACAACACTGGCAAAAAGGCTATCAAAAGCCCTTGATGTTGATCACTACGAACTCGATTCGCACTTTTATAAATTCGAACAGGGCAAAAGTATTATTACCGAAAAACGAAAACAAACTGTAAGGGAAATAATTTCAAAAGGAAAATGGCTAATAGAAGGTATGTACACTGATGACTGGGTTGATGAAGTGTTGAACTCCGCGGACAAAATTTTCATATTATCCCCTCCCCGCCCGCTCACTTTTTTCAGACTTTCCAGAAGAACTTTAAAACGGATAGTCAAATTCGAAAAACACGAGAGGAAAAGCGACTTTTCCGTTCTTTATTATCTTCTCAAAGTGGCGAAAAATTTTGAGGAAAAGAAGCTTGAAATTATTTCTCGCGCCAAAAAACAAAACAAGCAAGTCACCGAAGCAAGATGGAAAAAAGAAATCATAAACGCTTTAATCCAAAATAATGCCTGAAATAATTCCTCAAATTTATCCAATAAACTCCAAAATCACGGATTTCATAATCGAAATACTTCTGAAATATTCCGATATCACCGAAAAAGACACCTCAAAGCAAAAAATAATCACGGATCTTGAAAACCATAAATACGGAGAAATTTTCACAATTGAAGACTGCGAAGAAATTATTGGATTTTTTTCCCTTCACCACACGGATTATGGCATTTTTATTCACAAGCTTTTTATAAACGAAGAAAAACAAAAACTCGGAACCGGCACAATAGTTTTAAATTTCTTAAAAGAATCTTTTTCTGAAATAAGGCTTAGAGTAAACACAAAAAACACTGCAAAGTTATTCTACGAAAAAAACGGCTTCATTTCCGACCACGAAAACGAGGGCTATTTCACTATGATCTGGAAAAAAATCATAAATATTTGGAAATATTTTTCGCACTCTTAAGTAGCGCATTTTTTTCCGTTTTTGTAAGCATTACGGGCCACCTTTTTTCTATTCCGTTTTCCCCTACAACTACGGGCATTGAAAGGCACACATCGCCCATTTTGTAAGAAGGATCAAGGTTCCACGAAAGCGGAAGAATTTTTTTCTGATTGAAAAGTACGGCCTCCACAATATCGCAAGCCGTCATCGCTATGCCGTAATAAGTAGATCCCTTGGTTTTTATTATTTCATAGACCTCGTTTTTTACACGACTTTCGATTCCCTTAAGATCGCAAAGATTTTTCTTCAAGTCGGAGATGTTTCGTCCACCCGCAGAGACCGTTGAATAAGCGATAAATCCACTATCTCCATGTTCTCCCAAATAGTATCCTTCAATATTCTGGGCATATACATTTAAACACCTTGAGAGCTCCGTTTTCATTCGAGAGGTTTCAAGAGAAGTCCCCGTTCCAAAAACTCTGCTACGGGGCAATTTTGACCATTTCTGTGCATGATAAGTGAGCACATCGACAGGGTTTGCAACGATAATTAATATCGCATCTTTTTTGAACTTTCCGATTCCTTTGATTATTGATTTCAAAATTCCTTTATTTTTCTCGGCAAGCATAAGACGCGTTTCTCCGGGCTTTTGAGCGGTACCTGCGGTGATTATCACTATGTCCGATTCTCTGGCATCTTCAAAATTGGCTCCTCTAAGGCATCCTGTTTCCACAAAACACATACTGTCAGCTATGTCCATTACCTCTCCTTTTTCCTTTTCTTCATTTACATCTATAAGTTTTATTTCAGACGCAACATTTCGAAGCATAAGAGTATAAGCGAGGGTGGATCCCACATTTCCCGCACCGATTATTGAAATTTTTCTCATTTGGTATTTGTTTATTCTCTTAATTATACCAAAAATTTAAGAAAAATTACACCAAAAATAATTTAGAAAAGACAAAAAAATTCCTCGCTTTGAGGAATTCATTTTGCTTTCTTTCGCGCATAAGAATCGAGGCTGGTCTGTTGCCATAATGATGACCTGGGAAGATTATGGTTTTGGGCGGGAGTTTTCTTATCATGGAAATCGAAGAGTAAAGTTCTTTCATTTCGGAAACACTTTTTACATTGCCCACTGAGCCGACAAATAATGTGTCTCCGGTGAGTAGCGCTTCATTTTTAGGAACATAAAAGCAAACGGAATCGTCTGTATGTCCGGGGGTGTGAAAAGTTAGAATCTCAGTTTCTTTCAAAAGAAACTTACTTTTCATTTCAAGAACAAAAAGCCCCGTTTTTTGCAACTCCTCGATGCCATTTTTATGAACGAACACAGGTATTCCGTATTTTTCCACAAGACCAAAAGCACCCTCGAAGTGATCGAAATGAGAATGAGTAAGTAGAATTCCGACAGGATTAAGCCCAAGGTACTCCACCTCGGCAATTAGTTGTTCTGCGTCGCCGGGGTCAACAATGAAGAGCTCTTTTGAAGTATCATCAGAGATGAAATACGATAAATTTTTATCGAAACCTCTAATCGGTACTTGTCGTATCATCCGTTTATGTTTTAACTTAAAAAATTATTAAGGCTTGTATTGGCAAATTTCAATCGTAAAAAAACAAGTAAAAATCAGATCCACTAGGGGTAGTATTGTAAAAAACAAAACAACACCATAAATGTGTGTTTTTACAACAATTCATTAAAATTATCTTTATGAAATAAAAATAGAATATGAAAAGTCAAAAGGCATTTCATATTTCATTCTGAAATAATAGATACAAAAGAAGGCCGGCAGATTTTAATCTGCCGGCCTTCTTAAACCCAATTTTTAAATTAAGGAGCCTCAAATCCTTCCATACCTTCAAGTCCTTCCAAACCTTCAAATCCTTCCATTCCCTCAAGTCCTTCCATCCCCTCAAGCGTGCTGTAATCCATAGCCCCCGGGTCCATCATTGCGCCACCGCCCAAAAGCATCATAGGATCAAAAAGTTCAGCACTTTCAGGAGCTTCTACAGTTACTGCTTTATTTAAATCACCCATTGAAAGCGTGAAATCCACAGTGACTTTTCCACCGTCCGGAGTAGCAACAAATGTACCTTCAGCCCCTCTTAGCACTTTATCTTCCACGCCCACATAGAATTTTCCATCTAAACCAAACATTTCAAGTTGTTTTTCAAGATCGGAAATCTCCGATTCGCTAGGTTCGGCTCCATCTTCGATTTTTGCCACTTCCACAAGGAAATTTTTCAAAGCGTCCATGTCCAAGAAAGCACTGTATACATAGCACTCCTCACCCATAATTTTCTTTGTACCATCGAATTTAATATCCTTCATGAATGTAGTTTTCTCAGCCAATTCTTTAATCTTTTTCTCTTCTTCCGTCATTTCGGATTTTTTGTCCAATTGTTTGAATGTATCAGCCGGAATATCCATTTTAAACCACTTGCCTGCGAATTCTTTTACTTGTTCTTCCGGTAGAGCTCCGCCCATGCTGGAAATTTCATTCACTACAAAATATAGTAGTTTCGAATCGGATCTCATTTCAGCGCTTAATTTTTCCACCGCTTCTTGATCTGCATTTCCGCTTCCTTTAAGTACCAAATTGAATTTCGGTTCGGCTGGATTTGTGTTGTCCATATCACCCGATAATGTTCCTTCCAATTTTATTTTTGCCGGATTTTGTCCTTCCGGAGCCACAATGTCAGCATTTACCTTTAAGTCGAATTTCGCTGATGTTGTGTTGTAATAAAGATTTGTAAGACCTTCTTGAAGCACTTCGTTTCCCGGATTCGAAGCTCCCACTCCGCATCCAGTCGCAAAAACTAAGGCTACAAGCGGTAAAACCAAAGCTCGGATTTTCATACTTTTAGATTAAAAAATTAAACGGCAAAATGTTATGCAAAATACGTTTCAAAGTCAAAAAAAATCACTTCCGCACCTCTTAAATCTATTTTCTACAAGTAATAATTTGATTAATCCAAATACCGTCCTCCTCAATAGTATCTTCATTTTCCACGGTAAACACCTCTTCCTGAAGCATTGAAATTATATCTTGCGGCCTATGGTAAAAAGATTTTATAACAATCTCTTCTTTTGAATTAAGTCGAAGTTTTGGAGCTTTCTTTTGGTTGATATTACTTAAAATAAATACCCCACCCGGCTTAAGAACCCTATTAACCTCCCTAAAAAACATCCTCGGATCTTTAAGATGCACTAGCAAAAATCCCGCCGTTGCCAAATCGAAAAAATCGTCCTCAAATGGCATATTAAAAACATCTCCCACAAAGGCCTTCGCCTGTGGAAAATCTTTTTTCAGAATTTCAATCATTTTTTCGGACACATCGAGAGAATACACATCAGCGCCGTTCATAAGCAAAGATTCTGTTATTCTTCCTGTTCCCGCACCCAAATCAATCGCCTTCTTTCCCCTCAAATCGCCGGTTTTCATCATAAATCGTCCCTTTTCAAAAGCCTCCAAAATGGCTCTGGAATCGTTGTATTGTTTTGCCCAAAGATCGTACCCTTCTTTGCTCGAATACACATTCGTCTTTTGATTATTTTTCGACATAAATTGGTGTTTTCATAATATTCGTGTTAAAATTTACCAAATCCTAACAATAAATTCCATGGGAACAGGAAAAGCCTTTTCTCACAAAGAAATCGACTTCACAAGATCAAAAGGCAAAGATCAAGCCTTTGAAGAACTTCTCGAAAAAGTCTCATCTGCCGGCGGTGAAATCATATCCGACGAAACCTCCCCAATGTATAGTGACATGGGAAATTCCGAAATCGAGACCGGCACTATCAGAGAAGTCCTTTTCAATTTGGCAAAAAACGACTTTCGCCTAATCAGAGAAGTTCAGACAATAAGGATCAGTAAATCCGGAAAGCTTTATTCCACCGAAGAACTCGACACTCCGATGGTAAGAATCAAGCTATTTAAAAAACCGGAGCTCTCGCAGGATTGGCTCGCAATTGATATGGAAGCCCTCCTCTAAAAACATTATTTGAATTTTTCAAGCACTTTTTCGCTCATTTTTTCCATTTCCGATTCTTCCTCATCGGTATTATGATCATATCCGAAAGTATGAAGTAGCCCATGCGTGAACAAAATCAATACCTCTTTCTTTAAAGTGTGTTTTTTCTCTTTCGATTGCATTTTCGCAGTATCCAAAGAAATAAGAATATCTCCCAAAATCATTTCTTTAAATTTGTTTTGTTTATCGAAACTCTTTTCCAAATACACAAAAGTAAGAACATCCGTAGGCTTGTCTTTGCCACGAATATCTCTATTATATCTTTGAATTTCATCGTCGTCCAAGAGCACGACTGTAATTTTTCCGTTTTTCCCTTCCATAAATTTCTCGCACCTTGTTCGGTCCAAAAGAAAATATTTTCTGATTATCGATACAAAATCTTCCTTTTTGCAGTTCGACCGTACATTTTTTATAAGCTCAAGTTTTATCATTTTTTTACCCAAAGGTTTTTATATGTTTCAAATTCTTCTTCGCTTGTAGTCCAATATGCATAAATCGCGACTCCTTTGAAGTTTCTCTCCCTGGAACGAAAATTATTAAGGCCGGAAATGATTCCCCTAAGCCCGTTTTCTATGTTTTCAATTTGCGGATCAAAAGCCTCTGTCACCTCGTCATAAGAAGGAATAGCGATAAAAACATCTTTGTTTTTGTAAAGTCGGCTTACCCAAATACA
Source organism: Candidatus Altimarinota bacterium (assembly GCA_034004605.1). Classification (GTDB taxonomy): domain Bacteria; phylum Patescibacteriota; class Gracilibacteria; order UBA1369; family LOWO2-01-FULL-3; genus JAVEWJ01. The sequence goes on along the minus strand of JAVEWJ010000001.1, from coordinate 138,478 downwards.
CTGTTCTTTTACCAAAAATCTGTATAACCAACTTTTTGAAATGCTCGTATCATAGACCATAACCACTATTTGATCAGCATACTCCCCAACATTTTTATAATTCGTTTCGGAATTGTAATTCTCAAATTCGTAAAAATTTCCAAGTGTTTTTATCACATAGGTAGGGATAAATTCCGCAAGCGCCACTGAAATAATTTTCTCATCTTTAAGAACTTCCTTTGTTTCTTTCAGAAGGGAAATAAAATCCAGATCACCATCCCACACAGGCTCAATATCATAGTGTACACCGTCAAATCCTATCATTTTTGTAAGAATCACAGCCTGATCCACGATATTTCCTCTCACAAAAGGATCCGACAAATCAATATTTGACCGCACTTGGCCCAGCCAAGCCTGGTATTTGATTTCCTCGTTGTATTTTCTTGCCAAAGTAAGAAACCTTTCCGCATTTTTGTATGTCTGTTCATCAATGGTCCCATCGGCTTTAAGTGGGCCACTATGCACAAAAACCGTATCAAATTGATACTCCGAAAGCTTAAAAACAAGGTCCGAAATTTCCTTTTCCGAAATATCCTCTTCCACCCATTTGTGTTCTATCCAAATCGCATTGGAATTTTTATTGAAAAACTGTCCTGGCTGATTTGAGTTTATTCCGAAAACAAAAATCCAAATCAAAATCAAAAGAAGTAGAGCTAAAGACAAAAAAGTAATTTTCCAGATTTTCATTTTTTTAATTTTTTTAATACCTCAAACATTATAACACCAAAACATGTCGCAACATTAAGTGAATTCGCTCTTCCACCCATTGGAATATGATACGACTCATCGCAATATTTCAAAATTTCGTCATTTACTCCAAAGACTTCATGCCCGAAAACAAAACAAGTTTCGCCTTCGATTTTCATTTTTCGAAAATCTTTCGATTCTTTGCAAAGCTCAATTGCCACAATCTTAACTCCTTTTTTCTTAAGTTTTTGAATTACAGTTATTGGATTTTTTTCATATTCAAAGTCCACGACTTGTGTCGCTCCAAGAGCGGTCTTTTCTATTTCCGGCCTTGGCGGTGTTCCCGTTATTCCGCATAAAAAAAGCTTTTTTAGCTGTACCGCATCGGATGTTCTGAAGATTGCACCCACATTATAAAGACTTCTTATATTATCCAGAAGCGCATAAATATTGTTTTTCTTCTTTTTTTGAACTTCAAGGACTGAGGGCTTCGTTTTTAGAATCTCTTCATGGCTCAGTTTGCGTACCGGCATTCTTAAGGGTTAGATATTCCTTTGTCTTTTCTATCATATCATTAAGCTCGGATAAAGTGATTAGTTCATCCGGCCTAAAGTCTTCGGATTTTTCCACGATGCCCGCTTCATAAGCGAAATTCAAATACCGGGGATACCACCACATATGGGAAATTTTCGCACTCACATCTCTAAAATAACTGCTTTGGTTTAATAGTGCTTCAAGCGACCCGAAAGAATGTTCAAGTTCAAACTTATATTTGAAGTCCATTAAACCGGCCGCTCCGAGTAATACCTTCATGGCATGAATTCTGCTAACCTTCGTATCCGGTTTGAAAGGGCTATCGGGCTCATCAATAAAACCGTTCACAAGACCTAGTATTGTAGCCACATTTATCTCTTCATAATATTTGTTTCCCGGCAAATTATCCGGATACAAAATCAAATCCGGATCAAGGCTGATTCCTGAAAAATTGCTTCTCGCCATAAAATCAAAAAAACAAAACTCCTTATAGTCCATACAACTCGAAATAAGAGCGCTGTTTTTTTCTTTTAAATTAAATTCATTGGCAAGAATATATACCATTTCGCCCCTTGAAACTCCATTGTCCAAAGCATCTTCGGAGGATTCGTGTAATTTTGTCACAAAGCCGTTTTCTGAACCGAAAACCACGAAGGCTTTTCCGCTGTTTACACCGCCGTCAAAGTCCGCATATTTCGCACCCGCAACGATATCCATAAATCCATCCTTGTTAAAGTCGAGTGAAGAAACTCGATATCCAAACCAATCATCGGCATTTTCTCCGTAAATGGTCATAAATTTACCTTCAATATCAATCACAAAAGCAACACCGCTATCTTCACTTTTCGGATAACCGATTCCGGGCGCGCCAGCAATTATTTGAGCCTTGCCATCACCAAAAAGACTGCCAACCCAAAGAGAAGCTCCCAATACATTTCCGGAAATATTTTTAGAAAAAACTGCGTCCGGATATTTTTCGGTTTTCAAAAACAAATCTTTTTCCCCAAAAAATACGAAAACCTGACCCGTTCGGTCTTTTGCTGCAAAAGGAAAACTGGAGACAATTAAATCCTCGATTCCGTCCATATTAAAATCAGAAACTTCGGATTGAAAACCAAACCATCCATAATCTTTTTGACCCGAAAAAGAATAATCCACTTTGTCGAAAACCCCTGAATAAAGTCCGTTTGCTTTGTATACATAAACTTTTCCAGCTTCAAAATTCGATTCCAAGTCTTCCCTGTAAGCCGAAATAAAAATTTCATTTAGTCCATCGCCATCGATATCTCCTGCGGAAATTTCCGATGCGAATTTTCCGCCCTGCGAAAGTCCCGAAATTTTTGTGAAATTATCTATTAAAGGGGCCTTATCAGTATAGTAGACATACAAAGCGCCACTCAAATTTATTTCCCCGTTTTTCTCGGAGGGTGCACCCACCAAAAGCTCTTTTACACTGTCTCCGTTTACATCCGATATGCAAAGAGAAAGACCGAAATCGAAGTCTTCACCGTTACCGAAAATTTCACTGACATAAGGAGACTCTTCAATTATATAGTTTGCCTTGTCGAAATTCGTTTTTCCATAAAATATCGACACTTTCCCTTTTCTTTTTCCATCAATCAAGGCGTTGTGAGAACCAATAACCAAGTCATCGATGCCATCTCCATTTATATCGCCTCCGGCAAGAGAAATTCCACTTAAATCACCCGAATTTTTTCCATACAACACTAAGTCGCCTTCCTCCAAATTATCACCGCCTCCGAAATAAATGGACACTTTCCCATTCCACTCTTGAAGATTACTGGAAGCATAAGGAGAACTCACTGCCAAATCATCCACATTGTCTCCGTTGAAATCACCCACCGCAAAATCCGATGAGAACAAATCCCCCGAAGAAGGATCGAAAATCCGAAGCACATCTTCATTACCATTTATATATATATTTTCGCTACCGAAATATGCCAAAAGATTTTGTGAAAGAAGAGGAAACATTAAGGAAAATAAGCATATTTTGCTCTTTATCGACATTTGTGAATGAGGTTTAAATCAAAAAGCATTATACTTGATTTAAATCATAAAAAAATATTTTTCTTTAAATAGTAAAACCTTTTTCGAATATGGCTAGACTGTCTTTTCTTTTAAGGCTATTATCCAAGAGGAAAATCGGATTGATTTGACTAATCAAATGGAGGAAAACAGCTACACAATAAGCAGGCAAGACGCCGCTAAAATATTAAAATTATCGGTGAGAACTCTGGATAGATACCTTAAGGGGAAAAAAATATCCTCAAAGGAAGTAGAAGGCAGGGTCTATTTAAACATGGACGAAATTAGAAATTTTTCAAATAAAAAAACGAGAAAATATACAAATTTGTCTACACCGAAAGTCCCCGAAAATGTCTATAGACAAAATGCCGAAATTGTCTACACAAAAACGCCAGATTTAGGTGCTTCAAAAAGCCAAAATGAAGAAAAAGTTGTCTATAGACAAAAATCCGAAAATGTCTATAGACAAAATGTCGAAATTGTCCACTCTGACACTGAGGAAGTTGACGCCCCGTCAAATATGGGGCAAAAAATAATTTCCGAGGAAAAAAATATTTTTTACGACAACCCCGAAATCGAGGATTTGAAAAAACAACTCAAAGAAAATATCGAATTCCAGCAAAACAAAGAACGAGCCCTTATGGCTCAAATTAGCGAAGTGCGTTTTTCTAAGACGGAGTACGAAAGAAGTCTTCGTCTTGAAAAAATAAAAAAGACCTTTTTTTTAATCCTTTTCTTGGCCATTTTAGCCTTTCAGCCTGTTTGGATTTATTTCGCCTTTTTCAAATAATCAGTTCATCTGAATTATATCTTTGCTTTGAACAATAATATCTATTCCGGGATTTGTTCTTGTTATCCTGTCTACAATTCCACCACTCATATACAATAAATCCGTGATTGTTTTACTTTCGCCGAGTGCACTTATTTTATATGGACTCGAAAGAACGAAGCTATCAATAAAAAGTTGACCGTTTGGCATAATATCGATGCCTCCTGTTGTGTTGCTTAGCCTAATACCGTTAATGGCCACGGCGAAAGCTCCCGAATTATAAAGCTCGTTAACCAAATCGATAATAAACGGCACCTGAACCTGTGCGCTAATTATCACCTCTACACCGCTTCCAAAAATCGGATATTTCCCACTCAGCTTTTTAAACTTTTCGATATCTTGCTTTATGGCTTCCACTGCGAGATCTTGATCCGATAGGTCGCTTAAGTTTTTATTTAACGACTCCACCTCTTTGCTCAAAGACTTGTTCTTATCCTTCAATATTTTTATCTCTTGAAAAACGCTGGATCCCGAATCTCTAATCAGGCTTTCCTTCGCATCAAACATCGACTTTCCTTGAGTTACAAACAAAAAGCCCAGTAAGGCGCCGAAAAAAAGCAATATTTCTTTCTTTTTCAGGTTCATTCGACAAGATTAATATGATTTACTTTTAAGTCGCCGTTGTAAGGCGCGATATATACTTCGTCGTTTACTTGAACGATAAATTTAAGCCCTTGGTTTTCTATTCGTAAAAACAAATTTGAAAGAAGGTATTTGTTTTGAAGACCTGAAAGCATAGCCTGTGGATTCCCCACTGCCTTAATTATAAACGGAGAAGAACTGTGAATGTTATTTATTAAAATAGTATTTCCTACGCTCGAAATTACGCTACCGGAAACGATTCTTTGGTTGTTTATGGAGATCGCATCAGCTTGGCCTGCAAGAAGAGCGTTGATAATATCCCTAAGGTCCGATGCAAGCACAAGACCGTTTGCATCGGAAAAATCCTCCGACCTTTTTGAACCGGAACTGTCTGAGAAGGTTATCTCAATCCCCTGTCCATTAATGCTTTTAAGTCCACTAACCTTCTTCAAGTCTTCCAGAAAATTCAAATTGTAATCCTCGGTCTGCTCTGCGATTTCGATTTGTTTTTCTTCGATTTTCTCGCGAAGATCACGGGTCCTGTTTAGTAGATAGGATTGTTCTTGGATAAATTCGGAAAGAAGGCTTTCTTTGGCATTTATTTCGTCAATCGAAGAATTTAGTAATATTGCCTTTGGGGTTGAAAATTGAACCACAATGAAAAAACCGAGAATAAGCCCCGAAAATAAAAGCGAAATAATCCTAATATTCTTCATTATTCTTTCATTATGGCCCAATATTAATAAAAGACTTTTAAAAAAGCAAAAAAAGAGATAAAAAAAGAAAAATAATTCATGATTATGATTGCGCTTTTTGATTCCGGATTTGGCGGTCTTACAGTACTTAAGCCTATCTTAAGGGAACTGCCCGATTACGATTATCTTTATCTGGGCGATAATGCCAGAGCTCCATACGGCAACCATAGCCCCGAAACAATTCTTAAATATTCGAGAGAGGCTGTGCAGTATCTTTTTAATCGTGGGGCTAAATTGATTGTTTTTGCATGCAATACAGCTTCTTCTGTGGCTCTTAGAACTCTACAGGAAGAATTTTTAAACGGAAAAGAAGAAAAGGAAAGGAAGATTTTAGGCGTGATAATTCCGGTTGCTGAGGAGATTGCATCTTTGCCAAACGGCGCAAGAGTGGGTCTTGTGGGAACTCGCGCAACCATAAATTCGGAGGCCTATTCGAGAGAAATTTTAAGCATAAATCCGAGTATTAAGTTATGCGAAAAGGCCTGTCCCCTGCTTGTGCCTTTGATTGAAGAAGGGTGGCATAAGACTCCTGATGCTTTCCGGATACTTAAAAAATATTTGAGATCGATTAAGAGTGCGAATGTAGAACACCTGGTACTTGCCTGTACGCACTATAAATTCATGGAAGACGATTTCAGAAGGATTATGGGGAAAAAGGTAAAAATACACGAGGCCGGAGAAATCACCGCGCTAAGCTTAAAAGATTATCTTCTAAGACATCCGGAAATTGAAAGTAAACTTACGAAGAACAGGTCAAGGCTTTTTGAGACAACTGACTCCCCTGCTTCGATGAAATCTTTTATTGAGAGGAATTTGGGAATGAAAATTAAAATGCCAAGTAAAATAATTTTGGATCGAAAGTAGACAAAACTGCGCGACACAAAGTGAGCGCTCTGTATGGAAAGTAGAAAGAAAAATTATCTTACTAATATCGCAAAGTAGAATATTAGAGCTTCAATATTTTTTTTAAATTCTACCTACAAATTCTCTCCACTCGAGTAGACAAAATTTTGTCTACATATCCAAAGTAAAACAGGTGTAGGTCTTCGTCAATGTAGACAGAAAATTGTCTACATACTCAATCCAAAACAAAATTCTATGCAATGTCAATGTAGACAAAAAATTGTCTACACAATTAATCCAAAACAAATACCTGTCCATTGTCAATGTGGACAACTGAGTAGACAAAAAACCTCAATTTGTCTACTGTTTTGTCTAGTGTAGACAAGATAAAATTTGCGCATGAGGTAGGGGGATACAGGCTGTCGACTATCCAGAAAATACAGTAGGCAAAATTGCTCCGAAAACCACTCAAAAGTAGTAGACAAAATTTTGTCTACATATTCAAAACGAAACAAGTGGAGGTACTCGTCAATGTAGACAAAAATTTGTCTACTCACTCAATATGGAACAAAAATATACTCACTGTCAATGTAGGCAACTGAGTAGACAAAAAACATTCATTTGTCTACTGTTTTGTCTACTGTAGACAACTTAAAATTTGCGCATAAAATAGGGGATTAAAGCCTGTTGGGTGTCCAAAAAATATAGTAGACAAAATTGCTCCAAAATGCCTAAAAAGTAGTAGACAAAAATTTGTCTACTCACTCAATGTGAAACAAAAATATATTCAATGTCAATGTGGACAAAAAATTGTCTACACACTCAATACAAAACAAAAACCTATGCACTGTCAATGTAGATAAAACTGCGCGGAACGAAGTGGAGCGCACAGTCATTAAGTAGAAGAAAATATCTAAGTCTCAGTTCTTACAAAGTAGAATCTAAGCGCTTAAATAATTCTTTCCAATCTTCAAAAAATCTATCCACTCGAGTAGACAAAATTTTGTCTACATATTCAAAACGAAACAAGTGGGGGTATTCGTCAATGTGGACAAAAAATTGTCTACACTATTAATCCAAAACAAATACCTGTCCATTGTCAATGTGGACAACTGAGTAGACAAAAAACATTCATTTGTCTACTGTTTTGTCTACTGTAGACAACTTAAAATATACGCATAAGATAGGGGAGTAAAGGCTGTCGACTATCCAAGAAATACAGTAGACAAAATTGCGGGGTTTTTGCCTCAAAAGTAGTAGACAAAATTTTGTCTACTACTTCAAAACGAAACAAGTGTAGGTCTTCGTCAATGTAGACAAAAAAATGTCTACATACTCAATATAAAACAAAAACCTATGCTATGTCAATGTAGACAACTGGGTAGACAAAAAACCTCAATTTGTCTACTGTTTTGTCTACTGTAGACAACTTAAAATTTGCGCATAAAATAGGGGATTAAAGCCTGTTGGTTATCCAAAAAATATAGTAGACAAAATTGCTCCTAAAATGCCTAGAAAGTAGTAGACAAAAATTTGTCTACTCACTCAATGTGAAACAAAAATATATGTACTGTCAATGTAGACAAAACTGCGCGGAACGAAGTGGAGCGCACTGTATGGAAAGTAGAAAGGAAACGAATAAAAACAATAAATCCAAAGTAGACACCCTGTTCTTTCAAATTCTCAAAAATCATCCCCAAACCAGTAGACAAAACTGCGCGTAACGAAGTGGGGCGCATTGTATGGAAAGTATGAAGGAAACGAATAAAAACAATAAATCCAAAGTAGACACCCTGTACTTTAAATTTTAAAAAATCTTTTCATCAAAAAAGCCTTCCGGTTGAATATCCGGAAGGCTGTAAACCGTAAACTAATTCCCCTTCGGCTTCATCAATGGAAATAGTACGGTATCCTTCAAATTTTCCTGTCTCGTAAGCAGTGTCACAATCCTATCTATTCCCATTCCAAATCCCGACATGCAAGGCATTCCATGTTCCATGCAAGTAAGATATTCCTCGTTCATCGACATTGCTTCTTCATCTCCACCTGCCTTGGCAAGCGCTTGTTTTTCAAATCTTTCCCTTTGATCAATAGGATCCACAAGCTCTCCATACGCATTCACCACTTCCCAGGTGTTTACAAGAAGCTGAAAAGTGTCGCAAAGTCTCGGATCGGAGTCGTTTCTTCTTGCAAGAGGCTTTGTGTGATACGGATGCTTAATCACAAAGCAAGGCTGTATCAGTTTCGGCCTGGACACTTTCTTGTAAAGCGCATCCACTAAGTTTCCATAACCCATTTTATCAGCATCCTCAATCATAATACCCTTAGCCTTTATTTCCTTAAGAAGCACCTCCGCATCTTCAGTTTTCAATACATCGATTCCAGAGTCTTCCAAAATAAGTTTCGTAAATTCTTTTCTCGGCCATGGAGTAGTGAAATCCACCTCCACATCATTTCCTTCTCGATCTTTCACCATCGCAGTCATTTTCCCAAAAATCTTCATCATAAAATACTCAAACATTCTCTCCGTAAACTTCATATTATCCTCAAAACTCCAGAAAGCCCCATAATGTTCGACCATTGAAAACTCCTGAAGGTGGCTCGGATCCATGCCTTCGTTCCTAAAACACCTTCCAATCTCAAATACTTTCTCAAATCCACTCACAATCGCCATTTTATGCCAAGTCTCACCACCAGCGATTCTAAGAAACACATCCATATCCAGCGCATTATGATGAGTGATAAACGGTTTTGCAGTAGCACCCGAAGAAGTGTTTTCCAAATATGGAGATTCAATTTCATAAAAGCCCTCGCTCCAATAAAATTCGCGAAGAGCCCTCACAAAATCACTCCTGAAAATAAATCTATCAAGACTTTCCCGCTCCATAACCGTATCAAGATACCTTTGTCTGTAAATTTGTTCCTGGTCGGATAGTCCATGCCATTTTTCGGGTAGGGGACGAAGAGCTTTGGAAAGAACCTCATATTCATATACGAGAAGAGTAATTTCTCCGTGTTTCGTTCTAAATAATTCACCTGTAACGCCCACAAAATCAGCAACATCCAGTAATGAGATTTCATCATATTTCTCAGAACCCATTTTATCGTTCATAAAACAAATTTGAATCGTTCCGAAAAAATCCATCAAATGAGCAAAAGAAAGCTTTCCATGTTTTCGAAAAGATTTAAGCCTTCCGGAAAGCTTAATCAAATTATCGGAACTCTTTGCCAATATTTCTTCGACTGTTCGTGGCTCTTTTTCTTCTCCCAGTTTCAGCGCCTCCTTGCTGGTATGTGTCCTTTGAAAACCGAAAGCATAAGGTGTTTTACCTTTGGCTTTGAGTTCTTCAAGTTTTTTTAAACGGTCAAGGTACTCGGTGGACTTTGTCTCAGCCATATATATTCATTATTAAATAAGCGATCCCATTATAAAGACCGCTAAGCCTAAAAATCAAACAAAAAGCCGAATATAAAGCTATTCCGTATAAGTTTTATCGATATCCAAAAATCTCTGTCTCTCTTTTTGGAAAGCAAGCTCTACTCTACCGATAGGCCCATTTCTATGTTTTCTAATAAAAATATCAGTAATTCCTTTTCTCTCAGTATCTTCTTCATAGTAATCCTCTCTATAAATCATCAAAACCACGTCAGCATCCTGCTCAATTGCTCCTGATTCTCTAAGATCCGCAAGTTGGGGAGTCTTATTAGGCCTCATTTCAACACCTCTTGAAAGCTGGGAAAGAGCAATAATTGGAATATGTAAATCTCTGGCAAGCGACTTAAGTGCTCTGGAAATCTCTGAAATCTCCTGTACACGATTGCCTTGATACATGGATTTAGAACCTCCGCTCATTAATTGTAAGTAATCAATAAAAAGGACATCAAGGCCACTTTCCATTTTAAGCCTCCTCGCTTTTGATTTTAGCTCCGCAATTGAATTTCCAAGCGAATCATCTATAAAAATTTTCATTCTGTTCATGTTGTCCATCACGCTTCCCATTCTACTGAAATCCTCATCTGTAAGCTGACCAGTACGCATTTTCCACGAATCCACATTAAGAAGAGAACAAAACATTCTTTCAACAAGTTGTTCTTTCGACATCTCAAGTGACATAATACCAACTGCTTTTCCAAACTTCGCCATATTTTGAGCCATATTTAAGGCAAGAGCCGTTTTACCCATAGAAGGTCTTGCGGCCAAAATGACAAGATCCGAAGGATGAAAACCTGTGAGTAAGCTATCCATTGATTTAAATCCGGTAGAAACACCTGCATATTTTTCTTTCTCCTCGCTGTCATGAAGATCCGACACCTTCTCGTAAGTTTGACTTAAAATATCCTTTATATGCACAAAGCTATTTGAAACGAAATTTTGACTAACACCGAAAAGTGCTTTTTCAGCCTTGTCTACCAAGTCATCTAATGGCTCTTCTTCAGTAAAACCAAGTCCCTTTATTGTGTCACCGGCAACAATAAGTTTTCGAAGAATTGCTTTTTCTTTTACGATGGTCGCATATTGAAAAATGTGAGTAGAAGTAGGTACTTCGTTTGCTATGGAGGAAATATAGCTTGCACCTCCTATGGATTTTAGTTGTTTTCGATCTTCAAGAATACTTGTGAGCGTCACTAAATCGGCAGGAGTTCTTCTATCAAAAAGATCCAAAATAGCCTGATAAATGAGCTTATGCGCATCATGGTAAAAATCCTCCGCCTTCAAAAAATCCGTGATTTTGATAAGCGAATCTTTATCTATCAAAATTGAACCGATTGTCGACCTTTCCGCCTCCAAATTGTGCGGAGGAACATAAGACGCCTTTTCAGCCATAGCTTTGCATTACGAATTTTTTTTAGCCCAATTGAGTTTACATAATTTTAAGAATTTTTAAAGGATTTTTAATCTTCATGGAGTATTTTTTAATAATAACCATAAAAATATGCAAAAAAAATTACTGGGAAGACTCGGTGAATTGATTTCTTCAAAATACCTGATCGGGAAAAATTACTCGATAATTCAAAGAAATTTCCACACAAGATACGGCGAAATCGACATTGTCGCGAGAGAGAAGAATCGCGGGAAAAATCTTGTTTTTGTTGAAGTAAAGACAAGAAATTGCAAAATTGATAATATTCCCGAAAGTCTTTCACTAAAACAAATTCAAAAAATTAAAAACTCGATATTTGTCTTTCTTGAAAAAAAAGGCTTAAATCCTATTGATTTTAGGCTCGATTTGATTATTGTTCTATTGGATTTGAACCTTCTTAAAAAAAGACTGATCCATTACAAAAATATTTTAGAAAATTGAAATGGAAGATTCACAAAAGAAAAGTTTGGCATTTGGTCTACTGCTTGCGGTTCTGATTTTTTCTGGCGCTTTCTATTTCGTTTTTCAAAACTATTTAAACAAAGGAACTCTTATTATTGAAGACACTTCCAAAACTTCCGCTCCATTCTTTATTACGGAACGAAGACTCGGCACAATCGAGTGCAAAGCATTACCTTGCAAAATAGGTCTTTTCGCCGGGCAAAAATCTTTATTTTTTCAAAAAGAAGGATATAAAGACAAAACCCAAAATGTCAAAATTCCTCTTTGGAAAACAGCAACTTTCAGTCTTGAAATGTCCGTTGAACCTTTCATGTCCGTTTCGGATGTAAAACTTGAACCTCTTTCAAACCCCTACAGAGTGGTTACAGATTCTTTAACCGGCTTTCAAAAATTGGTAAATGTCAAAGATCCGCTATTAAAGGCTATAAGCTTCCTTCCCAACAAACTTACAAATCCCCGGTATTTTCTGGGGAAAAACCACATACTTATTCTAAGCGCACTACAAAACCCTACACTGATAGATCTTAATTCAGGCGAAAAAATATTTCTAAGCTCTGTTTTTGAAAAAGCCAATCAAGTTATTGTTTCCGATGATGGAAAAGCCTTCGCATTCGAAAATCCTCTCACAAAAAATATTCAGATTTTTCTTGCGAATGAAAAAGAAGAGATGATTCAGACGGATATTTCATTCAAAAACGCATCAATTCTCTTCGATAAATCGGAAAATTTGCTTTTTCTTTCCACGGATTATAATACGGACACGAAACTTTTCATCGGTATTTTTTATACTGAAACAAAAGAAGTGGAAAAAATCTGGGATGGCGATATTATTGATCAAAAGGTCGAACAACTTTTTTTAACAGAAGACGGTAAAGATCTTTTTATAAAAACGAAAAGCGCCGTTTACAAACTTTCTATGTAAGTGGGAGAATTATTTAATGATTATTTCACAATTTTTTAATATTTATTTGCCATAATTCTGTTATGACAAATAAAATTTTATCAATCGGACTTCTCGGACTAAACTGCTTTTTGGTGGAAGTTGAAGCCGATATTTCCGGTGGACTACCCAATTTTACAATCGTTGGACTAGGCGATGCTTCGGTACAGGAATCAAAGGAAAGGGTGCGCTCCGCTCTTAAAAACTCCGGCTTTGATTTTCCCCAAAGCAGAAAGACGATAAACCTCGCTCCGGCTGAAATGAAAAAGCAAGGTGCACTTTATGATTTTCCAATCGCAGTAGCTCTACTGAAAGCATCAAATCAAATTGACTACTCGGACTTCGAAAAATCCGTATTTATAGGAGAATTATCCTTGTCGGGAAACTTAAAACCGATTACCGGCGCTCTATCCATTACCGAGTTTGTAAAATCTCAAAACTATTCAAAAATATTTATCCCCAAGGCGAATTTTGCCGAAGCATCGCTAATTTCGGGCCTTGAAATAATCCCTTTGGAAAGCCTAAAAGATTTCGTCGACTATACAAAAAATCCCACAAACTATATTTCGGTTAAAAAAACGGAAATTTCAAATGAAGTTCTCTCACAAAAACCGGCCTTTTCAGGAATATCGGGTCACGAATTTGCAAAAAGGGCTCTTTGCGTGGTGGCATCGGGAGCCCACTCGCTGCTTTTAGACGGCCCACCGGGATGCGGAAAAACGCTACTTGCAAGATCGGTTTCAGATATTTTGCCTCCTTTAAGCACGGAGGAAATGCTCCTTTCTACAAAAATATTTTCCATTTCAGGTCTGCTTGATCCAAAAATTCCGATTATCAGAGAACGACCGTTTCGAGAGGTAAACCCCACAGCTTCGCTTGTCTCCATTATCGGCGGGGGAGTGAAATATCCTCGCCCGGGAGAAATCACGCTTGCTCATAATGGAGTGCTGTATCTGGATGAAATCCCGGAATTTCCCAGAAAAAGCATTGAATCTTTAAGACAACCTTTCGAAGACAGAAAAATTATTATAAACAGAAGCAACTTTTCCATTTCTTTTCCTGCAAATTTCATTCTTCTCGCCTCAAAAAACCCATGTCCCTGCGGATATTTGAATAGTGAGAAAAAACGATGTATTTGTTCGGATACCCAAATTCAAAATTATAAAAAGCGCCTTTCCGGTCCGATTCTCGACCGGTTCGATATGTACTTGCAGCTTGAAGATCAAGTTCTCCATAAAACTATATTCAAAGAAGAAAAACAAAACATTCCCTCCGAACCCGATTATCGCAATTTAATAAATACCGCTCTGGAAAGACAAAAATTTCGTTTTAAAGATGAGGGGAAAATCCGCAGAAACAGCGAAATGACCTTAAATCAAATAAAAAAGTATTGTAAATTTGAGGAAAAGGCCTTAAACGCATTGAAAAATGCCTCCGCAACTCTTTCTCTTTCCTCAAGGGCCTATCTGAAAACCATAAAACTTTCCCAAACCCTTTCAGACCTCTCAGGTTCCGAGAAAATCGGTGAAGCACAAATCAACGAAGCCCTTCAGTACAGGTATCGAGGAGAATAATATTAAAAAATACACCTATGGAGTTATTTCTGACGACTTTGATTTTTATTTTGAATTTGTAAGAAAAAATAATAAGCCAATTGCGGAAATCAAAGTGCCAAAGATCATCAGCAAAAAACCAAATTACCAGGTTAAAAGACTCCTAATTGACATCATTTTTTACCCGGGAATGCTTCTTAAAAGGAAAAAATAAAGATTTATTATTCCGGATTTTTCAAACTGTTTTTTTGAATTTTCTCACCCACAACCGAAATGAATTCGGATTTTTGAGGATAAGAAGCTCTTGGGGAATATTCTTTTCCATCAGCCTTAAATGTAAAATCAGAGGCTCTTTCTATTTCAAAATAAAACCTTTCGTTTACTGACAAAGTGTCCGCCATATTAATATTCAGATTAAAGCTCATTTTTGAAGCCTTCGACAAGACAATTCCCTTCAAATCAAAGACGAATTTATCCTCGCTCAAAAGAAAGAGGGGAATCACTTTTTCCCCTACAGTCAGATATATTGATTCGATTTTTTCCGGAGATATTCCAGCGATTTTAAGAGCCAAATTATTCAGCTCGATATCTTTTTCAAGGCTTTTTAGATCGATGGAAAGCACATTTGCACCGTATTCGGCATTTTTAACAAACTTTTTAATTGAGGAAATTTCAAATAACAAATCATCGCTTTTTCTCATATCATCAGCGTTTCCAGATTGAGTACTCGTATTTTTTAATACATCCCCTTCAAAATTCACCACGCTCGCCATGTTTACTCGCATTCCCGAAAGGCTTTTTACCCCATCTGCGTAGTTTGCCAATTTTTCAAAAGAATCATTGTAAACCGATTTCACGGAGGGCACATAACTTCCGCCCGCAATAGTAAGCACAACGAGCAGAAAATAGAAATAAATTTTAATAACCTTTGAGCTCATTGATTATTCTTAAAATAAGTTCTTTATTTATTTTTTCACTTTCTGCAAAATATTCGGACAAATCCGTGGCGAAATTGAATTTTTTCAGTGCCTGCGCGAATTGATAGTAGTCGTTTCCGGGTTTCAAATCCTTAAAAAATAATTTTTTCGATTGCATGCTTTCCATATCGGTTTCGAAATACTCAAAAAGAAATTTCACTGTTTCACCACGAAGCAATTCCTCTGATGAAAAATGAGAAACATCCGGGACTCCTCCCACCATATCCGAAAGCAACGCCGAAAGATCATCACTGTCGACATATTCGATAGGGGATAATTTAAGAATATTCGAATATTTAAACCTATGTGCTTTTTCAGTACCGAAATTTATTTTTAGCATCAGATAATAAGTTTTGTCTGTGTTTTCATAAAGCCCATCTTTAAACACATTCACTGATACCGGCATATCCTGGGTTTCAACCATTTTAAAATTTCCGCTTTCAAAAACGGAATCACTAAGCGGTATCTCAGAGTATGGAAGAATTCGCCCGTCGGCAAATGCTTCTCTATATTTTTCATCAATCGGACTATATTCAAGTTTATTACTTATAAGAATTTCAAAACTTTTTTCATTCATCAAAAAATCATTTATCTCATAATCGAAAACAATTTGATCATTTGAAAAACTTGAAATAAAGAAATCATCAACCGTTGGGCGATATTCATCCATTGATACTTTGTAGAAATTGTTTTCAGTCTTGGCTTCAAATACATTTTCATTCAATATTTTTAAATAAAAATTGATATCTCCGCCACTGAAATTTTTGTCCATTTGGAAATCATAATCGTTTACAATAAGCTCCTCCCCCGGATTTAGAGTAAGACCATTATCCGAATTCTTCACTATCACAAAATCCTTTGTAAGATCGTTTGCGAGCATCACATCTAGGTTTTTTACGAATGAGCCCTCGTTTTTCACTTTGAAAACAGTTTCATATCCATCAGGAATTTTTCGAAGAATCACTTTTGAAAGAGCCAAATCGCTATCGGTGGTAATAGCTTCATCTATTAGATTATTTGCATTGGAAAGAGCGCTGTCGAGAATTTGAAACATCGAAGTTCGAAGAAATCCTGAAGTATCGTTCTTCATAAATACCGAAGGGCTAATAAGCCCCACAATCAAAGATAGAATCGCTAGAACCGTATAAATAATCGCTTTTTTAATATTCACTTTTTTATTTTTATTATCTACATATTTTAGCATATAACGACTCAAAAAAGTAGTCTCATGGGCTTATAGAAGTCAAAAACAGCCGAAATCGTGTTGACACAAAAAGTTAATGGTTTTAAAGCAATATACTTCTGATGTTTTTTTTCCCAATCTTTGATAAATTCCTTAAAAATTAACAATAATAAATCCTACGAATATGGCAAAATTCATTGTCGAAGGCCAAAGAAAACTATCCGGCACTGTCACGGTATCAGGTTCAAAAAATGCGGCACTACCTATTCTCTCTGCATCCCTTCTTTCAAACGAAAAATCGGTATTTACAAATGTGCCGGACATAGACGATATACACAGTTTTTTGAAAATAATGGAGGAGATTGGTGTGAAAACGGAGTTTAAAGACCACACGGTGAAAATTGATCCGAAAAAATTGAAATCAGCGAATTTCCCCGCCGATATAGTGAATAAAATGAGGGCTTCGATACTATTGCTCGGCTCGCTAGTCCATCGTTTTAAAGAAATTCAAATGCCATTTCCTGGAGGTTGTGTTCTTGGTAAGAGGTCTGTCTCTACACATGTAAGTGGTTTTATAGGATTGGGAGCAAAAGTTGTAAACGATCCAAACAACATCCATCTAAAAATAAAAAAATTAAAAGGATCGAAAATTATTTTGGAAGAGCAAAGCGTTACAGCCACGGAAAATATTATTATGGCCGCCGTTCTTGCTGAAGGGACTACGGAAATTCGAATGTGCGCCACAGAACCACACGTGCAGGATCTTTGCAAATGTTTAAATAAAATGGGGGCGAAAATAAAAGGAATCGGATCAAGTGAACTTAAAATCACCGGTGTTAAAAAGTTAAAAGGTGCATCTTACACAATTCAAGGAGATTATCTCGAAGCTGGCACCTTGGCGGCCGCCACAGTTGCTACAAAAGGCGATGTAGTTATTAAGGGAATTAAGACCGACTATCTCGACAGTTTTTGGCAAAAATTAAAGGAGATCGGAGTGTCTTTTGATCTCAAAGAAAACGAAGTTCATATTAAACCCTGGAAAAAACTATACGCGGTTTCAAAGCTTCGAACAGCGGTATATCCGAGTTTTGCCACAGATCTTCAAGCCCCTTTTACAGTACTTCTTACACAGGCTCACGGAATTTCCAAAGTATTCGAGACCCTTTTTGAAGGACGATTAAACTACCTTTTCGAGTTGGAACAAATGGGCGCGAAAGTGGAATATTTAAATCCTCATCAAGCACTTGTACTAGGTCCAAGCAAGCTCAAGGGAAGACCGATTTCAAGTTATGATATCAGAGCCGGAGCTGCAATGGTTATAGCAGCTCTTATGGCCGAAGGTAAAACGGAAATTTCCAATGTGAAATATATTGATAGAGGCTATGAAGATCTTGAAATTAAATTATGCAATCTAGGCGCATCCATTGTCAGAGTTGATGATAATTATCTGGATTGTCCGAACTGCACGTAAATCTTTAAAAAACAATTTTCACACTTCCGTCCTCATCTGTCCGAAATATTTTGGATACATTTGCTTTATATAAATTCATAATCGTTTCGAGGTGCGGATGCCCAAAATTATTTTCTTTTCCCGCTGAAATTACAGCGATTTCGGGAGCCACGATTTGTATAAAACTCGGAGAATTACTGTATTTACTTCCATGATGATTGATTTTTAGCAAATCGCTTTTTAATTTTCCACCATATGCCAAGAATAATTTTTGCTCTGTTTCACTTGAAATATCACCACAAAATAAAGCCTTTTTTCCTGCATAATGCATCTGCAAAGACACAGAATATTCGTTCACATCTTTCACCTTTTCGGAAAAAACCGAAGAAAACGGATACAAAATATCAAAACGAACTTCTCCGAAATTTAGGCTTGAAAAAGCCTCAGCATTTAGAATTTGCGTTTTTTCGTTCTCAATTCTTTCGGAAATCTCATCGAGAAATTTATGATAAAGAGGCGAACTCCCGGGCACACCTGAAACAAGCAAAAAATCTACCTCATATCTTTTCATGATCTCGACTATTCCGCCAATGTGGTCCAAATCCGGGTGTGTAAGCACAATCATATCAATGCTGCGATCAAAAAATGGCATATTTTCAGAAAGCCTTTTTAAAACCATACTCGAAGGCCCCGTGTCTATCAGTATTTGATGATTTTCAGGTGTTTTAATAAAAACGGAATCACCTTGTCCTATATCGAAAAACACTATTTCAAGTGCATTATTCGGTAAACAAAACATCAAATAACACCACAAAATGCCAAGAGAAATCGCCAAATAACAAGCAAACTTTTGGTGCTTTCTGTAGGGGAAAATCGTATTTTGATTAGTCAAAAAAGTCGGCATGCATCTACCTTAGCATACCGACCTTAAAAATTTTTAAATTATTTCTTAAATTTTTATGAAAGTTTTTTCTTTCTAATAATTCCACCAAGTCCAAGAGAGAATACAGCAAGTCCGAGAAGTCCCGGGCCTGTTTCTGCAATCGTTACTTTGTTTGTCATAAGACCAGCACTTTCTTTGCCGTCCTTATCGATAGTCGTGATTTTGAACCAATAATCGCCAGAATCAAGACCAACTACATCGTATTTGTTTACATCTGCACCAAGAGTTTCTTTAAGAGCGAATTTATTATTTGAGTTTTTACTCATGTAGATCTTCTGTGAATCGATTTGGTCTTTTGTAGCTGTAATAATATCCCAACTTAATTTCACAACCATTGAGTCATTTTCAAAAACCGTCTTTGCCATAAATTTAGCCACAAGTTCGGAAGCAAGAGTGTCATCCTCATCGTCATCCGCAGGTACATCATCATCTTCATCCGTACCATCTTCGCCCGGATTTTCACCAAGCCCTGTAAATTCTTTTGTCGTTTCGCTTAATACCGAAGTATTTCCGGCCATGTCTTTAAGATTCACGGCGCTTACCATATATACAGTACCGCTCATAGCCTCGGTAGTAAGTAGGACACTTGCATTGTCGACACCTGCATCGCTTTTTCCAAGCTCAACACCTTTAATCGAAAGTTTTTTTGTGCCATCATTTTTCTGAACGATTGTAAAATTTGCGGTTGGATCAAGGCTAAGCACCACAGCTTCATCGAATTGAAGGACTAAGTGTTCTGTATCAAGGACTTCCACAGAAAGAAGCTTTGGCGAAGCGATATCCAAAGTCATTTTTTCTTTGTCACTTCCATTAAAGAGCGCTGTATCCGAAGTTCCGCTTATAATATTGTTTCCGGCTTTGTCTTTGATGCCGATATTCACTGTAAGTTTGTATTCATTGTCTTTTGTTTGAGTTGCTGTTTCGAGAATCACGGTTTTGTTTTCCGTGTCCTCTTCGTCCATTTTTACGGACTTTACCTCAAGAGGCTCGAAGGTTTCTTGATTTTCGATGGCGAACTCAGTCTCGGCATTTTCGGAAGGAAGAACAATTTCCTCAGAGAAAACGACTTTCACTTCTTCTTTTGACACTGCCTCAGCACTCGACACTTGAGGAGAAACGCTGTCGCTTGCAAGGCCCTCGGCGTTTGGAGTTACCGAAAGCTCTGTAGCCCAAGCTTCACTTTCATTTTTAGCCTCATCGTAGGCGATTACAGAAAGATAGTATTTTGCGCCGTTTGTAAGGCCATCAAGAGTATACTCAGTCACATTTCCCACATCTTTATTTTCATCATAGGATTGTCCAGGCTCAGTCACCGGCGAAAGGCCATAATATACGACATACCCGGCAATTCCGGTATCGTCCGTAGCTGCATCCCATTTAAGATCGATTTTGGAATCCCCGGGAGTGCCCGTGAAATTCTCCACATCGCTTGGATTTGTGGTGTCAACGGCATAAACGTTTAGGCTTAATGTAAGTAAAAAAGCCGTCGCGCCCACGAGTTTTAATGTGTTTTTGAGCATAGAGTTCATAATAATTTTGTTTATATTTTTGTTTTTATAAATCTTTATATTATATCAAAAAACCCCATTAAAAACAAGCAAAATAAGCCAGAAAACAAAAACTCCGGCCATTTGCAGGTCGAAGTTTCGAAAATTTTTTCAATAAAAAACTACTCAGACTTTTTAGCGAGAGAGGCTCGAACAGCTTCGATCTCAGAGTCTTCTTGCTCTTTTGTAGCATTTTCAACCGTCGTGTCTACAAAAGATTCAAAATCGCTTACTTTTTCTTTTGCCACCTCAAGATCTTCGGTAATAATAGGTTTAAGATTTTCTTTGTAAGAAGCTAAATCTTCCTTCATTTTTTGAAGATCCTCTCCCATTTTTTCACTTTCTTCAATATCATCTTGAATATCTTTTTCGAGATTATCAAAAGCTTTGTCAATCAAGGCTTCCACCTCGGGTGTAAGGACAAAATTGCTTTTTTCAAGACTCTCAAAAATAAGTGTTTTATCCGAATCGAGAAACATCTGAACATATTCGATCAGTTGTTCTTTTGTGGGATTATTTTGTAAATCGCTCATAGAATTTTATTTATTTTATTAAATTATAATTGATTTTTAAACTTGATGCAGGTCAAAATCAACAAGGTCAATGGCTTTGATGGTAACTTTAGTACTAGAAGCATCTCTCAATTCAACAGTAATGTCATCATCAGCTTTTGCATTTTTAGGAATAGTAATGTTAAATTCCAGTCCGGAAAGAATTAAGTCAGGGGATTTGTTTTCGATCTTTAAGTTTTGCAGGTTATTGATATTAAAGGCACCACCGCTAGTAGCCACAAAATATCCTTGTGCCACTGCATCCGGCACATCTCTGGGAACAATATATGTATCATTGTTCTTGTCATCCTCTATATAATTTTTCAAAGCCACAAAATCCTGATATTTCTTCTCCGTCTCGACTTTCGGCAATACATTCGAACGAAGGAAATCACTGTAAGTCATTTCTTCTTCAAGAAGAGGACTTGTAATAGATCTACCCGTTTCGACTTTTCTTAATTTTATTTTTTTATTCTTATCAATTTCAGTAGCAGAGCTTAATGGTATCTCAACTTCCAATCCCGGATTTCCGGCACCAGAAGGATAACACTCCAAAATAATCTGTCCGCCAGATTTCGCTTCGGACTTTTTTGAAATTTTAAAGGTTTTAAGTTTATTCATATCTGGAAAACCAAACTTTTTTCTAAAAATATCCATTAACACTTTGGAGAGTCCCAGTTCAAATTTGCTATAATCAGCCCCCTCACTAATAAGAGGAATTAGAGCTTTTTGCATGTTTACAATAGAATCATCCACATTAATATCTTCAATCTTAATGCCCATACTACTTAGCAACGACACAGGAAACTTTTCAGTCTTTTTTATACCCGAAGACTCCACACTTATTGAAAAATCTTTTACTGTCCTCAAATTGAATCTTAACGGCAACTCCAAAGTAAATTCCTCCCCAGTTTTGTTCTTGATAACAATTGTCACTAAGTCCTTATTACTTGATTTCACTACTCCGGAAAGCGGAGCAGTCATATTTCTAAACTTCTCAGTTAATTCTCTTGGGATACTCGTAAGAGTAACACTGTGTCCCACTTTCCTCGATAAATTATCCAACTTGGATACAACACTTCTCTTTTCCGAAACATATTCCGCAGCGGATTTCTGAGTGAATTTATCAAAATTTTCAGCTCCGAATTTTCTTCCGATTTTTTGTTTTTTCCTAAGGAGCCTTCTTGATTCCTTCAAAGAAGATCGAAGCGCCGCCCTTACACTTGAGTCGAAATCAGGATAATTTGAAATAAATTCATCCAAAGTTTCATACTCGACTCCATTCACATCAAAACTTCCGGGCATATCTTTTGGATCAAGTAAAATATGACTTTCCCATTCCTTTTTATCCATCACTTCTTGGCCAATGATACTTTGCATAGCATCAATACTTTGCTCCACTTGTTCTGTATATTCCGCTGTCTTTTCTTCAAACCTGTCCTTTGTCTTATTTATTTCTTCTTCGAGTTTTTCCCTTCTTTTTGCAATTCTTTCTTTCTCGCGTTCAAGAGCGGCTTTTGTCTTATTGAAATTCTTTTGCTCTTCATCTGATTCAAATTTATCCGTAACCCATCCTTTTGCTCTGGTGCCCCAGCCTCTTCGGATTTTTTTAATTGCTTCCTGTTGTGCAAGTTTTTTTGCATGTAATTCTTCTCTTGAGCGAATCAAATCATCAACAATAATGTCGTGCTCCACAATTCGAGCATAAGTTTCAATTGATATCTTGCTTTCAGCCCCGACAAATTTTTTAATCGCATTCCATGCACCGGCTTTTTCGATTGTGTCTTGTCTAAGAGATACACCTGTTTCCATTTTAGAAATTGTTGGGTCAAGCTTTTGATCCAAAACCTGGCTATCTTTTATCCTTTGTATTCCTTTTGAAGCTAAATAAATCACAGGTAAAGCCGCAATTCCGACACCAGTAGCTACAAGAGCACTTTCAGCAGCTAAATATGCGCCAATACCCGCACCGGTTGCCATAGATCCCAGCGACCCCATGCTACCATTTTTTCCGAGTTTATCCTGAATGAATCTATCCAGCCAATCTATCTTAGAGTCTATGGTTTTCGCTCCCTTCATAGATTCTTCTAAAAACATATCATCGCTAGTCTTGCTTAATCCCTCAGGATTCACGACTTCAAGAGTTTCGGGAGAAGAAAGGTTTTTGAAAATCAAACGATTTTCTAAAAGAATATTATTTCGATTCATATTTTTTGTTTTTAATTATTGTTTTCATAAATCTTTATATTATACCAAAAAAAACCATCAAAAACAATCAAAATAAGCCATAAAAAAGCAAAAACTCCGGCCATTTTCAGGTCGAAGTTTTAAAAAGTTTTTATTAACAACTAATCATTCTTTTTAGCGAGAGAAGCACGCACAGCTGCAATATCCGAGCCTTCTTGCTCTTTTGCGGCGTTTTCAATGGTAGTGTCCACAAAAGATTCAAAATCCGAGGCTTTCTCTTTGGCTACCTCAAGATCCTCAGTAATAATAGGCTTTAGATTTTCTTTGTAGGAAGACAAATCCTCTTTCATGTTTTGAAGGTCTTCGCCTATTTTTTCACTTTCTTTTATTTCGTCATTAAGTTCGGCTTCAAGCTTATCGAAAGCGGTTTCTATCATCGAATCGATTTCAGGAGTAATCGTAAAATCACTTTTTTCGAGCCTTTCAAGTAATTTAGATTTTTCATCATCCGAAAACATTTCAATCAATTCAAGAATTTCTTCTTTTGTCGGTTTGTTTTGTATATCGCTCATAGAATTTTTTTTATTTTTAATAAAGTTTAGCTTTTTTCTAAATATGTTGCAGCTCAAAATCAACAAGGTCAATGGCCTTGATCTTAACTTCAGTAGCAGAAGCAGCAGAAGCAGCAGGAGCAGCAGGAGCAGCAGTAGCAGTAGCAGTAGCAGTAAGTAACTTAACGGTAATCTCTGTGTTTGCTTTCACATCTGCAGGAATAGTCTCAACTTCAAATTCTGTACTTTTAAGGCTAATTTTCCCGCTATTAGTGATTTGAAAATTCCCCAAAGTTCCATAATTATAAACCGCATTATTTGTATAAAAATACTCTGCAGCCACCTCATTTGGCACATTTTGAGGCTTTATTTTCTTTCCATTATTCGTATTATCCAATAAATAATCACGGAGCACCAAAAAGTCCGCATATTTTTTGTCAGTTTCTATTCTTGGAACATCATTTTTGACAAAAAAGTCTTCAAAAGAAATTTCCGTTTCCATTTTGGTGCTTGAAATAGAGCGTCCGGGTACAAATTTTTTCACTTTGATCTTTTCTGATTTTACAATTTTATTATCCGGACTTAAAGGAAATTCCAAAATTACACCGGGATTACTCGGCCCACCAGGTAGGCACTCCAATACAATTTTGCCCGGAGTCCCCGGAGTCCCCGGAGTCCCTTTCTGCGATAATCCGGAAACTTTGAACTTTCCCATGTTTTTTATATCTTTCTGGGAAAATTTGAAATTTCTGGATAAAATTGTTCTAAGGCTCGAGTTTATATTGATTTTTACTGTTTTGTATTCTCTGTCATCCAAATTGTCGACAATTGAAAGAAGCTCTTTTTTGTATTCCTCAAGAGGACTATCTAGATTGATTCCTTCAATTTTAATCCCCATTTCGTTGAATAATGCCATCGGAAATTTTTCAGTCAAACTATTTCCCCCTGGCAAATCCGTACTCACCCAAAATTCTTTTTCATTTCGAATATTGTGCATTGATGGGATTCTAATCGTAAAAGCTTCCATTCGATTATTCTTCATTGAAAGTTCCATAAATCCATTTTTTCCGGCTTTGACCACACCAGTCAAAGGTGCTGTCATTTTTGGAAATTTTGCGATCAATTCCGCCGGCACTTTTGTAATCGCCACATCGTGTCCCAAGTTTTTAGCCAAACTATCAATTTTATATGCCACATCGCGCTTTTCCAATACATATTCGGAAACATATCTTTGACTGAATTTATTCATATCTTTTGCTCCAAATTTGCTTTCGAAGTTTTTAATTTTTTTCACAACTCGCCTGATTTCCTTCAATACTGACCGCAACATCGCTCTTTGTGGAGTGATAAACCTTGGATAAGAAGAAATAAAACTATCCAAATCAGCATACTCTGCCCCATCAAATTCAAAACTTTCCGGCAAAGATTCGGAATTAAGCCCAAGCTGGACTTCCCATTCCTCCATATTGAAGAGTTCGGTGCCCATAAGTGCTTGCAAGTGTTTTATCCCCGAAACAAGTTGAATACGATTTTCCCGATTTTTTTCTTCAAATCGGTTTTTCGTTTTATTTATCTGAGTTTCAATGTTTTCTTTTCTTTTGAAAACTCTATCTCTTTCTCTTTCCAGTACTTTTCTGGTTTTATTGTATTGCTTGAGTTCTCTATTAGTTTCAAATTTATCCGTAATCCAACCTTTTGCCCTTGTAGCCCAACCCCTTCGAATTTTTCTTGCTTTTTCCATTTCCGCTAATTTTTTTGCATGCAATTCTTCTCTTTTTTCAATCAATTTATCCACAATTATTTCATGTTCAACAATTCTTGCATAAGTTTCAATTGAAATTTTACTTTCGGCTCCTATAAACTTTTTCAAGGCATTCCATGCACCCGCTTTTTCAATTGTGTCATGTTTTAAAGATATTCCCGCTTCCATACTTGTAATTACGGGATTAAGTCCTTCGTCATGCCGTTCTCTGTCTATAGCCCACTTAGCGCCCTTGTAAAGCAAATACCCTGCAGCGACTGGGGCGGCTCCGCCAATTACTGCACCTAAAGTTGAAAAGGAACTACCGGCCACTGCCCCGGTAGAAACAGTACTGCTTCCAAATGATGCAACCGATGATGGAGCAGTGTTTAATTCTGACACGACAGCATTTACCAAATTTAAAGCCGAAGAAGACATAGAACCTGTTGCAACAGGAATACCTGATGCGCCACCAATTACGGCACCCTTTGTTAGTGCACTTGCAGCTGTTAATCCTGCTGCACTCGCAGACCCCATTACAGGAGCACCCTTAACCATGCCTGCTCCCAAATATGCGCCTGATAAGCCCAAAGTTGCTAGAACTCCTGCTCGAAGTACCTTCGCGTCTTTGGAATCAATCAAACGATCGAGTCTCTCTATTTGGGAATCAATCGTATTTGCACCCCTTAATGCTTCCCTGATAAAAATATCGTCAGTGGAATGCTTCACCCCTTCCAAGTCGGATACGACGAGTGAATCTGGAGAATCTAGATTCTTAAAAACCAATTTTTTTTCATGAAATAATTTGGGGTCAAGCATATTTTTGTTTTAAATTTTTGTTTTCTAATAATTATACTTGCTTTTTAGCATTTAGTCAAACCTCCATTGCCGTTGAATCGGTTTTCCCCTTCCCATTCCCCCTCGTTTCTTTTAAAATGCGACCATATTATGAAGTCTAATCAAGATGAAATTCCAAATCGATCCGAAAATTTTTGAAAACTTTCCGGA
The DNA here is from genome assembly GCA_034004605.1 of Candidatus Altimarinota bacterium. GTDB lineage: Bacteria > Patescibacteriota > Gracilibacteria > UBA1369 > LOWO2-01-FULL-3 > JAVEWJ01. The sequence continues at coordinate 112,208 of JAVEWJ010000001.1, read as the reverse complement.
CTTAAAAATCGGCCTGATAATCATAAAAAACTTTTCAAATTATAAAAGGATTTCCGCCACAGAAAGCCTTCTTCGCGGAATTCAGGCGCAAAAGGCTAAGGAGTTTTACAAAGCTGACGCCGACAGTGTCCCAAGTGTTGCGGTCTGGAATTACGCCTACGAGCACCAAAATATCGACCCGAAAAAATACACGCCACTTCTGAAAACGATATATAAAACCGTTCAATCCGGACAAGAGATTCCGCATACCAATCCGCTTTCCGATATTGCATATTATTACTCCATCAAATACCTTCTTCCTATCAATCACAAAGACCTAAGTTGGCTTTGCGGAGATCTTCGTCTTGCCTACACACAAGGCACCGAGCCTTTTCGTGAAATAAATTCTATAAATGTGGAAAATGCCACTGAAAACGAAATCGCCTACATGGACGAAGGGGGAATTATACAAAGATTTTGGAATTTTAGCGAATGTGAGCGCACTAAAATCACTGATAAATCTGTGAACACGGCTCTTTTTGTTGAAGATCTAAGCAAACTTTCTACACAGGATTTTGCCCAAATTTTAAGCGAAATCGCAAACAACATACAAAAATATCTTGGAGGTGAAATAATCATAAATGTTTTAAATCAGGATTTGAAAGAAGCGGAGCTTGGTGTTGAAGGTCGAAAAAATGTCGATGACTCAAAGATTTCCGCTCAGGAAAAGGCATATTACACCACGCGTTTGGCTATTCAAAAAGAGGATCAAAACAAAAAAATTATTAATTTCTCAGCAAGAATGCCCCAAGTATCAGTACCTATCCTCGAGCCTTTAAGCACCCCCACTCCTATGCTTCAAAAAAATTCTGAAACCAAAAACGACTTTTTATCATTGAAAGATGAATCTACCTTAAAGTTTAAAATAGAAAAAATTCTCGAAAAGGCTATTCTAAAGGCATTTTCGCCGGCACCGAAAGTTCAGATCAAAATCGACTACCCAGCTTCTACTGTTCACGGTGATTTTTCATGCAATATCGCTATGCAACTCGCTAAAAACTTAAGCGTAAGTCCATTAGACATTGCAAAACAAATAATGGAAAACATTCCCGAAGACGATTTGCTTGAAAAAGTGGAATTGGCGCCCCCGGGGTTTATCAATTTTTTCCTTTCAACAAACGCAAAAAAAGAAGAACTCGCATCTGTTCTTGAGAAAAAAACAAATTATGGAAAAGTGTATTTCGGCGAAGGAAAGACCATTGTGATGGATTATTCTTCCCCGAATATTGCAAAACCTTTCGGAATTCACCACATTATCACGACAATTCTCGGTCAATCACTTTACAATATGTACCGCGAAATCGGTTTTAAAACGGTATCGGTGAATCACATAGGGGACTACGGCACACAATTTGGAAAGCTCATTGTTGCTTATAAAAAATGGGGGGAAAAAAAGGAAATCGAGAAAAACCCGATTGATGAACTTCAAAAAATTTATGTAAAATTCCACGAAGAAGTTGAAAAAGACGATACTCTTGAAGACGAAGCCCGCCTTGAGTTTAAAAAATTCGAAGAAGGGGATAAGGAAAACCGCCGTCTTTGGAAATGGTTTGTTGAGGAGAGTTTAAAGGAATTTCAAAAGACCTACAATAGGCTTGGAGGAATGCATTTTGATCATATTCAGGGCGAAAGTTTTTACGAAGACAAGCTCGATGATATTTTAAAAGAGGGCAAACAAAGAGGCGTGTTTGTTGAAGGAGAGGAGGGTGCATTTGTTGTTAAATTTGATGAACCTGATATGCCACCGCTTGTAGTTCAGAAAAAAGACAATTCCACTTTGTATTCCACAAGGGATTTTGCCACAATGAAATACAGGATTTCCACTTGGCATCCGTTTAAAATTTTCTATGTGATTGGTGGGGAACAAACACTTCAATTCAAACAACTTTTCAAAGCATGCGAACGCTTTCCTTGGTATCATGGAGAGGGGATTCATATACCATACGGGCGTATGAGTTTTAAGGATAAAAAGTTTTCAACAAGAAAAGGTGATTTTATAAAACTCGACGAAGTACTTGATGAAGCTGTATCTAGAGTCAAAACTTTATGTGAGGCAAAAAGTAAATCTACACAGGATCTTGAAAAGCTTGCAGAAATAATTGGAATTGGAGCCGTAAAATACAATGTACTTAGCCAAAACAGACTCACGAATATTGTTTTTGATTGGGACAAAATGCTTTCCTTGGACGGAAACAGTGCGGTGTATTTGCAGTACGCTTATGCTAGGGCCAGAAGTATTCTTAGGAAAGCCAAAGAGGAGCCGTCTCAAAAATCCAAAAACGAAGAGGGAACGGAAAAAATCGACATGGTCCTAAGACTTATACCTTTATATAAAGAAAAACTTCTCGAATCTTGTGAAGATTTTAGACCCAATATTTTGTGCAATTATTTGTACGAACTTGCGAAAAATTACAATTCTTTATACAACGCGGTACCAATGCTGACAAATGAAGATGAAAACGAGCGAAAACTATTGATTGAAATATCAGAGGCAGTGTCGCAGATTATTAAAAACGGACTTAATCTTTTGGGAATTTTCGTAGCGGAAGAAATGTAATTTCTATTGAAATACTTTGAAAACTTGCTTATATTACGCAAGCACGACCAAGGAGAGATGGCTGAGTGGTCGAAAGCGGCGGTCTTGAAAACCGTTAGGGCCGTAAGGCTCTCTAGGGTTCGAATCCCTATCTCTCCGCCAATTCATTTTTGCATAGCAAAAATGAATTTTTTTTCTACGCTTTCGCAGACATTGGCCTGGAGGGCCAACAAGGCCTAAAGGCCACAGCACAAAGTCCTCTCTGCATCCTTATTTCAACACAATTTTTATTTTATTTGTTTATATTTTTAGGTTAAATTCATTTAAGCAATAGATCTATCTCGATAAATTATTATAATCTTTATGAAAAATAAAAAAACTAACAACACAAGCATGTTCCCCATGTTAATACTCATTTTCGTTTTATTATTTTTTATTTCAGGCATAATTTTTTATATTAATTCCACGTCAAAAAAAGAGCTAAGTACAAAAGGCGATAATGAAATTTCAGATTTAATGGATGGAGATAAGATAACAACAATGGATTTTATTTCAAATCAAGCTGATGAACTTCTAAAAAACATAACCTATCAAGACGAAGAGGATCTCTCCAAGTATTGTAGACAGGAAGAAAATATTGAAATGCCGATTGATCCGAAGTATTCGAATATAAAAAATCTCGGGCAATTATTTACAGCAATAAGATGCGGAAATTATCAATTAAAAAACATTAAAGACGGAAAATTTTTTTCAGGAATAAAACTTTCTTTGAATACTTTTCCAAACGATGAGCTTCTTTCAAATTTATTAAATTTAGGATTTTCCTGTGAAGAAGGCGTTGCCCACAAAGACTGCAAAACATGGCTTTTATCAAAAGCCGTTGATGCCAAATCTCTTATTATCCTTGAACCGTTTATTGATTTTTTCGAGTCGGATGAGGACTAACTAAATCCTTTTATAAATCGAAAAAATAGCAAAAATCAAGGCGTTTACCATCACGATTACAGCCCCGGTTGGTAGATCGGCAAAAAATGAAAAGGTGATACCGAAAATCACTGAAAAAACAGAAATAATGCCTGAAAGAATTATCGCATTTTTAAATTTCGAAGCAATCTGTAATGCCGAAACGGCGGGCAAAATCAAAAGAGCTGAAACCAGCATTACTCCGACAACTTTTACTGATAAGACAACTGTTAAAGCCGTCAGAACAGTAAGGACATAATTTATCAATTGCGTTTTAATGCCGGTCGTTTTTGCAAAATCTTCATCAAAAGTGGCGGAAAACATATCAAAATATAAGAAATATACGGAAATTAGTACTAAGCCGGATATTACAATTGAAAAAATAAGTTCGGAATTTGAAATCGCAAGTATGTTTCCAAAAAGAAAACTCATTAGATCTACATTGAATCCTCCCGATAAAGAAGCCAAAATCACACCCATGGAAATTCCCACGGCGGATACGATTCCGATTGAAGCATCACCATAAATTTTCGTTTTTTCACTGATTTTCAGTATCAAAATGGATGCAAATGCCACAAAAGGAATAGCAATATAAAACGGAGCAACACCCATAAAAAGTCCAAGCGCAATAGCCCCGAAGCTCACATGAGAAAGACCGTCACCTATAAGCGACATATTTTTTAGAACCAAAAAAACGCCCAAGATTGCACAAGTAAGCGCCACAAAAGATCCACCGATAAAGGCTTTTTGTATAAATCCATATTGTAAAAATCCGAAAATGTCCATTTTTAGTTGTGTTGATGCCAAATAATGTGATGATCACTTTTTTCAAAACAAGAGTCAAAATCTTCCCCTTTGCAAAAATCTCCAATCTTTCCGAAATATTCTAGTTTTCTATCAATATAAATTAACTTATTTGCGTATTTACCAACATATCCCGTGTCATGAGTAATCAAAATCACAGTAGTCTTTTGTTCATCGTTTAATTTTTTTACAAGCGTAAAAAATTCTTCACGGGAAGCTGGATCAAGAGCGGTTGATGGTTCATCAAAAATTAGTATTTCAGGATCGGAAACAATGGCTCTTCCTAAAAGAACTTTTTGTTGTTCACCTCCGGAAAGCTCAAAAAAACACTTTTTTGATAATTTTGAAATTTTTAAATCTTCAAGAATTTTGTGTACTTTTTCGTCGTCTTCTTTTTTCAACCTTTTTGGAAATTTCTTTTTTGAAAGAATACCGAGGCTTATCACTTCAAAAACCGAAACAGGAAAAAGGCTGTTTAGCTTGGTACTTTTTTGAGGTAGGTATCCTATTTTTGAAAACTCTTTAAATTTTGAAATATCTTTTGAAAATAGAGAAATTCTTCCGGTTGAAATTTCAGTAAGACCTAAAATAGCTTTTATAAGCGTACTTTTACCCGCACCATTAGGTCCGACAAGACCAATGAAATCACCTTTTTCAATTTCAAAACTCACCTTTTCAAGAGCAACGGTGTTTCCATATTTCACACTCAAATTTTTAACCTCAAGCACATTATTCATTTTTGCAATTTAATCCCACTTTCAAATTATCCAAATTTTGCTCCATAATATCAAAAAACTCTACACCATTTTCCAAATCTTCTTTCGACAAGTTGTGAGCGCCATTTAATAGAAGAAGACTTGTTCCTGTTTCTTTGGCTATTGTTTCGGCGATTTTAGGACTTGAAAGTTCTTCATAAAAAATTGCTTTCACATTTTTTTGTTTAACCAGTTCTACAAGTTCAATCAAGTCTTTTGCCGAAGGCTCGCTATCCGGGGAAAAACCTTGCGCACTGTAATAATTTAAGGAGAATTTTTTTGCAAGATAATTGAAAGCAAAATGGCCTCCATACACAATGTTTTTATTGGAACAAGATAAAAGAGTTTCCGTATACATATTTTCAATCTCAGAAATTTGTAAAACATAAGCCTCAAAATTCGCTCTGTAATAAGGCTCGTTAGTAGGATCAACAGAAATATATGCTTCAAGAATATTTGAAGAAATTGTTTTCATGTTTTCAAAATCAAGCCAAAAATGCGGATCTATCCCGTGATGATCATGTTCATCGGAATGAATATCCTCAATCTCTTCTGTAGATTCGTCTTCATGCTCATGTTCTTCATCGGATTCATTTTCATCTGCATGCTCATCTTCATGTCCGTGTTCATGCTCATGTTCTTCGCCTTCAATCAAGGTCGCACCTTTGCTTGAATCAACCACAGTTACATTTTCCGAAATACCGTTTAAAATATCCGAAGCCCACACTTCCATAAAAGGTCCGGTGTAAGCGAAAATATCCGCTTCGTTTATTCTAACGATATCACTTGGTTTCGGCTCAAAAGAATGAGCCTCAACTCCCGGAGGAAGCAATAAAGATACATTTGCCTTTTCGCCTCCAATAAACTTCGCCGCATCATAAAGAGGAAAAAGAGTAGTTACAACTTTAATTTCGCCACTTTCCTTAGGAGTTTTTTCCTTTACTCCGTAATAAAAAACGGATGACACGAATAGAATCGCAATCAATACAAATATGATTTTTTTCATAATTTTTGTTTGTCCCGGCATTTTTCACAATATCCGAAAAAGTCCAGAACATGGTTAGTAATTAAAAAGTTTTTAGATTTTGATAATTTTTTTTCAAAAGATTTAAAAATATTTTTCATCTCAACAGATTCAATTTTACCGCAATAAACACACACAAGGTGATGATGATGTGAACAAGGAATTTCGTAAAAACTTTTTCCGGAAATGCTGTTTTTAATAATTATTTGTTTGTCACACAAAGCATTAAGTTCTCGAAAAATAGTGGATTTTTCAGGTTTTAGATTTCGTTTTTTAAGTTTTTTTTCAATTGTTTCCATATCAACCAAACAACCGGATTCAAGAAAAACATCAATTAATGCTTTTTTAATTTTTGTCATTCTACCGCCGGATTCCCTTATTTTTTCATATATTTCATTTTTCATTATTGCAATTAAACTGCAATAAGATATATCTCCAAAAATCTTGCATGTCAATAAAAACTCCCTGTAAAATATAAAAAAATAAGATGAAAGAAAAATTCAAAAAACAAGTGACCGTAAACGATAAAATGCAAAAAAATTATCGTTATTTTTTGACGGAGCCTATGGGTAAAAATTTCGATTCGGAGTTTAAGCCTGATTTAAGCCCGAAACAAATGCTTGAAATGGGAGTGTTTGGGGGGAAATATATGACGGATTGCGCCAAAGAATTTCCCGAAGATTGGTATAAAAAGGCAAAACTCTGCCCCGAGAGGCACGACCCAAATCTAAATTTTTTCAAAATAAACGCCTCCCAGCCTCTTTCCGTTTGGCAAAAAAAAGGTTGGATTTATCCCGAAGATCCGCGCGGTTGGTTTCAGTGGTACTGCAGATACTATATGGGAAGAAGAATACCGGAAGAAGACGCGCGCCAAATCAAAAGGTGGAAAGCCATGACTCGCCACATCGCCCAAATCAAACACAACTGCGACCAAGGGTTTTTGGCCTGCCGCCGCCGCCAACGCCAAGCCCTTCTCCATTGGGCATACGACAGTAGAAAATATTAATATTCTTTTTCAACACGGTAATAATAAGGAAATCGAACACGCAAAAATATTTCGAATAACCAAAATTTGAAAAGCTAATACGATTAAAGATCTCGAATCTTAATACTATCCGCAATCGTATCCGCAACTCCCGGCGTAAAAGGATCGGGAATGATATTTTCAGGTGACACTTCTTTCACCATTGAAGCCAAAGACTTCGCAGCATTTAGCTTCATTTCATCTGTAATTTGCGGAATCCTGTACTTAAGCGCCCCTTTAAAAATACCCGGGAACGCCAAAACATTATTTACCTGATTCGGAAAATCGCTTCGCCCACTGGCAACAATAAAAGCCCCGGCCTTTTTCGCTTCATCCGGCAAAATCTCAGGCTCTGGATTTGCAAGCGCAAAAATAATCGGCTTCTCAGCCATGCTTGAAATCATCTCGGCAGTCACAAGTTTCGGCTTTGAAACTCCGATAAAAATATCCGCCCCAACTAGTGCATCCGAAAGGCTTCCCGATTTTTTCTTCGGATTTGTAATTTTTGAAAGTTCGATTTTGTTTTGATCCAAATCCTCGCGCCCCTCATAAATAAGCCCTTTACTATCAATCATATTTACATTTGAAAAACCATACATTACAAGAAGACGAGCAATTGCGCTTCCTGCAGCCCCCGTTCCGGAAATCACCACCTTGTTTTCCGAAGGCGATTTGCCTGTAAGTTTCAGCGAATTTATAAGTCCAGCAAGCACAACAATCGCAGTTCCATGTTGGTCATCGTGAAAGACGGGAATCTTAAGCCTTTTTTTAAGTTCGTTTTCAATATAAAAACAATTCGGAGCAGCAATATCCTCAAGATTTATCCCTCCAAATTGACCGGAAATCGATTCGACTATCCGAATAAATTCATCCGGATCTTTGCTATCAACACAAATCGGAAAAGCATCCACGCCTGCAAACTTTTTAAAAAGCCCGCATTTTCCCTCCATCACGGGAAGCCCCGCAAGCGCACCGATATTTCCAAGTCCAAGAACAGCGCTACCATCTGTAATCACAGCCACAGTATGGCCCTTAATAGTGTAGTCATAAGCCTTTTCCGGATCTTTTTGGATTTCAAGGCAAGGCTGAGCCACTCCGGGTGTGTAGTAGACGCGCATATCATCTCGCGATTCAAGGGGAACACTCGAGCAAACATTTAGTTTGCCCTGTGCCTCTTTATGCTTTTCAAGTGAGAGTTCATATATGTTTTCCATGATTTTTTTGTTATTGTGCAGGGGATTTTAAACCTAAAATTATGACTATTCAACCCGGAATTTACCGCCATTTCAAGGGCAAAAACTATGAAGTGACAGGAATAGCCCACCACAGCGAAACCCTCGAAGAAATGGTCATTTACCGCGCTCTCTACACCTCTCCGGAATTTGGCGAAAACGCCCTCTGGGTCCGGCCACTTTCAATGTGGGAAGAGGAAGTGGAATTTGAAGGAAAGAAAGTAAAAAGGTTTGAACTAATAGATTTAAAAAAATGATAACATAAAAAATATTTTCAACAAAGCCTGACAATACCATTATTATATCACAGAAAACTCCGCAACAAAAGAATCAAAAAGAAAACTGGATGGTTACATTTTTAAACCTATTTTTTTTCAAAAGTACACATTTGACAAACAAAAAATAATATTGTAAAATAAAACAATCGCAACAATAAAATGTTTTAATTATTTCCCAAAAAAAACAAAAATTTAAACAAAAAACCATGTCATTTCTAAAAAAACACCACATCAATTTATTGGCTTTATTCGCACTATTAGCCATTGTTGTTTCAGTTTCAGTAGCTGTTGCTGCACCACCTGCATCACTTTATAATCCTGGTGAAACATTGGAGCCAAACTGCGCTCCCGGAGACTTGAATTGTAGCGTTAAGGCACCTGCCATTTCAGGAAATAATTCGGACATTACTTCATTATCAAGCTTAACTACGGCTTTAAGCGTAGCTCAAGGTGGCACCGGATTAGACTCAATTTCTGCAAATAAACTCTTATATTCTTCAGCTCTTAATACATTATCAGAACTAAGTTTAGATTCAACTTTTAGCATTATCGCAGGAGTTATGGGTATTACAGATAGTTCAATAACGGAATCTATGCTTGATATTTTGGACTCTCCCGCTGATGGCGAAATTCTTTCTTGGAATAACGCAAATAACAAATTTGAATGGATCGTAGATGCAGTTGGAGGAGGAGGTAGTGGAAATTCAATTTGGGATACTGATTCAGATACTGGCATTCAAGCAGAAGAAACCGCTGACGAAGATATTATCAGATTTGACACAGCAGGGGTGGAGAGAGCAAGAATCGAAGCTGACGGAAAAATGTATTGGCCGGCAGGTGATGGAGGAAACCTTGTGTGGGACCCAACTGGCACTGGAGGTCTATCAAAAATCGGTGGAGATGGATTTTTGAGTATTTTAGGAGCTTTACTTGTAGGAGGAGACGGGCATGAAAATGCTACATTTTCAGTTAAAGGTCTAACAGGAATTATTATCGCAAATTTTAGGGATGCAGATGGTGAAAATATTTTTAAATCCGAAGGGAGCATTAGTGGTGATGATTTATCGGTAAAATTTGGTGATATGGATTTTGTTGGAAACGGTACCAGTCTAGAAATTGATTATAGTAATCAGCAATTCCTTTTTCACGAAGGTCGTGTTGGAATTGGTACAAATTCTCCTCAGTATGATTTGGACATAAATACTGCAAATGATGATGGAACAATTGCCGCTGATAGAGGTAAGTTTGGGCAGAGAAATAATAATAGTGTATCAATAGGCTTTGATATGTTAGGAGATGAGGTTGGAATGAGTTGGAATGGCAACGACGAACTTATAGCTGGAATAAACTCTACTCAAACTGCTTATAAATATGGTGGCTGGAGTGATAATACAGGTTTTGCAGTGAATTTATTGACCGGTAATGTCGGTGTCAGGACAACCTCTCCAAATTCCAGGTTTCAGGTTGTAAATGATGATGGAAATTCTTTGCTTGAGGCTGGATACTCTGATTCAAGAATTGTTAAATTAGGTGATATTTCAGAAGGTAGCTGGGGAACTATGTTAACTGTAGATGGGGAAGCCGGTGTCTCATATTTCGAAAAAGGCAACCTTGGAATTGGAACAACAAATCCTGGAGAAAAATTAGAAGTAGACGGTGGAATAAAATATAATACTACAAATGCAAAGCCGGTCTGCGATGCAACAAATCGAGGAACAACTTGGTTTACTCAAGGTGCACCTGGTGTAAAAGACGATTTTGAGGTTTGCGCCAAAGATGCAGGCGATCTTTATGCATGGCGAACAATTTATTAAAAGCCAGACCCTTTAGACTAAAATATTCTTATCACAATGAAAAAATTACTTACAATATCAACAACCTTTCTCTCTATTTTACTTTTTTCGAATGTTTGTTTTGCTTCTTCCACAAATGGGACCATAGACACAATAAATAAATATGCATAGAGTGAAAATATCGGATGGATAAATTTTGGTGTTAGTGGAGGAAATGTTCATGTTACGGACACTGCTTTGACAGGTTATGCATGGAGTAGTAATTACGGATGGATTAATTTATCACCATCAACTGCAGGCGTGATGAATAATGGCAACGGTGTTCTTTCTGGCTATGCATGGGGAGAAAACACAGCTTGGATAGATTTTAGCGGTGTCACAATAGATACAGCAGGTTTTTTTAATGGCTATGCAAATGGAAATATTACAGGTCAAATCAGTTTTAATTGTGCAAACACAAGCTCTTGTAGCTCATCGGATTTTAAAGTTCGAACAGATTGGAGACCTAAGTCCGTGCGCCCGGAATGCAATAATGGACTAGATGATGATGCAGATGGCTTAATTGATTACCCAAACGATTTAGGTTGTTCTTCGTTGGAAGATACAAGTGAAACACAAACTGAAGGAAGTGGAGGTGGCGGAGGGGGAGGTGGAGCCACATTTATCATTTATCAGCCAAAGATAATTTCAAATAATGGTAGCGCGCAGGCTAATATATCGGTAAATGAAAATGAAACATTCGTAACAATAGTTGAGGGTTCTTCTTCAAGAGGCACTCTGAAATATAGCATTTTAAGTGGCAATGATTTAGATAAATTTAAAATTAACGCAGAAACCGGAAAACTGGAGTTTAATTTTTACCCAGCTTTTGAAAATCCGAAAGATAGCGATAAAAACAATATCTATGAAGTGATTGTAAAGGTTGAAAATTCTAGTCATTCAATACCTTTGTATGACACTCAAAAGATATTTGTGAATATTTTGGACATCGAGGCGGAAGATAATTTACATCAGTCTGCAGAAGATTTTTTCAATGATATTTCAGGGCATTGGGCAGAAATATATATAAACAAATTACATCAAGCGGGAGTGAACGGTTATACAGATGCCGAAGGCAAACCGTTACATTTATTTGGTCCAGACAATATTATCACTCGCGCGGAATTAATTGTTTTATTGATGAAGGTAAAATTTGGTATTTTACCAGAAATAACTATTGATCCTTATATCGATGTGCCAGCTACTCATTGGTCAGCTAGCTATGTTGCTAAGGCAAAGGAATTGGGCATAGTCAAGGGTTATGCCGACGGTAGCTTTGGCTTAAACAATAATGCAAGCCGAGCAGAAGCATTAAAAATGATCCTACTTACATGGTTTTCTCCGGAAACTATTTCCATCTCATCAGCCAATACAATCTGTAATGATATAGTCCAGTCGGAATGGTATGCAGAGTATTTTAATTTTGCATTAAACGAATCTATCGTTGGAGGTTATAAAGATGAAAACGGTAATCTCACAGGTTTATGTGGTCCAGACAAAAATTCCACCCGTGCAGAATTGGCAAAAATTACAATACTAACAGAGGATCAAGCGACAGTTAGGTAATCAATTCTTACTGCAAATAAAATATTGATAAGTCATTTCATCAACTCTCCAAAATTTGCAATTCACTTTGTTTTAATTAAACTATAATTATCTACACCATTCTTTGAAACAAGTTCAATCCTAAAATATTCTTAGATAATTTATACATGGAACAAATCCACACCCAAAACATCACCTTCTTAAAAAGCCTATTTGAAGAGCAAAAGTTTGATTGGATAAACAAAAAACAAGCCACTGTTTTTAGTTTTTTCAAAAGCGGAGGAGGCACCCATTTATATTTAATCGAAAACGGAAACAAAAAATATCTGGCTCGAATAAATTATTATGAACCCAAAAACGAATGGGGAGTAAAAAAACAAGAGTATGATATTCTAAAACTTATTGAGCCACTGAAAATATCGCCCAAAGCATATTATTTCAGTGACAAAAATACATTAAAACAAGATTTCACAATCGTAGAATATGTTGAAGGTCAAACATTGGAGAAAATTTCCGAAAAAAATATTATAGATTTGGCCAGCGATTTACGAAAACTTCATACAGTATTTACTTTTGAAAAAGCCGGAAACAAACACCCTCCTCAAGACGATTTGCCTTATCACTGCGACATTTATAATGAATTTGCAAACGGTGAGGACAAAAAAATCGAAAATTATCTCTCTTTGGAAGGTATAAATAAAATTGTTGAGCCATATAATCGAATCAACAAAAAGCTCAGAAATTGGTTTAATAATCTCCAAATTTTCAGTGGAATAACAAAATTTTGTCTTTGCCACGCAGACCTGAAAAAAGAAAATATTTTAATCACAAACAGCGGAATAACGCTAATAGACTGGGAGTGTGCAGGTTCCGACATTCCGGAGACTGATATAGGTCGACTTTTTTCCGGTTGCGAATTTACTAAAAAACAACAAGACATTTTTCTAAAAACATATTACAAAGGACATCCGGAAAAGATTGTTTTACAAAGAATTTTTGCCGTAAAAAAGGTCCTGGATTTCTTCCATATTTTAGAAGACTATATTCTTTTAAAGCGAAAACCCCGGAATTCTGATAATATGCTCAAGGAGTTGTTGAAATATGAAAAAAATTCTTTTTAGCCCTAAATTATTATCATGATAAAACTCAGACCCCAAAAAATAAGCGATGCCAAAAGGTTTTTTGAAATTTTAAACAATCCGAATTTTACTTATTTCAGCGTAAAACCCAAATCTCTTGAGGAGGAAAAAAATTGGCTGGCTGATAATCCAAAACGCATAAAAGAGAATACCGAACGGAATTTTACAATAATGTTTAATGGGAAAATTGTTGGTGCTATTGGCGTGAAAATAAATTTTCACAGGAAATATATTGGAGAAATCGGGTATTTTTTAGATGAAACGTACTGGGGCAAGGGCATTACAACTCAAGCGGTCAAGTTGATTGAGTATATTTGTTTCAACAAGCTGAGTCTAAAAAGGCTTGAAATTTTAATGCAACCGGAAAACATAGCTAGTGAAAAAGTGGCTATAAAAAACAATTATTTAAAAGAAGGCTTGCTGAAAAAAGTCATACAAGACAAAGACGGATCAATGAAAGATTGTTTTTTATATGCGAAAGTACTCTAATTGATACACGTTAAAAATTTATACAAAAACCCCATGAATTAACACTCAATTTCATTATCCTTTTTAAAAAAAATAAGTTTTCACGCAAAAAACCTTAAAATGAATCATTCAAAACAACTAAAAACAGCATACGATATTGCGGAACAAGAGAGTAAAAAAGAAGGCGTGATAGCTATTAGTGTTTTTGGAAGTGTCGCGGAAGGAAGTGAAAAAGAAGACTCGGATTTGGACATTGAAATCATTTCTGAAAACGCAAAAGAGTGGAATTACAAAACATTAATAATCGACGGAGTTTATGTTGATTTGGTAACTACACCAAAGGATTTTCTTTTAAGGAGAATAAAGGAGTACCCATATCTGAACTACACTTATCTCCATCGCAAAACAATATATGACCCTACAAAATTCCTGAGAAATATTGAAAATGAAGTAAAAGAATACTTTGAGAAAAATCCTGAAGCGACTAAATTTTGGAAAGAAAAAAAAGAATATGTTAAACGAATGAAATCACAAGGGAAAAAGCCGGAATCAGCAATGAAATCATACGATGAAGCTGAAATAAATTTTTCTGAAAATCATCAAATTTCACGAGATTTTTTTAAGAGTGAATAAGTACACAATGTGATTTTTTTTAAGACCATATTCTTTTAAAGCGAAAACTATGGAATTCTGATAATATGCTCAAGGAGTTGTTGGAGTATAAAAACACACTTTACCACACTAACTAACAAAAAATGAAAAAGTACTTATATAAAATTGCTGCTTTGATATTAATCATTTTTGGCATATTTTATGCAATCTTCACTCTAAATAAGTTTTTCAGCTTAGGTATAACAATTAAATTTTGGCTGGATTTCTTGTTTTCAGTATTTATATTTTCATTTTATTTTTTCCCGGGAATACACTATTGGGCTTTATCCAATGACAAATCCAAGCAAAATAAACTAACGGATACAGCATTAATTTTCACATTTATCGGGATGTTAACAATTGTGATTGGATTTTTGGCAATGATAATCATGTGCCCACCGCCTTCAATTTGCGACAGTTGGGGATTTATCATATTCTCTTACAGTTTCTACCCTGCAGGATTTTTCCAAATAATAGCGATAATATTGTTGTTGATTAATAGGTTTAAAAAACACAATGAAATACTTCTTATGAAAAAAACGCTACCCAAAGCAATTTTAATCTACATAACAATTTTATGTCTCATCATTCTTGCAGTAGTAATAAAAAATATGCTGACCTCGGTACCAATCGGTCCGGAAACAGATTCTTTATTTACCTGTACGGGAATGAGAAGCGCCGAGCAATGGAATTGTGATTTTTGGCAATTTTTCAAGCAGAACATTATAGTCGACACCGTGCTTACCGGACTATTTATGCCTCAGTACACACTGATTTTCATTATTTTAAGCATCTTATCGGTTTTCGGTATTGAGAAGTTACTCAGAGGTATTTCGAACAAAAAATAAATCTCTTATTATATTACTCAAAAGGAACATGTTTCAATTTCTCATCCATTAAAACAAAATTTAATTAAACAAACCCCATGAAAAAAACACTATCACTCTTACTCCTCACCCTCAGCGCTTTTACACTCTTATCTTGCACTCAAAAAGAAGAAACAAAAGAACCGGAACTCACCGGCGACTACACTTTCGAAAGCTACAAAACAATGATTCCAGAGAGCTGCAAGTCTTTCTTCGACGGATGCAATAATTGTTTTAGAGCGGAGGACGGAAATGTGGGATGTACAAAAATGTTTTGCCAAAAATACGAGATGCCCCGCTGCCTGGATGAAGAAAGCTCTCAAGAAGAATCTAAGTCTAAGTACACGGAGGAAAGCTGGAAAACGATTATTCCAGAAACCTGCAAATCCTTTTTCGACGGATGCAACAACTGCAGCCGAACGGAAAACAGCACCGAAGCAGCCTGCACTTTGATGTATTGCGACACTTACAAAAAGCCAAAATGTTTGGATAAATAGGCTTAATTTTATAACAAGAATTATATATGAAAAAATTTTATAAACTACTTATAGGTGGATATGAAATTAATAAATATAAAGAGCTTTGGAATATTTACCAAAAGGGAGCAATAAAATCCCCGCTGGGGTTCAATACACTTATTTTATTATTTTTTATTACATTAATTTTATCAATAATATTTCCACAAATCAGAACAATTTCATCACCAATCTTTGGGGGTGTTTTTTTAATTCTAATTCTAAAATTTGGTGAATATAAAGGATATAATGAATGTTTGCACGACCTTGAAAACGATTAATTAACCCCGCATTCTTCTGTTATTTTTTCGGTGGACTTGTCTTCACAATGTTTTTTTCTCGAAAATCAAAATAGTCCGGTTTTCACCTCACGATTGAAATATCCGGTTACGCGGCTATAATCAGAAATGTAAAATTATTTCTATGAACGAGAAAAATAAAGAAAAAGACTACATCGACCAACACGGAGAATGGCAAACACATCAGTATGATCCGGGATACTTTACCGGGGGAAGGGTTCCCGTTTGGCTAAAATATCCGGGAAACCCAAAAAGGATCGGTATCGTTTTTTTGATTGTCGGAATTTTTTATTTTCTCTTTTCGGTATCAGCCATAATTCTTGTATTCACAGAAGACTCATTCATCCTCGAAGCTGGAAAAGCAATAATTGTTCTCACTTTCTCGATTCTTTTAATTTTGGCCGGAATAAAATATTTAAGAAAATCAAAAAAATCACAAAAATGATAAAATCCGATACAAAAGCTCAGAAATGAAATGCTCAAATTCAATCCCTAAAACATAATTTTAAAAACCTAACTGAAAACCCCATGAAAACCCCGCAAAACACGATAAAATACCTGATCGGCCTGGCTACCGTTCTTGCCCTAAGACTTCTCCCGCATCCACCGAATGTTGAGCCGATTATGTCCACAATGATGCCCTTTTCCAAAAAGTGGGGGCCTTTGTCCGGCATGGTTTTTTGCCTTTTGGCAATTTTTTCGTTTGATCTTCTCACGGGTACATTGGGAATCTGGTCACTTGTCACGGCCGCCACTTACGCGTTATTGGGCGGTTTGGCAGGTCTATACCTGAAAAACAAAGAAAACAAAATAAAATATTATGTGGGTTTATCAATCGTATCGACCATTATTTACGATGCTATTACAGGCATCGGGATAGGAATGGTATTCTTCAATCAATCATTTATTACGACATTTACGGGACAGATTCCATTCACGCTTTACCATTTATTGGGAAACATAGTACTTTCCGCCATCGTTTCTCCGCTACTGTATACTTGGGTAATCACAAATCCAAAACTCGAAAACTCATTTGTGCTTAATAAAATCGCCTTCGGTATTAAGTAAATTTTAGGAGAAAAATTCGAATGGATCACGAAGAATAAAATGAAAAATCGCGATGGGTAGACCTAAACAACCTCAAAGTCGATGATTTTCAACCTGGTGCGGAGGAAGTTGTATCAATGCTGCAAGAATTAAAAGACTGATTACTCAAAAAAATCGCTTAATTATTTCAGTAAACCTTGCGAAAAGAGTGATACGACTTCTCGGAATTGATTGTATTTAATTTCTACAATGATACAGTAAAAGCAATCAGTTCAGTTATTCTTGTGTTAATTCAAAAAATTATGACATATTTTCAAAAACCAAAATTGATCAAAACCGATTTTTCGATTTCTGGCGCAGTATTTGGCATCATATTCTATGTTTTGATTTTCTGGCTCTTTGTGTCACTTTCGGAATTCGCTTCAAATTCGGAAGTTTTCGCTTTTTTTCTTAAAATTACCGGACTCATTTTTCCTTTTTCCTTAAAACACACTGACTTTTTCCCGCAATTAATAGCGGTTCATCTACTTCTGGCTTCCGTATATTCGATAATTTTTTCCTTTATTTTCAAAAAAACACAGAACCAAACTAAAAATAATTTACCGCTTCAGGGCGGCATAATCGCTTCATCGATTTATCTTCTTTCTTTGATGCTTGCCTATATTTTGCTTATTCAATCATCGGATGAAATACAAAACTTAATAATATCTATATCCATATTTAACGGACATGCTTACCCGTTTTTCTCTATAGGTATGTTCCCCGACACATCCCCTTATGTGGCCTTCTTCGGCGTACTTCTTATTATCACAATTCTATATTTCATGATCGGTGCCTCGATCGGAAAGCTAATTGAAATATGGAAAAACAGAAGAATCAAAAGAAAAATATCGAGAGAAGAGAGACATAAAAAATAATTTCACCACTAATATATTTTAAAAATTAAATTATATTAAATACCACCCATGCCCCAAAAACCTCAAATATTACTAATCCACGGAGGTTCAACTTTCAAAAGTAAAAAAGATTACATAAATTTTTTAAAAACCCGAAAAGTCTCAATTGAGCCAAAAATATATTGGAACAATGAATATTTATCTAAAAAACTTTCAAAAACCTTCGATATTATTCGCCTCAATATGCCACTTAAAGAAAACGCAAAATATAAAGAATGGAAAATTCATTTCGAAAGATTTTTCCCCCAACTTGAAAATAACATAATTTTAATCGGCACATCACTTGGCGGAATTTTTCTTGCAAAATATTTATCGGAAAATTCCTTTCCCAAAAAAATTCTTTCCACATATTTAATCTGCCCACCCTACGACAATAGTATACCAGGTGAAGACCTAGTCGGAGGCTTTAAATTAAAATCAGACTTATCATTACTCGAAAAAAATTCGAAAAATTTATATTTAATGTTTTCAAAAGACGACGACATCGTTCCTCTTTCTCACGCCGAAAAATACCGAAAGAAACTAAAAAACGCCAAATTCATTATTTATGAAAGTAAAAACGGACACTTCAAAATTCCAGAGTTTCCTGAAATAGTAAAATTGCTTAAAGATGATTTAAAAAGTATTATGCGCACGAAAAATTAATTTTTACGCACCTTATGAAAAACCTCTTCATCAAAATCCTCGTCGCGATAACATACATCGCAATGATCTTCGTTAATTTCTTAGCCAACGACCTTCCGATTAACAACCGTTCAACAGGTCAAATCTCAGACGACTACCCAAATCTTTTTGCACCGGCAGGCTACGCTTTTTCAATTTGGGGCTTAATTTATCTTCTACTCGGAGCCTACATCGTTTATCAATTCATAAACAAAAACAAAAAAACGAAAGAACTGATAAATAAAATAAATCCTCTATTCATAGGCACCTCTCTCGCAAACATCTCCTGGATATTCGCTTGGCATTATGATTATATCGGCATTTCCGTTCTAATTATGGCGGTCCTCTTGATTCTTCTAATCAAAATCGCCGACACACTTCGCCCGGCAAAACTCAACACACAAGAAAAATTACTAATCAAAACTCCTTTCAGCATTTACTTCGGATGGATTACAGTCGCTACAATCGCAAATGTCACAGTGTTTTTAGTTAGCATAGGCTGGAATGGATTTGGCATCGCCGATTACATCTGGACAAGCATAATCCTCGTGGTGGGAGCAATTATTGGAATACTCCGACTTCTTAAAGACAAAAACACAGCCTACGGACTGGTCCTTGTATGGGCATATTCCGCAATTTTATATAAACATTGGTCAAGCACAGGATTCAATTTCGACTACCCAAACGTCATTTATACAGTAATAGCCTGCATAATATTTTTTATTATTTTTCTCGGCCGGAATATCTACTTGCAAAGAAATCAATAATAACTCCATAAACGATACCTGCAATAAAGCCCACAGGATCTCCAAACTCGGTACTCAAAAACAAAGCCAAGCTTACCATTAATCCTAAAAGGAGCCCACGAAGCAAGTAGTTGTATTTCCCGTTGATCAAAACAAGTCCTCCTGCAAGTCCAATCAAAAGCCCCATAATCACACGATTATACCAAGTTGCCAAAAGAAAAATTTCATTTCCGGAAAATCCCATCCGAACCCCTACTCCGATAATACAAAAAACACCCAAGAAAGCACCGCTAAAAAGTCCAATAATTCACCTTTTTTTATCAAACATATTTTTTATTTAGATTTTTATACTAGACTAATATATCATCAATAAGCACAAATTTATATTTTTTTTAATCAATATGAAAAACAATATAAACAATTCAAAAAGTACACTATCAGTTCTTCAAAAGTTTTTTTTACTAAGCGGTCCACTCAAACTATTTCTATTATTGATAATAATTCCAGTATTAATGTTTATTTGTTTTTATGTATCTACTTTATTAGTTTTCTTTTTTAGTGAATCAGCTTTAGTTTTTGATAAATTATTATCAGTTTTGTTTATTTCAATACCAATATTGGAATTATTATTCGTGATGATTTTTCTTGGTTGGTTCTATATTCTTGGTACAAGCTTATATTCAAAAATTCCACGAAACTTAAATTTCAGAATAAATTTTTTTAAATTCAATTTATTTTATCTTTTAGTACTAATTCTTAGTTTTATAGCAGTTTTTTTAATTGTATTCACCGGAAATTTTGAAATTATTAACAAGATTCAAAATATAGGTTTATTTATGATAATGTATGGGGTTTTTAGCAGCTTATATCTAAATTATTTCATTTCAAAAGCATTAGTTACAGTCGAAAAACAGGATTCAGTAAAATTCGAAAATTATTTTCTGGAAATTATGTTTTTTATGATCTTTCCAGTAGGCATTTGGATACTCCAACCACGAATTAGAAAAATTTTCCAAATAAAAGATAATAATGACAACTAGCAATAAATGAATAATTCTCACAAAAACCTAGAGACAATTCCTGGAATCGGGAAAATAATGTCAAAAGAATTTTTTAATATCGGAATAAAAAGTGTTCAAGATTTTAAAAAGCAAGACCCCGAGGATCTATATAATAAGATTTGTGCAAAACAAGGCCTTCAAGTAGATCGTTGTGTTTTGTATGTGTGTCGTTTAGCTGTATATTTTGCCGAGAACAAAATTCACGATCCAGAAAAACTTAAGTGGTGGAATTGGAAAGATTAAATATTTCAAAAGTTTACTTTTCAAAAAAATTCAATTATTGTTTAAAAAATAATCACTCCTAATTCTTTCAACATGATCCTATCAGACAAAGATATAAGAGAAGCTATGAAAAGAGGGGATATTTTTATCGATCCATTCGATGAAAAAGACCTCCAACCCGCATCAGTAGACCTCCATCTCGACAAACATTTCCTTATTTTCGACTCAAGTCAAAATTATGTGATTGATCCAAAAAAACCGATTGACCCGCTTATGCGAGAAATTTCAATAGAAGATGATCGCCCTTTTGTACTTCATCCGGGTGAGTTTGCGCTTGGTTTGATTTATGAAACAACAGGAGTATCTTCAAAATTTGTTGGAAGGCTTGAGGGAAAAAGCTCTGTTGGAAGAATGGGGCTTTTGATTCATATCACAGCAGGTTTTCTCGACCCGGGCAACAGCCTCAAAATGACTCTCGAATTGCACAATACTGCAAACATGCCGGTCCTTTTGTATTACAAAATGCCAATCGCTCAAATGGCCTTTGAACAGCTTATGTCTGAATGCGAAAGACCATACTCCAAGCAATTAAATTGCAAATATGTCGGCGACATAAAGCCACGAGCAAGCCAGATGTGGAAGAATTTTTAAATCAAGACAATGGAAAAAAATTTCATATTAAAATCCGGCATCCTGGGGGCGGAAATTTATATTTTCACATTGATTTTAGTCCGATTTTTATTATTAAACTCCCCCGACGATAAACAAGATTTAATTCTTCGAATAACTCTTTTTACGGGACAGGCATATCCCATTTTGACATCGTTTCTTTTCACCACTACACACAACGAATATGTATCTTTTATTGGCCTTGTTTTGATATTCACGCTTATTTATTTTATGATTGGCGCCACGATAGGAAAATTAATAGAAATTCTAAAAAGAAAAAACTCAATCAAAGACAATGGAAATATGCATTAGTTCAAGCATGAAATTTCAAAAAGAAATTAGCGAAGTGTCATCCCACCTCACCGAATTGGGGATTATAAACACCTTCCCGACACCAAAAAAACCGGAACACAACGAAAATTTTCAGGATTTCGCAAACCGATTATTTAATGAACATTTCGAAAAAATAAAAAATGCTGATGCTCTTTTAGTGGTAAATCCCGGTGGATATATCGGTTCTTCTGTAAAAATCGAAATCGGCTATGCAAAAGCCTTAGGCAAAAAAATCATTTTTCTTGATAAGGCGAACGAACCCGAAATTCAGGCTCTTGCAGATGAAATTAAACCTTTAGAAGAATTCACTCCGCCTCATTAATAAACCGACACAATAATGAAAGACCACCTATCTGATAATCAGACTTTTATTCCCAAACTCGGCATAGGTACTTGGAAAATCGGAGGCAAGCTTGTTCCCGACTACACAAACGATCAAAAAGAAATTGAATCAATTCAAACGGCTTTAAGACTCGGCTTAACGCACATCGACACGGCTGAAAAGTACGGTGGCGGGCATGCTGAAGAGCTTGTCGGACAAGCCATTAGTCGTTTTGATAGAAAAAAATTATTCCTTACTTCAAAACTGGAAATTCAAAATCTCTCTTCTCATGAAATTCGTGAAGCATTTAATTTAAGCCTAAAAAGACTTAAAACCGATTATCTGGATTTGTATCTGATTCATGAATATTCAAAAGCCGAACTGGAAAAAGCTCTTTCCGTTTTTGATCAATTGGTGGAAGAAGGAGTTTTAAGATTTATCGGTGTGAGTAATTTTTCAGTTGAACAAATAAAAGAAGCGCAAAGTTTTTCGAAACACAAAATCTTTGCAAATGAAATAGAATACAACCTGCTTACAAGAAATCACGGACAATTCAGTCAAAATATGGAAACTGAAATTCTCCCATTTTGTAGGGAGAACGGTATTCAAATCATAGCATACAGACCTCTCGCCAAAGGAAATATTTTTGAACACCACAAGGAGCTCTTCGACTATTTACAAAAAAAATATCAGAAAACTTTTTCTCAAATCGCTTTAAATTGGCTCATTTCAAAGCCGGGCGTAAGTGCAATCTTTAAATCTTCAAATCCTACTCACATCGAGGAAAACCTAGGGGCTTTGGGGTGGACTATGGACTTGTCCGATATTGAGATTTTGGATAATTTGGAGGAGCAGTTTTACGAATAACTAATACTGGGAATAAATCAACAATTGATGAAAACACAAAACCAAATACTCTTCACCACCTCAAAAAAATCCGATGGTTCAATGCGGGTCACTTTTCCTGAAATGATCTCCGAAAACTTAAAAAACAGATCTCAGTTTCTGAAAAAATTTAATTTAAGCCACATCGATACGGTCTCTCCAGTGCTTGAACATACCAAAATTGTGGAGTTGGTTAGTCAAAAAGACAAAGGTAAAATTCTTCCAAATACAGACGGCCTAATTACAAATGAACCCGGCGTAATTCTCACGGTGACAGCGGCTGATTGCGCTCCCGTTTTTTTCTTCGATCCGAAAAATATGGCGATTGGGCTTGCTCACGAAGGATGGAGGGGGATTGATCAAAACATTACAAAAGAGCTAATCGAAAAAATGAGCAAAAATTTCGGCACCAATCCAAGCGATTTGCTCGTTCACATTGGTCCACATCTTCGAAAATGTCATTTTGAAGTGAAAGAAGATGTCGCGGAAAAATTTCCCGACCACACAATAATTGTAAACGACGGAATCTTCGTGGATCTCTCCTCAAAAATGCAAAATCAATTTCTTTCACTCGGCTTAAAACCCGAAAACATTTCAGAGGACGAAAATTGCACCTATTGCGAACATTCAACACTTTTCTCATACCGCCGGGAAAAACCAAAAGTGATTCAAAGCTTTATGGCTTTTATCACGATTCCTTTTCCAAGATGAAAAGTTTTGGAAAAAACCACCGCACAGTTTTAATACTAATAAGATTATTTTCAAAATTAAATTTATTTTAGATCAAAAACCCCAAGACTTTGCCTTAGGGTAAGTTTTTTCATGAGCTACTTGGAACGCGATTGGAGCAAATACTCCTTCGCCTCTTTAGCAAGCTCTTCATCATTCGCCACTGCATCAATCAGGAGTGCCATTATCTTGAAATCAATCAATGAATCAATGAACCTCCCGACATGAAGGAACTTTAGCGTCTTGTACAGCGGGCTCATGCTCGCCGCATACTCTCGAATTGCAAGAAATATCGCATTAACGACACCTCTCGCATCAAGCTCCGTTCCTTCAGCCCTGGCGATTATGTGATAGAAATTCTCCCTCAGATAAGGGGTAAAATCTATCTCACAAAGCCGCTTCATCAGTTCCTCTTTGTCACCAAGAACTATGGTCTTTTTCATGGAATACTCCTTTTTGTGGCAAATTTATGATATACAATGAGTACCTGATTAGTCAAAAAGAATCATGCTAAAATTAATAATATTTGACTTGTGTCTACAAAATTGATAAAATGTATCCACAAATTTTACACAAACATGACACGAAATGAAAAACTGATAAGCCGATTTCTGGCTCAACCAACTAATTTGAGTTATAACGAAATCGAAAAAGTATTAATTTTGTTTGATTTTGAAAAAATTCACACGAAAGGTAGTCACAATAAATTTAAGCATCCAAAATCAAAATATGATCTTGTAATTCCCGTACACAATAATGAATGTAAAGATTTTTATAAAAAACTTGCATCAAAAACCATCAAAGAATTAAACAATTTACATTAAAAAATTTACCATGAAATTGCTACTAAAACATTTTATAACCATAAACAATAAAAAATATTCTTACACCTTAAAACCAATAAGTAAAAGTACAACATTCGTAGAATGTGAAGCCGCAAAAATTGGCCAAGAATTTCCAAATGAAGACATCCCAAATCTATTAAACGACCTGCCAAACTTAATTTTATCCGAAAAAAATTATAAAAATCAGCAATCTGAAATGATTCGTTTTAGGGTTTCTACAAGCGATAAAAAAACAATTGAAAAGAATGCCATTCAAAAAGGTTATAAGTCTGTATCTGTTTACTTGAGAGATTTGGCATTAGGAAATGTGAAAAAATTTTAAATCAATAAAGTTTAGCATATGGAATACTGGAAATTCATCAGAAAAAAGTCGGAAAATCAAAAGTGATTTTTAATGGTTCAGCTGGAGCATTTTAAAAGACGATAAAATTTTATTTGTCTTCGATAAAGGAAGGTCACATTGGCAAATTCCAGGTGGAATCCAAGAACTAGACGAATCAGTCGAAGACACAGTTTTAAGAGAAATTTTTGAAGAGCTAAATTTAAAAGCTCAAATTAAAGATTTAATAGCAGTCTATTCTGATCCAAAATGGTCATTTAAATATCCAAATGGAGATAGTTTACAAATTATATCATTCTTCTTTTTACTAGAAGTCAAAGAAGCAGAACTTGAAAAAATTAAAATAGACGAAAACGAAATAATTGAATTCAAATGGTTTAATTTTTCAAATCTTCCGGAAAATATGAATGAAAAATGCCGTCTTATGTGCAAAGATCTTCAAGACTTCTCAGGAAAAACAATTTTAAGATAGAATTTTACATATGTTAAAGGTAATGTATTCAAAAACCGGTTTCGTAGATGTCGAAATTCAGGCCTGCAATCTTAGACCCACAGGCAAAATGCTCGCAAGATTAACAAGAAAATAATTATTAATTATATGCACACCCACTCCTTCCGTCTAAAACCAAATCAAGACCTAAAAGCTTCAATAGAAAATTATGTCATCGAAAAAAACATAAAAGCAGGTGTGATTCTTTCAGCAGTTGGAAGCTTAAAGAAGGCCACAATTCGCCTCGCTGATGAAACTGTTAAAAATTTTGAAGGCCCTTTTGAAATAGTGTCTTTAATAGGAACGCTCTCTCCCGATGGCTGTCATTTGCACATTTCAATCTCAGATAAAAATGGACTTGTCTTAGGCGGACATCTAAAAGAAAACTGCATTATACACACCACGGCCGAAATAGTTCTTGCTGAAATATCTGACAAAGTTTTCAAACGAGAATATGATGAAAATACTGGATTTAAAGAACTTCTCATCCATTAAATTTGGCACATACAATGAACCTTTCGCCCGAAGAAAAAATAACACTTGAAACTTATCAAAAAATTGCGAAAGAATGGGCTATTTCTCATTCAAATCAAGATTTTTGGAAAAAAGAATTTGAGGTTTTTAATAAAATTCTTCCAAAAGGAAAAATTCTTGAAATCGGTTCTGGTGGGGGACGAGACGCCAAAATTTTAATAAAATCAGGTTATGAATACACAGGCACAGATATCTCTACTGAGTTTTTAAAAACCGCAAAAGCTGAAAATCCGGGAGCAAAATTTTTACATCAAAGCGTTTACGACTTGGATTTTCCAGAAGGCACACTTTTTGACGGTTTTTATTGTTCCGCCGTTCTTCTTCATATCCCGAAATCAAAAATAGACAAAGCCTTTGACTCAGTTAATAAGTATCTTAAGCCGGGGGCAATTGGTTTTATTTCATTAAAAAAAGGTGAAGGCGAAAAAATGCTTGAACGACAAAGCGAAAGTGCTATCACAGACAAAAGGTTTTTTGTCTACTACATCCCCGAAGAATTCAAACAAATTCTCAATCGAAACGGATTTGAAATAATATATCAAAACGAGATACAATCGACATCTAAGACAACATGGTTAATGTTTTGCGTAAAAAAAACAACAAACATATTATGCAACTAAATATCCCATTTTTTCTAAACGACAACGACGGAAATCAATGTATGCAGGTAACTATGAAAACTGTCTTAAAATATTTTTTAGATAAAGATTTTACGCTTGAGGAGCTCGATAAACTCACCGGCAGAAAAAACGGTTTATGGACATGGACTACTCAGGCTATCACAGTTCTTGATGATTTGGGACTTAATATTAAATATTATTCAAAAACAGACTTGGCACCTTTCTTGGAAGGTGAGCCATTTATTCATCAACATTTTGGTAAAGATGCGGAAAAAATTCTCAAATACTCTGACTTGCCTGTTGTGATTGCCTCAATAAAAAAGTCTTTGGAATACAATTTTTTTGAAAACCGTGTACTCCCATTTGAAGAAATCGAAGCGCACATAAGTCGAGGCCATATCCCGATAATGGGAATCGATCACAATAAAATTATCGGCAAAAATGGCGAGTTCCAAGGCCATATAATAATAGTAACCGGATTTGATGAGCAATTTGTGTATTATCATGATTCTGGCCCAAACAATCCCGAACAAAACAAAAAAATCTCAAAATCAACCTTCCTTGAAGCCTGGAATTCTAACGGTACTGATAATGATGTCGTGATAGTATATGGTAGAAAATAATTAATTTTATGAATCCAAAAATCAACTTTAAAATAAGCCCAGGAAAAGACATTCAAAATGCCAAATGGTTTTTTGAAGATAAAGATTTTCTGGATATGTTTTTGCCGGAAAATTTTAAATATCTAATGGATGATAAATATTCAATCAAAGAGCGAAATTCGTTGTTGACTATCCAAACAAAAAAAACATATTCGGAAAAAAAGATCGAGATAGAGTCCGGCGTTAAAAAAATTCAAAAGGATTGGTCGGAAATTCAAAATAAATATTTTGATTATATAAATTATGTATTTAATAATCACCCTTGGCCTAAAGGAACTTACACGGGTTATTCATCAATTTTTTTAATGTTTCCAAGAAATATCGAAGACAAATCCTTCTTTTTTCCATACAACGATGAAAAATGGAATCCACTTGAAACAATCGCTCACGAAATGACACATTTTTTATTTTTCGATTATCTAAAATCTCATTACGGACTCACCGAACAAAGCCTAATTAAAGGTAAAAATCAGGAATATATTTGGCAGGTTTCCGAGACATTCAACACACTAATAGAAAACCTCCCGGATTATAAAGAAATATTTGGTGCGCAAATCGACACAAAGCCATATCCGGGTTGTGAAAAATTATTAATTGATATGAAAAAAATCTGGGCAAACGAAAAAGATATTAATACGCTACTTGATGAAATGTTTAAAAAAAGCTAAAATAATCCCTCCTAACAAACAACTCAATGATTGAATCATGGAAAAAAATCAAGGAAACACCTTTTAAAGCCGGATTTAGAAATCTTTTAAACAGAGTCTTCATACTTCCAAATGGAAAAACAGCCGATTTTGATGTAATGAATTCAGGAAAAGTTGCTTGCGTGTTAGCTCTTACAAACGAAAAAAAAATAGTTCTAGCCAGCCAATTTCGTCCAGGACCTGAAAAAATTCTACATGAATTACCGGGTGGGTGTGTTGAAAAAGGCGAGGAGCCCATCGATGCAATACAAAGAGAATTGCTTGAAGAAACAGGCTATACAGGTGACTTTGAGTTTGTAGGTACAAGCCTTAACGGTGCTTATACAACAATGATCAAATATAATTTTGTCGCAAAAAATTGTAAAAAAATACAAGAACCACAAACTGATGACACCGAATTTTGCGAAGTATTGGAAATGCCCTTGGAAGATTTTAGAAAACACTTAAGATCAGGTGAATTATCAGATGTAGCAACAGGATACCTTGGCCTTGATCATTTGGGCCTTTTATAAAAATTAAGTCTTTTTAATTCAATTTTCACCAACCCGATGAACAACCCCAGTCTAATAATAATCAACGGCCTCCCCGCAACCGGAAAAACAACCTTTGCGGAAAAACTTTCCCAGGAATTTGATTTACCACTTCTTGTTCGAGACAAAATTAAAGAAACTCTTTTTGATTCTTTGGGACATAGCGACCGCGAATGGTCTAGAAAATTAGGCTCAGCCTCATTTGATCTTCTTTGGAAAATGACTGAGGAATTGATGAAAACGAAAATGCCTTTTATTGTCGAAAGCCCTTTTAATAAAGAATTGGATAGTCAAAGATTAATCGAATACCGAGAAAAATTTGGATACGAAATGCTTCAAATAATTTTAAAAACACCGGGAGAAATCAGGTTTGAGCGATTTGTTGAAAGAGTTACGACGGGCAGCCGCCATCCCGGACATGTCGATCACATTAATTTTGAATCTCAAAAAGAAAATATTGTAATTGAAAGTATTACTCCTTTGGAAATTGGCGGAAACACATTAGAAATTGACACAAGCGATTTTTCAAAAATCGACTACCCAAAAATATTCGAAGAAATTAGACGAATAATCGAAGTGTGATAAACTCTAAGTATCAATTAAAAAACACAGATGGAATACTGGAAATTTATTCGAGAAAAAGTTGGAAAAGAAAAGGTCCTATTTAATGGCTCGGTTGGAGCAATACTTGAAGAAGGTAAAGTATTATTAGTCTTCGATAAAGGAAGGTCTCAGTGGCAGATGCCGGGAGGTCTTCAAGAACTAGGTGAGTCAGTCGAAGAAACAGCACTTAGGGAAATATCGGAAGAACTAAATTTAAAAGCTCAAATCAAAGATTTAATAGCGGTCTATTCTGATCCAAAATGGTCCTTCACATATCCAAATGGTGATAGCCTACAAGTTGTGTCATTTTGTTTTTTACTTAAAGTCAAAGAAGAAGAATATGAAAAAATAAAAATTGATGAAAGTGAAAACTCTGAATTTAAATGGTTTAATATTTCTGAATTACCGAAAAACACAGATAAACAAACCCTACAAATGTGCAAAGATCTCCAAGAATTCTCAGGAAAAACATTTTTAAGATAGTAGGTCTTTATAATTTAATAATATTAATCATTACTTTTTTCCCGATTCCAATTAAAAAAAACTACAATTAAAATCACCATGCTTCACATCTCCAACATAATTTTTTTGAACATTTGGCATATTTGGAAGCTTTTTTTAAACTTTCGTTATAGTTTGAGTACCCGGTTTTAGAAAAACATTTTCTTCCATATTCGGATTGTTATTCATCGCAGAATTATAAGATTTTAAACCCAAAAAGCCCCCAATTTATTATTGAGAGCTTTTTTATCTTACAAACATTTTAATTTAGAGCTGAACCAATCCTTAGGCTACTTATATTAATCTTCCAAGCACTTGTTAGGAATCTTAATTGAGTCACCAGGACGAATTTGAGTCTTTCTATCTTTTTTATTGTACTTTCCTTTTCCATTATATTTCCGAATATCAGCACTTGTACATTTGCCATTTGTAAGTTTCGGTATCCATTTCTTAAGAAGCACTTTTGGAGGAACTTTTTTCCAAACATAGTCTTTTGTTTTTTTATCTTCAATCCTTCTAGTGTTTGGAATTGAGCCCACATTACTTTGGCTATTATTCGAATTTTGATTTGCTTTGGGAACAAAATGAAAGTGAGGAGAACTTGTTTCTTCTCTAGGAAACAATTTTCCCTCTTTTCCCATTTCAAATAAAACGAGTCTTATAGCATTTAAATAATTTCTGTTTTCTTCTAAAACTGGAAATGTAGAAATACTTCCGTCAGAATTTTTTCTATGAACGGCATACCCACCAATCATTATATCAAGGGCTGAATTCCAAAGGTGTAAGCTAGTCATGGAAGACCCACGAACACTATTAACCCTAAGTGCACTATTTATAATAGGTGCAATAAAATAATCTCTAGACATCCCAGCTTCATACAATTTTTCATTAATTCGCGTAGCAAGTTCATCTATTATTTCTTTATGGTCAACCCTTATATTTCTCCTCCATGTATCTCCTATTCCCGAATCACCTCCATCTACTTTTATTGTAAAACTTCCAGGAGTTATATTATCTCTCGACCTCACAGCAAAACTAAATATTGGATTTTTATCCAAATTAATTAAATGACCATTTTCTACTAATTCTTCAACCATTTGCCTAGAAACACTACCATGATTTTCTCTTGCACTTTCAAAT
Source organism: Candidatus Altimarinota bacterium (assembly GCA_034004605.1). Taxonomy (GTDB): domain Bacteria; phylum Patescibacteriota; class Gracilibacteria; order UBA1369; family LOWO2-01-FULL-3; genus JAVEWJ01. The sequence goes on along the minus strand of JAVEWJ010000001.1, from coordinate 81,633 downwards.
ATATTTTTAAATGCATCATTCGACTCAAACCAGTCAAACACTTTGCCTTGGTTATTTGGAGAGTTCGGACTATGTAATAGATATTGTCGAACTTCTGCAGGAACATTTATCGATATATTGCTAAGAGGTCTCTCATTAGAACTAATTATTTTTGGGCTAAAACCATTTTTTAAGGCATTCTGGAAAACAGGATCTAAGTTGGAAATATCTACATTATCAATCGTGTTTGCAGAAATAGCACTTAATTGTCTTGTATCTGAAGAACTATCAAGGAATATACTCTCCCCAGTAAACAAATAATGATAAGCCAATATTTTAGCAAGATATTGATGACTATCTGAACCATATCTCTTTGTTGTATTTTTTTCTCCAGCATTTCTACCTTTAAAGTATTCCGTAATCATAAAGAAATGAAAGTCAGGTTTTAGTTTTCCATTTTTATCAAAAAATTCAGAAGGGATGTTGCTATTAAAATATTCAAATCCATCTCTAAATTCATTAGGAAATTTCTCAAAAAAATACTTAATAATTTGAACAGCTCTTCCTTGACCATTATTATAAGCTTGAAGAAGCATTAATAATTGCACTTTTTGATCTAGTTTAAAATAATCATGGGAAGGACCAAGATTATCCACTAACCATTTATAAGTTGCATCAAAGTGAAACGGAGCAAGTGTTGCAGAACACCTGATTGTATTAAGATGATGAATATTTATTTTTTTTAAGTCTGTAAGAAACCCTTTAGATTGAGCATTTTTTAGTAAACCTTGTGCAACATTTTCTTTAATTTGAAATAAACCATGTGCAACACCACTAGAGGCATTTTGGTCATAGCCACTTTCCAAAGGTACCAATCCAAAAACTACAAGTTCTGCAAAAGCTTGAGCAAGAGCAGGATCTTCACGATCTAGCCTTTTATAAGTATCCGTTGTTTTAAAAACTTTATTGAAAGTTTCAAAAGTTAGATCCATTCTTTTAATATTTTCCCCATCAAAATTCACAATTTCAATAGCTCTTTTCTTGGATTTATTTATACCAGGTCTATCCTCGATTTTCTTTCTATTTGTAGAAACAAAAGGCAGCTCTAAATCGTGATTAATTAATTCAGGGTGATCATTTCCAATTATTTCTCTATTTTGGTGATGATTACGAGTATGAAAATCTCCATTAAGTACTCCGTTATGATCAATTCCAATTATTTGAAAATTATATGGATTTATATAGTTAGCAACTTGTTGAAATTCAGGTACTAATTTGTTTTTATCACCTAATAAATATGAATATGTCTTTATTGCGTTTTCTAGCATAGAAAGATCCCGAACATAGACTATTTCTTTTCCATTAAAAACATTTACAACTTTTTTCGGGCCCATTTCTTCTGTAGAATCAATTATTGAATTTACTTTGTCTATTATTGGATCAAAAATACTATTTCCAGCCTGATCCGAGTCTTCTAATATTTCTTCTATTTCCTTCTCTTCGAATAAGTCGGGTATAGCTGACTCTATCTCACTCTTAGTTGCTTCGGGTATTTCTTGTGAACACTTACACTCTTGAGGCTCACAAGTTTCTGAAACGACTTTTTCGTCAGGTCCACAAGAACTCATTGATAATGAGGCAAGAAAGGCAATAAATGCACTAGTTTTATTATTCATCATAATTAATAATTAAAAATAACAACAATATATAACATATAATGGCACTTTTGTAAACAGATATTGCTCAAAATTAAATAAAATGTTGAAATAAACTAATGATCAAAACAAAACCAATTTTTGGACATATTGCCGACAAATACGATTTATCCAGCACATTTTTCGCCATAAGTATTACTTCTTTAGTATTCTTAATTCTCTATGTTCTATCTTTAAGAACTGTTGAAGCTGACTAAAAAGGTATTTAAAACTCTCAAAAGTTTTTTTTGACTTTTGATCATTTTTTCTACAATTTATACACAAAACAAATTAAAAAAAATTATGGAAAATTGTATTTTTTGCCGCATTGCAAAATCCGAAATACCTTCTTTAAAACTTTACGAAGATAAATTTCTTTTCGCTTTTTTAGACATAAATCCAGTTACAGAAGGGCATATTTTAATTATTCCCAAGGAGCATTACGAAAATATTTTTGATGCCCCCGAAGAAATATTAGAAAAAATCACAAAACTTTCAAAAAAATTAGCAAAAACATTGAAAGAAAAACTAAACGCTAAAGGAGTAAATATCCTTAATGCATCAGGCAAAGATGCACAGCAATCAGTTTTTCATTTACATTTTCACATTGTTCCTAGGTATGAAAATGATGGTAAAAATTTAGGCTTCCACGGGGAGAAAAAAGAAACTAAAGAACTTCAAGAAACTCAAAAAAACTTTCTTGAAATAAAAATATAAAACTCTATAGAAATAAAAAAATACACAAATTATAGATTTATATTAGAAATAACTCTCAATATCATTGAATCGTTAAGGGAAAACATACTTGGAATTTTTAATACAAAATGACCCACAAAAAATACTTTAAATTAGCCTCAGATTTAGCAAAAACCGCCACATGCCTTCGTTCAAAATGCGGCTCAATAATTGTAAAGAATGGCGAAATTATTGGACAAGGCGTAAATACACCTCCTCAAAATCTCGAATCGGAGAGGAGATGCGACAATGAAAAAGACGCATATCACAAAAAAGTCACGGACAAGACTTGTTGCGTTCACGCTGAGCAAAGAGCAATCATGGACGCGCTAAGAAAAAATCCCGAAAAACTAAAAGGCTCCACCCTGTATTTCATAAGACTCGATAAAGACGATAAATTAAGCTTCGCAGGCGCTCCATATTGCACAATTTGTAGCAAAATGGCCCTCGATACGGGAATCTCCAAATTCGTTCTTTGGCACGCCTCAGGCATCAAAGAATACGATACAAAAGAGTACAACGATTTATCGTTTTCATATAAAGAATAATCTTTATCCTTGACATTTTCTCCCCACGGGAATAATCCATAAAAAAATTAACCGAAAATTTATGAACGAAGAATTACGAAAAATCGCAACGCAAAATTTTGAAATCTGGAACGATTCTTTGCAAACAAAAGAGCCCGAAAAAGTCGCTGCCCTTTACAGCGACGACGCCACCTTTTTACCCACTGTACTCGGTGAATTCAAAAGAGGAAAAACCGGCGCAAAAGAATACTTCGTACACTTTTTGGAAAAAAATCCATCGGGCAGAATTGTTCAAGATGAAGTACAGGAGATTTCGCAGGATAAATATCTTCACTGCGGACACTACGATTTTGAAATCGATAATAAGGATGAAGGGGCTACCTCACCAAGAAAAACGGTAAATGCAAGGTTTTCTTATGTTTGGAAAAAGAAAGAGGACGGTTCCTACGAAATCCTTCACCACCATTCATCGCTTAAGCCATAAGCTTACACGCTCAAAATGTTGTGATATAATCACCCCGATAAATTAATCTAAATGAAAAAACACACGATTATTTCCTGGGATGAATATTTTATGGGGCTTGCTCTGCTTTCCGCAAAGAGAAGCAAGGATCCGAGTACTCAGGTTGGGGCTTGCATTGTCGATTCCAATAAAAAAATCGTTGGAATCGGTTATAATGGATTTCCCATCGGCATCAAAGACGAGGAGCTTCCGTGGATAAAAAGTCACACAAATATAAACGAAACAAAGTACCCCTATGTGGTTCACGCTGAGCTAAATGCGATTTTGAATTCCACAAAAAAACTAAAAAACGCAAAAATTTATTGCACACTTTTTCCCTGCAACGAGTGTAGCAAAGCGATTATCCAGTCCGGAATTAAAGAAGTGGTCTACCTTTCGGACAAGTACAAGGACACAGATACCGTAAAAGCTTCAAAAAAAATGCTTGCTCTTGCAAAAGTGAAGTCGCATCATTTTAAACCCGAAAAAACATCTCGTCTTACCCTGGATTATGAAGAAAAATAAACTGCGCATACTTCTGGTTTTACTCATATTATTGCCACCTATAGCGATTTTTCTTTCAAGAATTTTTTTCGAATCAAATTATTTTTTCTCTTCTCTCTACAAAATTATTTTTTTGTTTCCGATTTTTTTCGCAGTATATTTTGAGAAAAAGTCACTAAAAAAAGCGCTTTTTGAAAATTTTTCCTTCGACTCATTCAGAAAACACCTCAAAAAAAGCCTACTTTTGGGACTAATACTCGCCACAATTTACCTTTCGAGTTTTTTAATCTTCAAAAACTTTATTGACCTGGAATCCGTAAAAACGAATCTTTCCACTCTCATAGACCTGGACGCAAAAAAACTCATTTTTGTAGGCGCATACATAATCATCATCAATTCAATTCTTGAAGAATTTTTTTGGAGGGCCTTTCTCTTCGCAAAGTTTAAAACGGTATCTCCGAAATTTATTGCCTATCTTATTCCAGCAATTGCCTTTTCTTTCCATCATGTGATGTTTTACTATAATTGGTTCACTCTCCCAATTTTTATTACAGTCACAATAGGTCTCATTGTCTACTCGCTTATCATGAACAAAATTTTCGACTACTCAAAAGACCTTTTTAGTTGTTGGCTTATTCATGCACTTGTAGACATCGTTCAAATCTCGATTGCCTTTATGATTTTTTTATAAGTTTACGGATAGTCGAAAACAGATTATTATTATTTTAGAAAAATAATAACCCATACCCACATGATTTTAGATGAAAAAAGTCCTGTAGCGGCCCTAAAACATCAACTTAAATCGGCGGGAATAAATACGGATTCTTGGGGAATAGGAAAAGCCAAATCTCTTGAGGACCTTCATAAGGAAATTGAAAACGGGAAATCATCGCTTATTATAAGCGCAAATGGAGAAATACTTCGGAAAGTCGAGGTCGCGAAAATCGATCTTTTTTTTAATTCCCCGGATGGAAAAAAGTACAAACTAATCGAAGACAAAAGGGTTTATCCCGACGGTAGAGAAAAATTTCGAGATACTTCTCATTCCGTTTCAAAGAAGATTAATAAAATCCAAACGCCACATTCTGCAATAAAAGAAGCTCTACTCAAAAAACTTGGCTTAAAAGGTGATTTGACACTTAAAGAAAACGGAGTGATTGAAGACACAAATATGTCACCGAGTTATCCGGGGCTAAGATCGGTATATATCTTTTATCTTTTTAGCGCGGATTTAAATCCGAATGATTTTAAGTCAAACGGCTACACGGAAAAACACCCCGAAGGCGTCACGATTTACACTTGGAAAGAAATATAAAAAAAGCCCTTTTTTAAGGGGCTTTTTGGTAGTCCGGACTGACACCGAAGGTTTCGGATCAGACCGGAAGCCTGCTTTTTCCTTCCTCTATAGGAAATATTTTCAGACTCAAGAATCCGAAAAATATTCCCAAGGGGAAGAGCATCGCGCTCAGAATGGCCAAAGAGATGGCCTCGAGGAATTCGAAATTGGAAATCCAGCTGGGAAGCACTCCGAGGAGAACACCCAGTGTAATCGACACTATCGTTGAGATCTTTGCCAAGCCCATTTCCCGCTTGGCGCAGACCCCCAGAGTGATGATCAAGGGCCAAAAAAGCCCAAGCAACATGCCTCCCCAAAAGGAGGCATAGCCGGAAGCGATTAGCCCGATCCCAAATGCGAAAATCCTTTTTCTCATTGCTTCCTCCTTTGTTGTCGATGAGCGTGAAAAACAAAAAAAACTTATACCATAAAATTTTAGAAGTCAAAATATAAGTATATTGAATCTTTCAAGCTCGTTTTATCATAAAAATATTAAGTTGTATAAAAATTCGCTATTAGGCAAATATGGCTTTAAAATAGACAAAAAATATGCTAGAATTTTATGATTAAACAAAAAAATGAAAAACCCAACAAAAATTCTAAAGTATTTCGCCAGAAATCTGAGTATCGTAGTAGGACTCGTAATGATTTGGCGGGGAGTTTGGTATGTTCTCGACTATATCGATATGAAATTCCTCGATGGAAATCATGCACTTTCCGGTATCCTCGGAATCCTTCTGGGACTTTTAATTCTCTACATCCCTGACAAAGACCTCAAAGAGATAAGCAAGTTATAACCTAAATTCCGATAATTTTTTTGATTTCGTCTTTTTCATATTCCGTTTTTTCGGACAGTTCTTTAAGCCCGATACTAGGATTATTCGATTTTAAACAATATCCTTCTGAAGCGCTTTTATTATCCAAAATTTTGCAATAATCAATTAAAATATATCGTTCCAGTTCCTCTTCTTTCACCATCTCTGAAAACAAAAAGTCCTTAGGCAATTCATTTTTAAAATACAGATTAGTCTTAAGATTTTCATCAAAAGAAATTAGAGCCGGCAAAGAAAATTTCCGATTATCAATCAGAAATTTTTGAGTCGCAGTATCTATGGATATTTTATTTTTGAGAACCGGAAAATCCCAAAACCTTATCAGTAACGGATAAAATTCCTGCAATTTTTCAATCAAAGTCACACGTCTAAGAGCAAAGTTCTCCAAACTGTTGATATCTCTGCCAAACCCAATCACTCCCGAAAATCCCAAATAAGGCAAAATTGTGGAACCGATATCGAGAGTAAGTCCCGCCTTATCAACTTTTTCCGGAGCCGATTTTTTCGGCAAATTCACCATGAAAAGATTTTTTCTGTCCCCCAGTTTAAGAAGATCTTTCGCGGTATTGGTCATCGCCAAATGATCGGAAGAAATCACAATCACCGTATTGTCCGAAAGTCCTGAATTTCTTATTTTATGAACAAATTCCGAAATCAGCTTGTCTGAGCACTTTACCGCGTCCAAAATGGGATTCTCGGTATACTCATATTTCACATTTTCACAACTTTTCGAAATAAAACCCTCCGGATGATGTGTGTCCAAAGTTAAAACAAAAAGAGCAAAGTTTCGATCTTTTTTTGCAAGAGTTTCAAATTCCTTGTATGCAAGCTCAAGAACCGTATCATCAAAAAAACCCCAAGAATTACGATATCTACTATCTTCAACAAGGGGGATCAATTCGATTATTCCGTTTACAGATTCAAATTTGTGAGTCTTAAAAAAATTCCCCTTACTTGAAAAATTGAGATTTGCGCCGCCAAAAAAAGACAAAAAATATCCTTCTTCAAAAAGCAAATCAGAAAGACAATCAGCAGTGCCAAGATAATAATCCATACCGCTCATTGTATTTGCATGAGAAGAACTTATTAAAGGAAATCCGCATTGAGTGGCCACCAGACCGCCAATTGTATGATGCGAAATTTCGTCCTGTTCGATATTTGTAAAACTGATACTTTGATTTTCAATATCTCGTAAATTTTCAATAAGTCCTGGAAATATTTTTTCATCGAAATAAGTTCTTTCAAGACTTTCGGCATAAATATAAACAAGATTCTTTTTTTCTCCGGTTTGAGCTAATTTCGGTTCCGAATAATATTCGAAAAAATCGGGACTCTGATTTATATCGGCTTCAAATATATTTATTTTATAATATTCTCCGAAAGATAAAGTCACGGGACTTAAAAATATCGATACTATTAAAAACGAAACCACAAGAATTATGTGTTTTTGAATTTTTTCTTTTTCTTTAGACTTTCGAGTAATAAGCCAAACACAAAAAATCACAGTCAAAATTAAAAAAACGGTAGTGAGCATAATAAGCCCCAAATAAGACGACATCCCCGCATCTCGAAAACCGAATTGCATATAATATAAAACGGAACTCGAAATGCCTCTACCGGTTAAATGATTTGCAACCACAAAAAAGATGATGAAAAAAATCGCGATAAAAGAAAACACTCCCACAATCATACGGAAAAACAAAGAAGAAGCGGGTCCCTTATAAAAATATACCGCCAAAGCGGAGGCAAAACACAAGATCGATATTATTTGCGAAACATCCATAAAACACTTATAAATAATCAGTAATAAAATTACAAATAAACCAAGATGCGTCAAATAATAAAATCGCTTTTATCGCAAGTGATTGAAAATACTGATAATTAGGTTCACAAGACACTCCCTAAAGAGTCGAAATATTATAGCTCGGCATACGGAATAATTGACATATAATAAAAAAAAATGAACAGACAAGAATTTTATAGAGATAAATACAAAGCGAAAAATAGTGAATGGATGGATAGTCAATCCATTTATAAAATACTCATCAATGAAAGAGTAAACACAAATACTAAAATTCTTGACATCGGTTGTGGTCACGGAGATTTTATGAAAGAGGTATACGATAAAACAAATTTCTCATTTGGCATTGATCCGGACGCATCAGCTCTGGAAAAAAATTCTTTTATAAAAAACAAATTTGTTGCAAGTGCGGAAAAACTTCCCTTCCAAGATAATACTTTTGATATCGTTGTTTCCGCTTGGGTACTTGAACACATTCAAAATCCCAGGGAGTCTTTTTCGGAAATATTTCGAGTACTCAAGCCTGGAGGAAAAGTGATTTTTCTCACTCCCAATGTCTGGAATTACAATGTTTGGATAATACGGGCTATCCCCGAGCGTTTTCATGAATTCTTCACAAAGCGACTCTATAATCGAAAAGACCACGACACTTACCCAAAAAGCTACAAAATAAATTCAGAAAAGTCACTTATGAAAACGCTCACCCCGATTGGTTTTCAAAAATCCGAAATAATTTTCAATGGAGATCCGTCATATATCTCTTTCAACGAGCCATTGTTCAAATTCGCCTCTTTAATAGAAACACTTCTCGATAAAAAACCACTTCGATTTATGAAAGTTCATTTAATCGGAGTCTTTGAAAAATAAAAAAACAGGGAAAAGGGCTTTAAATAAAGCTTAAAAAATGCTAAAATACTAAGATTAACTTTAGCTATGTTTAAGTTTTTAAGAAGAAACCACCGGAAAATAAAATATCCAAAATTACTCCTTTTGCTAATCACTTTGGTAATGGCTGTTTTGGTTTATTATGAAGGTATAAATTATGAGCCATTTGAACATTTTATCAAATCCTTAAATTATTTCGGCACTCTATTAGGAGGTTTTTTGTATGCATATGGATTCACTTCGGCACCGGCCACTGCCATACTTTTAGTGCTTTCGCAAAATCAAAACATTTTCTTATCAGCAGTGATTGGCGGAATAGGCGCTTTGATAAGCGATGTTTTGATTTTTCTTTTCATCCGCGCGTCATTTGCGGACGAAATAAAAATGATCAAAAAAGAAAAAATCGTGAAAAAAATTGCAAAAACGGAAAAACGAATTTTTGGAAGAATTTACAAATACATTTTGCCCGTATTTTCAGGCTTTTTGATAGCTTCACCCTTGCCAACGGAGATCGGTGTAAGCCTAATGGCGAGTATTAAAAAATTATCAGTCAAAAAATTTATGATTGCAGCATACATACTGCATACACTCGGTATTTTTCTGATTTTTCTCCTTGGAAAATCTCTCTAAATTTCACCTTGCATTTTTCTAAACATCTTGTGAAGTAGCAATGTCTTCGGCTAGCCGAAGTTTTACCGTGCTCTTCGCCAAAAAGGAGGCTTCATGGTTCTGAGGTATGGGGAAGGTACGAAGACAGTAGAAGTGTGCACTTGCGTGAGGTTTGAATGTATTTGTGGATCTGACAAGGTTTCTGAATATTGTCATGTTCACAATTACTACCCTGCGCCGGAGCCCACCTGTCCAGTCCACAAGCACCTCAACACTTTGGAATACAACAAGGTGTTGAAGTTTCCCACCCCTTCTGCAAACAAGGGTCAGGCCGTCGTCATCGATGTCTGACACCTTCAAAGCTGAGTATGCATTCGGGCCGGTCGAAAGATATTTCGACCGGGCCCTTTCTTTTGCCTTTTTATTTTTTGGGGGTAAAATCGAAATCCGAGATTTTAAAAATAACTATGAAAAAAATAATCGTCACCGGCGCAACCGGCCAAATAGGTTCAGAGCTTACTCTGGAGCTTAGAAAAAAATATGGAAATGAAAATGTGATAGCGGTAGGTCACTCAAAGCCTGCAATCGGAGAGCTTTCGGCAGGTCCTTTTGAATCCTGCGACGTCACCGATAAAGACGCGCTTGACGCTCTTATTACAAAGCATAATCCCGACACGATTTTTCACCTTGTCGGCATTTTGTCTGCAACCGGCGAAAAAAATCCGGAGCTTGCTTGGAATGTGAACATGGGAGGACTTAAAAATGTGCTCGACGCCTGCCTAAAACACGGTATTTCAAAAGTATTTTGGCCAAGCTCAATTGCCGCTTTCGGTCCCACAACTCCAAGGGAATTAACTCCCCAGCACACAATCCTCGAACCCACAACGATGTATGGTGTCACAAAAGTGGCCGGAGAACTCCTCTGTCAGTACTACTTTAAGAAATACGGTCTTGATATTCGAAGCATCAGATACCCTGGATTAATAAGTTATAAGACGGCCCCGGGAGGTGGCACGACCGATTATGCTGTCGCAATTTATTTTGAAGCCTTAAAGCAAAAATCATACGAATTTTTTGTAAACGAAGAAACCGTTCTTCCGATGATGTATATGCCTGATGCGGTTCGAGCCACAATCGAACTTATGGAGGCCCCATCCGAAAAAATCACAATAAGAACAAGCTATAATCTTACGGCCATGAGTTTTTCAGCTCGTGAGCTTTCCGAGGTTGTTTCCAAAGAAATTCCCGGCTTTACTTCCACATACAATCCCGATTCAAGACAACTCATTGCTGATTCCTGGCCGAAATCCATCGACGACTCGGTTTTTAGAAACGATATCGGTTTTTCACACGAATTCGACCTCTCAAAAATGTCTAAGGACATGCTACAAAATATTAAGTTATAATATGAACATATCTGAATCTAAAGCCAAATCTGAAGGAATTCGTTTTTCCGTTCTCGATGAAGAAAATCTTGAAATCGCCAGAGCTACACTTTTTTTTATGTACAACGATTTACACAAAGAACCGTTTGGTTTACTCGAAGATCTTTTTGTAAACGAAAACCACCGCGGAAAGGGGATTGCCACAAGCCTAATAACCCACATCATCCAAAAAGCGAAGGAACAAAATTGCTACAAACTCATAGCCACTTCCAGATACGAAAGAGAAAGAGTCCACTCGCTTTACAAAGAGCTTGGGTTTAAGGATTATGGCAAAGAATTCAGAATAAATTTATAAAAAAAGCCCCCTTTCGGTGTCCTTTTTTAGGGGCCCAGTTCATAAAGGGGCTTTTTTTAAATTTGTTAGTAAACCGTTATCTCCGTAAAATGGCTATAACACTCGGGCGCTCCGCTTCCTCCATAAAAAGGTTTTCTTTCAAGCGTAATAGTCACAGGTGAATTCATTGTTCCTGCAAATAATTTTACCGAATCCTCGTCACTAAGTCTGAAATATTTCATCCCGTTTTCCTCGGAATCGTTGTAATAATATAAAAAGCCCGGGCCGTTTTCCTTACAACCAAGGCCAATCACATCTTGACCTACAAATGCGTTTCCCGCGTTTGTATCGGAAAATTTCTGAAACTCAGGACTTAAGTTTCCGACCAAATTAAAATACACATACGGAAAACTTGTGCACCCATCGTCCACTTCCGGATCACAAAAAGCCTGTGGCACCATTTTCACCGTAGGATATCCGCTCACGGTTAATTTTCCAAAATAATTTCCATCTTTATCAGCGGAAAAAGTATCCGCCGGGTATTCGGGCAAAGTTTCGATTGGTTCTTCCAGCACTTCTTCTTTAGATTCCTCTGTTTGCTCTTCATCCTTCACCTCCACACTCAAAGCCACCTCTTCTTCATCAACATAATCAACCTTTTCTTCAAGAGCTTTTATTTGTTCTTTAAGTTCGTTTTTTTCCGAATTCATATTCCAAAGAAAATACGCACCACCCGCAACTAGCGCAAAAACTAGAATTCCCGCAAGTAAAGAACCCAAATTACATTTTTTACATGAACATGATTCATTATTTTCCATAACTTTTTTGATTAAAATATTGATATAAATAGCACAGAATCTTTCCATTGAATAACTTTCTGTTCTTATCGGCACGAGCATCCATCGCTTTTTCAAACGCATTATTCGAGGTCAAAACGAAGTAGTCCCATCCGGGAAAATCCTCAAAAAATTTATCTCCCATGTCGCGGTAAAGTTGTAGTACATTTTTCTCATCCATAAGCCTTTCTCCATAAGGCGGATTACAAATTATGATACCTCTTTCGCATGGCGGGGTAATATCTCTGAGATCAGCGACTTTGAATTCCAAATAGGAAGCCACACCGGCTTTTTTTGCATTTTCTTTAGCGATTTTTATCGCTAAAGAATCTATATCGCTACCGTAAAATTTAAATTTCACATCTTTCCTCTCAGCATTTTTAGCCTCATTCAAGGCTTCATTCCAATAATTCTCATCAATCAAATCCCAAGTCTGCGACACAAAATTTCGCTTTAATCCTGGCGCAATATTTTTTGCAAGCATTGCGGCCTCAATCAAAATCGTTCCCGTTCCGCAAAGGGGATCGAGAATTACATCTTTTTCTGGATATCGGGTCGCGATTTTTACAAGAGCGCAGGCGAGAGTTTCTTTGATTGGAGCAAGGTTTCCTTTTTCCCGATAACCTCTTTTATTAAGACTTTCACCGCTTGTATCAATCAAAATTGAAGCAATATCGTTTCTTATGTGCACATGAATTGCGTACTTAGCGCCTGTTTCAGGCAAAATAGATGCCTTGTGTTGGATTTTGAGTTTATCAACAATCGCTTTTTTTGTTATCGATTGAATGGACGGTTTTGAAACGAGAAAAGATTTTAGACTCGACACTTTTGAAACTGGAAACTCGGCATTCGCAGGCAAGTACATCGCCCAGTCAATCTTTTTCACCCCCTCGAAAAGTTCATCAAAAGTCCGTGAGCTCACTTCGCCGACCTTTATAAACACTCTATTCGCAGTCCTTAAATTGATATTGCACCTGCAAATATCGGACACATTCCCGGTGAATTCGATTTTCCCGTCGCTCACAGAAAATTCTGAAAATCCCAAATCTATAAGCTCGAATTTAAGGAGTTTTTCAAGTCCGAAAGCGCATGTGGCAACCAGGTCAAATGTTTTCATTATCTTCCATATTTCAAAAATCCGCTCCATTTACTCATATCCACGGAGTCCTTATCACCGCATTCATATTCGATTCCATCGGCTTTCATAGCGGAAAGGACATCATCATTAATATATTTTTCAGAGAGTTCATCAGCTTCCGCTTCTGTAATTCCATATGGTGTCAGAAGTTCATCGATCCATTTTTGTTTTGCTTCCTCTTCGCTCAAATCCGAATTTGCAATTTGAAAACAACTCGTCATCGTAAGCATTTCCACATATTCCACTCTCTCCATCATATATAAAAAAGTTCTCCAAATCATTTCAGCCACTTCTTTTCTTGTCATAGCCTCGTTTGGTTTGTAGTAGTACTCAGCCTCGGTTCCCGTCACATGTTGACCATCAAGTAGCTCCTTCGCAATCGCAAATCTTAAAAAGCCTTCATACCAAGCATTCGGCTCAGAGTCTTTTGGTAAAGTAAAAGCCATTTCAGCTTCAGTAGGAGTCGGCCACAAAGCCTCTTCAATCATTACATTTAAAATAATTTTCATCGCCTCAGCGCGAGTCACATTGTTGCTCGGTCTAAAAGTACCATCCCCGTAGCCGTTTACAAAACCTTTTTCTTTTCCAAAGCACACATAAGTAGCAAACCACTCCTCTTTTACATCGGAAAAACAATTTTTATAGGATGCCATATTCGAGTCCATCTCTCCACGATACATAATAGCCGAAATCATTTTCATAAGTTCCGCTCGGTTGATAAGTCCATCGGGTTTAAAAGTGCCATCTGAATATCCATTGATGACCTCTTCTTCAAATAAAAAAGCCATAGCTTTGTAGTTTATATGAGACGAAGGGATGTCGGAAAACTCAAGAATATTTGCACTATAAGTGTCCTCCATTATATCCCTAAGCGTATCCGCATTAGATAGAATAGGGAAAAACGAGAAAAGCGACAAAATCACTGTAGTAACCAAAATCTTTTTCATTTTGAAATGAGTTAATGATTAATATTATTAAACCACAAATTTTTCGTTTTACAAAAAATTTTAAGTAAAATTTTTTCTTTCAAGAAAAAAGGGGCGAAACTTTCTTTCGCCCCGAGCACTCTCAGCGTTGAAGCAACATAAGCCGGTTGTAGGCCTTGGCAGCTTCTTGGTTGAGAGGGGTTCCCATCGCCACGCTCACATGATTCATTCCCGACGGGAACTGCGCTTTCACAAGCTCCTCTTTTATTTTGGTTGCCCTTTCGAGAATGGACTGATCCATTCCGAAAAAGTCGACCAGATTCGTGATCTCGTTGAACCTCTTGATAGCATCGCCGATGGTCGGCATAACTCCTCCTTTAGCATGTCCACCATGGACAAAAGCCGTTATATAAGCGCCGCGCTCCTTCGTCAACGAAACCCGCTTGAATACGGCGGTTTTTTGTGTCATTTTATTTCGAGAAATAAAACTCCAATTATGAAAAAACAACTCAATCAAGTAAAAGACTTTCATCACAAATTCGGCTCACCGGTACTCAATTCACCATCTCTCATTGATCTCGATAGAGCCGCATTTCGTTTCAAAATTATGCAGGAAGAATTAAACGAATACATAAAAGGAGTCGAAAACGGTGACCTTAAAAACATTGCAAAAGAGCTTTCCGACTTACTTTATACCGTTTTTGGAACAATTCACGAACACGGACTTGGCGAAGTGATTGAAGAGGTTTTTAATCGCACACACGCCTCAAATATGAGCAAAGATGTGCCACCTTCCGGTACAAAAGGAATCAAAGGCAAAAATTATATAGAAGCCGATTTATCGGATATTTTTAATAAAGTAAATAAATAACCCAAAATACTATGAAAGGATTTCATGCAAACATCGAGAAAGACACTCTCGAGAACCCAAATTTTAGAAAAGTGCTTTACACCGGCGCACACAGCCAGCTTGTTCTTATGAGCCTTCGACCCGGAGAAGAAATCGGTTCCGAAATTCACGCTGAAAACGATCAATTTTTCAGATTCGAGAAGGGCAATGGAAAGGTTCAAATCGATGATACCGAGTATATGGTGGAAGACGGATCAGCAATTGTCGTTCCATCCGGCGCAAGACACAATATTATCAATGTGTCTGAAACCGAGGAGCTAAAACTTTACACTATTTATTCTCCCGCGCACCACAAAGACCAAATTGTTCGCGCTACAAAAGAAGAGGCCGAGGCAAACGAAGCCGATTTCGACGGAATGACAACCGAACAATAATAAAAGCATTGACAATGAGCGGTTTTGAATATATATTCAAAATAGTATTATTCATAACCCAATAAATTATGCCAAATTTTGATGGAACGGGCCCAAGTGGAAAAGGCCAAGGCACAGGCAGAAGAATGGGAACTTGCGGAGCAAAAATGGATCTTGCTCAGGAAGAAAAAATTCTTGAAGCTCGTCTTGAAGAAATCAGAAAAGCAAAATTGGAAAGCAAATAATTATGCCGAGACCCAGATTGCAAAGAAAAATCAAAGAGAATCCCTTCGTGACTTTCTATAAGCCACAGGGGATTCCTTTGCGTGAGCTTGAAAGTGTGGAGCTGACACTTGAAGAATGGGAAGCGCTTAGGCTTAAAAATCTTTTTGAACTTGAACAAAACGATATTGCAAAAAAAATGGGCACTTCGCAAAGTACGGTTCAAAGAATATTAAAATCCGCACAGCAAAAAATCGGTACGGCAATCGTAAAAGGAATGGCGATAAAAATAAATAAACAATAAAAATGCTTTACACAAAACCTCAAAGACTTAAAAAAGGCGATACCGTAGCGGTAATCTCTCCATCCTGGGGAGGACCTTTCGTTTTTCCTCATATTTATGAAAACGGAATAGAAAATCTCAAAAAACTCGGTCTTAAAATTAAAGAATTTCCTCACACGAAAACCGACTCGAAATTCAATTACATGCATCCGGAGCTTCGCGCAAAAGACATAAACGATGCTTTTGCGGATCCCGAAATAAAGGGCATTGTTGCAAGTATCGGAGGCGATGATTCGATAAGAATTTTACCGTTTCTTGACGCGGAGTTGATTTATAAAAATCCAAAATTCTTCATGGGCTATTCCGACACTTCAAATATCCATTTTTTCTTAAACCAACTTGGTCTTGTATCTTTTTACGGTCCAAGCGTGATGGCGGGTTTTTCCCAAATGGAGGCCCTCGGGGACAAATTCAAAAATCACATCGAAGATTTCCTTTTTAATCCTTTCGAAAATTTCACTTATGAACCTTACGACTTTTATGTAAACGGTTATCCTGATTGGTCCGACCCAAAAAATGTCGGCCAAATAAACGAAAAGCACGAAAATTCCGGATTTCATTTTCTACAGGGGCAGGGCATCGTAAAGGGAGATCTAATTGGTGGCTGCATTGATACTATTGCATTCATTCCAGGCACGAAATATTGGCCCGAAGAAAATTTTTGGCAAGGCAAAATACTTTGCCTTGAGACCTCCGAAGAAAAACCGAAATTCACATATATAAGAAGAATTCTTCGTGCTCTTGGTCTTCAAAATGTTTTTAAAAACATCTCGGGACTTGTGATAGGTCGCCTTCGAGACTATAGCGAAGAAGAAAAAGACAATTTTGAAAGTTCTCTTCTTGAATTTCTGAAAGACGAATTCGATGCATCTACCCTTCCGGTTATCTCAAATGTGGACTTCGGACACACCGATCCTCAAATCATTTTGCCCTTCGGTACAAAGGCCGAGATTGATTTTGAAAACAAGAAATTTTCTCTAATCAGTTCGCCTTTTGAAAAATAATATGCAACAATTCCTGCAAAGGAAAACTAAAATTTCTTGATTTGTTTGATACAATTAATAAAATCCGATCAAAAGGACACTAACCCCTGAAATTATGAAAACGAAAAACCTAAAATTCATTTTACCTGCATTGTCTTTGCTTGTTTTCTCGGCATGCGGAGCAAAAATCACAAACGAAAATGTACAAATCACGCCAGAAACAAATAGTCAAAACGAAGAAGTTTCAAACCCTGTTGAAGAACAGGTCAATGTAGATGAAAACACACAAGAGCAGTCCACAACTTCTACATATAATTTGCTTCTCGAAAATACAGCCTACAAAGCTTTCACAAGCCTAAAAATGGGTGATTCAAAAGACACGGTTGAAAAATTATTGGGAGAAGGAAAAGCCCTTGAAAAAGACCCTTTCGACACTTCCGTAGAGCCCTACGAATACACAAAAGATGGTTCAATTATTTGGATAAATTATAAAGATGGTGCTTTGGTTAAAAGAGCAATCAAAGAAAATAAAGACTGGTCATCAGCGATTTCCAAAGAAGATTTCGCTAAAATCAAAGAGGGCATGACATATGAAGAAGTAAAAGCGGTTTTGGGAGAAGGCCAAATCACAAGTGAATCAAGTTCTTCATCGGGCACAACAATTACATATTTTTGGAACATAAAATCCGGATACCAAAATGTCACAATTAAGTTTAAGGACGGCATTTCAACTCTCATCTCAAATATGAACATGAAATAAAATAAGAACGTGCGGATAAAAATTGGCCGAAAAGGCCTTTTTTTATTTTCAAAATTCTTTTCTCTGCTAAAATAAAGAAAAATTCCTATGAAAAAAATTGAAAACAACGATATAAATCGTGAAAAATGCATTTGTCCCAAATGCCCAAGCTTTAATGAATGTTCCAAGGAAAAAGGAGAGACTCTTTTTTGTGCTGATGATGTGGGCAAAAGCAAATGTGAATATAAAATGAACGGATGCATTTGCGGTCCATGTCCTCTTACAAAAGAATATAATCTAACAAAAGGCTACTATTGCATCCACGGTAGCGCAAAAGAACTTGATGAAAAATAAAAAAACGACGCTTGAAAAAAGGTTTCTTGAAATTCAGGAAATTACAAAAGCTGAGGCAAAAAAATTATTTTCACCCCGAAAAAAACTAAAAGTTTTAGGCATTTCTGGTTCTGCAAGAGATACATTTGATATGGCCTCAGAGGATTCTAGTTCGGAATTTTTGCTTAAAAAAGCTCTCGAGTATTTTAACGAAATGAAAATTGAGACCGAGCTAATTCCTCTCCGAAAATTTGATATTAAGCCCTGCAAAGCCTGCTATTCAACAACAAACGCTCACTGCCATTGCCCATGTTCTTGTTATCCTAAAAATACCGAAATAGGGGATGATATGAGCAATATACTTTATGAAAAAGTGCTTGATGCGGATATTTTGCTTTTTGCAACTCCTGTAAATAATTTCAAGATGTCCTCTCTGATGTCTCTTTTTATAGATCGACTCATAAGCCTTGATGGAAGCCTTCTTCCAGCCGATCCGCTTTCCACGAAAGATAAAAATTTAAACATAAAACACACGGACTTCATTTCAAAAAACGCAGATGTAAATATACCGGGATCCGGTTTTTTAAGGAGATTTACGGGAAAAGTGGCTGGAGTGATTGTAACGGGACACGAAGAAGGAGCCTCGATGGTCATTTCATCTCTTTTTCTTACCCTAAATCATTATGGAATGGTATTTCCTCCTTGGTCTTTTATGTATGCGATGGGTGATGTGAGAAAGCCGACAAACGAGGACGGAAAAATTCAAAGAGGACAACTTTTCGTAGAGGAAGCGAAAAGTCTTGCAAAAAATCTATCCGAGATGGCAAAGATTTTAAAAAAACAAAATAAATCAATCTGGCTTTCCGAGCCGGGAATAAATTAATTAATCAAAAAAACATGAAACAACAGAAACAAAAGGGCCAACACAAAATGGTCATTATGCTATTACTTGCATTAATGGTTTTAATCGTCGCGTTTGGATTTGTTTATGCATATAAATATACTGATATTTTTTCACAAACAACGGAAAACGGGAAAATATTGGCTAAACCTTCAGGAAGTGAAGAGGTGTTAAGTGGCGATAAGGAGGAAGTATCGGAAAGTGAAAATAGCACAAATGAGACTTTGGAGGGCAAGGAAGAAAATATTACAGAAGACTCACTTAGTGAGGAGAATACAGATTCAGAAAATTCTATGATAAACGATAACAATGATTCAAGCGAAAACAATACTGACACTAATATGGATGCTTCGGTTTCTAGTGTCAAACCGGTCAAGCCTGCCATTCCGGTTAAAACAACAGAAGAAGTAGTTTTAGAAAAAGCTGAAGAAATCCTTGAAGAAATTGCTGAAAAGCCGGAATATGTCGCGACAGATCTTTGCAAAACACCAGCAAACCCTACGGAATCAGGACGTATTGTTTTCCCAATTGATGAAAAATATTCAAATTTAAAGTTTTTAGGACAAGTTTTTACAGCTGCAAAATGTGGAGACGAAAGGCTTTTCTCTATTTGGGGAATAAGTGGAGAAAACTATACATTGGGATCTTCTTTAAACTTGATCAAAAAACCATCAAAAGAGCTAGTAACTTCTCTTGAAGACATTGGCTATGAATGTAGTGATAATGTTGAAAAAGCGGATTGTATGACATGGAGACTTTCCAGAGAGGTAAAGGTAAAATCACTTGTAATTCTTGAACCATTCATAGAATATATGGCCTCCGATGATTGTTTCTTGTGCGGATAATATGAACGGGGAGAGATGGCCGAGTGGTTGAAGGCGCCGCTCTCGAAAAGCGGTAGGGTCGAAAGGCTCTCGAGGGTTCGAATCCCTCTCTCTCCGCCAAATTTTTTTTCACAAAGTGAAAAAAATTCTGTCTGCGTAAGGCAGACATTGGCCCCAAAGGGGTCATAATGCCAAAAGGACACACCACAAAGAAAATAGTCTGCAATTACTTGTATCCTTATTTCAACATAATTTTCGTCTGCACCCACTCAAAGCGGACTTTTTATATTCTTCAATTTCGGATTTGTAATATGAGTGTAAAGCTGAGTTGTTCTGATATTATGATGGCCTAAAAGTTCCTGCACAAAGCGCACATCTGTACCGTTTTCGAGTAAATGAGTGGCAAAAGAATGCCTAAGTGAATGAAAAGTAGCATTTTTGAAAACACCGGAAACTTTGAGGGCGTTCTCAAATATTTTCTGTAATGTTCGTGTGCTGAGTTTTCCTCCTCGTTCACTTGCAAAGACGGGGGCGTTTTTTTCTTTTCCGGCAACCGAATTTTTCAAACTATCAATCAAACTTTCAGGAATCAAAGTAATTCGGTCCTTTTGACCTTTGGCATGTTTTATATGAACGGTTAATTCATCAAAATCCAAATCTTGAACTTTTAGATTAACGACTTCACTTACTCTAAGACCTGCTCCATAGGCGAGTGATAGAAGGAGCTTGTGTTTGGAATTTTTTGATGAATTGATAATTTTTTGTATTTCATTTCTGGAGAGTACAGTGGGCAAAGATTTTGGAGTTTTAGCCGACTTAATCTCGATTTTCTGTTTTATTTTCACAACATTTCGGAAGTAAAATTTTATGGCATTCAGGAATAAGTTTCGACTCTGTGCTGAAATGTTTTTCTTCTCACAATGAAGTAAAAAATCTCGGATATTGTCTGGATCAAATTCAGAGAAATTGTTTTTTTTGAAAGAAAAAAATGCTTTTAGTCCGTAAAGATAACTTTTAATTGTTTTAGGACTAAAGTTTAAAATTTTCAATTCCCGCTCGGTTTTCTGAAGTTCTGTTTGCATAAAAAATCAATAATGGTAAAAATATGGTTAATCTCGAGTAAATCTCATACTATCACAACTTCGCATATTAAACAAATTACAGTTTTTATGCGAAAACACATCGCATAAAAACGAGTTAGCCAACATCGCTACGCTCGTTGGCCAACGTGGCTCGACTTGCATCGCTGTTCTCCTCCTCGCTTCGCGACATCGTCTAACAGCGATTATCCAAAATGTCCTTACAAAAACTTCGTTTTTGCCGGACACTTCGGATAAGTCGCGCCACGTTATATGATATAGTGAAAAAAACAATTATTTTTTAACCCATAAAATATGAAAAAATTCCTTCTATTCTTAGGTGTTTTCCTCGTAGGCTCGCTCACTTCGTTAGGAATCGCCTATGCAATCCTGCCAAGCTATACTTCATTTCCAGATGTGAATTATAATGATTACTATGGTGATTCCCTAGTGGAAATGCAGGAAAGAAATGTAATTAGTGGATATTCAAACGGCAAATTTGGCCCAAATGATGCAGTTTCGCGAGCCCAACTCGTCACTATACTTGATCGATATGATCAAAGCCTTTTCAACGCAAACTATGATAGTAGCAGTATGGGCATAGTTTATTTGCTTTGTGACAGTCTAAACGAAGAAGATGTTAAGGACGCATACAAAGGCTTTTATAATGACCTTTGCAAACAAGAAGTATTACTTTAGTTTTTTTCACTACATCACATAACAGAGACTATGAGGTTCACTCCTTCGCTTCACTCAGTCGTTCACCCAAATTTGGCGATGGTGAGCGCTGGCGCACACATTATACCGCCGTCAAACTTCTCATAGTCTCGGCCGTTATACGCCATTTTGAAAAATCCCTTTAATTAAAATTTTGGCAATTCATTGTTGCGGAGGTCGATATAATATGTTATAATTTAACTATTATTTACTAACTAAAAATAAAATTATGCTAGAAAAATTTGAAGGTGTTACTCCGCCACAAGAGAGTAAAGAAAAAGTAGATGTTTTTTATCACCTACTTCCAAATCGCGGTTTAGAAATGGCCGAAAATCTAACTGGTTTTGAAGGATTTCGTAAAGTCGATGGAGTCACAGCAGAAACCGAAGAACAAGCAAAAGAGTATCTACGGGAAATTATGGGTAGAATAACTGCCCGAAAATCCGAACTTCATCCTCGTTACAAGGGTGATGTTCATGCTCAAATTCTATGGAAAGAAGAAACGGGTGAAATTTGGGAAGGCCACGAGTATGTCGGCATGGGTTCTCAAGTATTGGGTCGAGAAAAAAACGGTCTTAAACTTTTAATTGGCTCCCGCTACGGTTTTGACGGGAAAGAATTTGTTTATGCGCAGGATGATAGTCGAGAAAAAGATGAAGTTCGAACAACCAACGAAGTCTCAGAACCATTTTCAGGAGCCGGCGATTCAAACTTATGGCAAGAACTTGAATCGCTGGAATGGAATAGAGACGAAGTAGAAGTAATTGGTGGTCCTTACGGAGATTGCCTTGTCGCTGCAAATGATCAAAGCGGTATCAACCTAGAAATAGACGAAAATCAAAGTTGGTTAGCGTTAAGCGTTTACTCATCCCAACCGCCAGAAGAATGGGCGAGACGACTTGGTCACGGTTCAGTTGTTTATAAAGATAATAAAAAAGGAGAAACATTTGTTCTTGTTCCTCGATAAAAGAATGAATTGCCAAAATTTCTTTTTAGTAAGGAATGGGACTTTTCAAAACAGCGTATAACAGCGTGTATCTGGCTACGGAAAATTGGCGCAAATTAAATCCTTAAGGAGTGCCAATTTTCCTCCGCCCAAATTTTCATCCCTTAATAAGATGAGGATTTGGGTGGAGTTTAAAATATAAAGCGTTATCTGAAATCGAAATTATATCCTGCTAAATCGGGATGAAAACTTCAGATACACGCGAACGTTAGCCAACATCGCTACGCTCGTTGGCCAACGTGGCGCGACTTGCATCGCTGTTATCCTCCTCGCTACGCGACGTCGTCTAACAGCGATTATCCGAAATGTCCTTACAAAAACTTCGTTTTTGACGTACACTTCGGATAAGTCGCGCCACGTTAGCTGAAATTGTCATTTTCTTAATAATTTTATGACATCAACAAAAGACCCAAATGAGATTGTAAATAGTTGGCTGTTTATGGCTGATCAACATTATTTGTCTGCCAGACTTCTCTTCATGCACTCCCTTTATCCAGTAGCAATGCACATAAGTGCTACATCACTAGAAATGTATGTCAAGTGTTTGTTGCAATTAAAAGGGCATGACCATAAAATTACACATAATTTACGAAAAGGACTGGATGATTTAGGCATCAAAAGAGATCTTGAAATAGAACAATTTTTAGCAGATCTTGAAAAATCATATAAAGACGATAAATATCCTGACAATTGGGCTGAAGATGTATACTGGAAAGATGAATTGGATATTTTAGACAACACAGTTGTAATAATAAGAAACGAGATTCACAAAAACACTTCAGACAGGTCAAAAGTCCAAGATCTGCTAAAAATTGTTCAAAACAAAGGCTTTTTAATGCCCAACATTAGCGAATTTTATGGTGTATTACCTCAAAAGGATATATTCTTGAGAAGCAACAGACATTGGACAAAATTTAATAAATTTTAATCATCTGGCAGACAAAGAAAATGACAACATCAGCTAACACGGCATAGCCGGTTCGCGAGATAAAAATTTCTTAACTTAGACAATATGAAAAAAATTTTATTCCCATTCTTTGAAAAAAATAAGCATTCATTCTTAATAGCTAAGTGGTGGTTTCGCTTATTGATGATTATATTCCTTGTGACTTTCATCATAAGTATACCTGCAATATGGCTGTCGGGAGTAAATGACGTTTACAATAATTGTCTCCAATATTATGGAGACGCAATATCGGAGTATCCAGAAGCTTATTCATTATGCAATTCAAATGCCAGAGAAGCATGGACGTATCCAGGAATATTGGGTTCAGCACTCATTACTCCGATATTGCTTTTCTATTTGATCCAGCTTATTTTTTTCAAAGTTATAATTAATTTTGTAGTTTTAGGTGGTAAATAGTAATTTTTATCTCGCACACCCAAATTTGGCAGTGGTGGGTCGCGTTGCTCCCAATTTTACCACTGCCAAACTTCGGCTATGCCGGAACGTTAGCCAACATCGCTACGCTCGTTGGCCAACGTGGCGCGACTTGCATCGCTGTTCTCCTCCTCGCTTCGCGACATCGTCTAACAGCGATTATCCAAAATGTCCTTATAAAAACTTCGTTTTTGACGTACACTTCGGATAAGTCGCGCCACGTTGTGTAAAATGATAAAATCAACTAAACTAAAAATCCTCGATATACTGTAACTGCTGAGTGCATATCGCTTAAATAAAGTTAAAAGTCGAACTTTTGCTCAGATGGATACAGTTTTGGAGGAAAGGAGAAAGGCAATGGCTGTCCCTTGGAAGGTGATGACCAAAATCCGCAATGCTATACTGCGGCAGGTCGGTGGCGAAGACAACTGGACCACGGAAACGGGCGAAACAGTGAAGATCTCAGAACGATTCTTCACCTACGATCGCGATAGTGGCCAAATCGTTTCAAACGTCAAGTTCAACGGCACCCACTTCATCTTCGATCTCGACGGCAATCTCATCAAGGTCCATAGGGATTAAAGCAAACGTGAGGTTGACTATCAACATCGAGCAAAAAAGCCTTTATCCTAAAACCGCTGTTGGAGGTGAATGCTCGCATCACCTCCAACACCCCCCATAATCAAAGATAATGAATAAAGTGCAAACACCATCAATAAGCAAAGAGTTTTATCAAAAATTAAAAAACTCTTTCAAACATATCTTTGTTGAACAAAATAGCAAAGATGAAATTTTATGTATTATCAAAGCTATAGAAAATAACGAACCGATATTAGATCTTATGGAAAACGCATCAGGTTCTTTTTCAACCATATTTTTACCCTTCCATTGGAATGAAATCTATCCCTATCATTTTAAAAAAATATCAAAAAAATACAATTTAACTAAGAAACTAATTGAATTTTGCAAATTGGCAGGTGAAATAGAAAGTATAACTAGTAATTACGCTTTCTACGAAAAAGAACAAAATGGAAAAGAAAAAGCTTTTTTACTCTCTAAATTGAAAGAGTTTTTTAAAATTTTGCCTTCTTACGAAGAATTCCAAGCATGGTTGAAGTGATTTTATAACATCACACAACCAGCACTACCCGGATATACTTCGCTACGCTCGTTCCGCCCATATTCACTGGCGGTGACGCTTTTCAGGCGATATTATACCGCCAGTGAACATCGCATAGTGCTGGCCGTTAGCCAACATCGCTACGCTCGTTGGCCAACGTGGCTCGACTTGCATCGCTGTTCTCCTCCTCGCTTCGCGACATCGTCTAACAGCGATTATCCAAAATGTCCTTACAAAAACTTCGTTTTTGCCGGACACTTCGGATAAGTCGCGCCACGTTATCTGAAATTATTTTCTAAAAAATTCTTGTGAAAAAATTGATTAAAACCATCACCATAGTAGTTTTATCTTTAGCTTTAGGCCTTATAATTCCATTCATCTCAACACTTCACTCTTCATGTAGTAAAGAAATAGTGCCAAACATATCTTTATCAGTACCAAATGAATGCTGTGGGGAATATAGAGAACAATATGGGTGGCCAATTCCAATTTACTACGACACCAAAGGAATGATAACGGGATTAAACGCTTGCAGATTAGATATAATTCCAGAAAATGATGAATTTCTTCTCTTAAATTACATAATATACACAGGAAGCATATTTATAATACTATTGCTAATCGGAATTAGAATAATATTTAATTGGCCAAAAAGAAAAAACAAAGAATAGAAAATTACATCCGACAACACCGCATATCAGGTTTCGCCAACTCTTAACCCAAATTTACTTTTTACTCCGTTCCAAGTAAACTTCAGATATTCGAGACCGTTAGCCAACATCGCTTCGCTCGTTGTGCGAAATAATGAAAAACTCTTTTTGCCCGATAGGGCAAATTTAATCGGAGCAATTTTATTTTTTAATCCAAATATATGGAAAATTTTGGCAGAGAACAACAATTCAAAGAAGAGCCCGAGGTAATGAAAGAAAACATAGAACAACGTAAACAGCGACTGGACAGTCTTTGGTTAAACTGGGAAATTATCAAAGATAATCCAGAGCTTGTTGCTTTATTCGATAGAAAGATACAATTTGACTTTGCTCGTGACGTTGACAATATTCTTGAGAAAAATGGTTACCCACAAAGAACAAAAATTTCTGAATTACAATTTGAAACATGGGAACCCAGGCTCAATCCAAAATTTATCAAAGACGGGTTTATTTATTTACTACGTGGGGATTATCCTAATTTAGACGAGAAAGGTTTTTACACAAGAACCTATGGATATGGAAAATTATCAACCAAACAGTTAACAGAACAACTTCAATCATCAGACGAAGTCGGTTATGCAATTTATGGAGATGAACGTTATCTTACAGTAGCCAAGCCACTTTCTCAAAGTATCGCAGAAGAACTCGCTGTGAAACAAAGTCAAATAGGTGGTTCGTCATTCATTTCGGCCACAACCAGTATTCCTTGTGCAGAGGCTGGTACTGGAAATGTTCCGGACGCAGCAGAACAACTTCAATATGCAATTTATGTTCTTAAAATACCAATTGATTCTGTAATAAACAGCAATACGGACAACTATTTTGGATTAGAAGAAGATGAATATTTAATACCTGACTATGTTTCAAAGAATGAAATTATTGCAAAATATTCCAGAGATAATACTGAAGAAGTGTATCAATATCTACATGAATTGTTAGGTGTCTCGAGAGAAGATGTGAGGCTACAAGGAAAAACCTAAAAAATAAAATTGCCCTTATTATATTTCATTACATCGTACAACAGCGTGTATGAGGCTACTGCTTTTTACAAAAGCCTTCGCCCAAATTGCTTCGCAACTTCTCATACACGCAAACGTTAGCCAACATCGCTACGCTCGTTGGCCAACGTGGCGCGACTTGCATCGCTGTTCTCCTCCTCGCGTTGCTTTCGTCGTCTAACAGCGATTATCCGAAATGTCCTTACAAAAACTCCGTTTTTGACGTACACTTCATATAAGTTGCGCCACGTTGTGTGAAATTTTCATAAATATTATGTTTATAGGTCACCTACCAGCTGGATACGTCCTAACAAAGACGGTGCAGAAAAATATTAAAACAAGTAAATATTTATTTATCGGATTAATCGGGAGTATTCTCCCTGACATAGATATGTTGTATTTCTATTTAATCGATAATAGACAAAGTTTACACCACAGCTATTGGATTCATATTCCATTTTACTGGCTAATTATAGGGGTTCTCGCTTTTGCTATAATCTGGTTATT
The DNA here is from genome assembly GCA_034004605.1 of Candidatus Altimarinota bacterium. Lineage (GTDB taxonomy): Bacteria > Patescibacteriota > Gracilibacteria > UBA1369 > LOWO2-01-FULL-3 > JAVEWJ01. The sequence goes on along the minus strand of JAVEWJ010000001.1, from coordinate 54,483 downwards.
TAAGAAAAAAGAATATTATCTTGCTGCAACCATATTTTTCGCAAATATTTTTTTGCATCTCATGCTTGACACAATAGTAGGAAAAGTTGAATGGTTTTATCCATTTACAGAATATGCATATTTCTTATTTGATGTACCAGCTGTTTACGATTTCTGGGGATACAATTTTATCTTTCATTGGACATTTTTGTTTGAGATCGCTGTAATCGTTTGGGCTGGTTACATCTTATTTAAAGAAAGATTTTTGAAAGCATCACATAACACGGTATATGGGTGTCGATAATTTTTGCTTAATTAGAACAATAAGGACTACAAAAATCATCTCTTCCAAATTTTGGAAACACTGTAAAATTACGAAGGAAGTTTTCAAAACTTCCCATATGCCACCACATTATATTAATTACATGGGGGCTATCGCCCTAATTCTTAAAAAGAATCCAGATTCCGTTTTTCTTTTTTATAAGGGGAAAGATGGTGTTTCCTTCGCTTCAATACGGAAACAATTTATTAATAGGTCTAAAATAGGTACAATTTAGGTACAAATATACTCATCTTGACAGCAAAGGTCTAAAATAGGTACAATTTAAGTACAATTATACTTATTCGATATGAAGTACAAACTTGAAAAACCAAGCATAAAGGGCATTAAACCTGAAAAAATATCTAAAATATTCGATTCGAAGAATAGGAAAGAAATACTAGAGTTTTTCAAAAGATGTATAGAATCAGATTATGTTTATTGGGACAAAATGCGCCACAAAGAGCCTTCTCCTGTGGGCGTTTCTAAAGAAGAATTATGGCTAATCATAAAAATCTTCCGAGAGTCTCAAAGCGTAAAATCTACAGTTATAGACGAAGGTGGAACACCTTTTACATGGTTAAAATTATCGTACTTTGAAGAGTTTTTTCACGAGCTAGACATGAGTACAGGCGGAGAACTTTTCGTTGAAAAAAACAATATAAAAAAGGCAAATAAACAGAAATTAATAATACGTGGAATAATGGAAGAAGCTATAGCATCTTCCCAACTTGAAGGTGCGTCAACAAGTAGAAAAGCTGCAAAAAAAATGCTCAGAGAAGGAAGAAAGCCAAAAAATGAATCCGAACAAATGATTGTTAACAATTACAACTCAATGAAAGCTATCGAAGAGGATTATAAAGATAGAGAAATGAGTATGGATCTTATCCTAGAATTGCATAGTCTAATTACAAAAGACACATTGGATTCTGAAAAAAAGGTGCCAAGACTAAGAAAGAAAAATGACCCAATATTTGTGACAGATAAACTAACAGGAGAAGTCTATCATGAGGGGCCTAATACAAAATTTGTGAACAAAGAGTTGGAAAAACTCATAAAATTTGCCAACAATGAATTAAGCAACGAGAGGTTTATTCATCCCGTCATTAAAGCAATAATTCTCCATTTTTGGATAGGATACCTACATCCATTTACAGACGGGAATGGACGTCTTGCAAGGCTAATTTTCTATTGGTACTTAATCAAAGAAGGGTACTGGGCATTTGTGTATTTACCAATTTCAAAAGCAATAAAGCAATCACCAAAACAGTATTCAATGGCATATGTATATAGTGAACAAGACGACAATGATATGACCTACTTTATAGACTATAATATTAAGAAAATAAAATTAGCAATAAAAGAATTTAAGGAATATCTAAAAAATCAAGCAAAAGAAAACCTCAACATGAAGAAAAAAAGTGAAACCGCATATAAACTAAACACAAGGCAAGTCCAACTACTACAATTCCTGCATGGCGATCCCGAAGAAAGGACTAATCTCACTATGCACATGAATATAAATCAAGTAGCCAAAATGACAGCAATTAAAGATTTAAAGGACTTAGTGCATAAAGGGTTTCTTTCCAGAGAAAAACAGGGAAGAACCGTTTACTACTATGGAACGGCAAACATAAAACAGTTGTTTTAGGTGTTTTGGGCTTTGGCATACACCCCTAAACCTCCACCCATATTGCACGGGTGTAGCCTGTCGGCTATTATACACCCGCGCAACATCGTATACACGCGCCACACCTTGCATCGCTCTTCTCCTCCTCACTTCGCTTTCGTCGCCCCACCTCGACTACCCAAAATATCCTTACAAAAACTTCGTTTTTCCCGTACAATTCAGATAAGTTGCACCATTTTGTACAAAATTGCAAAAACATTTAAATTTAATTTGTTTTGATTCCTCTATGATAAAAATAAGAAAACATTTAGAAAAAGATATTCCTTACCGGGTTAAATGGTTGAGTAATCATAAAGTTATTCAATTTATTGGTGATGAGTTGGGAAAAAAAACAAATTTGCAAAAAGAAAAAGAATGGTTTGCTAATTATAAAAATGCTAAAAATAAAAAGTTTTTTACAATTTGTGATAATGTTAAACCAATCGGGTTTATGGGATTATCAAATATTAGCAAACCCAATAAAAATGCAGACTTGTTTATAGCAATCGGTGAGGACGATTATCGCGGTAAGGGAATCGGAAAAATCGCAATGGAGTGGATAATTGACTATGGATTCACAAAACAAAAACTTCATAAAATAAATTTAGGAGTCATCAAAGACAATATTCCAGCCGTAAATCTGTATAAATCTTTAGGCTTTGTCGTTGAAGGAGAAATGAAAGATGAAGTTTTTTACAAAGGGAAATTTCATGATTTTTTATCTATGGCAATTTTTAACATAAATCACAAAAATAAGGAATAAAAGTTTTTGCAACTCAAGGGGACTTCGAACTGATTATCTTCAGTTAGCACTACCGAAAAGCACACTCGCACAACACAGTATATCTGGCTCTCTATTGACCTTACTCGACCAATATTTGCAAAAATTTAATGATTTTTAAGAGAATTTTGGCAAAGATCGTATATACCGATTCGTTAGCCAACATCACTTCGCCACCTTATACGACATAACTCATTAACATGAAAGTGGTTACATTAAAACAATCTTACCAAAAAGACATTGAGTTAATAAAAAATAAACTCAAAAGTTACAACGAAAAATTCACCTCACCAGATAATCATAAAGAATTAGCTTTTTTTTGCAGGACGAATACGGTGAAATAAGGGGGGGATTGCAGGTGGAACTTACTGGGATTGGTTGTATATCGACGCACTTTGGATAGAATAATCATTAAGGCATAACGGTTATGGTAAAAAACTTCTTGAAATGGCAGAAAAAGAAGCAAAAAAACGTGGTTGCAAAAATGCCCATTTAGATACTCATGTTTTCAAGCGGTGGATTTTTATAAGAAAAATGGATATGAAGTTTGTGGTCAGCTTGATGATTTACCGAAAGGATATAATAGATATCTATTAAAAAAAGAATTGGAATAGTAGTCAATGAATTCATCATACAAAATATATTAGGCGGTTCATTTGCTTCATTTCGATCCGCTCATTCCACCAAATTTGACGGGTGTAATCCTTCTGGCGTATTTTATACCCGTCAAACAACAGCTAGTCGCGGACTTTAAACGAATTTTATTATCTGAGAAAAGAGAAATAGAACAGCCTCAACACACGAAACCCTTTAGTTATTAAACTGATTTTTCATATAATATGCTCAATCAAAATAATTTCAAAAGCCCTATTTGCATCAAGTGGAAAGAATTATCTAAATTGGATTTTAACTATGTCAACTCCATTACTAACAAAAAATCAGTAATCAATTTTAAACAATTTAGTGATGAAATTCTTCAAGATCTTAAGAATAAAAATGTTGTTGTTAATGGCGGACATTTCATCCCAAATAGTGATGATTATGAGGATATTGGAAAAAATCCAATTAAGACATGGATTTTAGCGTGCAAATTAGTAAAACATCTTAAAGAAAATGAAATTAATGCAAAAATTTCTTTAATGCTAAATGATATTGAGTTAACAAATGATTCTCGTAAAAAAGTATTTGAGAACCATATTCATTTACCAAAAAAATTTGAAGAAATTTTAGAAAAAAATAAATTATCAGAAAAAGATGTTTTACAATGTTGTTGGAATCAAGAAATTATTTTCACGGAGAAAAAATTAAGCAATAGGATTGAGCATTTAATTAGGAGAAATAAAATTGATAAAAACTATGAAGAAGCTGATGATTATTGTGTTTCCGCATTGACAATGTATTATTTAGATTTAATTGAGCAAAAGATCGATGTCTCAATAATTATTATGCCAAAATGCGGATGGCCAAATTTTGAACGCTCAATTAAACTATTCACAAAGCTCAACAAACATAAATTTTACCACATTGCATATTTTGAAACACCTAATTGCTTTCATTGATTATCGGCGCGTAGCTTAGTGGTTAAAGCACCCTCCTTATAAGGGGGAGATCGGATGTTCAATTCCTTCCGCGCCCACCAAATTGGGTACATATCACATATTGGGTACATATCACATTTTTTTTGGCTTATATTTTTCTAAAATAAAGTATCCCTTCGGTTGTATTAAATATAAAAACTCTATTCGTTACACTTTGAGCCAAATCTTGCAGGCTCTCCTCCTTTCAGTCCTCGGGGCGCTTAGGGGATACAAGGAAACTTTTTCCAAATCGCTTAACAACTTCTTATGTACCCAAATTAGCCAACATCACTTCATAACTTTCATCACCCCACCTCGACTACCCAAAATATCCTTACAAAAACTTCGTTTTTTCCTGTACACTTCAGATAAGTTTCACCATGTCACCTTAAATCAATTTTTAATAATTCACTAAAACCTACAATGACTCTTATAATTAATTTTTGACTATGAAGCCACAAATCAAAGCAATGTATGTATCCGTCAAAGATATGGATAGAGCTGTAAATTTCTATGAAGATATTTTTGATGTCAAAGTATCTTCAAAAGATGAGCGTATGAGTTCGTTTGACCTCGGCAACATTTCCTTCCTTCTTTTTAATCCGGAGGTAGATGGCGAGGAAGTTTCCAGCGGCAATAATGTTGTGCCAAATATTCTAGTTGAAGATGTAAATAAAATGTTGGAACTTGTAAAAAGCAAAAATTGTGAAATAGTTATGCCACTGGAAAAAATTGAGAAATACCAAATTTTTCAGGTTAAAGATACGGAAGGAAATATCATAGAATTTTACCAAAAAGAGGAGTAATTTTTTGAAATTGACTCGATCCCGTTGCGCTCTCATTAATTAACCAACATGATAGACAATAAACTTCTTGCTAAAATTAGAAAACTGGCAGATTCGCCTGATTGGGGCGTACGAGAAGATGCCACTAAAGATATTAAAGCAATAAATGATAAATTTTTTTTAGAGTATCTGCCTATTTGGAAAAAGTGGGTAACCGAACAAAACCCCAACATTCGTCGTGCCGTAGAAGTAGGTTTATTGCGTATAAAAAAAGAACACATCCCACACGCTTTAGATTTACTAGACCCGCTCATGTATGACGATGATGTTTATGTTCGGAAAAATTGCGGACCTTTCGCTTTGTCGCATGTGGGATACAAAGACCCTGATACCACATTCAAGCGACTTAGAAAATGGATGAAAGTTAAAAATAAAAATGTTCGCTGGAATGTGGCTATGTGCTTAGGGGTTTGGTTCGGCCAGTCATATCCAGAAGAATCTCTGAAATTATTAGAAATTATGGCTAAAGACCAAGAAAAATTTGTTTGGAGAGCGGTGGCATCTTCTCTTGTGAAGCTCATTCGCAAACATCCAAAATTGAAGCAAGAAGTATTATTATGGAAAGCTTGCGACGATTGCCTTGCTGTTGTAAAGCATTATGTAAAGTGATCTGAGCTCGCAACTTCGCATACACGAAAACCTTAGCCAACATCGGTTCGCAACTTTCGTCGCCCCACCTCGACTACCCAAAATATCCTTACAAAATCTTCGTTTTTGTCGTACACTTCGTATAAGTCGAGCCACTTTATCGAAAATTGGGTAATTGATCCGGGTGGATAAAAGGCTCAAGAAACATATAAATGAGAAAATTAATATAAATATAATGAAAAAACTCGATACTGTTTTGAAAAAAATAATTGAAACCTACAACCCTGTGTCAGTTTTTCTTTATGGATCGCGCGCCAGAGCAGATTTTTTAAAAAGGAGTGATTTTGAAATCGGCATTTTAGTTCCCGCAAGTAGATCTGTCAGCATAATCGAATTAAAAAGTGCGATTGGAGAAGATGGAGTAAATGTCTATCCATTCATATTAGAAGATTTCAAAAACGGAATTATTGATACTCCTTTCCAAAAAAACATTTATCTTCGTGAGCTTATTTCTGTTGGCAAAACTCTGCATGGCGAGAAAGTTATTGAGAATATAAAAGCGCCGGCAATAACTATTGTTGATCTTATGCAAGATTTGAGGTTTAACATGGGCTATGCTTTAGGCGCACTAATTTCTCACCGCAACAAAGATTTCGAAACAGCATCTCTTGAATTCTATAAATCATGTCTATTTGGAACGAGAAGTTTATTAATTTTGAAAAAAAGAAAATTTGCATTATCGTATGACGAAATATTTTCACTGTCCAAAAAGTTAAATCTTGATTTGTATTCCGATTTGGTAAAAACTGCGTTCAATTGTAGAATAGGCAAAGCTAATTACAGCGAAATTGATATATTTGAAAACATTTCTTACTTAAATAAATATATTGAGCCTGCGCTACTGAAGTATTTTGAGAAATATGGTAACAAAGCGTTAATCAAATAATAACCGTCCACCACATCCCAAATCAAGCCACGCTACACTCCATCATCACGGGGTTAATGGTTCGGCACTTGGTTCGGGATTCACACATATTTAACCAATTCCCATGGCACATGTAAACATCGAAATCAAAGCAAAATCTAATAATCAAGATGAGATAAGAGAGGTCTTAAAAACCAAAAATGCCGACTTTAAAGGTATCGATCATCAGATTGATACGTATTTTAACGTTAACAATGGAAGATTGAAATTAAGAGAAGGAAAAATTGAAAATCATTTAATTCATTATCAAAGAGAGAATAAAGAAGGTCCAAAACAATCTGATGTAACTTTGTTTAAATCGGATCCCAAGTCTTCATTGAAAGAAATTTTAACTAAAGCGCTCGGGATTTTAGTCGTTGTTGATAAGAAAAGAGAAATTTATTTTATTGAAAATGTGAAATTTCATATAGATGTAGTTGAAGATTTGGGAACATTTGTTGAAATTGAAGCAATTGATAACGATGGCACAATCGGCAAAGATAAGTTACTTAAACAATGTCAATTTTTCCTTGATTTGTTTAAAATTTCTCAGGAAGACTTAGTTTCAGTTTCTTATAGTGATTTGTTATTGAGTAAATAACAAATCACTCCACTCAATGGGATACTACGCATTCGTATTCCAACAGCAATTATCCGAAATGTCCTTACAAAAACTTCGTTTTTGCCCTACACTTAAGTAAATTGAGCCACTCTCAAAAAATACACTAACTTACACAAAAATATGATTTTAAAAAACGTTAATCACATCGCCATAATTGTTTCAGATTTTGAAATTTCCAAAGAATTCTATATCAACAAACTCGGTTTTAAAGCCATTCACCAAATTGATCGTCCGGAAAGACAGTCTTCAATACTTTATTTAGATGCTGGCAATGCAATAATCGAATTATTTTCTTTCCCCTCACCTCCAAAACGTACATCTTATCCCGAAGCTTGCGGATTGAGACATCTGGCATTTAACGTTGAAAATTTCGATGAAACTATCATCAAATTGAATGAGATCGGAATAGAAACCGAGCCGGTTCGCACTGATGATAGAACGGGGAAGAAAATGACTTTTTTTAAAGATCCCGATGACTTGCCGTTAGAAATTTGTGAAATGTAGGCAAAATTAGAAAGGCACATAACATAAGGTGGTGATAAGTTCATCGCTGTTCTCCAAAATCGATTTCCCAAAATGTTCTTACAAAAATTTGCCCTAAAATTCATATAAGTCGCGCCACAATATTCGAACTGTAAATTCTAAATATTATTAAAATGAAACTGGATAAATACATAAAAGCTTGTTATCAAGTTTTACCCATTTTGGCAGATTACCAACAACCTTGGGAAATTACCGAAAACGCCAACAAAATTATCAGTGATATTATCCCGACGCTTAATCCAAACGATTATACCATCACCGGAAATGTTGCAATCCATAAAACTGCAATAATTGAAAACGGCGTAGTTCTTAAAGATAATGTTCTTATAGGAGAAAATTGCTTTGTTAGTGCAGGTGCTTATTTTCGAGGTGGTGTTTATCTGTCTGAGGATGTATATATCGGACCAAATTGCGAAGTAAAATCAAGTTTCATCTTTAAAAAATCGAGAATTGCTCACCTAAATTATGTTGGTAATTCATTGATTGGAGAGGATGTAAACTTTGAAGCTGGGTCAATCGCTGCCAATCATTTTAATGAATCTAAAAAAGATATTGAGTTGCTCATTGATGGAAAAATTGTAAAAACTGGAATAAAAAAGTTTGGAGCTTTGGTCGGTGATAATTCCAAAATAGGTGCAAATTCGGTACTTGAACCGGGTTCAGTCTTGCTTCCGGGGAAAATAATCGGCAGACTGGAGCATTTTGATCAATTCAAAGGAATGAATTAATTCAATCCTGATAACAAAAGTGCAAACAGCTCATGGAAAATGAAAATTATTTATTAATTTCATAATTTCAGTTAGCATTTCACCGCAAATATTTACTGCACTTTTCTGCGAAAAATCTCCTTCAAAAACCTTCGTTTTTCCCGTACAATTCAGATAAGTTGCTAAGCGTTAGCAGAAATATTATTCAGAAACAGAAACTTGCTATGAACACAATTGAAGCATTTAAAACAGTCCGAGATATGCCTTATAGAATCCCACTTGCATTGAAAGAGAAGGATGTTTGTTGTAGTGGTAAACATAAATTACTAAAAGACATGCTTGAGAAACAAGGATTTGAGGTCCGATATCGTGTATGTACTTTTTTGTGGAGCTCGATTGATTTGCCTGAAAAAGTTTCTAGCGTCCAACACCATGACAACAATACGCATGTTTGGCTTGAAACACTTGTTAACAACGAATGGATTATTGCTGATGCAACCTGGGACAGTGGTTTAAAAAACATTTTTCATATTAATGATTGGGACGGCAAATCGAATACTCAACCGGCTGTAAAACCAATCGAGATATTTAGTCCGCAAAAAAGTGCAGACATTATGAACAACTATAACGATGAAGATATACTGAATGATCTTGAAATAAACGGGGAATTCTATAAGGCATTCAATGATTGGCTTGAAGAACAACGTGCTTCTGTTTCTGAATAAACCTCAAGCTCTTCGAGTCCTCCCACGACATATCTGTTCTCCTCCAAGCTCCGATTTCATCGTCCAACCCCGACTACCCAAAAATCTCCTTCAAGAACCTCCATTTATCCCGTACAATTCGGCTAAGTTGCACCACTTTATTTGTAAGTTGAGTCAGTAACAAAGAAAAAAAATCTAGGGCAAAAATTCATTTAGACCGCTAATTCATGAATATTATGGACAAAAAAATTCTGAATCATTATCTACAATTTGGCACATTTACCAATCCGGGCTGTTATAAAGAATTTCTTCAAAATCTGCCGGACGCCGTAAAAGAACTGGGCAATTTAATCAGTCATCAAATCATCCATCGTGTAACACTAAAAGATGGCAATACAAAAGCAAACAGAGATTTGCGTTATGGCGATATGGAAAAATATCCTTGGTATAAATTGAGATGTGACGATGATGTGTTGCCAACTGCTGTTTCAATGATTGCTGAATTATTGAGACTTGATAACAGGGGATTCATGCCCGATAGAAAGGTTGAAGATAAAATTGTTGTCACTTGTCGTTTTGTAGCAATTCTTATGGCAGCTATTTTGAAATCAAAAAATATTCCTTGCAGGGTTCGATCTGGGTTTGCACCCTATTTTTTCAAAGGAAGTTGGGATCATTGGATAAACCAATATTGGGATAAAGATAAAGAAAAATGGATAAACTTTGATGCCGATGGATTTTTTGACAGTTCTATTGGTTTTGACCAGTACGATATGCCTGAGAATAAATTTGATTGGGCGGCAAATACTTGGCTTGGAATTAGAAGTGGCAAATTAGATGCCAACAATTATATAAATGCAGGAGGTTTTAAGGGGCTTCTGCCAGTGCTTTGGGCAGTTTTTTATGATTTTCATAGCCTTATGAATAATGAAATTTTGTATATGCAAACACCAAGCTTCATTGCCAACAAATTTGAAAAACTGACAGAAAAAGATTTTGAAGAAATTGATGAATTAGCCAAATTGATGATAAATCCTGACGAGAATTTCGATGAATTGCTCAAAATTTGGAACACAAAAAAGAAGTTTAGAATTTTAAACGGTCCTTTAATAGGAGATGACGATCATGTTAACTGGGAATAATATTTTAAACACAAAAATTTTCCGTCCACCTCATCATCCCAGATCAAGCACCAAAAATCTCCTTCAAAAACCTCCATTTTCCCCGTACAATTCTGCTCAGTCGCACAGCCTTGATCACCAATTTTTATAAAAGGAAATTTATATGACAAAATCAGGTAAGTTTAAAACAATAGATGAATACATAAATAATCAACCGAAGGAAGCTCAAGTCTTGCTAAAAGATTTGCGTTTTGCAATAAAAAATGCAGTACCTCATGCGACAGAATTGTTTACTTATGGGGTCCCGGCCTTCTCACTCGTTGAGGGTGGAAAAATGGAAGAACAAATAATGATTGCAGGTTTTAAAAATCATGTTGGCATCTATCCTCATCCAACAACAATTGAACATTTCACGAAAGAGCTTATTAAATATAAACAAGGAAAGGGGGCAATTCAGTTTCCATTTAATTCTACAATTCCCAAAGAACTCATTATAAAAATGGTAAAATATAGGAAATCTTTAATCGAAAGAACAAAATAACAGTACTCCTTCCAACAACTTCGCTTACTCCTTGTAATTGCCCTTCCCATATTCAAGGTTAAACTCTTGCACTATTCTAGTAAACGGCATGTAATTAGAATAACGATCATCCTTATTCTAATCGTTAGAATAACAAAGTCCCTTATTCTAATCGGAAAATATGAGTAAAAAACCTTTATTCACTAATTTAGAGAAATACTTAAATTCCGAGGAAGAAAAAAATCCACTTGTTCAAATAGCAATCGCACATTATCAGTTTGAAGCAATTCATCCGTTTTTATATCTCAGCGAATTTTTTGAAGAACATCTTGAAGATTATTACGAATTGCTCCGATTAGTCAGCGAAAAAGAAAAGTGGGAAGACTGGATAAAATTTTTCTTAACCGCGCTTGCAACGCAAGCCGAACAAACAGAGAAAATAGGAAAATCTATTCTGGATTTACACGCAAAATACAAAGAAAATATCATTGAGATCAATTCTGTTTACACTATAAATCTTTTAGATGCGATTTTCGTTCATCCGATTTTCAGAACTGCGAGCATTAGAAAAGAAACAAAAATCAAAAACACTCAAACTTTTTTCACCCTGATTGGCAAATTTTTGGAGGCCGGAATAATCAAAGACCTCACACCAAAAAAACATAGAAATAAGGTGTACGGCTTTGATGAATTGATAAAATTACTCAACAAATAAACACTTAAGTTTCTTATAGAGAAATCGGTTTTTGTTTTTTATTAGATAATATAACTTATACAGATGTTATATTTGCGTGTGAATCGTTTAAAAAAATCCATAACTTTCCCCTTGTACTTTTTTATCCGTGAAGATATAAAATCTCAAACGGACTGGAACTTAATATGATAGAAGGCGAACCCTATTGGTTTGAACAAGTGATGTTGATAAGCAGCATTTTCACAATGGCAATATTTTATTCGCTCTTATTTAAAATAATTTTAGACTTAAAGCCCGGAATGAAAATAATTTTTAAGAATTTGCACAAATTAAAATAACAATATGAAAAATTTATATTTAATTTTTAAAAAAGATACCAATCAAACTACTCTTGATTTATTAAAAAAATCTGCGGAAGAAAGAAATATATCTGTAATACCGATTTATTCGGAAGACTTTGATTTTTCTGAAAATCTGATTTTAACCAAAGAAGATGCTTTATATCGCCTTTCAATCGACAAAAGATCAGAGCTTGTGGAAAAATTTTTAATTAATGAAAACGTCACAACTTTCTACCATTCAATCAATGCCTGCGTTAGTAAATTGGATAATGTTATTGAAGCGACACTAATACACAAAAAAAACAATTTGCCCATCATTAAGACGATTTTTTCATTAACAAACAATAAAGAATTGTTAAAAATGTATGCGAAAGAATTAAATAACTTTCCTTTGATAATTAAATCCGTTGGAGGACAACATGGAGTAGGTGTAATGAAGATTGATTCGCTGGAGTCACTATTTTCGATCTCCGATTATTTACATAAACAGAATGATAGCTATATCCTAAGACAATTTATTGATTACACCGAACACGCCCGACTGATTGTTTTAGGAAACAGTGTGATTTCAAGTATTGAATACAAAAGAGTTACAGATGATTTTAGAAGCAATGTAGGGAAAGAATTAACCCTTATAAACAAAAAATTTGATCCAACAATAGAGGATATTGCTGTTAAAGCTGTTTCATCGTTGGGTTTTGACTTTGGTGGCGTAGACATTTTAATCGACAAATCAGGTCTACCATTTATCGCGGAAGTTAATTTCCCTTGTTTTTTCCCAAGGGCCCAACAATATTCAAATATTGATATTTCCGGAAAGATGATAGATTTTTTGCTAAACAAATCAAAAGTTTTAATTAGTCCTTAGATCACTCTAAAAACCCTCGGTTTTTCCAATAAAGTAATTTTTGCTGATTTCTCCTTCCTAAATTGTTATTTTTGTGTTATGAAATACTTTGTATTTTTACCGCTTATGAAAACCGAAATCATAAAATTAAGCCCGAAAAACCCTGACGAAAAGCTCCTTAAAGAAATTTCCAAAGAAATTTCCAAAGGAAATCTCGTGGCATTTCCCACGGAAACCGTTTACGGCCTCGGCGCAGACGCACTAAACGACAAAGCGGTGAAAAAAATATTCGAAGCCAAAGGCCGCCCCTCGGACAATCCTTTAATCGTTCACATCGCAAAAAAGTCCGATTTAAAGCGCCTCGTCGCTCACATCCCCGAAAGCGCAAAAATCCTCATCAAAAAATTTTGGCCCGGACCTCTCACAATCGTTCTCAAAAAAAAGGATATAGTCCCGCATTCCGTCACCTGCGGACTTGAAACTGTCGCAGTAAGAATGCCCGAAAATAAAATCGCCCTTGGTCTTATAAAATTCTCAAATTGCCCAATTGCAGCTCCCTCCGCCAACTCTTCCGGAAAGCCCAGCCCCACACTTGCATCTCATGTTTTTGAAGATCTAAACGGCAAAATCGCAAAAATTATCGATGGCGGAAAAACAAAAATCGGCATCGAGTCCACAGTCATTGATTTAAGCCAAGATCTCCCCGTATTGCTAAGACCCGGAATGATAAAACTTTCCGCTTTAAAGCGTCTTCTCGGCGAAGTGCATTATGAAATTTCCCCAAAGAATTCTTCCGCCCCCATCCGTTCTCCCGGCATGAAATACACGCATTACTCCCCAAAAGCCAAAGTTGTTTTGTTTAAAGAGAAAAATTGCACCGAGAATATCCGCAAATTTTTAAATTCTCACGAAAATTGCGCCATACTTAAAACCTCAAAAACCGCATCATACAAACACCCGGAGGCTTTTCTCGGAAGCACGGCCACCCAAATTGCAAAAAATATTTTTTCCACATATAGAAAAATGGACAAACTCGGCGTGAAATATATCTTAATCGAGCCGATTCCGTCTCAAGAAGCCTTTGAAGGAATAAAAAACCGAATCACGAAATCGGCATACAAAATAATCTAGGAACACACAAGCGCATAAAATCATTTAGCCAAAACCAGCCCCCTCTGTTATCTTAAAACCCGACTAATCAAAAACCATGCAAGAAATAAAAAATAAGTTCAACGAAGTTATCTCCCCAAAACTCGCCCCCGTTGCCTCCACAATGAGCGAATTTAAAGCTTTTGCAATCAAAGGAAATATTATCGATCTCGCAATCGGTGTGATTATCGGTACAGCATTCGGCAAAATCGTAAGTTCACTCGTAAGCGACATAATAATGCCACCACTTGGCTTCATAACGGGCGGAATCGACTTTTCAAAATTCAAAATTGTCCTGCAAAAAGGCTCAGAAGAGATACCCGAAGTTGCAATAACTTACGGCCAATTCCTCAATAATCTGCTTAATTTCTTCATCGTTGCTTTCGTAATTTTCATGGTTATCAAGCAAATTAACAGATTCAAAAAAGTCGCAGAAAAAGCCCCCGGAAAAACACCCGAAGAAGTCCTTCTTCTACGCGAAATCAGAGATTTATTAAAAAAATAATGACAAACGAAAATTCAAAAAACATCAACAAATTCATAAGCGAAACCGGCCTTACTTCAAGGCGTGGAGCCGATAAATTAATCGAAGCCGGAAAAGTAAAGATAAACGGAAAAGTCGCAACTCTCGGAAATCGAGTCCTTAAAGGGGACACAGTCACAGTAAACGGAAAACCACTGCAAAATACAACAAAACCGGTTTACATAGCCTTCAATAAGCCCGTCGGGATCGTCTGCACCACGGACAGAAGAGAAAAAAACAACATTATAGATTTCCTGAATTTCAAAGAACGAATTTTCCCGATCGGCCGTCTTGATAAGCTTTCACAAGGCCTTATTCTCCTCACAAACGACGGCGATATCGTAAATAAAATACTTAGGGCAAGAAATTATCATGAAAAAGAATATTTGGTGAAAGTGGACAAACCTATAAACAACTATTTTCTCGACAATATGCGAAAAGGTGTGCCTATTTTGGACCAAATTACGAGGAGATGTTTTGTCCAAAGACTTAGCGACCTTGAGTTTAAAATTATACTTACACAAGGCCTAAACAGACAAATTCGAAGAATGTGCGAGCATTTGGGCTACGAGGTCAAAAATCTCAAAAGAGTGCGCATTATGGACATAAAACTTTCCGACCTTCCCAAAGGAAAATGGCGACATTTAAGCGAAAGAGAAGTCAAATCCCTCACTTTGTCCACGAAAAATTCTGAAAAAACCTCAAAGTCGGCTTGAATTATTGACCACCCTCCTTCACACTAATCCCGCTATTTTATTAACCCAAGACAAATGAAAAATTTAATAGCAGCGGTATCACTTTTATCCATTTTTGCGCTTACATCCTGCACCGCTACGGTTGCACCTGAAATGGAAGAAAACAATGGCACCACTGAAAAAACTACAAGCGATATTGAAACGGATTTGAGCGTGGAAGTATCTGAGGAAAGCGCAGAAACTGTGTTATATAAAAACGAAAAATACGGATTTGAACTTTCATTCCCGAAAACATGGGAAGAGGTGCTTGAAATGCCACTTACAGAAAACGAAACATCGCTTTATTCCACCGTTTCACCTGAAAGAAATATCGTTCTTAGAGTTGTAAATAATGCAAACGGCGAGACAATTGGCGAATATATGGACAAAAAACCATTCTTCATCGGACAAAAAGACGGCATGTATTTCTACTTGATTGTCGACGATATGACAAAAATCATCCCGGATTTCTCAGCTGATTTACAAGCCGAAATCGAGGCCGAAGTGGAAGGACTTATCCCCACATTCAAAGCACTTTAAGCTTAAAAAAACACTCACAAATTTTTTTAAAACCCGATGAATTTCGGGTTTTAAATTGACAAAAGGAAAAAATACCAGTATAGATAAACAATATTTAATTATTATATGGATACGACAAACAAAACAAAGAGACCAAGATTTATGTTTAAAAAGAAATTTACACATAAATTCTTCAAAAAACCGCTCCCAAAAGCGGAGGATATTTTCGATGTAAATTCGCTTATTCCGCAAACGGAAGAAAAAATCGAAAACGAAATCCCAAAAGAGCTCGTTGAAAACGAAATCTCAAAAGAGCCCCTTGAAAACGGCTTTATCAATATGGGCCTTTGCCCGACTTTAATCAAAGCGCTAGATAAAAAGAACTTTACGACTCCCACCCCGATTCAAAAATCGGCTATTCCGGTTGCTGTAAAGGGAAAGGACATCGTCGGCGTGGCTCAAACAGGCACAGGAAAGACACTTGCATTTTCACTTCCTATTATGGAACGCCTATCTACACTACCCGGCAAAAAGGCCTTAATCGTTCTTCCGACAAGAGAACTTGCAATGCAGGTTGAAGAAACGCTCAAAAAGTTTTTGCCTCAAATGAATATGCGATCAGCCCTTCTCATCGGAGGAACACCCAAGGGAAGACAAGTTCGCGATATTCACAGAAATCCGCACGTAATTATCGGTACACCCGGAAGAATAATAGACCATCTAAACGACAAGATTCTTCATCTGAAAAATCTTGAAATATTGGTTTTGGACGAGGCCGATAGAATGTTGGATATGGGCTTTGCCCCACAGTTAAATCAAATTCTAAGAAACGCTCCCAAAGAGCGACAAACAATGCTTTTTTCAGCTACTATGCCGGATGAAATCGCAAAAATCGCTGCTGCTTTTATGCAAAATCCGCAAAGAATAGAGGTTTCTCGTCCCGGGCAAGTTGTAGAAAAAATCAGACAAGAACTTATTTTCGTAGCTCGTGAAAAGAAAAATCAAGCTCTTGAAAAAATACTTAAAAAATATACCGGCACAGTTTTGGTCTTCTCAAGGACAAAACACGGAGCAAGAAAGATTTGCAAATCGATAAAATATATGGGATATAGCACCGCCGAAATTCACTCGAATAAATCTTTAAACCAAAGAATCGAAGCGCTTGAAGGCTTTAAAAAAGGCAAATATCGAATTCTCGTGGCTACGGATATCGCTTCAAGAGGCATCGATGTAAACAATATCGAGCTTATTGTAAACTATGATTTACCTGAAAATGCAGAGGATTATGTCCACAGAATAGGAAGAACTGCCAGAGCCGGCAAAATGGGAAGAGCGATTTCCCTTGCATCTCCAGATCAAAAGCGAAAAATTGCGTCAATAGAACGGCTTACAAAAATGAGGATTCCTCAAATAAACAGCATTAATTAAGAGACCTTTTTCACTTTCACTCCGTCCGGTCCGTCCAAAAGCTCTATTCCTTGAGAAAGAAGAGTTGCTCTTATTTCATCCGCCTTGGCAAAGTCCTTGGATTTTCGGGCAAGCTCCCGTTCTTCAATAAGTTTTTTTATGTCTTCACTTATTTCAACCTGAGTTTGTATAGCCTCACGAAGTTTTAGCCCCAAAACTTTATCAAAATCGAGTATCGTTGCAAGTTTTTGCTCATTGGAAAGCCCCGATTTCACCACCTCAAAAACGACCGCAAGAGCACTTGGAATGTTAAAATCATCTGAAATTCGCACAATAAAATCCTCTTTAAACTTTTCATCAACCGTTCCAATCCGACTACCCAACTCCGAGATTTTGGCTTTCAGATTATCAAGACCCTGCTTCGAAGCCTTTAGAGCATTCCATGTGAAATTTTGTTTCGACCTGTAATGCGCTTGTAGAAAGAAAAACCTAAGATCCATCGGAGAAAATCCCTTTTCCACAATTTCAGAAAGACTAAAGGCCGTACCGATAGATTTGGACATTTTTCCGTTATCCACGGTTAAATGCTCATTGTGCACCCAAAAATTAGCCAAAGGTGCATCATTGGCACATTCACTCTGAGCGATTTCGTTTGTATGATGAACGGGAACATGCTCAATTCCGCCCATGTGTATATCCAAAGTTGGACCAAGAAGTTTTTTTGCCATAGCACTACATTCCATATGCCAACCCGGAAAACCCTCTCCGTTTTCTACAAGTGGAGATGAAAATGGCGAATTCCAATATTGAAGCGCATTTTTATGCTTACCTGCTCGAAAAAACCAAATCGCAAAATCATACGGATTCTTTTTCCCAGTATCTTCCACTTCCGCTCTTCCTGCACCGCTCACATTTTCTTCAAGATTCTGACCCGAAAGTTTCGTATAGTTCGGCACTTTCGACACATCAAAATAAATCGCCAAATCGCTTGAATATGCGTATCCCTTTTCAAGAAGAACGGAAACCATCTCGATCATCTCATTTACATAATTGGTCGCAAGAGGCTTAAAAGTGGGTTCCTCAGTATTCAAATCAGCCACATCTTTTTCAAAAACGGAAATATATTTATCGGCTATTTCACGAGGAGTGAGATTTTCCCGTTTTGCGCCTTTTTCCATTTTATCTTCGCCAAAATCTTCATCGGAAGTAAGATGCCCCACATCGGTATAATTCCTTGTAAAAACCACTTCATAGCCCAAATATTCAAAACTTCTCTTAATCAAATCCGCGATAATCATCGCTCGCATATTCCCGATATGTTGCGTCCAATAAACAGTCGGACCGCATTGATACATCAACACCTTTCCTTCATGTATCGGCTTAAATTCTTGTTTGTGTCTACCCAAAGTATTGTAAATCTGAATCATAAAAATCGATTATGTGCTCGAAGTATATATTTTTTTCCCGCTCTAAAAAAGTTTTTGTCTTGTCAAATACCCAAAAATCCTGTGAACTTAAATAAAATAACCGACAAAAAATGAAAACACGCGCGGAGTGGCTCGCAAGTTTAAATAGAAAAATTTCAGGCACCGGTGCTTATCTATTTGATAAACAAGGAAACCTACTCATCGTAAAACCGACCTACAAAGATGGATGGAGCGTCCCCGGTGGAGTTATCGAAGAAAACGAGTCTCCTTTGTCGTGTATTAATAGAGAAATTTTCGAAGAATTGGGGATCGAAATAAAAATCAAAAAACTTCTTATTTTGGATTATCGAATTGATCCGGACATAGAATCTTATCAATTTATTTTTACCGGCGAAACCATTTCTGAAACTCACAAACAACAAATACAATTACAAGAAAGCGAACTTTCCGAAATTAAATTTTTGCCTATTAACGAAGCCAAGCTTCTCCTTCGCGAAAGCCACAAAAACCGCCTCACTTCACTAAACGGGGATTTTGAAACCTTCCGATATATGGAAAATCGAATAATCAAACTTCATTAGTTTACAAAAACTAAAACCGTGATATATTTTAAAAGTCGCGGGTCAAATTGACACATTCAAAAGGAGGACAAAGTGTCACAAGAAGATGGGTCTATTCGACTCAAGGACGGACAAGTCCTGCGTTGTGGTGAAGACTTCCTTCACGAAGTCGGCTGGTTCAACCATCATGGAAAAATGTTTGGGCGAGGTGACTTGTCCAAAGAAGATCTTCGTGAAGTTGCGAGAACTCTTCCCGCGGAGCACCTTATTGCCTTTCTGCCCATGGGGGAGACGGCGAACTTCTGTAAAATCAGGGATTCGCAAGGACTCAAGACTCCTGAATCGCAAAGGCGAAAGGAAGAACACCTCGATGAAATTTTCCTCGAGAAGACCGCCTTCGCGCTCATGAGTGGCAAGGTCTTCGTCATCGACCGCAAAGGAAGATTTCCATATCGAGAGCTGGTCCACCTCTACGGCATGGAATTTCATGTCCTCACCCCAGAAGCATTCACGGAGTTGGTAATGGAGCTTCGAAAGAAGTCTCCGTCTCCCAAGTGAAGTCATCCGAACTCGAGCGAGCACCCACCGTGCGCGCTCTTTTATTGCCCGAAATTCAAAAAAATGCTAGAAATATCCTCGTACTAACCAAAACTCAAATGACTTTAAAAGAACAAATCAATTCAGATCTGTTAAACGCTATGAAAGCGAAAGAAGAAATCAAGGTGGGAGCGCTTAGAATGCTTAAGGCTGCGATAATGAAATATGAAGTTTCAGGTGCAGACAAAGTCGCTGATGATGAAACTGTTCTTTCATTAATTCAAAGAGAAATTAAGTCTCGCAAAGATTCATATGAACAATTTATCAAAGGCAATCGCCCCGAAATGGCTGAGAAAGAACAAAAAGAGATAGAGTTTTTAAGTATATATCTTCCTGCTCAGCTTTCAGACGATGAGCTTAAAAAAATCGTGGAAGAAAGCATCAAAGAGGCCGGTGCAGAGATGAAATCCGATAGCGGAAAAGTGATGAAAGTTCTTATGCCGAAAGTGAAAGGCAAAGCCGATGGCGCGGTAGTAAGCCAAATGGTGCAAAGCCTTCTTAAATAAACGATTCTGAAAGACAGCATCGGAATTTCTCCCTTGCTGTCTTTTTTTTGTGTCTTTGTCCGGTCCACCATCTTTTCAGATGTGAACACGGAACTCCTTGACCGTCCGAAGCTCAATTTCCTCGCCGGCAACTTTAACGGTTTGTTGTGAAATGAGAAACCCATAACAATCTCCGCTGATTTCAGTTCCCACATCAGTCACAACCGTGATTGAGTGGACCTTGAAATTTGCGAAAATTTTCTTCAGTTCCTCGGGTGTCTTACAATTTCTTACAACATCCGGCATAGTACCTCCTTCCGTGGGATGTATAAGCGCCAGCCCGAGAACAAAAGCGATAATACCAGTAGTTTCCTGTTTGTCAAAAAATTTTCTTTAAACAAATTAAATTCTCTTTGCTACACTCAAAGAAATAATAAAAAACGATGGACCCGATAAAAATTCTTGAAAAATATTACGATACTACTTCGGATACATACAAAATTCTATTTCCGCACTTGATTTTAGTGCGAGACAAAGCCCTCGAAATTGCAAAAAATATTGCGCATCTACACCCCGATTTGAAGTTTATTGAAGAAGCGTCAATGATTCACGATATTGGGATTTTTCGCACAAACGCCCCGGATATCGCTTGTCACGGCGATGAGCCTTATATCAAGCACGGCGTCCTCGGTCGTGAAATTCTTGAAAACGAAGGCTTTAAAGTTCATGCACTTATCTGTGAACGGCATGTCGGAGTAGGTCTTACAAAAGACGAAATCATAGCCCAAAACCTGCCCCTTCCTCAGCGCGACATGATTCCTCAAAGTATCGAAGAAAAAATAATTTGCATCGCGGATAAATTCTTCTCGAAAAATCCGAAAAAACAGGGTAAAATTTTCACTCTTGATGATATTCGGGCTGAAGTGGAAAGATATGGAGAAGGCCCGAAAAATCGTCTGGAAGAATACATAAAATTACTCAAACTATAATGGAATTCGTATCACGCGCCGGCGAAAAATTGGCATTCGCTTTAAAAGAATTCGAAATTGTCGTAAAGGATTTTGTTTGCGCCGATTTGGGCTGTAGCACGGGCGGATTCACCGATTGCCTCCTTCAAAACGGAGCGACAAAAGTTTACGCAGTTGATACGGGCTATGGAGTTCTCGATTGGAAGCTTAGAAACGATAATCGAGTCGTCGTAATGGAGCGCACAAACGCGATGCAGGTTTTACTGCCTGAAAAAATGGACTTTGTTTCCGTTGATACAAGTTGGACAAAACAAAAAAATATTCTTCCCAAAGCGATTTCTCTGATAAAAGAAAATGGGGTGATTGTTTCACTTATTAAACCTCACTACGAAGCCGATAAAAGACATCTCGTCAAAGGCAAATTAAAAGAGGAATTTTTGAAGGAAACTCTCGAAAAAGTGAAAAACGATTTAGCCGATTTACATCTTGAAATTTTAGGCTTTATCAAGTCTCCGATTACGGGCAAATCCGGAAAAAACGAAGAATATTTGGCATACTTAAAACTAAAAAAATGAGTTCTTATTTCATTTTTTACATAGCACTGGGCTCGATTCTCGCATTTTTCGCCACTATAATTTTCGTTCCGCTTATGATTCTACGGATTCCCGCCGATTATTTTGAAAACGAAACCACACCGAGCCTAAAAAAGATGCAGATTCCAAAATTCCTGAATATTTCCTTTCTTGTGCTGAAAAATATACTTGGACTAATTCTTTTTTTAGGTGGTTTTATGATGCTTTTTACTCCCGGACAAGGCATACTCTCTATGATAATAGGCCTTTCTCTTACAAATTTTCCGGGCAAACGAAGCCTTGAAAGAAGACTTATTGCAAACAAAAAAATATTTTCAATAATAAACGCTGTAAGAAAAAAAGGAGGCGTCATCCCATTAAAAAGACCAATATTTAAATAAAACAAATGACACTTTGGACAAAAGATTTGCTTCTAAAAAATACTGAATCAGCTGAAAACCTTTCGGAAAACGAAATAGCGCACGTAGTTGATTTCTTAAACGAAAATCACCCTTTCGACGACTTCCTGCGTGAAAAATCCGAACGAAAAATCGCGCTTAAAAACATGGAAGAAACAAAAAATCTTCTTGAAAACGCAACACAAAAATATCCAAAAGTTTACGATTTTTCTGAAATAGTTTTTGATGAAAAATCACTATCGAAGGTCGCTTTTTTCTTTACGGCCGGTGGTGAAGGCCAGCGTCTTGCTCAAAGCCTAGAAAAATCCGGAATGGAGAATCTTCATCTCGAAAATTTTACAAAAGCCACGATCCACATCAAAGATTTTCCCGAAAATTTTGGCACGCTGATGATAAATCTTTCAATCATTAAGAGTCTTTCCGACACACACGGCGTCGACTTTCCTGTAATAATTTCGCTCGGTCCCAAGGGCTCAACTACACAAAAAGTAATTCCCGAAGAAATAAAAGCCTTCAATAATTTCGGCCTAAAAAACCTTCATTATATTTCGCAAGGAGAACGACTTCATTTAAGCGAAGAAGAAAAAATTTCACTGGAAATTAAGGATGGGGAAATTAAAATTGCTAAAAATCCGGATGAATCGGGAGGGCCGCTTGTCGCATTTTACAATGACAAAAAATTAATAAACGATCTTAAAGAAAAAGGTGTTTCAAAAATTTTAATAGTGCAGGGTACAGGAATTTTTAATCCGGATATTCTAAAAAATATATCCTCCGTAAAAGGAAATCATGATTGTTATATTTTGGGTCTTCCAAGACACAAATTTGAGAAAACCGATCAACTCGGTACAATAGAAATCATTGAAAAAGACGGAAAAGATACTCTACGAATTCTCGAAGCTCATAGCATAAACGACACCACCCGACAAATTCAAGATCCCACTCACACAGCATATCTCCCAGCCAATTCAGGCATGTATATTTTTGATTTGGCTTTTTTCTCGAATTCTTTGCCGATTTCATTTTATGCAACCGCTCCAAAGGAAATTTCTTTTTCAAAAAAGCTATCCCCCAAAATCGGCTACAGCGCGACGGATTTTACCACTTTTGCAAAAAATCCGGCTGTGATTTTAATTTCAGACAAAGACTTCGCAGTGCTCAAAAATGTAGAGAACATGGAAGATCTTTCGACACTCGGAAAAAAATTCGGGCTTATTACTCTTTGTGAAAAGGTAAAATCTCAAATTCAATAAAGTTCATAATTTTTTCAGAAATTATTCAAAATTTTTTAATCTTCTTTTGGTACTCTTAAATTCGTCCGAAAGCGCTTTAGGATAAATTTAACCCAAGTACTATGAATTTTTCTATAAAACAAGCGACGACATTGCTTTTAATAGCACTTTCGTCACAAATTTTTCTTACAAACATACCTCATTCGTTTGCTTATTCGGGAAACGAAGTCATTATCAATGAAATCGCATGGGCAGGATCAATAGATGATTCAAACGATGAATGGATCGAGCTTTACAACAACACAAATTCGGAAATAGATCTAAGTGGATGGTATATAGAGGATGATCTCACTACAAGATACGATTTAAGTGGCAAAATACCGGCAAAAGGCTTTTTCATTATCGAAAAATCAGAGTCTTCCATATCAAATATTACGGCGGATTTAATTGTATCTCTTTCTCTCGCAAATACCGGAGATTCATTAATTTTAAAAGATCCTTCGGGAAATATTATTGATTCCGTTAATACAGCGGGAGCGGCCTTCCCGGCAGGTTCAAATACCACAAAAGCCACAATGGAAAGGACGGACCCTTTACTATCCGGAGATATTTCCACAAATTGGAACAGCGCCGAAAGTTCAAACGGTTCACTCTCTTCGGGAGGCACCTTGATTTTTGGGACTCCCAAGTCCATCAATTCCAAAACGGCCTATTCAGGTACGGAAGTTTTTATTTCACCTGAACTGGCGACAGGGAATTTAAACGAAACAAAGACCTTGTCGGTGAATGTAAAAAATGTGGAGAATATGTATTCCTACGGTTTTGATATTTTGTACGAACCGGCAAAAATCCAGTTTGTATCGGCAAGTGAAGGAGATTTTTTGAAAAAAGACGGATCCACCACATCCTTCTTCAGCGCTCTTGAAAATTCAGTGCCCGGGAAGCTAGTGGTTGCTTCGTCCCGACTTAAAAATCCGCCAACCGGAGTCTCGGGAGAAGGTACTTTGTTTACGATGCAATTTAAAATCGTTGGAGAAATCTCAGAGTCTACAAAATTAAATTTTGGGCCAAACAGTTTTGTTTCCGATGTGACCGGTAATATGACCGCAAAACTCACGTCCGGCACCATCTCAAGCGGTTCTTCCACATCAAGCACCGTGAAGAACCCCACAATTTCAAACGGAACTGCCATATATTCCTTAAAACTGTCATGGGACGCTCCGGACCTGGGAGCTACGAAATACATCGTAAATCGTAAATCCCCAAACGGTGTATTGGTAAAAATAGGGGAAACAACAGACTTATTCTTTGAAGACACGCAAAATGTAAATACCGGAATTACTTATGAATATTCAATAATAGCGGTAAACGGAGAATCAAATAGTCCGCCTGTAATTGTTTCAGGTTCTGAAGAAAGAGGTCTTAGAGGCGACATGGACAAAAACAAACGCGTCGACGGAAGAGACTTGGAGCTTCTAGCAAGATCCTTCGGAGAATCATACCCCGACGCAAACTACAAACTTGCCGGAGACTTTGACTTCGATGGAATAATTGATGGAAAAGATTTGATTATTCTCGGCTCAAACTTCGCAAAAACATACTGATTGAATTTCAACCTTATTAATTCAAGGCGGTCGCCGAAGGGCGACCGCCCTAACCACAACCAGAAATGAAAAAATACTTTCTGATTTTCCTGTTTATCTTGATTATCCAAAGCCTTGTCGTGTTGAATGTGTTAAGCGCGAAAGCTTCGGAATTTTTAAGCATAAATGATATTGAAATTGAAAACAAACAAACCGAAAAAACACATCAAACGGTTTTTCTTACCCATGAGTTTTTGGAAAAAGGTATTCTTAAAATAAATGTAAACACAAAAGACGCTTTAACCCCTGTCATAGGCGCCGCATTCCATCTTAAGTTCGACAATGAAAAAATTGAATTTTTAAAATACCTTCCCGGGGATTTTCTTGAGAGAGGAGGGGATCCCATGTATTTGGTTACACAAAAATCCGACAAAATAATTTTCGGAGAAACACTTACTAGTAAAGATATGCTACCTGTTGGGGAAGGACTTCTTGCGGAAATTTATTTTCAAACGAAAAAAGAAAAACCATACTACTTTTCTTTTGAAAACGGTGTCCTTTCGACCCTTACCACCGTAATGCAAGATATCGAGGAAGTTGAGTTTTCCGATTATGAAATCATCGATGAAGAAAATGAAAAAAAGACCATCACAATTTCATCTGACAAAAATATTTTAGCATCCACTCTCAATTTTTTCTCTCTGAAAAATGTTCTTTTGATATTGATCCCTTCCACAGCTATGTTTTTCACACTTTGGACAATCTATTTAAATAAAATAAAACCCAAAATACCACTTAATGATTAGTCAAAAACCCACCGCAGATTATGTCAATTTTAATTGATTTTTATGCTTTGTGTATTCAACGAAATTGTATTAATTTTTATTTACCAAAACTCATTCTTTTAATTTTGACTAACCATGGTCCAAGAATACTTAACAATTCAAGAAGCTGCGGATCTTGTTAATAAATCATTCCAAACTCTCAGAAGGGCTATCAAATCAAACAAAATCAAATACCGAAGACAAAGGACTCCCCAAGGATTCAACTACATGATAATCAAAGAATCTCTCTTTGATTATTACAAAGTGAATCCTTCCGCATCTGAAAATCTTGAAGTAAGCGAAAGCAGTCTGAAAGCTATTCCTGTTGAAAAAGCGGAAATAGTAATTGAGACAGCTGAAAAGAAATCCGAAGAAAACAAAATCGTTTCCGAAGAAAAATCCATTGAAAAAAACGAAGACTATCTTACAAAAGAAGATCTGAGCGCGATTACACAAACTCTCGAAAAAATGATTAGTCAGCACTCCGAAGAACGACAAAATTTCATCCGACTAATCAACACTCTAAACGAAAAGATCTTTACACTTGAAAATCAAGTTAAACTACTCAGCGCTCCGAAAAAGTCTTGGCTTTCTTTCTGGAAAAAATAAATCCCCAAAATGCAGGTACACATTCTCTCCGAAATACTCAGAAAATCAATTCACTTAGCGGGACTGTTTTTGGTTTTCGCTTATACGATTATCCTACTAATGTTTTCAAAAGGCTGGGCCGATTTGTTCCTCACGGCAGTATTATTGTTCATCCTTGAAATAGAGCAACTTCGTCTTGTTCACAAACCGAAAATTCTAAAAGTCTTCAGTATTCTTTTTCGAAAACACGAAGAAGATTCAATCTCGGGAGCCGCATTTTTTGTGATTGCCTGTCTTATATGTTTTGCCGTTTTTAATTATTGGGTCGCAGTTTTAGCAATGTTTATGACTGTATTTGGGGATATGTTTGCAGCGATTATGGGTCGAAGTTTCGGTACTACAAAAATATATAAAGAAAAGACAATAATAGGCACACTTTCAGGCTTCACTGCAAATGTGATTGTTGGAATGTTAATCTTTCACATACACCCATTTTTGGTTTTAATAATGGCTTTTACCGCCACGTTCTCGGAAGCTGTCACCGCAAAACTCGACGACAACCTTACAGTCCCTCTATTTGCCGGATTTCTTGGACAACTTTATATAAACTACTTCGATATAGTTCTTCCACCTCTAAAAATAGCCATCCCAGGACTGTTATAGCTTAAACTGATTTAAAAATAGAAATCATTTTTTTTGCAGAATCTTCCCAATTAAAAGCTGAAATTCTCGAAAAACCCTTTTCTCTAAGTTCCTTTCTTAAAGTTTCATTATCAGCGATATTTTTCATTTTTTCAGCTATATCCTCAGGACTTTTGGGATCCACAAGAAGCCCCGCATCTCCTACCACTTCCGGAATCGAAGATTTGTTCGAAGCGATTACCGGACAACCACAACTCATCGCCTCAAGAGGTGGAATTCCAAAGCCTTCATAAAACGAAGGGAAAACGAAAGCGGTCGCCAAATTATACAAATTCAGAAGACCATTTTCTGGAATATAATCGGGAAAAATAATCTTATCCGAAATCTTAAGTCTTGTAACTTCTCGAAACACCTCTTCAAATTGCCATCCCTTTTGCCCTACAATAATAAGTTTAAAATCCGGATTCGTTTTTAAAAAAAACGAAAATGCTCTCACCAAATTCACATAATTTTTTCTAGGCTCAATGGTACTCACGGAAAGGAAAAACTTTTCCGGCGCAATTTCCGCTTTTTTTAAACTTTCGATTTCTGCATCCGAAAGCCTTTTATATTTATCGGAAACTCCACAATACACAACTGAAATTTTTTTCTCCTCAGTATTGAAAGTATTTAAAATATCCTTTTTCGTATTTTCGGAAACGGCACAAACCTTCTTTGCTCTTCTTACAACTCGGCCAAGAAGAAGTTTTTCGATATATACCGCCTTCTTTAAATGAGTGGAAGGAAAAAGAATGGATACAAGATCGTGAACGGTAACAATTGTCTTAATTGTTTTCGGAAGAAAAGCCGGAATTATAAGGCTTGTCGGAGCAAAAAAGATATCCGGTTTTTCCTTAATTAAATCGAAAAAAGTTTTTATATGCCACTTAATTCCTCGAGCGGAAATCTTTTTCACTTTGACATTAGGACTTTTCCATTCCGAAGTATCGGGATTTTCGCCATACAATATAAACTCAGTTTCAAGGTCAAACTTCAAAATGTTTCTGCATAAATGATAAGTATAAAAGCCTTTTCCGGCTTTCTTTCCTTCTGCGCTTCTGATATCTATTGCAATTTTCATAAGTCGATATTTTTATTCCTTTTTTAATATATATTAAAACCCCGAAATTGTTCCATGAATTTTTTTTTGAACACTAAAAAAACGAAGACTTTACTTTATAACCAAATATATTATTCTTAAGTAAACATTTAACCTAACTTTGTGCCTGAAAAAAAAATTAAAAATCTGGTGAAAGAAATGGTTTTATCAAAAAAACTTATCTCCATTGGAGCTCTTCTTTTAGCCATATCATGTTTTCTACCTTGGTATAGCGATTTGGATAAGTTTAATACAGGTACCACTTTTCTGGGAGTATCCGGACCTCTTTATATGGCCGGTCTGATCACTTTTATTTGCGCTTCCGCTTCAATTTTCATAATCGTAAGCGAGCTTATTGGACACAAAATTCAAAAATTTCCTCTTTCAGGTCAACAAATTCACCTTATCGCGATTTCCGTTTCCGTTCTTATGCTTCTTCTCACATCCTCTGTATATTTTCATCCCAAATTCGGAATGAATTTGGCGGATAAAAAAGTGGGTTTTGGAATGGTTCTTTCAATTTTTTCTTTGATTTTAATGCTTTCGGGCACTTTTATCGCTCTGAAAAAAAAGATGGATAAAGAAGATTTGATGGAACGACATCACGAATCTCTAAAAAGTCTTGGAGTGGAAAAACTAAATTCCCACGCAAAAAAAATCTCGCTTTTGGATGATGTTGAAAGCGAAAGGTTTTCATATTTCTCAAAAGAAAATACAAATAATTTAGAACAAAAATAATATGGAAGTTCAAGAAAAAGAACCTGTGATAGTTTTCTACTGCAAAGATTGTCAGGAGATCGTAAAAACA
This sequence comes from Candidatus Altimarinota bacterium, assembly GCA_034004605.1. Lineage (GTDB taxonomy): Bacteria > Patescibacteriota > Gracilibacteria > UBA1369 > LOWO2-01-FULL-3 > JAVEWJ01. The sequence goes on along the minus strand of JAVEWJ010000001.1, from coordinate 25,487 downwards.
CACAAAGTTGGGTCAAAGTATGTGTATAAGTGCGCTAAGTGTGGCACCAAAAATGTGGCTTTCGGTACGAAAAAAAGCATCTCCAATTTTTTCAAACTCGACAAAGGAGAAAATTAAGAATTTTTTCACAATTTTTTAATGATTAAGCGCTATAATATAAGCGTAAAAAAATTCTATTGACGGTAAGGTTTTACTCACCTAATATGGAATTGCCTAATTCTTAAAGAAAAATTTTATGGACACAAAAAAAGAAAAAATGAAAGCGCTTGATCTTGCCATGTCTCAAATTGAAAAAAATTTCGGCAAAGGTTCAATTATGAAACTCGGTAAAGACAACAAGACAGCTATCGAGACCATCCCTACCGGCGCGCTTTCGCTCGATATTGCATTGGGAGGTGGAGTTCCAAGAGGAAGAATCGTTGAAATATACGGTCCAGAAAGTTCCGGCAAGACCACGTTAAGCTTACATGTGGTTGCTGAAGCACAAAAGAAAAATGGAATCTGTGCATTTGTGGATGCCGAGCACGCACTCGACCCCGAATATGCAAAAAGAATCGGTGTAAATACTGACGAGCTACTACTTTCACAGCCTGATAGTGGTGAGCAAGCCCTGGAAATAGTTGAGACACTTGTTAGAAGCAATGCCGTAGATGTTATCGTTGTGGACTCCGTAGCAGCACTCACTCCAAGGGCCGAAATAGATGGCGAAATGGGAGATTCTCACATGGGCCTTCAAGCTCGCCTTATGAGCCAAGCTCTTCGAAAACTTACCGCTGTAATTTCAAAATCCAAGACCACTGTAATATTCTTAAATCAATTAAGAATGAAAATCGGTGTAATGTTTGGAAACCCGGAGACCACCACAGGCGGACAAGCTCTTAAATTTTACGCTTCCGTAAGAATGGAAATCAGATCAGCCGGAAAAATCGAAGACATGGGCTCAATCGAAAAAGAACAAGTTGGACTTAGAGTGAAAGTAAAAGTTGTGAAAAATAAAATCGCACCTCCTTTCCGCACCGCTGAATTCGATATTATGTACAATTCAGGAATTTCCATAGAAGGAGATCTTTTGGATCTTGCGGCAAAATTCAATATTGCTCGAAAATCCGGAGCATTCTACAGCTTCAAAGACACCAAACTCGGACAAGGTAGAGAAAATGCAAAAATGTTCCTAATGGAAAATAAAAAAGTTTTTGAAGAAATGCGAAAAGAAGTAAAAGCAATGACACTATCCGGAAACATCGAACAAATTGCTGAAATCGCTGAAAGCAACAAAGAAGAAGCAAAAATAGAAGAATAATGATAGATATAAATCTTGAAAATTCGTATGCCAAGGCAATCACTTATTGCCTTGGCATATCTATTAAAAAACGGTATACGGAGTTTTCAATGAGAGAAAAGCTTAAAAAATTCCTGGAAAAATTATCGCTTGATGCTTCCATTTCTAAAGAAATCGAAAAAAGAGTTCTTTCAAGGCTCAAAGAATTAAACTACATAAACGACAAGGATTTCGTACGCGACTATTTTCTTGAAAAATCAAGGCTCAAGGCAAAAGGAAAATTCAAAATTATTATGGAACTAAAAGCTAAAAAGATAGATCCTGCTATCATTTCTGAGGTTGTTTCAAGTATCGATTTTGATGAATCCGAAATATTAAATACCCTTTTTCAAAAACAAGTTGAAAAGCTAAAAAACTTTCCTAAAAACAAACAAAAGGAAAAGCTTTTTAGATTCCTGCTCCAAAGGGGCTTTGGCCAAGAATCTATTTACAATCTCTTGAATAATCATTATAGTAACACTAACGACAAGGATTAATTTAAAATCCTTGTTTTTTTGTAAACCTTAAACAAACATATATGCAAACCCAATTCCTTGCAGCCATAAATCAGCTTTGCGACGAGAAAAATATACCGAAAGATGCGGTAATGGAGACCGTTAAAGCCGCTCTTAGGGCCGCTTATCGAAAAGACTACGGAAATAAAGATCAAAATGTGGATGTGGATATCGATGATAAATCAGGGCTCGCTACAGTTTACTTGATTAAAGAAATCGTAAAAGCCGTAGAAGACGATAATCTTCAAATTGATCTTAAAGAAGCCAAAAAATACGATAAAAATGCAAAAGTTGGCGATACTGTAAAAATTGATGTTACACCGAGTGATTACGGAAGAATTGCAGCTCAATCTGCAAAACAAGTCATTATTCAAAGACTTCAAGAGGCCGAAAGAGATATGATGTACGATGCTTTCAAAGACCGTGAAAATGAGCTTTTGAATGCTGTAGTTCACCGTGTCGATGGAAACAATGTCTATCTAAATCTCGACAACAAGACCACAATGCTTCTTCCATACAGAGAGCAAATACCCAAGGAAAGATATTATTCCGGTCAAAGACTTAAGCTTTATTTGGACAAAGTAATAAAGACAAATAGAGGCCCCGAGCTTCTTATTTCCCGAACCCACCCTTTCCTTGTAAAGAAACTCCTCGAACTTGAAATTCCTGAAATCAAAGCCGGACTTGTTAAAATCGAAGGAATCGCAAGAGAACCGGGAATTCGTACAAAAGTCGCAGTTTCATCAAGCGATCCGAAGATCGACCCGATTGGTTCTTGTGTAGGTCAAAAAGGCGTTCGTGTCCAAAATGTGATGGATGAGTTGAACGGTGAAAGAATAGATGTAATTTTGTTTAATTCGGACGCAATGAAATTTATCGAAACGGCGCTTTCACCTGCAAAAGTTTCACATATCGATTTAAACGAAAAAGAAAAACGCGCGAAAGTTTTCGTCCAACCTGATCAGAGACCTCTTGCAATCGGAAAACAAGGTCAAAATGTGAGACTTGCCTCTATTCTTACGGGATGGGAAATCGATGTCCTTGATATTTCCGAATATAAAGAATCCGGCAAGCCTTCTAAGAAAAAAGAAGACGGACCAAAGAGCATTTCCGAGCTTGAAATCTCGGACGAGATAAAAACAAAGCTGGAAAATGCAAACCTAAGCCTTGTAGAGCAACTCAAAGGACTTTCGGTTAAAGACTTAAGTGAAATAGAAGAGATCACCGAGGAGGAGGCTTCCGAAATCATTGAGTCTATATCAAAATAAATCAAAACTAAAAAAAGACCCCAAACCGGGTCTTTTTTTTTACGCTTATTTATGCTATAATCTTTAGATATATTTATATCTCTATGGAGGAAATTATTAATCCAAACGAAATAAATCCTGAAAGTTCTTCGACTACTGCTCAAAATAGCGCTTCTTCGCCCTATACTCAAGGTTCCGGCAATCTGAATTTAATCAATAGGGAACTCGAAGAGAAAGCCGCTTTAAAAAGAGCGCAAGATTTGAAATTGCCCTATGTAAACATTGCCAAAACTCCGCTTAATCTGGACTTTTTAAAGCTGATAGATATAAATGAAGCTAAAATTTCAAGATTAATTCCTTTTTTCAAAGTCGGAAATAAGATAAGAGTAGCCGTAGAGGATACTTCAAATCCGGAAACCAATAAAAGCATAGAAAACCTAAAACAAAAGGGCTTTGAGGTAATGGTAAATCTTGCATCCAAAAGCGGAATCACAGAGGCCCTGGATATTTACGACCAATCGGAAACCTACAAAAAAATTGAAATCATTGAAAATGTTGAAGAAAAAGAAATAAAAACCTTCGAAAAGGAAATCGAAAACTTGGCTCAGTTGCCTGAAAAAATCAAGCCACTCCCCGCCGAACAAGCGCTAAATTTAATCAATATTTCCGCGATGAAGACAAACGCATCGGATGTCCACTACGAGCCGGAGCTAAAAACCGTACGAGTGAGATTTAGAATCGATGGCGTTTTAAATGAAGTGTTTTCGATTGATTACGATATTTACGAAAACCTTTCCAATCAGATCAAATTCGAAAGCAAGATGCGCTTAAATCTTAATACCGTACCTCAAGATGGAAGATATAGTTTCGATTTCAACGGAAAAAGCATTGGTGTTCGTGTATCTTCGATACCCACACCTTATGGAGAATCTTTTGTGTGCAGATTCCTGATTGGTGGAGAGAAAAAATATGAATTTGCAGAACTCGGTTTTCAAGGACTCGCTCTAAAAAAACTCGAAAAATCTTCAACACTTTCTCAAGGTATGGTACTTGCCACGGGTCCCACCGGTTCAGGTAAAACTACGACTCTATATTCTCTGATTGGCAAGATGAACAACGAAGACACAAAAATAATTACCCTTGAAGACCCTGTCGAATATACGATAGATGGAATTACACAGAGCCAAATAGACGAAAAAAACGGATACACATTTGCATCCGGACTTCGTACAATATTAAGACAAGACCCCGATATCATAATGCTTGGTGAGATCCGTGACCTTGACACGGCGCAAGTCGCAGCGCAAGCCGCTCTCACGGGCCATGTGGTACTTACCACACTTCATACGAATAGCGCGATAGAAACGATTCCAAGGCTTATAAACATGGGCTTGCCACCTTTTATGGTTGCTCCGGCGCTTAATACGATTATCGCTCAAAGACTTGTTCGAAAAGTATGTCCTCATTGCGTAGAAAAACGAACCATTACCGTTTCGGAGCAAAAAGAATTTGAAATGCTTATGGCGAATTTGGAAAATGTAAACAAATCCGCGGTTATTGAGATTCCAAAGGAGATACCTAAAATAAACGGATGCGAACTTTGCAGTCACACGGGGTATATGGGAAGGCTTGTGATAGCGGAAGTAATCACTGTAAATTCTGAAATCAAAGACTTGATTTTAAACAAAGCTTCATCGATAAAAATGATTATGGCCGCCAGAAAAGAAGGCATGATTACCCTTCGCGAAGATGGCTTTTTGAAAGTCGCGCAAGGCCTTACCACCATTGAGGAAGTCTATCGTGTCACAAATATACCAACCTAGTTTTTGAAGTAGAGCCCCGCTCGAAATATGATATCTCCTTGTATTTCAAGCTTGCTCAATACGGACAGGACATCTGAAACCGTTAATTCCGATTTTTTTTGAATTTCAAAAACGCTTTTACCTCTACCGAAATTAAGCAAGGAAAATACCAAATCCATTTTTTCGTCCTGAAAATTTCTTTCACATTTTTTTCCCGCTGAAAATATTTCTTCCTGAAATAGACCGCTATTTTCCCTTAAAAAGGTTACAATTTCTCTACCGCTTGAAACGGGATAAGCCAGACTTTGCTGCAAAAGACGGAGAGAGCCAAGAGCGCTTGGCCTATCAATGTCCGATGGTACGCAAAAACACGCCCGATTTTGCTCCAGAGCGTATTTCATTGTGATAAGTGTGCCGGATTCCTCTGGTGCCTCTATAGCAAGTGTGGCGCACGAAATTCCGCTTATAATTCTGTTTCGAAGTGGAAAATAATAGTCCCTAGCACCTTCTTCAGGCGAAAATTCCGAAATTATTCCTCCTTTTTTCGAAATTTTTTCGCTTAATTCCTTGTTTTGCCTTGGATAAATATGATTTATCCCGCTTCCAAGTACGGCGATATTCCACGCTCCACATTTTAAAGCCGTCTCGTGAGCGATAGTGTCGATCCCTTTTGCAAGTCCCGATACGATACAAATATCCGGAATTTCGCAAAGTTCCGCGACAATTTTTTTACAACAATATTCCCCATAAGCGCTTGGCCTTCTGGTACCAACTACGCTGATTTTTGGTTTTTTCAAGACCTCCAAATCCCCCCTAAAATAAAACGAATCCGGCCTGTTTGTAATTTCAGCCAATATTTTCGGATAGTATTCGTCCCCGTTTTTTATAAGTATATTTTCCATATTCAAAAGAATACGGCATATACATTAAAAAACCGTTAAAAAATTCTGAATAATATCTGAAAAATTAAAGGCCCTCATAACCTGTGTTTCGAAGGTCAAATTTAAGCCTTCCGTCTTCAAGTCGAAGCACTCTTTTTCCGGCAAAATTTACAATATCTTTGTCATGAGTCGACAAAATTACTGTCGTTCCCATTTCATTTATCTTCAAAAAAAGTTTTGCAAGTTCCATTGCATTTTGAGGATCAAGATTCCCGGTAGCCTCGTCCGCAATCAAAATACTTGGGGATTTAATAAGCGCTCTCGCAATCGACACCCTTTGTTTTTCACCGCCCGAAATCTCATGAGGAAATTGATTTCTTTGTTTTTCAAGTCCCACAATCTTAAGAATGTCCACCACTTTTTCCTCGATTTCCGCTTTTGAAAAACCCAAAATCTGTAGCGCAAAAGCTATGTTTTCAAATACGGTCATTCTTTCAAGAAGTTTAAAATCCTGAAAAACAACCCCAACAATTTCTCGAAGGGCAAAGAGTTCTTTCTCTTTAAGCATCGGCACATTAAAATTGTGAACCCAAAGTGACCCGCTGTCCGGCTTTATTTCACCGATTATTGAAGAAATAAGTGTTGTTTTTCCGGCCCCACTCGGCCCCGTAATCGACACAAATTCTCCCGGTTCAATCAAAAAACTCAAGTCGCTAAGCACTTTATTTTGTCCATACGATTTTTCTATTCTATCTGCTATTATCATAAGAAAAGTATATCACTTTAGATATTTTTGGTGAATCTCTTTTAATTTTTTATCCGTAATGTGCGTATAAATTTGGGTAGTCGTAATGGAACTATGTCCAAGCATTTCCTGCACACTGCGAATATCCGCGCCGTTTGAAAGAAGCTCTGTCGCAAAGCTGTGGCGTAGAGTGTGCGGAGTCACTTTTTTTATTATTCCCGCCATCCTCGCATTTTTCGAGACAATCGCCTCAATCGAAACTCTGCTAAGCCTTCTCTTTTCCTCAGACAAAATATCGGCTTTTATACCCTTTCCCAGATTTATAAATAGGGGACTTGCGTTATCATCACGACTATCCAAATATTTTTGAATCGCATCTCTAGCTCTCTGCGAAAGAAAGACAATCCGCGGCTTTTTCCCCTTACCCCGCACCATAAATTCAAGGCGATTAAGATCCACTTGATCTCGATTCAAAGAACAAAGTTCACTCACACGAAGACCTGTAGAAAACAAAGTCTCGATAATCGCACTATCGCGAATAGAATTTTTAGATTTTGAAACCGTTTCAAAAAGTCGCTCAATTTCCTCTCTGCTAAGCGCTTCCACCGACCTGCCGGGTATTTTCGAAAGCTCGATTTTTTCGGGCGCAATGGTTTCAATATCATTCTTCACGCAATATTTTAAAAACGCTCTCACCGAAATCAGATGATAATTTCTTGTTTTTACGCCAAGTTCATTGCCTTTTTCATCTCTGAAATCTTTCAAATACATACGAAAATTTTGTATATCCGAAAGGCTTATCTCATCCATTTTTTTCTCATCTGAAAGCACTTTCTGAAATCTCGAAAGATAGTGCGAATAATTTTCCGAAGTCTTATCAGAAAGATTTTTCCCCACTTTCACATATTCAAGAAAACTTTTTATGGCATCTTTTAAAGAGATTCCCTTATTTTCCATATAATTTTGTTTTGCCGAATTCTATCAGACAAAAAAGATTTTTAAAAGAAACTACTCTTCCTCCTGAATTTTCTCCTCAATTTTGTAAGCCTCTTTTTTAAGCCCGGTCACAAAATTCGCTTTCACATTATATTCCGTTTGTCTTTCGGGTTTTCCGGCTGTATCATTTTTTACTTTTTCTCTAATCTCGGTTAATTTTTGCGTGACATATTCAATGAGCGGCGCAACTTGCCCTTCAAAAAACTGTCTTTCTTCCGGCGTCAAATCCTTGCTGAGTTCATTTCCGTATTTCGCCATTCTGTTTAAAATTTCAGTAAATGACTTGCCCGTTTGCGGATCTGGAATTCTAAGAATTTCCTCATAAAAAGGGGAAAGAGCATCAAGAACTGTCTTTGCAACGGGAGATAAATTAGTGTTTGATTTTTGGTCCATATACAATATATAGTTTGTACGGATATGAATTTGGTATTCATATTATTTTAACACAAAAATCTTTATTTCTCAAGAATGATTTGTCCCAAATGCCATAAAAACTCGACTCGTGTACTCGATTCAAGGGAAACTGAAGGCCACAGATCGATTCGAAGAAGACGCGAATGTGAAATTTGCCAGCACAGATTCACCACTTTTGAACGAGTGGATGTTTCAGGTTTCATCGTGGTAAAGAAGGATGGTTCGAGAGAGGCTTATGATAGACAAAAAGTCGTCAAGGGGATCTGGAAGTCTTGTGAAAAACGAAAAATTACCCAGGATCAAGTGCAGGCATTGGTTAACGATCTCGAAGAAAAATGGGTAAGATTCGGCACTGAGCTTGCCTCTGTGCAGATCGGGGAGGATGTGATGAACGCACTAAAAGACCTGGACGAAGTTGCATACATTAGATTTGCCTCAGTCTATCGACAATTCAAAGACATCGAATCTTTCAAAAAAGCCCTCGAAATTCTCGAAAACGAAAACAAAATCGAAGACGCGGACACTCAACTCGAATAATCCAAATTTAAATCCAAAAGGGATATACCTTTCTTATTTACCCCGCATCAGAAAGCCAAAGCTCCCGTGTCGCGTTTGCTTTAAGTGGCAAAATATTGCTTATTGGAAGTATTAAAATTGTTTTAGAAACTTTACTCTAGCCTTATTTCAAGCCTAAAAAGACCTCCATAATTCCTGCCGGCAGGAATTATTTTTTTCTCCATACATTTTTCTAGACAAACACCCTGAAAATATTGTATAATACCAAAACAAAAATAAAAATAAAAACCATGAAATTTTCACACAAACAAATTCTCACATTCATCGCGGTCTTGGTGCTATCTCTCACCTTTACCACCGACTCTTTCGCGCTTCTCAGACAAATTCCGGACGATATGAAGCAATTAATCTCCGAGGATTACCTGAAAACCTCAGTCCTTTCAATTGAAAACGAGACACAAAAATCGCCTGAAATTGCCACGACGACAAACGAAGCTCCAAAAAAGACCGAAGTCTCATCAAACACTACTCTTTTGCAAGCCAATACACCTGAAAACATCACACCTTCTCCGGAATTCTGCGCATATGAAAATCCGGCTAAAGGAACCTACTCGGCCACGATCATTTCAGTTCGAAAAAAGCTTCGAGTAAAACCCGGAGAAACTTACCAAATAAAAATATTCCTAAAAAACACAGGCACAACGCCTTGGTTTTCCAAAACCTCCGGATGCGAAAAACCTGTATTAAGCCTTGGCCTCGACAATCCGAGAGACCGTTCCGATCTTATCTCGGATGAAATCACAAACAGAATCGTAATGGATCAATTCAGGGTATTGCCCGGCGAAATAGCATCTTTCACATTTTTCGAAACGGCACCCAAATCCGACGACATTATAAAAGAATTTTATACACCTGTAGTCGAAGGCGTAAAATGGCTGGATTCTGCCCAAATAGGTCTTGAAACATACATAGGAAAAACCTCAGAAACCCCGAAATCAGCAAGAGAAAAGATCTCACTCTCAATGGAAAGCGGTTCGGTCCTTGATATCGACCTTTCAGCTCCCAGAAAAATAGTTGTAGACATCTCAGAGCAAAAAATGTTCGTTTATCTTGGCGACAAACTCGTGAAAAATTTTAGAGTAAGTTCGGGTAAATCGGCCACTCCCACACCATATGGAGAGACAAAAATCACACTCAAACAAGAAGTAAGAGTTTCGGCAAAAGCACCTCACTACATTATGCCGAAATTTATGATGTTCAGAGCCGGAGGATATGGAATTCACGCTCTGCCAAGCCTCGGAAACGATAGAGGTAGATACTGGACGGAGGCTCGAAGCCACATCGGAATTCCCGTTTCTCACGGTTGCATAAGGCTTCTTCCCGAAGACGCAGATTTCCTTTTCGACTTTACTCCGATAGGAACTCCTGTTGTTGTAAAGCCCTAAATTCAAACTTGTTCACAAAAATCATTGTCTTTTAAAGTCCCGACAAATATACTCTTCCTATGAGTGAAATTTTAAAGGGATTAAACGAAAGACAGCTTATGGCGGTTACCCACAAAGAGGGTCCGCTTTTGGTATTGGCGGGAGCAGGTTCAGGAAAAACCAAAGCGCTTACGCATAGAATCGCGTATTTGATCAAAGAAGAAAAAATAAATCCATGGAACATTCTTGCGGTTACTTTCACAAACAAAGCCGCAAACGAAATGAAAAAACGAATTGAAAATCTCCTTCGTCCCACGCAGGAGCAAAATTTTATCAACGCATTTGAGGGCCTTTTTGATCTCGGCGAATTTGAAAAAAATCCGATTTCGCCCTCCTCTTTGCCATCCATTGGTACTTTTCACTCGATTTGTGTTCGCATTCTTCGTAAAACGATTCACAATCTCGATTTCGAAAATTCCTTTGCGATTTACGACACATCCGACCAACAGGTCCTAATAAAACGGGTAATGGAAGCTCTCAAGATCGACAATAAAAAGCTCAATCCAAAAGCCGTTTTAAATCACATTTCAAACGCAAAAAACGCCCTCGTTACCCCGAGCGAATTCGAAAGGCTCGCCCGTGATTATTTTTCAAGTCGGGTTGCCGAGATTTACCCTGTATATCAAGCGGAACTCAAAAAAAACAACGCGCTTGATTTCGACGATATTATTATGAAAACGGTAGAGGTCTTTCAAAAATTTCCCGATGTGCTGGAAGCTTTCAGAGAGAAATTCAAATATATTTCAGTTGACGAGTATCAGGACACAAACCACGCTCAGTTCATTTTAATAAAGCTTCTTGCCGACAAATACCAAAATTTGATGGTGATCGGTGACACCGATCAGAGTATTTACGGCTGGAGAGGAGCCACGATTCAAAATATCCTCGATTTTGAAAAACATTTTCCCGGCGCAAAGACCGTACTTCTAGAGCAAAACTACAGATCCACTCAAATAATTCTCGATGCCTCAAACGATATAATTAAGAAAAATACGCAGAGAAAAGACAAAACTTTGTGGACCGAAAAAGAGGGCGGTGAAAAAATAAAACTCGTAAGAGCCGTAAACGAAAGGCACGAAGCCGAAATCGTCGCACGGGAAATTCGCGAGTTACTGAAAGATAGCGAATATCCCGACTATAGCAATTTTGTAGCTTTATACCGCACAAATGCTCAGTCCCGCGTACTCGAAGAAACTTTCCTAAAATTCGGTATTCCGTATAAACTCATCGGCGGTGTGAAATTTTATGAAAGAAAAGAAATCAAAGACATAATTTCCTACCTTAGAATAATCAGAAATCCGCACGATTCCGTAAGCCTTCTTCGAATTGTCAATACACCTACACGAAAAATCGGCGCGGCCACTTTGGAAGTCCTAAGCTCTTTTGCGCAGAACCACAATATTTCTCTTTATACCGCAATGAAAATGGCCAAGGATATTCCGGGACTAAAAAGCCAAAAGGCCGAGCAGTTTGAAAAATTCATCGCTCTCATCGATAAATTTATGATCGAAAATTCGAAATCAAGCGCTTCAGATATGGTGAAATTTGTCTTTGAGGAAAGCGGTTATCACAAAATGCTAAATGACGGCTCCGTGGAAGGCGAGTCCAGAATTGAAAACATTCGCGAGCTTGTAAGCGTTGCTTCAAAATATTCAAAACTCGAAGCCGGCGTGTCCCTCGATATTTTTCTTGAGGAAGTAAGCCTAATCGCCGATATCGATAATTTTGATGCGGGCGATAATGCAGTCACTTTAATGACAGTACATTCCGCAAAGGGCCTTGAGTTCCCCGTGGTTTTCCTTGTAGGGCTTGAGGAAGGTCTTTTCCCTCACACAAACAGCCTTCTTGATCCGATGCAAATAGAGGAAGAACGAAGGCTTTTATATGTTGCAATCACTCGTGCGATGGAGCGCCTTTACATTTCCTACACTGAAAACAGAACACTTTACGGCGAAACTAAGACTACAACTCCATCTCGATTTTTGGAAGACCTTCACGAGGATTATATCGAAGGCGAAAAAGATATAGAATCAACCATTTCCGAAACATTCTCGATTTTATCAAGTCCAAATATTAATTTTGGTCTTTCACAAAATTATTCCGAAAGAGCGCATAGTAAAGTGCAAAAACCGATTCCAGTGGAAGATGAAGTTGGTATCACGGATTCCTTCGAAATAGGCGATAAAGTGTCGCACACAATTTTCGGAAAGGGTATAGTGATAGATGTAAAAGGCGGAGTCATCACTGTTGCCTTCTCGGACATCAAAGTCGGCGTCAAAAAGCTCGCCTTATCAATAGCACCATTAAAAAAACTATAATGCTAAGACATCAAAAAACACCAACCTACAAACTAATTTATTTGGGAATTTTCTGCTTCATTGCCGGATTCGTTTTGAATAATTATCTGATAAACGGCACTCTTTTTACGCTTTCACAGGAGGAAAAAGGCCCGGTTGAAATCACAAACACAAGTCCCGACAAAGTATCACTTTCTCTTTTTTGGGAAGTCTGGAACAAGCTTGAAAAAGAGTATTTGGAAACGGACAAAATCGATTACGAGACAATGATGTATGGCGCGATCAAGGGCATGGTCGATTCTTTGGGCGACCCTTACACGGTTTTTATGGATCCGACTGAAAGCAAAGAATTTTCCGACTCGCTTGGAGGCACTCTTGAAGGCATAGGAGCTGAGCTTACCGCCGAGGAAGGCGTTCTCAAAGTTGTGACTCCTTTGAAAAACAGTCCCGCAGAAAAGGCGGGATTAAAGCCCGGAGATGTTATTTATAAGATAAACGAAGAATATGCATCCGATTTTAATCTATTTGATGCAATCGCAAAAATACGAGGCCCCAAGGGCACAGTGGTAAATCTCTCTATTCTCAGAGAAGGCCTCGATGAGCCACTTGAACTCGAGATCACAAGAGATGCAATTCACCTTGAATCCGTTACTTATGAAAAAATCGATGAAAAAATCGCTTATATCAGCATAAACCAATTTAACGAAACTACATCTTCCGATTTTGAAAAGATTGTATCAAGCAAAGAATTTTTCGAAAACCCGCCGGAGGGCCTTATCGTAGACCTTCGTTATAATGGTGGCGGCTATCTTACTTCGGCGGTTGAAATACTTTCAAACTTCCTTTCAAACAATACTGAGGCTGTCATAATAAGACAAAATGGCCGTGAGGACGAAATACTATATACAAGTGGAATACCAAAGATTTTAGACATACCGCTTGTAGTTCTTCAAAATGAAGGATCGGCTTCAGCATCGGAAATTATGGCTGGAGCGCTTAGAGATCACAAAAAGGCAATACTTATGGGAACGCAGAGTTTTGGAAAAGGAACCGTACAAGAGGTTGATACTTTCAGAGATTCTTCATCTATTCGCCTTACAATAGCCAAATGGCTAACTCCGATGGGAACGGATATTAATAAGGCTGGTCTTGCCCCGGACATAGTCGTGGAAATAAAAGACGAGGACTACGAGACAAAATTCGACCGCCAAAAAGACGAAGCGATAAAATATCTGAAAAACCTCGAGACGAAAAAATAAATCATTCGTAATAACGAGACATTTTTTAAATTTCTTTGTGGTCATTCCTTATAGCCTTATTGCCACGAAGTGGCAATGTTTGCTAACGCAAACTAAATTTATTTTTGCTGAGCAAAAATAAATGGCGGAGAGAGGGGGATTTGAACCCCCGCGCCGGAAGATTCCGACCTACAGGATTAGCAATCCCGCCCCTTCAGCCTCTTGGGTATCTCTCCATGGCAGGCAATTACGCGTAAAACTATATGAAAATTAAGCATTAAAGTCTAGTTAAATTTGAAAAAATTTTGTAAAATACAACTTGCAACAAATAATTAATTCAAATGAATAAATCACTTTTTTTAATTCCATTAATCGTTTTTAGCGCTTGTTCGCTTGCCCAAAGCACTCCAAGTCTGGAGTATAAAATTCATGAAATTACAGAAATAAACGAAGCTTATGAAATCACACTTTCTCTTTCTCGCTCAGATTTGCTCTTAAAACAATCAAATTTCGAAATGTCGCTTACTGATGTGCAAAACGAGATGAAAGTTTCAAATATCTCTTTAAACGATGCGCCTTGCCTCATTTCCGAGATACCTGCAAAATGCGAAGCCGAAGACCTGAAAAAGACGCTCAGCCTCAAAGCCGATTTCCCGGACACTTCACTTTCCACGACTCTTGTCTCGCCTTCTTTCGATTTTTCCCTTTTAAATCCAGAAATAACCCATCCGGTCGAAAAGGATGATAAAGCCGTTCTGGTTTTCGAAGATGTTATGGCTGATACTTATGAAATCGAAATAAACGCTTGTTATGATGAAAATAATTGCATGATATCGCAATACGATATTATAAACGAAGAAGGTGTTTGGAAAATTTTACCGCGCGGAGATCTCACTTATTTTGCCGAAATTTCTCACCCCGGCACTTCAATAAAAACCGTTTTTAAATATGATCCATCTCTCTTTGAAAGCGTCACATATACCGTTAAAGCAATGAAAAAATGGCCATCGCTTCCGGGTATTTCCCTTAAATCGGAAAAATCCGCGAGTGTCAGTTTTTGATTTTTGAAAGAAGAAAGAGTGTTGGGGGGATAAAAATATAGGAAACAATCATAAAAATCATAAGTACAATGGCAGTTTCCGTTTGAAAAGCAGTTACTGCAAAAAGAAGAGGAAACTCGAAATTTCGAAGTATTGTGGAAAACGCAAAAGAGATTTTTTCCGATTTTGTTTTTCCGATTACAAGTCCGAAGAAGATATTCAAAACATTAAAACAAATCGCCAAAATAAATACGAAAAAGGTTCCCTTAAGCCCTGAAACGGAAGAAACTAATGAATACAAAAGCAAGGCGAAAAGAATTATCGAAAAATAACTTCCGTGTTTTTCAATGTATTCGCCGTAAGGACTGATCCGAAAAAGTCCTGCAAAAAACACCGGCAAAAATAGGAAATAAGCAGTGTCGAGTAAAAGATCGAAGGTGTTTGCTTCCGGGAAAAATAAAGGAATCGTAAAAGCGCTAACAACAAGGCTAAGTAAGGTAATTATAAAAAGCCTTGGCTTTTCGGCTGTATAAATATTTGCAATAAGCAGACTAGAAAACGAAATTGCGCTTGTTGAGGCCAATATTAAGCCAGCAAAAACTTGTTCATTGAAAAATTCTTTATTTATAAAAACGATAGCGCAAAACACTCCGCTTAAGGCCAAAAACGAAAGTACAAGGCTTTTTGGTGCTTTTAGACTGTCAAAAAGCTCTTTCACACCAACTCCCAGCAGATTGAAAAATATTATCCCCATAAGAAAAATACTTTCTTTGCCATGAAATATCGCTCCGTATTGCGGAAAAACAAGCCCTGCAATCAGTGCAAGCGATGCAAAAACCCAAAAATTTACCTTAAGTTGATATTTGATCATAAAACACAAATAAGTCGCGATTTTAAGGCAAAAGCCTCGCTCAGTCAACCAATTTGTTTTCCTTTGGAAAACAAATTTACACTTCCGAAGGACCATAAAAACAGAGCAAATACAAAAATACAAGATACATAATTTTTTCACTTCGTGAAAAAATGGTAGCGCCAAGGGGAATCGAACCCCTGTTTTCGCCGTGAGAGGGCAATGTCCTAACCGCTAGACGATGGCGCCAAATTGTCAATTTTTATTACGAAAAAAAGTTTAGCCGACATTCCTCGCCTTTTCAAGCGAAATTCTCATACATTGAAAATTTTGCACTCACGCTCAACGAGTGCTAGACAAATTCTTCCCAAAATATTATACTTATTAAGTATTTAAAAATATTATGGCAAATAAAGATTTATACGAAATTCTCGGTGTTTCAAAGACAGCTGATGAAAAAGAAATCAAGTCGGCATATAGAAAATTAGCCCTTCAATGGCATCCCGACAAACACAAAGGCGATAAAACTGCTGAAGAAAAGTTCAAAGAAATAAACGAAGCATATAGCGTTCTTTCCGATAAAAAGAAACGTCAACAATACGACACTTTCGGTTCTGCAGGCGGTCCTCAAGGATTTCCGGGTGGTGGCGGTTTTGGAGGATTTGGTGGCTTTGATTTCAACGATGCCGGCGGTTTTGCGGACATTTTTGAATCGTTTTTCGGAGGATCCATGAGGGGGCAAGGAAGGTCTACCGAAAGAAAATCCGGAAGACAACGCGGAAACGACATAGAATCCGAACTCGAAATTTCCTTTGAAGAAGCCATATTTGGCGTGGAAAAAGAGCTTCTTATCACAAAGGCTGCCAAGTGCGAAAATTGCGATGGTACGGGTGCTGAAAAAGGAAGCAAAATCGTGGATTGTAAGGAGTGTCATGGCACGGGAGAGGTAACCACAATCAAAAATACGATTCTAGGCCAAATGAAATCCACTCGCATCTGTGATTATTGCGGGGGGGAAGGCAAAATTCCGGAGCAAAGATGTAAAGTCTGTCAAGGCACAAGTCGCATAAGAAAATCTGAAAAAATTAATGTAAAAATACCGGCAGGTGTTGATAATGGATCCGTGGTTAGGGTTAGTGGAAAAGGAGAGGCGGGAATCAAGGGCGGTCAACCGGGCGATTTGTATTTAAATATCCGTGTAAAACCCTCAAAAGAATTTTACAGGGAAGGCACATCCATTTTTACAGAGCTTGAAATTCCCATTGTACAAGCGGTTTTAGGGACGGAGGTCGAAATAAACACTCTTTACGGTAAGACAAAAATTAAAATTCCGGCAGGAACTCAAGAAGCAACTGTTTTTAAACTAAAAGAAAAAGGCGCGCCCAGATTGGACAACGGCAAAAAAGGCGACCATTTCGTAAAAATCAGAGTGATTATTCCGACAAAATTAAGTCGCAAAGAAAAACAACTTTTTGAAGAACTTGCAAAAGAGTCCTAAAAAGAATAAAGTTTTCTACGGATATATCCTCAATCCTTAAAAATATGGACATTCGTCTTTCTTGGGACTTATTTATATTGGTCTTTCTTGTAATAATTGTTTCTTATAGCCTAATTATTGGTAAAGACAATACTTTAAAGGTGATTATAGGTACTTACGTAGCCGCGATTGCAGCAGATGCCGGCGGAAATATTTTCGGCCAATATTTTGCGGGTTCTCCTTTTTTTATGAACATCTTGAAAATGGCTTCCGTAGGCAATGAATACGAGGCGATAATTTTGGTAAAAGTGCTTGTTTTTGTGGCAATGGTGATTCTTTTTGCAGTTCGTGGAGCCTTCGATGTGTCCACTTCTTCCGATAATTCAAAAATCGTTCATCTTATGCTCAGCTTGATATATTCCGTGATGAGCGCGGGACTTATCTTAAGTGTCATTTTGGCATTTGTAAGTGGTATTTCTCTTGTTGGAGGTGGAGAACTCGAAAGCACCGGAAACATCCTCGGCGATTTGGCCGAAAAATCGAAAATGATCGGATTTATAGTGAACAACGCATATATGCTTTTTGCTCTTCCAGCTGTGTCTTTCCTCCTTCATAGTCTTTACACGAAACAAGATTGAAAATTCTATTGATTTTATGATGCTTGAGCCCTAATATACGCGTGTTTTAAAAAACTTGAAAACTTGGGTCGGTAGCTCAGTCGGTAGAGCAGTAGCCTTTTAAGCTAATGGTCGCGGGTTCGATTCCCGCCCGACCCACCAAAATTTTCGCAAAGCGAAAATTATTATGTATCCCAATTTTCCAAAAATTTTTTTCAACCCCTTGTCTTTTTCCCTCTTTTCCCTCAAAATAAGGAAAATTTTCCCCTATGAAAAAAACACTCATTCCCATATTTTTTGTAATATTCCTGTTGCACGGTTTTTCCGCATTTGCAGCCATTTCTCCCACAAATACCACGGTTCAAATAAATTCCACTACGGTAAACGGTCCGATACTTAGCGATGGCGACGGCCTTGGTACGAGCATAGCGCCACTTGGAGACTTCGACGGTGATGGTGTCCCTGATATTATGGTTGGATTGTATGCGGACGATACAGGAGGTTCGAATCGAGGAGCGGTTGAACTTATGTTTATGAACGCGGATGGTTCTGTAAAATCCACTACTGAATTCAATACGCTCACTCCCAATGGAGCCGTTTTAAACGACAACGATTTTTACGGTGTGGGCTTGGCGAATCTTGGCGATTTGGACGGTGATGGTGTTATTGATATTGCCGTTTCCACCTGGTCCAGGGATGCGGGGGGACTTAATCGAGGCGGATTTTTTATACATTTTTTAAACGCAGACGCCACAATAAAATCTACTGTTGAAATAAACGGACTTACGCCAAACGGCCCAACTTTGGTAAATAGCGACACTTACGGATTGTCTGTTGCTCGCCTTGGCGATTTGGATGGCGATGGAGTAACGGAAATTTTAGCTGGAGCTACAGGAGATGATACGGGCGGAACAGGAAGAGGAGCGGTATATATACATTTTATGAACTCAAATGGCACTATCAAATCCACAGTAAAACTCACTTCTCTCACTCCAAATGGAGCAACTCTAAGCAATCTTGGAGGATACGGCAGATCTGTTTCTTCTCTTGGCGATTTGGATGGTGACGGTGTTCTCGATATAGCTGTCGGTGCCGATTCTGAGGATTTCGGCGGCACTGATCGCGGCGCGGTTTTTATTCATTTTTTGAACACAAACGGCTCGATAAAGTCCACAAGCAGAATCGATTTTGCTACTGTAAACGGACCAACACTTGTCAATTCCGATAGATATGGCGCACAGGTGAGGGCTTTGGGCGATCTTGATAGCGACGGGTTCACCGAGCTCGCTGTGGGCGCTGTATACGATGATACCGGAGGAACAAATCGTGGAGCTGCATATATTCACTCTTTGAAAACGGACGGCACTTTAAATTCAACAATTAAAATTTCAAGCGCAACCACAAACGGTCCGATCCTTGCGGATACTCATTATTACGGCCTTGCCATTTCGGATATCGGCGATTTGAACGGTGATGGCATCGTTGATATTGCCGGAGGCACTTATGGAAACGATACCGGAGGCACCGACAGGGGAGCCATACATATTCATTTTTTGAACTCATTTATCCGACCGCCTGCTCCGACCGTGCTTACACCTCCAAGCCTTTCCACGGTTTACAATAATCAAAATCCCACTTTTACAGGTACCGGAAATGAAGCCGGAAATACGATAACAATCAAAGACGGCTTAACTCTTATCGGTACGGGAACCGTTCTTGCAGACCTTTCATGGTCAATCACAAGTGTTCCCGTTTTGCCTTATGCCACTTATAATTTTTCCGTCTACGAAACAAAGGTTTGGGACGGGCCTTCCACGGCGCACACAATCACTCTGGCATCCGACCTGATTCCACCTGCAAATCCTCTCATCGCACCGGATTTATTGGCATCTTCGGACTTGGGCGTTTCAAATACCGATGATATTACGGCGGACAATACACCCGATTTCGATGTAAACTGCACGGAAATCGGCTCTAAGATAAATCTCTACAGCGATAATCCCGCCCCTTCAACACTCATAGCCACTCACACTTGCACGGCCATCTCTACAGAGCAAATTTCCGTTTCCGTAGCGATTTCCGATGGCGTTCACAATATTACTTATGAGGAAGAGGACCCGGCTGGAAACAAATCTCTCGCCTCTCCATCCTTAGCGATCACGATTGACACTTCTTTGCCACCGGCCATTTCCATTGTGTCCGTAGGTGGTGACGCTACATCACCTTATTCCACCACATCCACTCTTCCCGAAATAATTATAAATTCAAATATTAACGATACATTTTCAATTCCGGGCTACACTTGCACACCCACTCCTGCTACGGGAGCCACAGTTTCTTGCACGAAAAACGCCCCGGCCTACGCACAGCCATCCTCGAATACTGAAACCGTTTCGCTTTTTGGCTTGGCTGGAAATGGGCCTACCACTTTGTCTCTTTCTTTTAATGTTGTACTTCCTCCGAGTGGCGGAGGCGGTGTCGTTTGGCCACTTCCCGAAAAGGAAAAAGAGCCCGAGGCTTCACAAGAAATAGCGCCTGAAGAAGACGAAATCACAGAAGTAATTGTACTTCCCGAGGATTCTTGTCTTGTTTTAAACGAAACACCTAAGATTTTTTCCGATTTGGAAAATCATCCTTTGAGGGAGGAAATTTTGTCTTTTTCAGACCTTCGTCTTGGCGATCAGCCACTTTTGAAAGGATACGCACCCGATTTGTTTTTACCCGATCAGTCAATCACAAGAGCCGAGTTTTTAAAACTCGCCTTGCTTACAAATTGCATTTCTTTTGAAGAAAATTTTTCAGGAGAAAAAGAGTTTTTGGATATTCCGATCGATTCCGATTTTTGGTACACAAAATTTGTATACACCGCTTATTATAAAGGAATAATCGAGGGGTATGCGGACGGAAATTTCTATCCGAACAGTCCGATTACAAAAGCCGAAGCGCTTAAAATTCTCGTTCAAATTAAAAGCCCCTTAGATAAAAACTCGATTATCTCTCTCGAAAATTGGTATTCAGCTTATGTATCAGTTGCATTCAATTTAAGTATTATTTCAAACGATCCTTCTTTCGATCCGGCAAGCGTTTTATCAAGAGCCGAAGCCGTATCGATGATGAAAGCGACACTTAAATAATAAAAAAAACACCCGCAAGCAAGTGTTTTTTTTATTTCTGATAATTCTTATTTCTTCGCCTTTTTGGCTTTCTTCTCTTTCTTTGCTTTTACCTCTTTTACCTCTTCCACCACTTCGGCTACTTTTTTCTTAGCCTTTTTCTCTTTTACCGGCGGAAGGTCCTCTGTCTTTCCGGTAAGAAGTCTTACCACTGCATCGAGTTTTGCATTGAGTTCTGCGAATTTTTCTTCGAAATATTCAGCGAAATCAGCCTCCTCCTCAGCGCCTTTGCCACCTCTTGGGAAATCGTTTTCATCTCTTTTGCCTTCAAAACAATCAGAGCAATATACAGCTCTATCTGAAGAAGGTCGAAACGGCAGTTCGAAATCTCGTCCGCATTCACAACAAACAGCAGGATATCTTTTTTTGTCGTCTCTTCTGCCACCTCTATCATCTCTATCTCTTCTATCTCTGCGATCACCTCTATCTCTATCTCTGCCACCTCTATCATCTCTTCCGCCTTCACTGCCTCTGAAACAATCGCTGCAAAGCACCGGTTTGCCTCTGCTTGGTTTGAAAGGTACTTGGCATTCATCTCCGCAATCGCTGCAAACAGCGTCAAACATCTCCGGTCTTTCTCTATCTCCGCGTCCTCCTCTGTCACCACCGAATGATCTGCCACCTCTATCTCCTCCGCGTCCTCCTCGGTCACCGCCAAAAGATCTTCCTCCGCGGTCTCCGCCAAAGCTTCGACCACCTCTTCCTCCACGATTTGATTTTTCCATTTGAAAATTTTAGTAAATTAGTTTGCATAATACGCACCAAATCTGGAAGAAAGCAAGCAATAAAGTAAAAAACCGAATTCCGGAATAAAAACTCTTAAAATAGTATTCAATGCACCTGAATAAAATCCGCAATTCAAGTTTGTGAAAGTTTATACAACGAAAAAACACGAAATCGCGAAGTTGAAGGGCTCCTTTCAGCCATGCAAAAATATAATTTGGACTTGGGCGAGATATTGGTCTTTGATGGCCGAGAAGAAATACTATCAATAGGGGGACGCCAAATTCATATACTCCCAATTTACAAATTCCTGCTCGAAAATATCGATTAATATAACAAACTCTCGTTTAATTTTTTGAGTATAAGAATTAACTCATTGTCTGAAATTTCACCGATTTTGTTGATGAGCCTTGAATTTGAAACGGATCTTACTTGAAATGGAAGAACTACGGAATCTTTATCCAAATTGTTTTTTTTATTCTTTTCAATACAAACGGTTACCCTTTGGTTTTTGACTTTGCTACTGATCGGACACACTATTTTAATATTCAGATTTGTATTCAAAGTGTTTCCCGAAATAATCACAACGGGTCTTTTTCCACTTTGTTCACTTCCCATCGTCGGATTCATATTTGCTAAATATATATCTTTTTGTTTCATTTTTCGAGTTGATTAATCATTTCGTTGTAGTCGGAAATTCCCATTTCAGCAAATTCCTTTATCTCAGGATTATCAGCGATTTCTTTGTATGCCTCTGCTAGTTCGGCTTTAGTCTTTTCAGTTTGGTATTTTTTTATTGCTTTTTCGATTATTTCCCGAATAGTAATTTGTTCTTTTTGCGATTCTTGTCTGAGAAACTCCATTATTTTTGGGGATAAGGTGGTAGTGAAAGTGATGGTGGACTTCATATTTGTATATTATATTTGTAATTTATAAATATAATACATTTATTGTTAATATTTTTCAAACCGAATTCTTAACTGCCGATTATTTTCTCCTCCAAAAGTTTGTTCAAGCTAATATTTCTCGCAGTCGCTTCAATTACAAGTTTTTCGTGATTCTGAGGGCTTGTGCGAAACAAAATTTTGCCGTTATATTTGCCCATTAAATCAGGCTCCGGAATCGTTTTTCCCGCCTTTTTTCGTTTTTTAATCTCTTCTTCTACGATGGATACTGTAATTTCGTGTAGCTCAGTCGGACTCTCGGCCAAAATAATCATCTCCGGAAATTTTGGAACAAAAGCCCTATATGCGATTTCCTCGCCCTCCCTAATCGGTTGAATCAAATAATTGTATGGAAACATTTCTTTCATTTAGATCACTGTTATAATATCATAAATGATATCAAAATCAAGAGCGTAAATTTATTATATCAACCCAATATTAAAAAATTATTAAATAATCATTAAAAAATCCCACCTGCAAAATCCCAGGCCAAAAAACAAACAGCCACCTCAAGTCAAGCGTTCTGCGCACGCAGAAAAATCGAGCCTAAAATGACTTAAGAAAGACCAAAACCGCCTCTTGCCAATTTTATCTGCGCACCACAAATTAAAGAAAGTCAATGCGACAGCACAAAGAAATCACAGATTTGTAAACTACCAAAATAAAACCCAAAACCTAATACACCCTTTCATGCCCACCGATATCCATAAAGAAAAAAATTATAAATTCCTTGTCTTTATAGACTCGTTTTTTATAAACCACACGAACATCATCGGTAACGGAAAATGAAAAATGGCCCTGAAGATCGCCTTTTAGTGGGTGTGTTTTGAGGGAAGGAAAAAACTCATTTTCAATAAATAAAGTGAGTTTATCAATAAATCTATTTTGAATATTTTTAGGAATTCTACTGAAAGATTTTTCAAATTTTTTCGTTCTTTGAATAAATTTTCTCATTTTATAAGCTTTTTAAATCCTTCAATGCAGGCCTTTTTCCCGGCTTTCGTCGTCACATCGTATGACGCAACAATCTCATCGTCGTCATCAATCATCCCGAATTTCATTTTCCCCTCATTGTAAGCTTTTAATGCCTGAACAACAACGAAAGTCAAAGTGACACCGTCGTTTTTGGCCTTTATTTGAGCCTGATTTTTGATTTTTTCGTCAATTGAAACGGTAAGTGTGTTCATGGTTGAATATTAAAATAATACTAATAATATACTAGAATTATACAAGTTCTACAAAATAATTTCAAATCATTTTCTAAGTATTTTTCCCTTAGCCTTCTCGAAAAATTTCTTTGCTCCGTTCATCTTAAAATACTCCACCCCGGCTTTCACCTTTGAAATACCGACATCTACCATTCCATTACTTCCAAGACTCGAAGCTCCACCGCTCCTCACGCCCTCCCAATTCAAAAACGGCTCACATACTTTTTCAAAACTGCACTCTTCTATAATATACGCACGACCTTTTCCTCCCATTTCCTTTAGCCCACCATCCCTCCAAAGGCCATAAGCCGAAGCAATCGCACCCGTAAATTCCAAAGCCACGCCTTCACCTCGCGCGCCACCTTTGCCACTGCCCATATAATCATCTCTTCCGATCCCGATTCCTGCACCCACTCGCACGCATTCTCCTGCGATTTCGCTACCCAAAGTGGTGATTACCGGAAGACTAAATTTCATCATCTCGTTTATACGATTGCGAGCCCCTGTGTGCGTCTCAACGCAGGCCCGATCTATATTTAGCCCCACATTACAAGCGCCGTAAATTAAAGGAATTTCATCTGTCTTCACCCAGCCCAAAAACACGAATCTATCTTTAAACCGACTTGCGTTCACCATCTCCAAAAACCTTGCAAAAGTCTTGTCATCAAGCCCTGAAATAGCACCCCCCGTAGATACGAAATGAAGGTCCGGAATTTCGTTCATAGCTTTTTCAATGCCTTTGAATAAAAGTTCCTCATCCACCCATGTATTGTATCCGCCAAGCCAAAGTAAATTAAATTTTCCGGAAGGAATTTTCGCCAATGCTCCGTGGTCTACGCCGTTTTTATCACTCAAAAAATCCTCGGTCCAGTTTGGAATAGTGCAGACCATCTCGGTGCCGAAATTTGCATTATTAAGTCTTCCGGCCCAGGCAAGAGAGCCCAAAATCGCATCGGCCTGCCTATGACTTACCGCCGAAAATTTATCCGCACGCGCAAGAATTCGTTTTTCATATTCAAAATAGTGGGGCAGAAAAGAGTCTCCGCCGATTTTGTACGCCTGTGCCTGCGCTTCCGCCATAATCCAACCGTTTAAATCGGCCCAGATCGGCGCCTCTGTATGAAGTCCGCAGGCCACATAAGAAGGATATGTATTCACACCCAGTATCAAATCAGGCTTAAATTCATCGTGCACATTTTGCACTTGTGCGAAATTTTCTTTCCCTATTCTTACAATAGTTTCATCAAAAGCCTTTTCCACAGGTGCCATCTCAATCGCCACGCATTTAATTTCGTATTTCCCTGTGCAAGCTTTTAAGAATTGATATGAACGGATTCCCGCCGCCGGTCTGTTTTCGCAGATGTCCTCGGGCATAGGGGAGTTGCAAATAATAAGTAATTTTTTAAGCATTTTTTTATGAAATAAAAAAATTATGTATTCGAATCATTTAGAAAACATAATATACATTACCCAATTTGCCTAAAAGGGCAAATTTATGTATTCGAGTCATTACGGAACCCCCTTATCAACCTCCGCGCCCAAACACCACACCCCAACCAGTAGTCAACCCCAAAACAACCCAAATTCTACGCCTCAATTTTGCCCTCAGCGCAAAATTTATTGCATCGTATCATTACGAAGTTTTTCCCTGCAAATCCACCCCCACCCCCTTTCGATTACCCATTATCAATAAATCACCCAAATCCCACCCCACCACAACCCCTGATTCGTCAACCCCGAACCCAAAAATCCATATTTCAACACAATATATAAATTTGTCGAATATATTTAAGAAACGATTAGTCAAAATTCAAGTTATATAAATCGAGTTTGTTGCATCGAAATTAGGGCTTAAATACTGGAAATTCGGCAATACGCACACAATCGTTCATTAAAAACATCGTTTTTGGAAAAAAATTTGATTACTCAAAATGATTGACCCCGACTACTCACTTTGATAAATTAAGCATCGTTATAAACCTACTCAAGAAATTGAAAAACA